>JACPUE010000058.1 GCA_016192425.1 Burkholderiales bacterium
CCCCCCGCTCTCGCAGCGCTGCGCGCCGCGGGCAGGGGGACGCTCCCAGCGCGGCGGGGCGGCCCTTGCGCGGGAGCCCTGGCCTGGGGCGCGCCGGTTTCATGCGTCGCGGGTGCCGCGTTCGCGGAATGGGTAACTGAAATGAAGCAACACCCCCCTGTGTCGCCTTCGGCGCCTTCCCCCCGCTCTCGCAGCGCTGCGCGCCGCGGGCAGGGGGACGCTCCCAGCGCGGCGGGGCGGCCCTTGCGCGGCGGCCCTGGCCTGGGGCGCGCCGGTTGCATGCGTCGTGGGTGCAGCGTTCGCGTAACTGAATTCATGCGCCAATTTGTTGCGCTGCCACATGATCAGCGATGGCACTGCAAGTGCAGCTTGCTTACACTGTGAAACCCATGACCCTCACCGAACTCAAATACATCGTTGCCGTGGCCCGCGAAAAGCACTTTGGTCGCGCGGCCGAGGCATGCTATGTATCGCAGCCCACCTTGTCGGTCGCCGTCAAGAAGCTGGAAGAAGAACTGGACGTCAAGCTCTTCGAGCGCAGCGCCAGCGAAGTCAGCGTCACCTCGCTGGGCGAGGAAATCGTGCGCCAGGCGCAAAGCGTGCTGGAACAGGCCGCCGCCATCAAGGAAATCGCCAAGCGCGGCAAAGACCCGCTGGCAGGCGTGCTCACGCTGGGCGTGATCTACACCATCGGCCCCTACCTGCTGCCTGACCTGGTGCGCCACGCCATCAAGCGCACGCCGCAAATGCCGCTCATGCTGCAAGAGAACTTCACCGTCAAGCTGCTGGAGATGCTGCGCACCGGCGAAATCGACTGCGCCATCCTGGCAGAGCCTTTTCCCGACACCGGACTGGCCATTGCGCCGCTGTACGACGAACCCTTCATGGCCGCCGTGCCCAGCACCCACCCGCTGGCGCAGAACAAGAGCGTGTCGGCCCACGAACTCAAGGCCGAAAACATGCTGCTGCTGGGGACAGGCCATTGCTTCCGCGACCATGTGCTGGAGGTCTGCCCCGAGTTTGCACGCTTTGCCAGCAACGCCGAAGGCATCCGCAAGACCTTTGAAGGATCGTCGCTGGAGACCATCAAGCACATGGTGGCCGCAGGCATGGGCGTGACCCTGGTGCCGCGCCTGGCCGTGCCGCGCGATGCGCTGCAAGGCGCCACCGTGCGGCGCCGCAAGAGCGACGAGCCGCACATCTGCTACCTGCCCATCCGCGAATCCGACGGCAGCGCCCCGCCCATGCGCCGCGTGGTGCTGGCCTGGCGGCGCAGCTTCACGCGCTACGAGGCCATTGCCGCCTTGCGCAACGCCATCTACGCCTGCGAACTGCCTGGCGTCTCGCGTCTGTCCTGAAACGCTCCGAACGCCCGCGCGCGCAGGGTTTTTGCCGCGCGGTGCGGGGTGCCTGCGCTACAGTGTTCCCATGCCTGCGTGGCAAGCCTTTTCTGCACCACCACCTCCCAGGAGAAACCATGGCCAAAGCCCCCAAGACCACCGCGCCCAGCATCCACATCGGCATCAGCGACAAGGACCGCTCCGCCATCGCCCAGGGCCTCGCGCGCCTGCTGGCCGACACCTACACGCTGTACCTGACCACGCACAACTTCCACTGGAACGTGACCGGGCCCATGTTCAACTCGCTGCACGCCATGTTCATGGCGCAGTACACCGAACTGTGGAATGCCGTGGACCCGATCGCCGAGCGCATCCGCTCGCTGGGCCATGTGGCGCCGGGCTCCTACGCCGAATTCGGCAAGCTCGCCAGCGTGCCCGATGCGCCCGCCAAGCCGCCCAAGGCGCTGGACATGGTGCGCATCCTGGTCGAAGGCCACGAGGCCGTGGCACGCACCGCGCGCAGCCTGTTCGCGGTGGTGGACAAGGCCGGCGACGAGCCCACGGCCGACCTGCTGACCCAGCGCCTCACGGTGCACGAGCAGACGGCCTGGATGCTGCGCTCGCTGCTCGAAGACTGATTGCCCGCGAGCCCCGCATGAGCCCCCGCCGCACCCCAGTGGCTGCGGCGCCCGCGCCGGGCGCCGAGATCGAGCTCAAGCTCGCCCTGCCTGCGGGCGGCGGTGCGGCCCTGTTGCGCAAGCTGGCGGCCATACCCGCGCTGGCGCGCGTGGCGCCGGTGCGCCAGCAGCTGCACAACCAGTATTTCGATACCCCGGCCCAGGACCTGCGCGCGCGCCGCGCCGCCTTGCGGCTGCGCCGTGTGCAGGGGGCGGGCCAGGGCAAGCAGTGGCTGCAGACCCTCAAGACCGCCGATGCCGAGCTCTCGGCCCTGAGCCAGCGCGGCGAATGGGAAACGCCCGTGCCCGGCCCCGCCCTGCAGCCCAAGGCCCTGCGCGCCGCACCCCCGTGGCGGCGGCTGGACCCCGACGGCACGCTGCTGGCAGCCCTGCAGCCCTGCTTTGCCACCGACTTCGAGCGCACCTGCTGGACGCTGCGCCAGCGCGGCGGCGTGGTCATCGAGCTGGCGCTGGACCAGGGCCACATCCACGCGGGCGGGCGCAGCGCGCCCATTGCCGAGCTGGAGCTGGAACTGCTGGCCGGCCCGCCCGAAGCCCTGTTCCGCCTGGCGGCGCAGATCGCGCGGCGCGTGCCCGTGCTGCCGCTGTCGGCCAGCAAGGCGCAGCGCGGCTTTGCCCTGGCGCAGGGCCTGCTCGACGCGCCGCGCCGCGCCCGCCCTGCGGCGCTGGGGCCCCGGCCCGCGCTGCAAGACCTGGCGGCCGCGCTGCTGGGCGAAACCTTCGACCAGTTCTGCACCAACCTGCATGGGCTGCTGCACATTGACCACCCCGAGCTGGTGCACCAGGCGCGTGTGGGCTGGCGGCGCTGGCGCTCGGCGCTGCGGCTGTGCCTGCCCGACCTGGCCCTGCCGCCGCCCACCTGGCCCGGCCTGGAGCCCCTGCTGGGCTTGCTGGGCGAGCTGCGCGACCTGGACGTGGCCTGCACCCAGACCCTGCCCGCCGTGCAGGCGTCCTGTGTGGACGGCTCGCCCGCCCGGGCTGCCGACTGGGAACGCACGGCGCAAGCCTTTCAGCAGGCCGCTGCCGTGCAGCGCAAGGCCGTGCGCCTGGCGCTGCAGGCACCCATGACCGGCCAGGCACTGCTGGGCCTGGTGCAATGGATTGCGGCACTGCCGCAGGCCGCGCCCGCCACGCCCCAGCCCGCCCGGCGCTGGGCCCGCCAGCGCACCGAGCGCCTGCACCAGCGCTGGAAGACGGCCCAGCGCCAGGCCTGCGACCCCGCCAGCCTGCACCGCGCCCGCCTGCTGGCCAAGCGGCTGCGCTACACCGTCGAAGCCTTGCAGCCCCTGCTGCCGGACGCTGCCCAACGCTGGCACGCCCAGGCCCTGCAGGCCCAGCAGCAGGTGGGCCGCCTGCGTGATCTGCAAATGGCCGCCCTGCTGGCCGCGCGGCTGCAGGCACCGGCCGAAGTGGTGGCGTTCTTGCGCGGCCATGCGTCGGGCTGGGCGCAGGCCCAACTGCCAGACGGCACCAGCGCCTGAGCGCACGCCAATCGGCGGTATAAACCGGGGCGCGCGCCCGGCGGCGCTGTCTTCCCTTTCCCCTTGCCCATGACCACCTTGCCCCACAGCCGCTTTGCCCTGTACCTCGACCTGATCCGCTGGAACCGCCCCGCCGGCTGGCTGCTGCTGCTGTGGCCCACGCTCAGCGCGCTGTGGGTGGCGGCGGGCGGATTCCCTGGCTGGCACCTGCTGGCGGTGTTCACGCTGGGCACCATCCTCATGCGCAGCGCAGGCTGCTGCGTCAACGACGTGGCGGATCGCGACTTCGACCGCCACGTCAAGCGCACGGCACAGCGCCCCATCACCAGCGGCGCGGTGTCGGTGCGCGAGGCGCTGGGCGTGGGTGCGGCGCTGGCGCTGGTGGCCTTTGCCCTGGTGCTCACCACCAACACGCCCACCGTGGCCTGGTCGCTGCCGGCGCTGGGGGTGACCATCCTTTACCCGTTCACCAAACGCTTCTTCGCCATGCCACAGGCGGTGCTGGGCGTGGCGTTCAGCATGGGCATCCCCATGGCCTTCACCGCCGTGCGCGGCGAGGTGCCCTGGCTGGCGCTGTGGCTGGTGCTGGGCAACCTGCTGTGGGTGCTGGCCTACGACACCGAATACGCCATGGTGGACCGCGATGACGACCTGAAGATCGGCATGAAGACCTCGGCCATCACCCTGGGCCGCTTCGACGTGGCGGCCATTCTGGCGTTCTACCTGGGTTTTGTGCTGATTTGGGCTGTAGCGCTTGCTCCGTTTGCGCTGGGTGCTATCTTTTATGTAGCGCTTGCCGCTGTGCTGGCGCAGGTGGCCTGGCATTGGCACCTGATCTGGGGACGCACCCGCGAGGGGTGCTTCCGCGCCTTCCGCGAGAACCACTGGATTGGGTTCACGGTGTTTCTGGGGATCGTGGCCAGTTACGCCCTGCGCTGAATGCTATCAAAACAATAGCTGCCAGCACTTATGGAATAAGCGCTATAGGCCAAAAATGCTTCAAGCGCCGAACTCGTTACCCAATTCATGGGCGCGCTGCTCGGCGGCGTGCATGGCGCGCTCGAAGCTGGCGCCCACGCCATCCTTTTCCAGCGATTGCAGCGCCGCGTAGGTTGTGCCGCCCTTAGAGGTGACGCGCTGGCGCAGCACCTCGGGCGGCTCGTCGGAGCGGCGCGCCAGTTCGGAGGCGCCCACAAACGTACCCACGGCGAGCTGGTGCGCCTGTGCCGGGCTCAGGCCCATGGCCGTGCCCGCGCGGGCCATGGCCTCCAGAAAATAGAACACATAGGCCGGGCCCGAGCCGGAGAGGGCGGTCACGGCGTCGAGCTGTTTTTCGTGCTCCACCCACAGGAATTCGCCCGTGGTGGCCATGATGGCTTCCACGCTCTGGCGCTGCGCGTTGTTCACGCCTGCGCGGGCGAACAGCGCGCTCATGCCCTTGCCTACGAGCGCGGGGGTGTTGGGCATGGTGCGCACGATGCAGTCGCTGCCCAGCCACTGGGCGATGCTGTCCGAGCGGATGCCTGCGGCCACGCTCAGGTGCAGGGCATGCTGGGTGTGCGCACGCGCCTGCGCGGCGGCGTCCTTGAAGGTCTGCGGCTTGACGGCCCAGACCACGATGCCCGCGCGTGCCAGCTGCGGGCCGGGGGCGGGCAGGGCCTCGATGCCGAAGCTCTTGCGCAGCGCCGCGCGGGCCTCTTCCCAGGGTTCCACCACCTCGATCTGGCTGGCCGGGTGGCCCTGGCGGATCAGCCCGCCAATGATGGCGCTGGCCATGTTGCCGCCGCCGATGAAGGCGATCACGGGGAGTGGGGAGGATGCGGGGCTGGTGCTCATGGTGCGGTGCGAAGTGGCAACTACAGGGGCCACGATGGTAGCGCCAATAGAAACAGAGTCGGCGCTCAGCGCTATCTCTCTCGGCGTATGCAACCGGCGTGGCCAGGGCCAGCAGCCACCGTGCAAGGGCCGCCCCGCTGCACTGGTGGCGTCCCCCTGCCCGCAGCGCGTAGCGATGCGAGAGCGGGGGGAAGGCGCCGCAGGCGACTCAGGGGGGTATTCCTACCCTACTCCAAAGTGGCTTGGCGCACCGCGTGCTCCCAGCGCGCCATCAGCTCCTGCGCGCGGGCAGCGGGCAGGGTGGGCACGAAGCGGCGCTCGGCGCGCCACAGGCGCGAGAGCTCGTCGGTGCTGCCGTACACACCGCTGGACAGCCCGGCCAGGTAGGCGGCGCCCAGCGCCGTGGTTTCGATCACGGCGGGCCGCACCACCGGAATGCCCAGCAGGTCGGCCTGGAACTGCATCAGCAGGTCGTTGATGCAGGCGCCGCCGTCCACGCGCAGCTCGCTCACCGGCTGGCCGCCTGCGGCCACGGCGTCGCGGCTCATGGCCAGCAGCAGGGCCGCGCTCTGGTAGGCGATGGATTCGAGCGCCGCGCGCGCGATGTGCGCCAGCGTGGTGCCGCGCGTGAGGCCGGTGATGGTGCCGCGCGCGTCGGGCTTCCAGTAGGGCGCGCCCAGGCCGGTGAAGGCGGGCACCATCATCACGCCGCCCGAGTCGGGCACGGTCAGCGCGAGCGACTCGACCTCGCTGCTGGTGGAAATGGCGCGCAACCCGTCGCGCAGCCACTGCACCACGGCGCCGCCCACGAACACGCTGCCTTCCAGGGCGAATTCGGGTTGTCGCCCAGGTTGCGCTGCGCTGGTGGTGAGCAGGCCGTTGCGCGATGTTTGGAAGGTCTGGCCCGTGTGCATGAGCATGAAGCAGCCCGTGCCGTAGGTGTTCTTGGCCATGCCCGCGGAAAAGCAGGCCTGGCCGAACAGTGCGCTCTGCTGGTCACCCGCCACGCCGCCGATGCGGATGGGGTGGCCCAGCAGGTCGGCGGCGGTATCACCGAAATGGCTGCTCGACGGCAGCACCTGGGGCAGCAGCGCCTTGGGGATGCGCAGCAGTTCGAGCAGTTCATCGTCCCACTGGTTGGTGCGCACGTTGAAGAGCATGGTGCGCGCGGCGTTGCTCACGTCGGTCACGTGCACCGCGCCGTGGGTGAGCTTCCACATCAGCCAGCTGTCCACCGTGCCGAAGGCCAGTTCGCCGCGCTCGGCCGCCTCGCGCGCGCCGGGCACGTGGTTCAGCATCCACTGCAGCTTGGTGCCTGAAAAATAGGCATCCACCAGCAGCCCGGTCTTGGCCTGGATGCTGTCGGCATGGCCCTGCGCGCGCAATTGCGCGCAGGCGGGTTCGGCGCGCCGGTCCTGCCAGACGATGGCGTGGTGCACGGGCTGGCCGGTCTTGCGGTTCCATAGCACCGTGGTCTCGCGTTGGTTGGTGATGCCCACGGCCCGCACGTCGCTGGCCGCAATGCCGGCCTTGGCCAGCGCCTCGCGCGCGGTGGCGAGCTGGGTGCGCCAGATTTCCAGCGGGTCGTGCTCCACCCAGCCGGGCTGGGGGTAGATCTGGGGCAGTTCGAGCTGCGCCTGGGCCACGATGTGGCCCAGCTCATCGAACACGATGCTGCGCGAGCTGGATGTGCCTTGGTCGAGTGCAAGCAGGTAGGTCATAAATGCAATGAAATAATGGTGAACAGGCTCTCAGGGATCTATTTTCATCGAACCCGCCACTCTTTCCACGATTTCAATAAATCTCCATAATTGATGGTTTCTCCACGTGGTTTTTCATTGTCGAGTTTTTCCCACGGAGCACCTAATTTGGTAATCCATTGCTTGGCGTCTTTGATGGGATTCAGGCGCGGTGCGCAACGGGACATGCCCGTTTGTTCTAGCGACGCCATTGTCCGGTCCATCTCTTCTGCCAGGTTATTCATCGCCTCTTGGGGCGAACGCTCTCCATGGACGGCCTTGGCAATGTTTTTCCACCAGAGTTGAGACAATTTTGGATAATCAGGGACATTGGTTCCTGTCGGTGTCCAGGCAACCCGGGCTGGACTTCGATAAAATTCAATCAACCCGCCGTATTTTGCAGAATTTGCTGTGAAATAATCATGTCGAAGATCACTGTTCCGTATGAAAGTCAATCCCACAATTGATTTCTTCAAAGAAACGGTTTTGGATGTTACGAATTGCGCATACAGCCACGCGGCAGCCGTGCGGTTGGCGTCGTGGTTTTTGAAGAAAGTCCACGAGCCGACGTCCTGGTAGCCGTTCTGCATGCCTTGCTTCCAATAGGGGCCTACCGGGCCGGGGGCCATGCGCCACTTGGGCGTGCCGTCGGCGTTCACCACGGGCAGGCCGGGCTTGGTCATGTCCGCCGTGAAGGCGGTGTACCAGAAGATTTGCTGGGCGATCTGGCCCTGGGCGGGCACGGGGCCGGCTTCGCCGAAGGTCATGCCGGTGGCTTCCTTGGGCGCGTACTTCTTCATCCAGTCCACGTACTTGGTGAGCGCATAGACGGCTGCAGGCGAGTTGGTCGCGCCACCCCGGGCCACGGAGGCGCCCACAGGAGTGCATTTGTCCACGCTATCGACTCTGATCCCCCATTCGTCCACGGGTCGGCCATTGGGGTAGCCTTTGTCGGCCGCGCCTGCCATGGAAAGCCAGGCATCGGTAAAGCGCCAGCCCAGGGATGGATCCTCCTTGCCATAGTCCATGTGGCCGTAGATGGGCTTGCCGTCGATCTGCTTGACGTCATTGGTGAAGAACTCGGCGATGTCTTCGTAGGCGCTCCAGTTCAGGGGCACACCCAGTTCGTAGCCATATTTGGCCTTGAACTTGTCCTTCAGGTCCTTGCGGTCAAACAGGTCGGCACGGAACCAGTACAGGTTGGCAAACTGCTGGTCGGGCAACTGGTAGAGCATTCCGTCCGGCGCTCTTGTGAATTTGGTGCCTATGAAATCGTTCAGATCCAGGAATGGGCTGGTGAATTCCTTGCCTGCCCCTACCATGTAATCTGTCAGGTTGAGTATCTTGCCGTATCGATAGTGGGTGCCAATCAAGTCGGAATCACTGATCCAGCCGTCAAATGACGACTTGTTGGACTGTGTTGACGCCATTAATTTTTCAACCACGTCACCTTCTTGTGCCAGGGTGTGCTTAACCTTGATTCCCGTAATTTCCTCAAAGGCTTTTGCCAATGTCTTGGCCTCGTATTCATGCGTGGTGATAGTTTCCGAGATTACCGAAATTTCCGTCACCCCCTTGGCTTGAAGCTTATTGGCAGCCTGGATAAACCACTTCATTTCAGCAGTTTGCTGATCCTTGTCCAGGGTGGAGGGCTGAAATTCCTTGTCAATCCATATTTTTGCCTGTGGTTCGCCGGCATAAGAGATATGAATGGCGCTCAAAATACATACGGCAGCTATGGTGTAATGAATGTTCATGCTTGTTCCAATTGCGTGAATGGTCATGCACGGGCTTCTTCTGCCGATGCAACAACCAAATGCACGTCGGCGTTTTCCAGCAGCGCCGGAAAGGGGGCGGGCGGGGGTTCGTCGGTGAACAGCCGGTCGATCTGGTCCAGCGAGGCGAGCTGCACCATGGCCGGGCGGTTGAACTTGCTGTGGTCGGCGGCCAGCCACACCTCGCGGGCGTGTTCCACGATGGTTTGCGCCACCTTCACTTCGCGGTAATCGAAGTCGCGCAGCGTGCCGTCGTCTTCGATGCCCGAGATGCCGATGATGGCAATGTCCACGCGGAACTGGCGGATGAAGTCCACCGCCGCCTCGCCCACGATGCCGCGGTCCCGCGTGCGCACCACGCCCCCGGCCACGATCACCTCGCAGTCCGGGTTGGCGCACAGGATGGCGGCCACGTTGAGGTTGTTGGTGATGACGCGCAGCCCCTGGTGGTGCAGCAGCGCCTTGGCAATGGCCTCGGTGGTGGTGCCGATGTTCAGGATCAGCGAGCAGTGGTTGGGCACAGCCTGCGCCACGGCGCGGGCGATGCGTGCCTTGCCTGCGGAGTTGAGGGTTTCGCGCTGGTTGTGCGCGATGTTCTCCACCGTGGAGCTGGGCAGGCGCACCCCTCCATGGAAGCGGCTGAGCAGGCCTTGTTCTGCCAGGCGCTGCACGTCGCGGCGCACCGTCTGCAGGGTCACGCCCAGGGTTTCGGCCAACTGCTCGACGGTGGCCGATTTGCGGGCGCGCAGTTCTTCCAGCAGCAGGATTTGGCGGGGGTTGGTGTTCACGCTCATGGCCTCGGTGTGGCGGTTGCGATACTGTAAAGCGAAAAAAAAGGAAAAATTTAAGGGTAAACCTTAGGTCTATTCGCGCAAAAAAGAACAAAAATGAAAAAATACGAAAACCAACGCGCCGTCATCTGCCCGCAGCAAGCGTGCAGGAACGTCGGGTTGCTGCAAAGGGTGAGCACATGGAGCTGGTATTGGAGTGCATCCACAAAAAGGTGGGTGCACAGACCTGGTTGTACGACATGGACATGGCGTTGCGCAGCAACGCGGTGACCGTGCTGCTGGGCGCAACGCAGGCAGGCAAGACCAGCCTGATGCGCATCATGGCGGGGCTGGATGAGCCTACCGGTGGCAAGGTGCGCGTGGATGGCCGCGATGTGACCGGCACGCCGGTGCGCGAGCGCAACGTGGCCATGGTCTATCAGCAGTTCATCAACTACCCCTCGCTCACCGTGGCCGACAACATCGCCTCGCCGCTCAAGCTGCGCGGCGAAGCGGACATCGCCAAGCGCGTGCGCGAGCTGGCCGAGCGCCTGCACATCGAGATGTTCCTGGATCGCCTGCCGGCCGAGCTGTCGGGCGGGCAGCAGCAGCGCGTGGCACTGGCGCGCGCGCTGGCCAAGGGCGCGCCGCTGATGCTGCTGGACGAGCCGCTGGTGAACCTGGACTACAAGCGGCGCGAGGAGCTGCGCGAAGAGCTCTCGCAACTCTTCGCAGCGGGCCAGTCCACCGTGGTCTATGCCACCACCGAGCCCGCCGAGGCGCTGCTGCTGGGTGGTTACACCGCCGTGCTGGACGAAGGGCGGCTGCTGCAGTACGGCCCCACGGCCGAGGTGTTCCACGAACCGTGCTCGCTGCGCGTGGCGCGCGCTTTCAGCGATCCACCCATCAACCTGGTGCCCGCCGTGGCCGTCGGCGCAGGCCTGCGCCTGCAAGGCGGGCTGGAACTGGCGCCACGCCAGCCGCTGGCATCCAACAGCACATCCGACCTGACCGTGGGCCTGCGCGCCAGCGCACTGCGCGTGCACCAGCGCACCGGCGATGTGGCGCTGCAGGGCGAGGTGGAGCTGGCCGAGATTTCGGGTTCCGACACCTTTGTGCACGTTGCCACGCCGCTGGGTGAAGTGGTGGCGCAGCTCACGGGGGTGCATTATTTCGAACTGGGGTCTGCTGTGACACTGTATTTCGACCCGGCGCACATCTACGTGTTTGCCAGCCACGGCGCGCTGATGCTGGCGCCGCTGCGCACGGGAGGCTGCTGACCATGGCGCACATCACGCTGGATTTGGCGCATTCCTACAAGCCCCAGCCGCAGCAGGACAGCGACTACGCGCTGCTGCCGCTGAAGATGGAGTTCCAGGACGGCGGCGCCTACGCGCTGCTGGGGCCGTCGGGCTGCGGCAAGACGACCATGCTCAACATCATGTCGGGCCTGCTGGTGCCCTCGCACGGCAAGGTGCTGTTCGATGGGCGTGACGTCACGCGCGCCACGCCGCAGGACCGCAACATCGCCCAGGTGTTCCAGTTCCCGGTGATCTACGACACCATGACGGTGGCCGAGAACCTGGCCTTTCCGCTCAAGAACCGCAAGGTGCCCGAGGCGCAGATCCAGCAGCGCGTGGGCCAGATCGCCGAGATGCTGGAAATGAGCCACCAACTGAACATGCGCGCGGCGGGTCTGTCAGCCGACCAGAAGCAAAAGATTTCTTTGGGCCGCGGCCTGGTGCGCTCGGACGTGGCGGCGGTGCTGTTCGACGAGCCGCTCACCGTGATCGACCCGCACCTCAAGTGGCAGCTGCGGCGCAAGCTCAAGCAGATCCACCACGAGCTCAAACTCACGCTCATTTACGTGACGCACGACCAGGTGGAGGCACTCACCTTTGCCGACCAGGTGGTGGTGATGAGCCGGGGCAAGGTTATGCAGCTGGGCACGCCCGACGCGCTGTTCGAGCGCCCGCAGCACCAGTTCGTGGGCCATTTCATCGGCTCGCCGGGCATGAACTTCCTGCCCGCCCAGGTGGATGGCACGCGTCTGCAGGTCGCGGGCCATGCGCTGGACCTGCCTGCGCCGCGCAACCTGCCCCAGGGCGCGCTGCAGGTGGGTGTGCGGCCTGAATACCTGGCGCTGGCCCAGCCTGGGCAGGCCGGTGCGCTGCCGTGCACCGTGCAGCGCGTGCAGGACATCGGCACCTATTTCATGCTGACTGCGCAGGTGGGCGAACACCTGCTGCGCGCGCGCTTTGCCCCCGAGCAGCGCCTGCCTTCGCCTGGCGACGCCGTGTGGCTGCAGGTGCTGGGCGAGCACACCTGCTTCTACCAGAACGAGGAGCTGTTGCCATGAGTGCAACGACCAAACCCGTAAACCAGAAGGCCTGGTTCCTGATCCTGCCCGTGCTGCTGTGCGTGGCGTTCTCGGCCATCGTGCCCTTGATGACGGTGGTCAACTATTCGGTGCAGGACATCATCTCGCCCGAACGGCGTGTATTTGTCGGCACCGAGTGGTTTGCCGCCGTGATGCGCGACCAGGATCTGCACGCCGCCCTGTGGCGTCAGCTCACTTTCTCGCTGGCCGTGCTGCTGGTGGAAATTCCGCTGGGCATCCTGCTGGCGCTGTCCATGCCTGCCCAGGGCTGGAAGGCCTCGGCCGTGCTGGTGACGGTGGCGCTGTCGCTGCTCATCCCCTGGAACGTGGTGGGCACCATCTGGCAGATCTATGGGCGCACCGACATCGGCCTGCTGGGCGCTGCCATGCAGTGGATGGGCATTGACTACAACTACACCGGCCACGCCACCGACGCTTGGGTCACCGTGCTGGTCATGGATGTGTGGCACTGGACGCCGCTGGTGGCCTTGCTGGGTTACGCGGGCCTGCGCTCCATCCCCGACGCCTACTACCAGGCCGCGCGCATCGACGGCGCGAGCAAGCTGGCCGTGTTCCGCTACATCCAGCTGCCCAAGATGCGCGGCGTGCTGATGATTGCGGTGCTGCTGCGCTTCATGGACAGCTTCATGATCTACACCGAGCCCTTCGTGCTCACGGGCGGAGGCCCCGGCAACGCCACAACCTTCCTCAGCCAGTACCTCACGCAGAAGGCAGTCGGCCAGTTCGACCTGGGCCCCGCTGCGGCGTTCTCGCTGATCTATTTCTTCATCATCCTGCTGCTGTGCTTCATCCTCTACAACTGGATGCAGCGCATGGGCACCGCCGACGCCAAGGAGAGCGGCCATGACTGAACCCCGCTTCCAGAAGCGCACGCTGTTCCTGATTGCCTACCTGGTCTTTGCCATCCTGCCCATCTACTGGATGGTCAACATGAGCTTCAAGACCAACGAGGAAATCCTGTCGAGCTTCTCGTTCTGGCCCCAGCACTTCACCTGGGACAACTACAAGACCATCTTCACCGATCCGTCCTGGTACTCGGGCTACATCAACAGCCTGATCTACGTGGCCATCAACATGGTCATCTCGCTCACCGTGGCGCTGCCTGCAGCCTATGCCTTCAGCCGCTACCAGTTCCTGGGCGACAAGCATGTGTTCTTCTGGCTGCTGACCAATCGCATGACGCCGCCCGCGGTGTTCCTGCTGCCGTTCTTCCAGCTCTACACCACCGTGGGGCTGATGGACACGCACATCGCCGTGGCGCTGGCGCACCTGCTGTTCAACGTGCCGCTGGCGGTTTGGATTCTGGAAGGCTTCATGAGCGGCATCCCGCGCGAAATCGACGAGACGGCCTACATCGACGGCTACAGCTTCCCGCGCTTCTTCCTCACCATCTTCCTGCCGCTCATCAAGGCGGGCGTGGGCGTGGCGGCGTTTTTCTGCTTCATGTTCAGCTGGGTGGAGCTGCTGCTGGCGCGCACGCTGACCAGCGTGAATGCCAAGCCCATCGTCGCGACGATGACGCGCACGGTGTCGGCCTCGGGCATGGACTGGGCCACGCTGGCCGCCGCCGGGGTGCTGACCATCGTGCCCGGTGCCATCGTCATCTGGTTTGTGCGCCACTACATCGCAAAAGGTTTTGCGATGGGCCGGGTTTGATCAAGGAGTTGCCATGTTCGAATGGATGGCCTGGACCACCCCGGTGGCCGTTTTCTTCACCTGCATCGTGTGCATGCTCATCGGCATGACGGTGTGGGAAATCAAGTGCCCGACGTCCGAGCGCAAGGGCTTTCTGCCCATTGCCACCACGCGCGGGGACCGGCTTTTCATCGGCCTGCTGACGGCGGCCTACATCAACCTGGCCTGGGTGGGCCTGGGTGAAAAGATGGCGCAGTGGTTTTCGCTGGAGGCCGAACCCACCGTGTGGATCAGCTTCGTGCTGTCCATGCTGGTGCTGGGGTTCATCCTGCGCAAAGGCTGAGTTCATTTTCGTGGAATGCCGGCCCGAACCTCCCCCGTGGCCGGGGTTCATGGTTGTCAACGGGGAGTCCCATTCAGGAGACAAGTGATGAAAGTGCAATTGAAGGCCGTGGCGTTTGCCGCAACGGCGCTGGTTCTGGGCCAGGCAGCCTGGGCAGGGGAGGCCGAGGCGAAGAAGTGGATCGATGGCGAGTTCCAACCCTCGACGCTGAGCAAGGACCAGCAGATGTCCGAGATGAAGTGGTTCATCGAAGCGGCCAAGAAGCTGCAGGCCAAGGGCGTGAAGGAGATCTCCGTCGTCTCGGAAACCTTGACAACGCACGAATACGAATCCAAGACCCTGGCCAAGGCGTTTGAGGAGATCACCGGCATCAAAGTCAAGCACGACCTGATCCAGGAAGGCGATGTGGTCGAGAAGCTGCAGACCTCCATGCAGTCGGGCAAGTCCATCTATGACGGCTGGATCTCGGACTCCGACCTGATTGGCACGCACTACCGCTACGGCAAGATCATGAACCTGACCGACTACATGTCTGGCGCAGGCAAGGAATTCACCAACCCAGGGCTTGATCTCAAGGACTTCATCGGCACCAGTTTCACCACCGCGCCGGACGGCAAGCTCTACCAGTTGCCCGACCAGCAGTTTGCCAACCTGTACTGGTTCCGTGCCGACCTGTTTGAGCGCAAGGACCTGAAGGACAAGTTCAAGGCCAAATATGGCTACGAGCTGGGCGTGCCCCTGAACTGGAGCGCCTACGAAGACATCGCCGAGTTCTTCACCAATGACGTCAAGCAGATCGACGGCAAGCCCATCTACGGCCACATGGATTACGGCAAGAAGGATCCCTCGCTGGGCTGGCGCTTTACCGATGCCTGGTTGTCCATGGCCGGCAGTGCCGACAAGGGGATTCCCAACGGTATGCCTGTCGATGAGTGGGGCATCCGTGTGGCCGACGACAAGTGCACGCCGGTGGGCGCCTCCGTGGCCCGGGGTGGTGCGACCAACTCGCCTGCAGCCGTCTATGCGCTGACCAAGTACGTGGACTGGATGAAGAAGTACGCGCCCAAGGAGGCCACCGGCATGACCTTCGGCGAAGCCGGCCCCGTGCCCGCCCAGGGCCAGATCGCCCAGCAAATCTTCTGGTACACCGCCTTCACGGCCGACATGACCAAGCCCGGCCTGCCCGTGGTGAATGCCGACGGCACGCCCAAGTGGCGCATGGCCCCCGGCCCCAACGGCCCGTACTGGAAGCAAGGCATGCAGAATGGCTACCAGGACGTCGGCTCGTGGACCTTCTTCAAGGATCACGACGCTAATCGCACGGCTGCCGCGTGGCTGTATGCGCAGTTCATCACGGCCAAGACCACTTCCCTCAAGAAAACCGTGGTGGGCCTGACGCCGATCCGCGAATCGGACATCCAGAGCAAGGCCATGACCGACATGGCGCCCAAGCTCGGCGGCCTGGTGGAGTTCTACCGCAGCCCGGCACGCGTGGCCTGGACGCCGACCGGCACCAACGTGCCGGACTACCCCAAGCTGGCCCAGCTGTGGTGGAAGAACGTGGCCCAGGCGGTGACCGGCGAGAAGACCCCGCAGGGCGCCATGGACACGCTGGCCGACGAGATGGACCAGGTGATGGCACGCCTGGAGCGTGCTGGCATGGAGCGTTGCGCGCCCAAGCTCAACAAGAAGGAAGACGCCAAGAAGTGGCTGAGCGACAAGCAGGCGCCATGGGCCAAGCTGGCCAATGAAAAGCCCAAGGGTGAAACCATCAACTACAACACGCTGCTCCAGGCCTGGAAGAACGGCAAGGTGCGCTGACCCTGGTGCGCTGGCAGGGGTGGGCGCCAGAGGTAGCCCGCCCTCTGCCTTGCGCAGCCTTTTCTCTCTATCCCACACACGGTATCCAGGCGCTTTACGGTTTCCCCATGACGCAAGACCACACCCCATTGCCCACCTCCCGCGCCGCGCTCTTGGCGCGGCTGGAGGAGGCGCGTACCTACGACCTGGCCGTCATTGGCGGCGGCGCCACTGGCCTGGGCGTGGCGCTGGATGCGGCGGCGCGCGGGTTCAGTGTGGTGCTGGTGGAGTCGCATGACTTTGCCAAAGGTACGTCCTCGCGTGCCACCAAGCTGGTGCATGGAGGGGTGCGCTACCTTGCGCAAGGAAACATCGCACTGGTGCGCGAGGCTTTGCACGAACGCACCACCTTGCTGCGCAATGCGCCGCACCTGGCCCAGCCTCTGGCGTTTGTGATGCCCTCGTACCGGTGCTGGGAGGCGCCCTTTTACGGAGTGGGGCTCAAGATGTACGACGCCCTGGCCGGCAGTGCCGGTCTGGGCGCGACGGAATTTCTCGGGGTGCAGCGCACCCTGCAATGCCTGCCCACGGTGCGGCCTGACGGCCTCAAGGGCGGGGTCAAGTATTGGGACGGCCAGTTTGACGACGCTCGGCTGGCCCTGGCGCTTGCACGCACGGCGGCCCGCCACGGAGCGTTGCTGGTCAACTACTGCGCGGCGCGCAAGCTGGTGCACGAAGGTGGAAAAGTCAGTGGCCTGCTGTGTGAAGACACCGAGAGCGGCAAGGCCTACAAGATCAGCGCCCGCTGCGTGGTCAATGCCACAGGAGTATGGGTCGATGCCCTGCGCCAGCAAGACAGCGAGGCAGGCAACCGCCCGGTGCGGCCTATTGTGGCACCCAGTCAGGGCGTACACGTGGTCGTCGATCAGGAGTTTCTTCCCACTGACCACGCACTCATGGTTCCCAAGACGGCTGACGGCCGGGTGTTGTTTGCTGTCCCATGGCTGGGCAAGGTCATCCTGGGGACGACCGACAGTCCGCGCAACGACCTGGACCGCGAACCCGAGCCCTTTGCGCACGAATTGCAATTCATATTGGGCGAATCGGCGCGCTATTTGCGCCGCGCCCCCGGGCCTGGAGACATTCGCAGCATCTGGGTGGGACTGCGCCCCCTGGTGAAACCCGAGGACGACGATGGCAACAACACCAAGAGCCTGAGTCGGGAGCACACCGTGCTGGTCAGCCGCAGCGGACTGGTCACCGTGACTGGCGGCAAGTGGACCACCTACCGGGCGATGGCCGAAGATGTCCTGGACAAATGCTTTGAGAAGGGACTGCTGCCAGAGCGTCCCGCAGGCGCTACGCTGCGGCTGCCCTTGGTCGGGACTCCGGACGGCCCTGTGCGGCATCGCATGTGCGATGCGCAGGGATGGCATTCCTACGGAAGCGAAGAGGCCTATGTGCGGTCACTGCCGGGTGCGCAAACGCAGCTGGGCGGCCAGGTGAGCGAGGCCATGGTACGCTTCGCGGCGCGCTATGAATATGCCCGCACGGTCGAGGATGTCCTGGCCCGTCGCAGGCGCGTGCTGTTCCTTGATGCCCGGCTGGCGGCTTCACTGGCCCCCGAAGTGGCGCGCATTCTTCAAGAGGAAACCGGTGCAGACCCAGGTCTGGAGGCGTTTTTGCGCCTTGCAGAGCGCTACGTCACCCTTCCTTCTGCACAGTCTGCTGCATAAGGGTGTTGACACACCTTGCATTCTTTGCAACAATGCAAGGCTTCGCTGAGAAAAAGGCGAAATTTCTGCCCAGGAAAAGCCCTGCAAATGGTTTGCAGGGTGGACGACGGGCCCAAGACTGACTGGCTGGCTGGCGCTGCACCGTAGCGCGTGGTTTTGCCGGTGCAAGTTGGGAATATTGAAATGATCCAGACAGAAACTCGGTTAGACGTTGCCGACAATACCGGCGCGAAGTCCGTCCTGTGCATCAAGGTGCTGGGCGGTTCCAAGCGTCGCTATGCCAGCGTGGGCGACATCATCAAGGTCAGCATCAAAGAGGCTGCGCCTCGTGGTCGCGTCAAAAAAGGCGAAATCTATAGTGCTGTGGTGGTTCGTACTGCCAAGGGCATTCGCCGCAGCGATGGTTCGCTCGTCAAGTTTGACGGCAATGCCGCAGTGCTGCTCAACAACAAGCTGGAGCCCATCGGCACCCGCATCTTCGGCCCCGTGACGCGCGAACTGCGCAGCGAGCGCTTCATGAAGATCGTGTCCCTGGCTCCTGAAGTTCTCTAAAGGACGCGCCATGAACAAGATTCGCAAGGGCGATGAAGTGATCGTGCTGACTGGGCGCGACAAGGGCAAGCGTGGCACTGTCGCGCTGCGCAAGGATGACTCCCACCTGGTGGTGGAAGGCATCAACCTGGTCAAGAAACACGTCAAGCCCAATCCCATGAAGGGTACGACCGGCGGCATCGTTGAAAAAGCCATGCCGATCCACCAGTCGAATGTGGCGATCTACAACGCTGCAACGGGCAAGGCAGACCGCGTGGGCATCAAGCTGCGGGCTGATGGTTCGCGTGTGCGCGTGTTCAAGTCCAGCGGTGCTGAAATCAAGACGGCCTAAGGGGTAAGAAATGGCACGACTCCAACAACATTACCGCGAAAAAGTCGCACCCGAACTGATGAAGCAGTTCGGCTACACCTCGCCCATGCAGGTGCCCCGCCTGACCAAGATCACGCTCAACATGGGCGTGAGCGAAGCGGTGGCGGACAAGAAGGTCATGGACAACGCAGTGGCTGATCTGACCAAGATTGCTGGTCAAAAGCCTGTGGTGACCAAGGCCAAGAAAGCTATCGCAGGTTTCAAGATCCGTGAGGGCCAGGCCATTGGCTGCATGGTGACGCTGCGTGGCGTTCAGATGTACGAATTCCTGGATCGTTTTGTCACCGTGGCCCTGCCGCGCGTGCGTGACTTCCGTGGTGTTTCCGGCCGCGCATTCGACGGCCGTGGCAACTACAACATCGGTGTCAAGGAACAGATCATTTTCCCTGAGATCGAGTACGACAAGGTCGATGCACTGCGTGGTCTCAACATCAGCATCACCACGACGGCCAAGACCGACGACGAGTGCAAGGCACTGCTCGCCGGCTTCCGTTTCCCGTTCAAGAACTGAGGCGGCGTATGGCAAAAGCAGCTCTGATCCAGCGCGAACTCAAGCGCGCAAAACTGGCGGCAAAGTATGCAGCGAAGTACGCTGAACTCAAGGCCGCCGCATCCGATGTGAAGCGCACCGAAGAGGAGCGTGAGGCAGCCCGTCTGGGCCTGCAAAAACTCCCGCGCAACTCCAACCCCACGCGCCAACGCAACCGTTGCGAGATCACCGGTCGTCCGCGCGGCACGTTCCGCCAATTCGGCCTGGGTCGCGCCAAGATCCGTGAACTGGCGTTTGCCGGTGACATCCCCGGTGTCACCAAGGCCAGCTGGTAAGCAGTCAGGAGAGATTGAACATGAGCATGAGTGATCCCATCGCTGACCTGCTGACCCGCATCCGCAACGCGCAGATGGTGTCCAAGGCCACTGTGTCGGTGCCCTCTTCCAAGGTGAAGGTGGCCATTGCCCAGGTGCTGAAGGACGAAGGTTACATCGACGGCTTCCAGGTGAAGACCGAAGGTGGCAAGTCTGAAATTGAAATTGCCCTGAAGTACTACGCTGGCCGTCCGGTCATTGAGCGTATCGAGCGCGTGAGCCGCCCTGGCCTGCGCGTCTACAAGGGCCATGACTCGATTCCCCAAGTCATGAACGGCCTGGGTGTGGCCATTGTGACCACCCCCAAGGGTGTGATGACTGATCGCAAAGCACGCGCAACCGGTGTCGGTGGCGAAGTGCTCTGCTATGTGGCCTAACACGAGGCATGGAGGAAAACTGAAATGTCCCGAGTAGGAAAACAACCCGTGGCCATCCCCGCAGGCGTGGAGGTGTCCATCAAAGACGACCAGATCTCCGTCAAGGGTTCTGGCGGTACCCTGTCGCTGGCGCAGAACGTGCTGGTCAAGGTTGCCAGCAATGAAGGCAAGCTGGTTTTTGCGCCGATCAACGAATCGCGCGAGGCCAATGCCATGAGCGGAACCATCCGCCAGTTGGTCAACAACATGGTGGTGGGCGTGAGCAAGGGCTTCGAAAAGAAGCTCAGCCTGGTTGGCGTGGGCTACAAGGCCACAGCAGCCGGTGCCAAGCTGAATCTGGCAGTGGGGTTTTCGCACCCCGTGAACATCGAGATGCCTGCCGGTATTGCAGTCGCCACTCCGACTCCAACGGAAATTGTGATCAAGGGCGCAGATCGCCAGCGCGTGGGCCAAGTGGCCGCTGAAATCCGTGCGATCCGTCCTCCCGAGCCCTACAAGGGCAAGGGTATCCGCTACGCGGACGAGAAGATCACGATCAAAGAGACCAAGAAGAAGTAAGGAGCTGCATCATGCTGAACAAAAAAGAGCAGCGTCTCCGCCGTGCACGCCAGACCCGCATCCGCATTGCGCAGCAAGGCGTGGCGCGTCTGACGGTCAACCGCACAAACCTGCACATCTACGCTGCCGTCATCTCCGAAGATGGCGGCAAGGTGCTGGCCAGTGCTTCCACCTTGGAAGCCGAAATCCGCACTTCGCTGGGTGGTTCGGGCAAGGGTGGCAATACGGCTGCAGCCCAACTTATCGGCAAGCGCATTGCCGAGAAGGCCAAGGCAGCAGGCGTGGAGAAGGTGGCATTTGACCGTTCGGGCTTTGCGTACCATGGCCGCGTCAAGGCATTGGCCGACGCGGCACGTGAAGCAGGCCTGCAGTTCTAAGCGGATCGGAATACAAAATGGCTAAATTTCAACCCCGAGTGCAAGACGAAGGTCGCGACGACGGCTTGCGCGAAAAGATGATTGCGGTCAACCGCGTCACCAAAGTCGTCAAGGGCGGTCGCATCCTCGGCTTCGCAGCACTGACGGTCGTTGGCGATGGCGATGGTCGCGTTGGCATGGGCAAAGGCAAGTCCAAGGAAGTGCCCGCAGCCGTGCAAAAGGCAATGGAAGAAGCACGCCGCAACATGGTGAAGGTGTCCCTGAAGAGCGGCACCATCCACCACCAGGTGACGGGTCACCATGGCGCAGCTTCCGTGATGATGGCTCCGGCCCCCAAGGGTACCGGCATCATCGCTGGCGGTCCGATGCGCGCTGTGTTCGAAGTGATGGGCATGACCGATATCGTGGCAAAGAGCCACGGTTCGTCGAATCCCTACAACATGGTTCGCGCCACCTTCGATGCACTGACCAAGTCCACCACGGCAGCGGAAGTGGCGGCCAAGCGCGGCAAGTCGGTCGAAGACCTTTTTGCCTGACGGGAGAACCTAGATGTCTACGCAACAAACCATCAAGGTCCAACTGGTGCGCAGCCCCATTGGTACCAAAGAGTCCCACCGCGCCACCGTGCGCGGCCTGGGCCTGCGCAAGCTCAATAGCACCAGCGAACTGCAGGACACCCCTGCAGTGCGCGGCATGATCAACAAGATCAGCTACCTGGTCAAGATCGTCTGAAAGGTTCATGATGGAACTCAATAGCATCAAGCCTGCAGAAGGTGCCAAGCACGCCAAGCGCCGTGTGGGCCGCGGTATCGGTTCCGGCCTGGGCAAGACTGCGGGTCGTGGCCACAAGGGCCAGAAGTCCCGCGCAGGCGGCTACCACAAAGTGGGCTTCGAAGGCGGTCAAATGCCTTTGCAGCGCCGTCTGCCCAAGCGCGGCTTCAAGTCGCAGTCGCTGCGCTTCAACGCAGAAGTGACCTTGGCTGATCTGTCCAAGCTGGGTCTGCCCGAAGTGGATCTGCTCGCTCTCAAGCAAGCAGGCCTGGTCGGTCAACTTGCCAAGACCGTGAAAGTCATCAAGACGGGCACGATCACCACGCCCGTCAAGCTCAGTGGCATTGGTGCCACGGCAGGCGCCAAGGCAGCTATCGAAGCCGCTGGCGGCTCTCTGGCCTGACCTGGGGTAGCAATCCGTGGCAACGAGCGCAGCCTCCATTGCAAAAACCGGCAAGTACGGCGACCTGCGTCGCCGACTGGTCTTTTTGCTGCTGGCATTGGTCGTCTATCGCATCGGGGCTCATATCCCGGTGCCAGGCATCGATCCTGGACAGCTCAAGCAGCTGTTCAGCGGTCAGCAAGGCATCTTGAACCTGTTCAATATGTTTTCTGGCGGTGCGCTCTCGCGGTTTACCGTGTTCGCGCTGGGGATCATGCCGTACATTTCGGCGTCGATCATCTTGCAACTGATGACTTATGCCGTACCGACCTTCGAGCAATTGAAGAAAGAGGGTGAGGCAGGTCGTCGCAAGATCACCCAATACACCCGTTATGCCACATTGGGTCTGGCCATTTTCCAGTCCCTGGGCATCGCTGTCGCGCTGGAAAGCACGGCGGGTCTGGTGCTGGCACCGGGTTTTGGTTTCCGCCTGACCACCGTGGTCAGTTTGACTGCGGGCACCATGTTCCTGATGTGGCTGGGGGAGCAGATCACTGAACGTGGTCTGGGTAACGGTATCTCGATTCTCATCTTTGCAGGTATCGCCGCTGGTCTGCCCAGTTCCATCGGTGGATTGCTGGAGTTGGTGCGCACAGGTGCAATGAGCATTGTTGCGTCCATCTTCATCGTGACGCTGGTGTGTCTCGTTACTTATTTCGTGGTGTTTGTCGAGCGAGGTCAGCGCAAGATACTGGTGAACTACGCAAGGCGCCAGGTAGGCAACAAGGTGTATGGTGGGCAGTCGTCCCATTTGCCCTTGAAGCTGAACATGGCCGGCGTGATTCCTCCGATCTTTGCATCGTCGATCATCCTGCTTCCTGCCACGGTGGTGAACTGGTTCAGCTCTGGCGACTCGATGCGTTGGCTGAAGGACATTTCGGGAGCGCTGACCCCAGGGCAGCCGGTGTATGTGATGTTCTATGCCGCAGCGATCATCTTCTTCTGCTTCTTCTATACGGCACTGGTATTCAACAGCCGGGAGACTGCAGACAATCTGAAGAAGAGCGGTGCGTTCATCCCCGGTATCCGACCAGGCGATCAGACGGCCAAGTACATTGATAAAATTCTGCTTCGACTGACTCTGATTGGTGCAATCTATATCACTCTGGTCTGTCTGCTGCCTGAATTTTTGATCATCAAGTACAACGTACCATTCTATTTTGGCGGCACCTCGCTGCTGATCATTGTGGTCGTGACCATGGATTTCATGGCACAGGTACAGAACTACATGATGTCCCAGCAGTATGAATCCTTGCTGAAGAAAGCAAACTTCAAACCTGGTGGTATGTGAGGCGCCCCTCGCGGGGCTGGGTAATAGGGAGCACCAGGCAAACACCGGTGCAAGTTGGTTTGGCCCAAACAAAATGGGTCACAGTGTTTCAGGCAGAGCTTGCCCGAGCGCTAGATCTGGTTTTAGGAGAATGAAATGAGAGTTTCGGCTTCGGTCAAAAAAATCTGCCGCAACTGCAAGATCATCCGCCGCAAAGGTGTGGTGCGCGTGATCTGCACGGACCTGCGTCACAAGCAGCGTCAAGGTTGATCAGGAAAGCATTAGAGGACGCAAATGGCACGTATCGCTGGTATCAATATTCCGCCGCATCAGCACGCTGAGATCGGTCTGACCGCCATCTATGGCATCGGTCGCACCCGCGCACGCAAGATCTGCGAAGCTTGCGACATCGCATATTCGAAAAAGGTCAAGGATCTGACGGACGGCGATCTCGAAAAAATCCGCGACCAGATCGCTCAGTTCACCATCGAAGGTGACCTGCGCCGCGAAACCACCATGAACATCAAGCGACTGATGGACATCGGTTGCTACCGTGGTTTCCGTCATCGCCGCGGCCTGCCCGTGCGCGGACAGCGCACACGCACCAACGCCCGCACCCGCAAGGGCCCGCGCAAGGGTGCTGCTGCTCTGAAGAAATAAAGACTGAAAGAACGCTATGGCTAAGTCTCCTGCCAATAACGCCGCACAGCGCGTGCGCAAGAAGGTTCGCAAGAACGTTTCGGACGGCATTGCCCACGTGCATGCTTCGTTCAACAACACCATCATCACCATCACGGATCGCCAGGGCAACGCATTGTCCTGGGCCTCTTCGGGTGGTCAGGGTTTCAAGGGTTCGCGTAAATCGACGCCCTTTGCCGCTCAGGTCGCTTCCGAAATGGCTGGCCGTGCCGCCATGGAGCAAGGCATCAAGAACCTGGATGTCGAAATCAAGGGTCCCGGCCCTGGCCGTGAATCCTCGGTGCGCGCTCTGGGCGCGCTGGGTATCCGCATCACCTCGATCTCCGACGTGACGCCGGTTCCCCACAACGGCTGCCGCCCTCAAAAGCGTCGCCGCATCTGATTTTTTCGAAGCCCACCGCCGCCTGCGAACGCTCACGCGACCCAGGCGGCTCCCGCAATGGTTTGCGGTAGCTGATATCAAAGGACACTCAAGTGGCACGTTACCTCGGCCCCAAGGCCAAACTCTCCCGCCGTGAAGGCACCGACCTGTTCCTCAAGAGCGCTCGCCGCTCCATTGCGGACAAGTGCAAGTTTGACTCCAAGCCCGGCCAGCATGGCCGTACCTCGGGGGCTCGCACTTCCGACTACGGTCTGCAATTGCGTGAAAAGCAGAAGGTCAAGCGCATGTACGGCGTCATGGAAAAGCAGTTCCGCCGTTACTTCGAAGAAGCTGACCGCCGCAAGGGCAACACCGGCGCCAACCTGCTCTCCCTGCTGGAGTGCCGCCTGGACAACGTCGTGTACCGCATGGGCTTTGGTTCTACCCGTGCCGAGGCGCGCCAGCTCGTGTCGCACAAGGCCATCACGGTCAACGGCGTGGCAGTCAACATTCCTTCCTACCTCGTGAAGGTGGGTGACGTGGTTGCCGTGCGCGAAAAGTCCAAGAAGCAGGCCCGTATCGTCGAGGCGCTGCAACTGGCGCAGCAAGTGGGCATGCCCGCTTGGGTGGATGTCAATGCCGACAAGGCCGAGGGCGTGTTCAAGAAGGTGCCGGACCGTGATGAATTCGGCTCCGACATCAATGAATCGCTGATCGTCGAACTGTACTCTCGCTGATCTGCGGGTAGTCATAGCACGTAAATCGTTCCTGTACCGCGAGGCATCGCGGTATAGGCGCTTCACCAGCCTTACCGGTGTAACGAGCTGGGGGTATTGAGAGGAAGTCTGAATGCAAACAAATCTGCTGAAACCCAAGACGATCAATGTCGAGCAGCTCGGCCCCAACAAGGCCAAGGTCGAACTCGAGCCTTTCGAGCGTGGCTATGGCCACACGCTGGGCAACGCCATTCGGCGCGTGCTGCTCTCGTCCATGGTGGGTTATGCAGCGACGGAAGTGACGATTGCAGGCGTGCTGCACGAGTACTCGTCGATCGATGGCGTGCAGGAGGATGTGGTCAACATTCTGCTGAACCTCAAGGGCGTGGTCTTCAAGCTGCACAATCGCGACGAGGTCACCCTCAGCCTGCGCAAAGAAGGCGATGGCGTTGTGACGGCGCGCGACATCCAGACTCCGCATGATGTGGAAATCATCAACCCGGACCATGTGATTGCCCACCTCTCGCAAGGCGGCAAGCTCGACATGCAGATCAAGGTGGAAAAGGGCCGTGGCTACATCCCCGGTAACCAGCGCCGCTATGCCGACGAGGCCACCAAGACCATCGGCCGCATTGTGCTGGACGCTTCGTTCTCGCCCGTGCGCCGCGTGAGCTACACCGTGGAAAGCGCCCGTGTGGAGCAGCGTACCGATCTGGACAAGCTGGTGCTCGAAATCGAAACCAACGGCGCCATCGTTGCTGAAGAAGCAGTCCGTGCATCGGCCAAGATCCTGGTCGAACAGCTTGCCGTGTTTGCGCAGCTGGACGGCGGCGACATCTTCGAGGCCCCTGCCGCCGGCACACGTGCCGCTGGTGCCAGTTTCGATCCGATCCTGCTGCGCCCCGTGGATGAGCTCGAACTCACTGTTCGCTCGGCCAACTGCCTCAAGGCAGAGAACATTTATTACATCGGTGACCTCATCCAGCGCACCGAGAACGAGTTGCTCAAGACCCCCAACCTGGGTCGCAAGTCGCTCAACGAGATCAAGGAAGTCCTGGCTTCGCGCGGTCTCACGCTGGGTATGAAGCTTGAGAACTGGCCTCCGGCCGGGCTCGACAAGCGTTGAAGTTATAATTTATGGTTCCCTCGCGGGACAGTGCCTTGGGCAGTACCTGATCCGGCTGCCCAATTGAACAACATACAAGGAAAGCACCATGCGCCACGGAAACGGCCTTCGCAAACTCAACCGCACCAGCGCACATCGCCAGGCGATGCTGCGCAACATGATGAATTCGCTCATCGAGCACGAAGCCATCAAGACCACGCTGCCCAAGTCCAAGGAACTGCGCCGCGTGATCGAACCCATGATCACCCTGGCCAAGGTCGACTCCGTGGCCAATCGCCGCCTCGCGTTCAACCGCCTGCGTGACCGCGACAGCGTCACCAAGCTGTTCAACGACCTGGGCCCCCGCTTCAAGACCCGTCCCGGTGGTTACACCCGCATCCTGAAGATGGGCTTCCGCGTGGGCGACAACGCTCCCATGGCCCTGGTGGAACTGGTCGAGCGCGCGGAAATTGCAGTCCCCTCTGCAGATTCTGCAGCAGCGGCCTAAAAAATAGGTTACAATAACTCTCTTGCCGCGCGATGGAGCAGTCTGGTAGCTCGTTGGGCTCATAACCCAAAGGTCGGAGGTTCAAATCCTTCTCGCGCAACCAATAAAATCAAGCACTTAGCTTGTCGTCAAGGCTCACTTCGGTGGGCCTTTTTGTTTTGTGTCGAGGTTTGTGACGAGGTCTGTGTCGTCACAATTGCGGGCCTCAGTGCTAGTGACCATTGGGTATGCGTCGAGTATCCGGAGTCAAGAGCTCAAGAGCTCAAGACGTCAAGAGTGGTGGAGCTTCGCATGCTACTAAACATAGCTCCAGCGCCGTTGGCCTCAAAGTAGGACCGGCGCATCTACTTCGGCATTGCAGCGGGAGCTGACTTTCGAACCTCCCTGGCGAACGACCCGTCTCGGCGGCACACCCGTCATTTAGGGTCGGCCTATCGCTACGTCGTAGTCCCAGCGTTGCTACGCAATTGCTTCGGCAACATCTTGTTCAGCTCCTCGTCGGTGAAGAAAAGCTCCTCCGCATTCTTGAGCGCCTCTTGCGCATCGCTGTAGGCCTTGCTGTTGGTTCTCGGCGCGGCCTTGTAGATGTCTTCCAACTCGGCGTTCAGGCGGTCGCGTTGCTGGCGAACTTCCTCGACCGGTCGCCCGTCTTGCAGGTCGACCAGCAGGCTGAGGAGAGCCTCGCGTGCGCCCCACAGCTTTGCACCGACCTCGGTGTGCAGCTGCGCCTGCTCGCCCAGGGATGCCTCTTTGAAGTACAGGGCGCAGCCGGCCAAGATGGCCGACAGGACCGCACCGACCGCCGTCGCGGCCTCGCTCTTGCCAAAGAGTGCTACCAGCAGGCTGGTGGTCGTCGCTGCCGACAGCACGATTTCGATGAGCTTGATGCGCTTGTACTTGGTGACATAGCCGTCTGCCATCTTCTGATGGGTCTTGTGCGTGTACGCGGCACGGCCATACATCTCGCGCAGCTGCCCCTCCAGGACGATGGACGGATTAGCTGGGGAAGTCGATGCCATAGATGCCCCTGTAGAGTTGTTTTGCGCTGTAGTCATAGTTGTTCTGCTGGTATTCGATGGCTTCTTTCGTACGCAGTTCGGCCTGGCGGGCCTTGTACTGGAAGCCGCTGCCGTACACCCAAGAGCCGCTGCCCGGCGCCGTCCAATACGTCTTGCCGGCATCCTGGCCCGCCAGGAAGGCGAAGAAGTCCCTGGTCATCCAGTCGTAGTAGACGTAGGACTTGTCCTTGTACGCCCAGCCATTGATGAACTGGTAGGCCAAGGTGTCGATGAGCATCCCGCTCATAGAAACGTTGTTCTGGTCGCGCCACGCACGAGCCATACGCGCCAGCTCCACCAGGTTGCCGTTGCACTCGATATTCCGCGTGCTAAAGGCCGTCATTTCCTGCTTCGGCTTGCAGGCGCGCCAAGAGCCGCCGTTGTTGGTGTCGGCGAACGTGTAGCCACCTTCTGTGTTCAGGAACGCCGGCAGGACCTCGAACTTCACGCCATCATCAAACCGAAGAACAACGACCTGCCCATCCCCACCGATTTCGGTGACCGAGTAGGTCTTCTGGATTGACGCGCGCACATGGGCCAGCAGGGCCGACTGCCCGTTGCCGGCGTGACCGTTGAACCGGGCGTACAGCTCGTTGGGCAGCTCGTACAGCAAGTCGACGTCGCTCACGCTCGGGATGGCCGTCGAACGCCCGTAAGAGCCCACGTAGAAGCGGTAGCTCGTCTTCGAGTCGAGGCCGCGCAGGTCAGCGTTCAGCTGGCCAACGATGCGGCCTGTGCGGTAGCCAATAGAACTACGCTTCTCCGTGCCGATGCGGATGTTCCCGCAGAAAGTTTGGAACCAATCACCTACTCCCATTGAGCCTCCCTAGGCTGCGTGTTGATACTGACCGCTCAAGTTTTAACGCCAGACAGGTCTTCCAGCAGACCACGTGCTTGGTCGTACCCCGGCAGGTCGGCGCGCAGGCTGCGAACCAGCTCATCGACGTGCTCAGCAACCTGGGCACGGATGGTGTTTTCGGACGGGCTACCGACCGGCCGAAGGCGCATGAATGGAATGCCGGCGGCTGCGAACAGGCGGTCCTTCTTGTTGTCATTCCGTTGCTGGCGCTCGGTGTCGTGCCAGACCGAATCGACCTCGATGGCCAACATCGGCAGGTACGTCGTCGAAGACACAACGACGATGTCGACGCTCGCCCGAAGGTAGTAGCCGAAGTCGTCTTCGCTCACCAGCTCCTTCATCCGGTCGAAGCTCATGACGCTCTGCAGCGAGCAGTTTGGGAACACGAGGTGGTTGGGGCACAGCTGCACCAGCACCTGGTAGATGGTGAATTCGCGCTGGCTGTTGAACACCTGCTTGACCGCGCTCGTTCCCTGGGAGCGAACAATCCTGCCAATGACCGCGTGCTGAGACTCGCGTTCAAGCAGCGGTGCGATGTGCGGGTTGATGCGGAAGGTCTTGTCCGTGACCAAGAGCATCCCAAGCTCGACCAGCTTGTCGTAATGTCGACCGGCCCAGGTCAGGTCCATGCCGGCGTACTCGGCCACCTCGGCCAGGCCGTTGTAGCTCTTGATGCTGGCGAACACGCTGAGCAGCTTGCGCGCAGGTGCGGTCAGCGACGGCCAACGACTCACCGCCGTCCGCTCGAACTGGTCGCGCTTGTTCAGCGTGGCAAGGCGCGCCTTCGCATCCGTCAAGAGCTGCTGCACCACATCGCTACGACTCGACGTCGGCATCTCCTCTTGAAGCTTGTCGACGAACTGCTGCACTTGGCCCAGGTCCTCGGACCGCGCCCAAAGCAACTTGGCGTTCTTCACGCTGACGTCGGGCAAGTTCTCGGCAGTGTCGATGTCGATGAGGTAGTAGTGCAATGCATCGTCAGGGTCGCCCGCGACCTGCTCGAGGTAGCCCAGGCGGAACGAATGCTTCTTCTCAAGAAGGTCATCACCGAAGTCGCGGGCCAGCGGCAGCAGTTGGGCCCGTACCTTGTCGCCAAGTTTGGACAGCGCGTCGAAGATGTCCCCTACGACCTCGAGCCACATGCGCCGGGTCTTCTCGGCCATCTGCTCACGCACCGCCGACAGCTGCTCGAGTGCATCGAGTACCGGCCAGGCCTCGGGCTCATCAAGGTCCTCGCCGCTGAGGTCGCCTGAGTAGTAGTTCTGCGGCATTGGCACGCCAGCACTTGTCGCTCGATGCATGGCGTCGAGCAGCAGGCGCATCCGACCGGCCACACCTTGGATGACGTAGGCCGCCGCGAGCTGGAAGGACAGGCTCTGCTCGCATAGCCAGGCAAGGCCCGGCATGTCCTGGTCGCCGTTGTCTTCGTCCTCCAACGGGGAGTACTGGGTGCTGGCGGTGAAAATCCGATAGAGGCTCTCGAGCTCGGCTCGCCGTGTGAAGTCCTCGGACGAATGTTCGTACAACCGCAACAGCAGGTCACCGACCGACGTCATGTGCAGCCCTGACATTCCAACGTAGATTTCCCGCACCCCGTCGGACAGCGTCATCGTCAGCTGCACCCCGAACCAATGCGCGTCAGCGTCGGCGAACCGCATCAAGGCGCGCACCGCGAGCGACAAATGCTCGTCCACGTCGGCGGGCACGGCCGACAGGGCACAAAGCACACGGCGAAGCCCTTCACAGGCATCGCAGGCGAACGGCTCTGAGAAGCGCTGCAACAGGTCGGCGAAGCCCTCTCCGGGGGTGTGCCCGAGCATCCACATGAAGGCCCAGGCGCGCGGTGTCAACTGCAGTTGCGCACGGCCCGACGATTCGTCCTTGGGCAAGGCGATGAGGGTGCCCTCGCTCGGGCATGGAAGCCGGAGAAGCGCGTCACCAACTCGCCCGTAGTCCCACGGGTCCGCCATCATCAGGTCGAGGTCCAGCTTCAGCACGGTGACGAGTGCACGGCCCTCTTCATCGAGGGCTTCGCCCAGCTCTGCCGCCGCATAAGCTTCGCTGAGCGCCAAGGTGAGGTCTGGAAGGGCCGCCAGCGTCTCCTGGTCAGCGGCCGACATCTCCTCGCCCCGTCGCCCCTCCTGGGCCCTCAACAGCATCAACGCGCGCCTGCGAAGCTTCCGCAGCCAATCGACATTCGTCAGCTCCATACAGGCACGCGACAGGCGCCGGAACGCTTGTGCGCAATCGTCAATCGACCAGCCCAGCGTGTCGAGGTACAGGTCGAACTCGAGCTGCAGCGTATGCAGCGCCTCGACGCGGCCGGCCAGTTCCTTGAGCGCGCCCTCGTACTCCTCGCGTACCTCCCTTGCCAGCTCGTAGGGGGACCGAATGCCGGGCGGATAGAGGCCAAGAATCTTTGCCCGCAACAGCCACACCTCGGCGGATTTCCGGTCGTCCTTGTGGATGGCCGTCAGCGGCACGCGACCCAACGCAAGGATTTCGGCCCATGCCTTGTTGTCAATGTGCGCTCGAGCCGATGCCTGCATGTCCGCCAAGCGGAACTGCGGCTCCGGCGGGGCATCCGGTTCAACGGCTACTGCGTTGACCGCTGCCGCGACAGCGGTTGTTGCCTGTGGCTTATTCTTGGACTTCTTGCTCATGCGCCCTCCTCGATGCGGTCGATGTCCAGGTAGATGGCGTGCCCAAAGGCGAACGACCACACGCCAGGCAGCTTTTCGATGACTCCTTCAGTGGAAACCAGGTGCGGCATCACGCCGACATACATCTCCAGCCCAAGCTCCGCAAGCTTCAGCCGCAGCCCCTCGCCGTCGCCTGCATAGCAGAGGTACGGCAGCGGGTCATCACGGTCGACGAACTGACCGAGCTGCTGCATCTTCTGGATGCGGATGGAGGCGCTGAAGTCTTCGATGGCATCGCGAATGCCCTCGACCTGGTCGGGGGTTAGGTCTCGCGGCGTCCGGTAGCGCACGAAGTCCACGCGCGGCATCAGCGCGCGGATAAGGGTGTCATCGACGGCCTTGGCCAGCTTCGCCCGCGGCGGTGAGGCAAATAGCTTGTTGGGGTCCTTCAGCTTCAGGTGCTCGGCCAACGTCATGACGAAGCCGACTTTCACCTCGGGAACCTTTTCCTGCTCGATGCCCGTCTCGGCGCAGAACGAGTCCCAGTCGTGGCCAGCGTCGTTCAGCGCATGGAAGACTCGATGCAGATCGACGCGGTAGGTGTCATCCGGGCCGCTCAGGTACTTCAGTTGCTTCGTGACGTGGTGGTGCATCACCTTTCCGCCGAGGATGCGCCTCGCCAAGCGGTAGCGACGAAGAAGCTTCTCGGACTCGGCCTCGGTGAGCATCGAGTGAGTCTGCCCAGGTACATAGTCGTCGGGGTGCAGGGTCGTCATCTGCCACACGTAGCGGCCCTTGCCGACACACCAGGCGGCCTCCTCCAGGGAAATTTCCGGCGGCTGGCCCTTCGCCTCATCCATTACGGCCAGCTCGAGCTGGGACCAGCACGTCATCTCGTCGCCGCGGGCGATTTCGAACCCGTCGCCTGGCACCAGCTCGTTGTCCTCGCGAAGGAGCACCAGCTCGGAATTGCAGGTGTCGTCGGGCGTGACGGACTGCGGGATGGCCGGCAGCCTCGCCAACACTTCGGGTCCGTGTCGACCGCAAATCTGGAGCGTGGCCACCCCGTCCAGGATGGCCTTGTCGGTTTCCTCCAACCGCCTGCGGACCATCTCGAACGCCGCCGGCGCCTCGGTCAGCCAGTCCTGCGTGCCGCCCAGCGGAGTGATGGACAGTGCCGGCACCATGTTAGTCTCGCCAGCGATGCTGTCCTTCTTCGGCTCCGGCACGCAGACCAGGATGAAGTCGCTGCCGAACCGAACCTCGAACACCTTGGTAGGCTTGACCTGATGCCAAGCCTCGAGCCACTCGGCGAGCCGCGGCGCGAGCTCGTGCCAGCTGGAGAACTCCTCCTCCGGCGCCTTGACCACCATAGTGAGCTTGAGCTTCGGGGTGAGCGGCTCCCGATTGAGGGCGTGCCAGCTGGACCGGCCGAGGATGCGGGACGCGGCGTCCAGCGCTGCCGTGTGCTTGAGAGCGACGCCCGTGTCGCTCAGAGCTTTGCGCAGGCGCTTGGCCAGGAGCTTGGGGTCTTCATCGGGCTGGGGCTGGAGGCCTTCGACGACCTTGAGCGCGGCCTCGGAAGTGAAGCGGGGCACCTTGAGATGGACGTAGGTCCACAGGGCTGCGGCCGTAGCCTGCAGGTCTTGAGGGGAGGCGGGATGCGCCGTCGGCGCAGCAGTGGTTGCCATGGATGAACTCCTAGAGAGCATCGAGGGACGGCACGCGTTGTCCGGCTCTCCAAGTGGAGGTCATCGAGCCGGGGAAAGGGGACTCTCGCAATCCAACTGGCTTTGCCGTGCCGGACAGGGTCCGGTGCGTGCACTGACGGGCGCCAACTTGCCCACGATTCGGCTTGAACCGCAGGTAGATCGTAAGAAGGAGCGGCTACCGGTGTCAACTACTAATGGAGCACCTTCGTCAGGTCTCACTTACGCCTGACATTCAGCTTTGCGAACTCGAGTGACTGCACCCAGACTTAAACCGACGTCAACATTGCACCACGATTGCACGCCCAGGCAAACATTTCTAGAATTTGCCGCCCACAACCATCCACCGGAGGATCGAGTCCCATGCGCCACTGATGCGGCCGTCAACGCGACGGCAAATCTCCACTGCCCCCACGACGCGGGGGAGCTCTTAGCATCTTTGGACCATGTATGGCGATTTCTCATCTCTCCCTGGAGGGCGTGTTCTACGTCCTGCCGAACTGCGAAACGCTTTTTTCCGATCTCAACGAAAACTTTGACCAGCGGCACACCGGCCTGGTCGGACGCAATGGCAGCGGCAAGACCGTTCTGGCGCGCATTCTTTCGGGCCAACTGCAGCCCACCCGTGGGCGCTGTGTGCGAACAGGTGCAGTGCATTACCTCGCCCAACAGGTCAGCCCACGCGCGGACACCACCGTTGCCGATGTGGCAGGCGTGCAAGGCGTGCTGGATGCGCTCAAGCGCATCGAGGCCGGCAGTTCCGCGCTGGCGGATTTCGACGTGGTCGCCGATCGATGGGACATCGAACAGCAGCTTGGGCAGGCACTGGCGCAGCAAGGTCTCAAGCACCTGGATGCCAGCACACCGGCCGGCGTGCTCAGCGGCGGTGAGGCAATGCGGGTGACCTTGATTGGCGCCCAACTGTCTAACGCGGATTTCCTCATCCTGGACGAACCCAGCAACCACCTTGACCAGCACAGCCGTCGGGCCTTGATCGAATGGCTGCATCACTGGGAGCGCGGACTGCTGGTGATCAGCCATGACCGGCAGTTATTGGCGCACATGGATCGCATCGTCGAGTTGTCCTCCCTGGGCTTGCGAAGCTACGGGGGCAACTATGCTTTCTATGCGCAGGCCAAAGCACAGGAAAAGCAAAACGCACTCGCCGAACTCGACCGCGCCAAGCTCGATCGACGGCGCGAAGAGCAGTCCATGCGGCAACAGCGCGAACGTCAGGAGAAGCGCCAGGCGCGAGGCACACGCAGTGGCAAGCAGGCTAACCAGGCCAAGATCCTGCTCGATCGCCAAAAGGAGCGCAGCGAACAATCCATGGGGAAACTGCGCCGACTGCAAGCGGATGCGCACCTTGTCGTTCAAGCGCACATTGAGCGATTCAATGCCGGGAAAAATGCGGCTGTTCCAGGCCCAGAGATTGAAATCCAGCATGGTCATCGTCTTGGGCGTGTAGCTGCCGGGGTCGATGTCGAAGGCATTGAGCAAGAAGCAAAAGTCCCGCTGCACCTCGTCGATCAGCGGGTGCCTGGACTTGGGATGGGTAACCCAGAAACCCATCATCCCCATGGCCATCTGCGTCATTTCATCCGCATGGGGGTGGTACATGAAGGTCCCTGGACGCCTCGCCACGAACTCGTACACGAACGTCTTTCCTGGCTGGATTGCAGGTTGGGTCAACCCGGCCACGCCATCCATGCCACTGGGCAGGCGCTGTCCGTGCCAGTGGATGCTGGTGTGCTCGGGCAGCTTGTTGGTGACGAAGATCCGCACACGGTCACCCTCCACCACCTCGATGGTGGGGCCCGGGCTTTGGCCGTTGTAGCCCCACAGATGGGCCTTGAAGCCCGGCGCCATCTCGCGCACCACGGGTTCGGCGACCAGGTGGAATTCCTTGACGCCCTGGTTCATCCTCCAAGGAAGCGTCCATCCGTTCAAGGTCACGACAGGGTTGTAGGGGCGGCCGCTATTGGGCACCAATGGGGCCATGGTCTGCGCCGAGCCCTGAATGACTGGCTCTGGCAGTCCCGCCATGGCCACGCGGCTGACCGCGCTGGCTGCGACAGCTCCACCAGCGATACCGGCAAACTTGAAAAAATCTCTTCTGGATGTCATTGCTTGCACCTGGTGCTCAGTGGGCTTCGTCACCGCCGCTGGATGCGGGGGGAGCTGCAGATAGCGAGACGTTGGCGGGGCGGCCGATCAGCGAGGCCTGAAGTGCCGCGTCCGCCAGCCAGAACTGCTGCTCCGCATTGATTGCCGCCATGACGGTATTGATCTGCTCGCGTGCATCGGCCAGCAACTCGAACACGCCAATGATCATTCCGTTGTAGCGAAGCTGGTTTTCCTCTGAGATCAGCTTGCGCAATGGAATGACCTCGTCTCGGTGATGGCGGGCTATATCGAACGCGGTTCTGTAGGCCGAATAGTTCTCTCGCAAATTCGAGGCCGCCGAGCGCACCGTCGCTTCAAGCTGGTTGGCGGCCGCCAGCGTTCGCGCATTCCAGGCATCGCGCTGCATGCCTCCCCAATCAAAGAGAGGCAGGCGGATACCAATTTCATAACCACGGGAATTGGAACGGGCACCTGCCGCATTGTCGAACTGGGTATCACGGCGGACCGCCATTTCGATGTCCGTCATGCTGGTGACGACATTCAGGCGCTGCGCCTTGCCAGCGGCATCCAGAGCACTTTGGGCAAGGCGGATATCCAAGCGCGCCCGGGTTGCCAAGGCACCGACCGCCTGCGGTTCCAGCGCTTGCCGTGGCAGATCGGGCAACCGATCAGGAAGCTGAAGCAATTGAGCCTGCGATGCATCCAGACCGAGCAAGCGGATCAACTCTTCTCGGCTGGAAATTGCCTGGTGCCTTGCTGTGGCCAGACGCGTGGCTGCATCAGCGTAAAAAACCTGCTCACGGGCACGGCTGAGGCGGCTGAAGTTGCCTACGGATTGCATCCGACGGGCCAATTCGGCACTGGCTTCAGCACTTTGAAACACCTGCTGGGCATACTGGTGCATCTGCTGGGCGGCGACCGCTCGCACCCACGCCTGCCGGACACGGGTGATGTGGTCCACGACTTCACTCGCCAAGCGCAACCGTGCCTGCTCCAGTCGCGTGGATGCAATCTGCTGACGTGCGGGAAGCGTGAGTAGATCAAGCAGGCCGAAGGACAGCGCCCGCCCCAACTCCAGCTCATCACCCGTAACAATGCGCTCAAAGCCCAACACAGGGTTGGCGATCCGCCCTGTCTGCACGGCCTCCGCGGACTCGGCCCATCCTTGAGCCAGTAATGCCTGCAAGGCCTGACTGTTCACCAAAGCCAATCTGACTGCCTCACTTTGACCAAGGGGAGCCGACAGGAGCTTCTGGGCGGTTTCAATGCGCTGTTGACGTTCCTCCACGCTGCGCGCAAGCACAAGCTTGCCATCTGCGAAGGCCGTTACTTCATTGTTCACCCGGTCAATGCTCTGCTCCGGGCTTATGCTGGCACAGCCCGACAGAACAACAATCGCTGAACCAGCCAAGGCCAGCCTGGCTCTATGCTGCGGCAATCGAATCCACATCACGGCCTTCCTTGCTTATTGGAGCCAGTGCGGGGGCTGGTGGTCGAAGGCGCCTCAAGAGAACTGTTCGCAGCGGCCTCCTTGGCGTAGGAGCGCCAGCCCCCGATTCGACCGACTTGATCGTTTGCCTCACGCCAGGACTGCACAGGCTGGTCGGCATAAGGCTGGTACTTTCCGAGCTCGGAAACGTATTCCAGTTCGCCGGACATTGAATTCAGGGTCTTGGCGGGATAGGGCAAATCGGTCTGTGCTGAAACGGCAGTAGCGACCCATGCAAGCATCCAGGGGAGCTTTGTTGCTGACTGGCTTAGCGAGGTGGAGAGCCGCCTGGGCGACCCACTGTGAATCTCGATTTTCATGGGTCTGATTCTTGAACTATGCCCATGACACAAAGCTGTGCGTCAGATTACATCTCTGTTATCTGCATGTCAGACGACTCAAACCTCGTCAAACTATCACCATGGCAGCATGTGGAGCACCGTCGTGAAGATATTGATTGTCGAAGATGAGCCCAAAACGGGTGAATATCTGCTCCAAGGCCTGGGTGAGGCCGGATTCGTCGTGGACTTGGCCCAGAACGGTATTGACGGCCTGCACCTTGCACGGCAGGGTACCTACGATCTGGTGATCCTGGATGTGATGCTTCCAGGGCTCAACGGCTGGCAGGTCCTGCAATCGATGCGCAAGCACGACTTGCAGATGCCAGCCATGTTTCTCACCGCCAGAGACCAAGTGGAGGACCGGGTGAAGGGTTTGGAATTGGGCGCCGATGACTATCTGGTCAAACCGTTCTCGTTCGCCGAACTGTTGGCGCGCGTGCGAACCATCCTGCGGCGCGGGCGCAGCGCAACGGAGAGCACGACGCTGAGCGTGGCAGACTTGGAACTGGACTTGCTTCGGCGCCGCGTCACCCGCGCCGGCAAACGCATCGACCTGACCGCCAAGGAATTCGGCCTTCTGGAGTTATTGATGCGGCGCAGCGGCGAAGTGTTGCCGCGTTCATTGATTGCCTCGCAGGTGTGGGACATGAATTTCGACAGCGACACCAATGTGATCGAGGTCTCCATGCGCCGCCTGCGCATCAAAATCGACGAAGGACAGGATGTCAAACTGATCCAAACGGTACGTGGCATGGGCTACGTTCTGGAAGCGCCCGAGGAACAGTGAGTGCTACGCCGCTTTTCACTCACCAGCCGCTTGACCGCTTTTTTCACGTCGGTGGCCGCTGCCGTCGTGCTTGGATTGGGCCTGTTGTTCTTGATTGCAACAGATCGGCATTTTCAGGAACTGGACCGTGCTGCACTAAGAGACAAGAAGCTCCTGATCGAGAGCATTCTGGCCCATGCCAATTCTTCAGAGGACGCCAAGTGGCGACTGGAAGATGCCTTGAGCCATCACCATGGCCTCTATGCTGTAGTGAACGACTCCCAAGGAAACACACTTTTCCAATCGGCAGGTTTCCATTTACCCGAACGCTCACATTCGGGGCATCCATCTCCGGACGGCTACTCTCTCCAAGCATGGAAGAGTGGTCAAAGCGAATTTCACGCGATTCATTTTCAGGCTCGCACGAGGAGCGCACCGGCAACAGATCTCGATGTCTTTGTTGCCATCGATATTGAGCACCACAAGCAGTTTCTATCGGATTTGCGGCGAAACCTTGCGATCTATGCTGCCATTGCAACGCTGATCAGTGGCTTGCTGGGCTGGCTGGCCGCTCATCAAGGCATGGCGCCACTGCGCGCGATGAAGACACGGGCTGCCACGGTCACCGGGCAGCGGCTAGAAGGGCGTATGCCCGTTGAATCCGTCCCTGTCGAAATGGCGGATCTGGCGCGAGAACTCAACCATATGCTGGATCGGCTGCAAGAAGACTTCCAGCGCCTCTCGGATTTTTCATCTGATCTGGCGCATGAACTCCGCACGCCGATCAGCAATCTTCTCACGCAGACCCAGGTGACTCTGTCTGCCAAAAGAGACGCAGATACCTACCGCGACACACTCGCGTCCAATGCGGAGGAGTTACAGCGCTTGGCCCGAATGGTGGCCGACATGTTGTTTCTCGCCAAGACGGAACGCGGGGTCGATCTGCCCCACAAGGAGTGGTTTTCCGCTGCGGCCGAGGTGCAGGCGCTTTTAGAGTTCTATGAAGCAGTCGCCGAGGAAAAAGGAATCGATTTGCGTGCGCATGGCGATGGTGACATTCAGGGTGATCGACTGATGTTCCGCCGCGCGGTAAGTAATTTGCTCTCCAATGCGATACGACATACACCCGACGAGGGAGATGTTCAAATTTACGTTTCGAGAGATGAAGACGCGATCAAAGTGATTGTTGAAAATACAGGCAAAGAGATTGAACCCAAGGATCTCTCTCGATTGTTCGACCGCTTCTATCGTGCCGATCCTTCCAGAACACATCCTGGGTCAGATGGCGCAGGTTTAGGACTCTCCATTACCAAAGCCATCGTCGAAGCACATGGGGGGACTGTATCGGCTCACTCCTCTCAGGGGAGAACGCGCTTCACGTTGGTATTCCCATTCCCGCGACCTCTGGACGTTTGAACGCATCGATCAGCTTTTCCTGGTTTGCTTGAGGCTTCACGGAACTGCAGCTATCGAACTTTGCGTACGGCCGCTATATCGCCGATATTGGTCAGTCGTGATGCGAGCATGACCGGCTGCAACCGCTGCGACGCGGTCTGGTTCCCTGAGGCTTCCGACGGACCTTATTTGTTGGAGTCACTGGTATTCTGGGCAATTAAAGTCGTAAACATAGGCCTAGCATCCATGCGGGTTTCCAGGCGATCGATTCTTGTGGGGTGCCGACTAAAGTCGTAAACACCCAGAGCTCCCGGAATCTAAAGTCCTGTTGGAAGCAGGTGCGACCAGAAGCTTTGTCCGGCAGTTGATCTGGACTGACTTGGGGCACTTGACTCTTCCGGAAGTTATGGTGGCGGCTGTTGCTCTTTGAATCGCCCGGGGCGGTTCATGGAGCATGCACGGCATGAACAGAAAATGCAAACTGACTCAGTATCGCAAACGCGATACAGTCCAATCATGAAAACAGCCACAATCCCGCCAATTCGCATCGAGTTAGCATTTCGCCAAGAGATCGAGCAATCGCTTGGAGATGGCGAAACCATGGCTTCGTTGGTCGAAAGTGCGGTACAAAAAGAGGTGTCTCGCCGCCGCGATCAAACCGAGTTCGTGCGTCGTGGCTTGGCTTCAATTGCGCGGTCAGAGGCGGATGGCGACTGGATTCCAGCGGAGACCGTTTTGGCCAAACTTGAAGCAAAGGTTGCTGCTGCGCGAAAGGGGCAAGGGGGCCTTAGCAAGTGAATTATCAGATCGTTTTCAGCCGCGAGGCCGAGGTGGATCTTAGAAGATTTTTTGATTTCGCCTTTGGGTGAAAACTAAACAGTCCGACTGGTGTTCTTGAGAATCCAACTAATGCGATTGAGGCAATACGGCAGGCGTGCCAATTTTTGGCCATTTGCCCGTTTAGTTGCCGCAAAACAGATGATGGGCCATTTGTGCGAGAGCTGATTTTTCCTTTTGGTGCAGCCGGGTATGTCGTGCTATTTGAAATCAAGGCTGCTGGTCGAGTCCACATCGGCACCATTCGGCAACAGAGAGAAAGCGACTACCACTGAGTGGTCAAACACTACCCCTGAGGGACACTTGATCCCCGCCTTGGTTCCCCCGCCCGAGAGGGCCAAGCCGATTCGTGGATTCTGAGAGCCATCACGCGGGTTGCAGAAGAACGCCACGCGCGCATCCACGGCCCTGGCACTGGCCGACATCTACCTTTGCCAGGGGCAATTGCTGGGACAGGTGCACCCGTAAGGGCGGAAATCGGGCCTGAAGGCCCCGCGAACTGCCCAAATGGGCGGCGCGAGAGACCAAAACATCCAAACAACTGAGTCGTTCAGTGCCCCATGGCAAATTTCGACAGCTTGTTCAGCGTTGCCCTAAGATTTGCTCCGAGGACGATGGATCGCACGCCATACCCATACCAAGGGAGCAAAGTAGTTCCGAACTGACTGTCTGGCAACATCACAAATGTTCATGGTGCCAGCGTACCTTTGCCTGCGTCAATACGCAACACAATCTCAACAGGCATGGTAGCCCTCCCTCCTGCATCAGCCACCAGTAGGTCAGCCTGCGCAAATGGCTTTCGACCACTTCTGCGCAACACCAGCGTAATCACCCAATTGCAGGCTCTCGGCGCGTGAATAAATATGTTTAAGCCAGCCAGCGATTTGCTCCGGCGACCAGAACATGCGCAGTTTGGCAGCGACGTTGCGAGCCAACGCACCGTTGTCTCTCAGCTTGCAGCGCTTGGGCCGCCGCGCTTGAACCCAAGTCGTGAAGTCGGCTTGGCTTGCTCGGTAACCGCCCAGGAGCTACCTCTCGTCCTTCGCACGATCCTGCATGTGAGTCCTCTGCCACTTTGAAGAGAAGTAGCCGAGGATCATGACGCCACTGAAAACCATGGTGCCAATGAAGATGGGGTCCGAAAGTGCTTTCATGATGTGTCCTTGTAGCCCTACGCAGCATTCTGGTCAACTCGAATGTGTTCCATGGAGCAGTTTGAAGCTGGCAGCACCATGGTTGATCACTCCGATACAGATGGAGACTGGCTTCCTTCGCAAGCCATCATTGCCAAGGAGGAAGAAACGGTCGTTGGCTCTCGACTTTGATCGCGCAGCCAGCTCGCTCTGTCATACACAAAGCCCGGGAATTGCTGTGACAACGTGGTTTTGTGCAAGATGAGGTTGCGGGCCAGGTGGGCCACTTCTGCGACCTCTTGCTCGTTGCGCACTTCAAGCGGTGCCACCAGGGTCACACCCATGGCCCAACTGAGACGCTCCCATTTCCATGACGGGCGAACTTCCAAGTCGATCCCATCCCGCATCAACCGCGCTTCAATCTGGAATAGCTTGGCGTAGTATTGGCTCTGCGCCTCCGAAGGCTCGCGACTGGTGTAACTGCTCCGCTTTTTTCGCTGGCCCGATTTGCCAACCATCTTGTAGTTTTGGGTTCCCCCTTCGAACAACCAGCGATCCCGGGGATCGTCACCAGACTCTTCCCAAGCCAGGGAGCAGATGGCTTCGCTGTAAATGTCCCGAGGATGCCGCCACCACACCATGACGCGCCGTCCATTGAGGATGAAGCCCACGTCATCCCAGTACGAAAGGCTGTCGGGCCCCATGTTCCAGTACGCATGAGGGATGTACAGGCCACCCTCTGACAGGCGCCACTGGTGCGTGCGGTGGTACTCCCGCATGCGCCTGCCCAGAGACTCATAATGCGGATTCTTCATGTGGATCCTTACCCAAAAGAGCGGTGTGAACACTCAGCGCAATTGTTCAGGGCACAACCTGCGAGGGATGTATGGCGATGACAAAAGCCCGGACTGCCACCACGAATGATATGGGCGACAGAGAGCAGCAGGATCTGCTGCAGGACTGGGATCGCATGGCTCCCGTGGGGGCTGAATTCGGCAGTCCAGACTATGAGCGCCTCGAAGAGCTCGACCACCTTGCCATCCTGGCCAAAGGAAGCCTGCTTGCAGCCCGCCGCTGGCTGGATGCTCCCAACCAGGCACTGGAGGGCATGACGCCTGAAGAGGTGGCCAAAACTCCAGAGGGTTTTGCGCGGGTGCGGCAGTTGCTGACCTCGTCAGCAAAGGCACGATGACACGCCCAACGGATAGAAGTTGATCAGGGTAGTCGAGGCTTCTTGCGACTTTCTTCGCTCTGAAGCAAGTCCTGTCGTGCATCTTCACCCATGGCAGAAAGCGGTGCTGGAGCCAGATTCTCCGGTTGGAGTGTCTCGACGCAGACGGTATGCCCATCCTGCGTCAAGAACTCCACCTCATAAGCAGCACCTTGCCCATGGACGTGAACCACCACACCCAATGCGCCTGAATCCAGCGCATGTTCGGGTAGAGGTCTTTTGAGGGCGACTGCGGTGTGTTCCTGCAGCATCTCCAATACCTCTGTCAGGTGTGCGCAGAGTTCTTCGACGGTTTCACCTTGGGTGTACGCACCTGGGATTCCTGGCACATTGCCCACCAGCAATCCCGTGTCTGGATCACGTTCGATCTGGATGGACGGGACACCAAGGCCAGCGCTTTGCTCCTGCAGGAACTTTGTAATGCATGGGTCCGAGGCTTGGATCGTTTGCACGCAGCCATCGACCATCCCGGTGAGGGGGATGACCATCTATTTCCTTTCGGGCTGGCTGGGGCAGAAATTTCCCTCCGTGGATCTTCTGGGCCATGACGCGGGGCATTTGCTGGAACTGCTGTTCGGTTGGGGGGGCGATCCGCATTTCGGCCCATTCCACATCCTCAGCTATGTGTTTATTGGTGGCGGCTTCTGGCTGCTGGCAGAAGCATGGCCGGTGCTGTATGCGGCTCAGCGTGCGGGTCAATTGGCGCGGACAGGCCCTTACGCGCGGCTGCGCCACCCGCAGTACATCGGCTTCGTGTTGATCATGCTGGGCTTCCTGCTGCAATGGCCGACCTTGCTGATATTGCTGATGTTTCCCGTCTTGATGGTGATGTATGGCCGATTGTCCTTGGCGGAGGAACGTGAGAGCGCGATGCGCTTCGGCAAGGACTGGCAAGACTATGCAAGCCAAGTCCCGCGCTTTTTTCCCCGGCTGGGGTAGAAAATTCTGGCCGCCGGTTCTCTTCTTTCTCGGAGGTGTCCATGAGTGCAGTTCCTCCATCCTTAGGTGCCAAGGCTCGTCATACGGTCCTTGCGGCGCATTCGCACGGCAACCGTGGATGTGTGAAGGCCTGAGTTGCCCATGCGCTCGAACACGGTGAACCTGGCCTTGGGCGGATTGCTAGCCGTGCTCCTGGCTGCGGCAGGTTGGTATGCGTTGAGCGCGAAAGGTGCATGGACTGCCGCGCCAGAACCCTATGCGCTTCGTCCCGATGACCCACAGACGGTGCAGGCCGGCGCTCGCATCTATGCACAGCATTGCGCAGCTTGTCACGGAGTCCGTGGCCAGGGGCAACCGAACTGGCGTGAACACGGACCGAACGGTCTGTTGCCGGCGCCGCCACACGATGAAAGCGGGCACACCTGGCACCATCCTGATGCACAGCTTTTCGCCATCACCAAGCATGGTTTGGCCCAGATGATCCGGCAGCCTGGATATCGCACCGACATGCCCATCTATGACGGGGTTTTGAATGATGCGGAAATTGTTGCCGTGCTGTCATGGATCAAGGCGCAGTGGCCACGGGAAATCCGTGCACGCCATGACCAACTCAATGACCAGTACCACAAATCACTGGAGCACTGAGGTGCTCCTTCAGGACAGGCCTGCTGCCGTGGCAGCGGGCCTTGAGCGGGCAGGACAACGATCAGTTGGCGTAGAGCTTTTTCATTTGCTCGCGCTCGTTGATGGATTGGCTGAGCAGTTCCTGGACAACCTGCTGCCGCGTCTTGCTGCCCGCAGTGGCCACATCGAATTTCTGCCCCATTTGCGGGGCTACCGAGTCACCGTGGAGCATCTGGTCATGGACTTTCGGATCCAGGGTGCGCTTGGCCGTGTTTTGCCCAATGTGCTCGGGCGTGATGTGAACCACATCACCATTTCCTTGATGCCATGCAGAGGTCGCTTGGGCCATGCCAGACAGAGCCATGAGGGCAACGGTGAGCGAAAAAGAAGTGGTTTTTGCAATCATCTTGAAGTCCTTGTCTATGGGTTGAGGCGGGATGTCCTGCCTGTGCGAAAGGCACGGACAGACTGTATGAATCCGCGACCAACAAAACGATGACCTGCAAATTACGTTTCCTTTATTTCGCTGGCCGCGCAATGCATTTCCGCAACCCGACCTGACCCCGCGACCGGTGCCCGTTGTCACCATGGAGTTGAACCTGGAGCCACAGACCATGCCAGCAAGCACAGCGCTTATCTACCACTGCCCCATGCATCCTGAAATTCGGAAGGACCACCCGGGGCGCTGCCCCAAGTGCCAGATGCTTCTGGTGCCAGAGGGGGCGCCGATACAAGGCCATCAGCATGGTCATCAACACGGCCACGTCCATGGTGAATCACCGGTGCCGCACGCCGCATCGGCGCATGTCGATGCGCCCATCGAACCACCGCCAGCGCCGGCTGGAACGGTATATACCTGCCCCATGCATCCTGAAGTACGGCAGGACCATCCCGGCAATTGCCCCAAGTGCGGGATGACGTTGGAGCCCATCATTCCCCTGGACGAGGAAGACAACCATGAGTTGCGCGATTTTCAGCGGCGCTTTTGGTGGACATTGCCGCTCACGGTGCTCGTGACGGTTTTGGCGATGTTCGGGCACCGTCTCGGATGGTTTGACATGAGGGTACAAACCTGGGTGGAGTTGGTGCTGTCGTTGCCTGTCGTGGCGTGGACGGGCGGGCCATTCTTTGTCCGCGGCTGGCAGTCGCTCGTCCAACGCAGTCCCAACATGTGGACCTTGATCGGTTTGGGGACGGGCGCGGCCTTCCTCTACAGCCTGGTCGCCACGGCAGCGCCCGGCGTGTTCCCGGACTCGTTCGTTTCCATGGGCCGCGTGGCGGTCTATTTCGAGGCGGCCGTGGTCATCATCTCGCTGACCATGCTGGGCCAGATCATCGAACTCAAGGCCCGTTCACAGACCTCCGCCGCGATCAAGGCACTGCTCGGTCTGGCACCCAAAACTGCGCGTCGCATCAATACCGACGGCAGCGAGGAAGACGTGCCGCTGGCCCATGTGCATGTCGGCGACCTGCTGCGCATCCGTCCCGGCGAGAAGGTGCCTGTCGATGGCGTGGTGACCGAGGGCCACAGCGCCGTGGACGAATCCATGCTGACGGGCGAGCCCGTGCCTGTGACCAAGCGCATCGGCGACAAGGTGATCGGCGCCACGCTGAACACCAGCGGAGCCCTGGTGATGCGCTCCGAGAAAGTGGGCGCGGCCACCATGCTGTCGCAGATCGTGCAGATGGTGGCCAACGCCCAGCGCTCCAAGGCCCCCATGCAGCGCATGGCCGACGTGGTGGCCGGCAAGTTCGTGGTGGTAGTGGTGCTGATCGCGTTGGCCACCTTCCTGGTCTGGGGCCTGTTCGGACCCGAGCCGAGCTGGGTCTTCGGCCTGATCAACGCGGTGGCGGTGCTCATCATCGCCTGCCCATGTGCTCTCGGCCTGGCCACTCCCATGTCGGTGATGGTGGCCACCGGCCGCGCCGCCACCCAGGGCGTTTTGTTCCGCGACGCCGGCGCCATCGAGAAGATGCGTGAGGTAGACACCCTGATCGTGGACAAGACCGGCACGCTGACCGAAGGCAAGCCCGCGTTCGACACGGCCGTGGCGGCCACGGGCTACACGCCCGACGAGGTGCTGCGCCTCGCTGCCAGCCTGGACCAGGGCAGCGAGCACCCGCTGGCCGACGCCATCGTCAGCGCCGCGCGCGCCAAGGGGCTGGAGCTGGTCAAGCCTGCCGATTTCGAGTCCGGCAGCGGCATCGGCGTGCGCGGCACGATCGAGGGCCGGCGCCTGGTCCTGGGCAACACCGCCTTGATGCAGCAAGAGGGTGTTGCCACCGATGCGCTCAAGGCCGACGGCGAGCGGCTGCGCGGCGACGGCGCCAGCGTGATGCACCTGGCCGTGGACGGGCAGCTGGCAGGCATTCTGGCTGTGACCGACCCCATCAAGTCCACCACACCGGATGCGATCCGGACGCTCCATGCCAGCGGCCTGCGCATCGTGATGGCGACCGGCGACGGCCTGACCACGGCCAAGGCCGTGGGGGCCAGGCTCGGCATCGACGAAGTGCATGGAGAGGTCAAGCCTGCCGACAAGCTGGAGCTTGTGGACAAGCTTCAGAGAAGCGGCCATATCGTCGCCATGGCCGGCGATGGCATCAACGATGCCCCCGCGTTGGCCAAGGCCGACGTCGGCGTGGCCATGGGCACCGGCACCGACGTGGCCATGAACAGCGGCCAGGTCACGCTGGTCAAGGGCGACTTGCGCGGTATCACGGCAGCACGGGACATTTCCGTCGACACCGTCCGGAACATGCGCCAGAACCTGCTCTTCGCTTTTGTCTACAACGGCATCGGCGTGCCGATTGCCGCTGGCGTGCTGTATCCGTTCACCGGGTGGCTTCTGTCCCCTCTGATCGCGGCATTGGCGATGAGCCTCAGTTCGGCGTCGGTGATTTTCAATGCGCTGCGACTGCGCCGTGGCCATTGATGGTGTAGGCACCTCCCCGCAAAAACCATGAATGCCGCTCTTCTCGAATCCGTGCTGACCTGCCCGCACTGCGGCTTCGCACGGCAGGAATCGATGCCCACGAATGCCTGCCAGTATTTCTACGAATGCCGCCAGTGCAAGGCACTTCTGCGACCTCGCCCGGAGGATTGCTGCGTGTTTTGCTCGTTCAGATCCATGCCTTGCCCGTCGGTACAGCTGCAGCGCAGTTGCTGCAGTTAGCCGCAGATAACAGAAAAGTAATCTGAGGCTCATCCTTCTATCAGGCCGGCCTGTCGAGAATGGCTGTATGGGATGGCGCTGCGGATCAAGCGCGCCGCCAGAACACGGCTGACACCGTGAAAAACACTGAGGGAATCAACGCCATGGATTCGACCTACCATCGGTTCACCGAGCTATTTCAACAACTGGGGCTGGCCTCTGACACCCGGAGCATCCAGGAATTCCTGGCGCGCCACAGCCCACTCCACCCATCCATCCGACTGGAAAACGCCCCTTTCTGGAGCGAAGCGCAATCGTCCCTGCTGCGGGATGAAATATTGCTGGATGCGGATTGGGCGGAGGTCGTTGACCAATTGAACACTGCCTTGCGTGGATCGGAAGGTAAGTGATGCCCGCGATCCGCTTGAGACTATCCGTCGGCGCCGCTGTGCTGGCACTCGTTTTCAGCCAGGCAAGTTTCAGCCAGGAGGTGCGGCTCGGTGCCCATCTGGAAGGGCTGTTGGTTGCGGCGCGGGAGGGCAATCCAGAGTTCGCCGGCATGCAGTTCGAAGCCGATGCCGCCGCAGAGCGGGTGCTGCCCGCCGGGGCCTTGCCCGACCCCAAGTTCGGCATGGAGCTGCGCGACATCACCCGGATGGGCGAGCGCAATCCGACGCTGCTGCCAGGGCGGGTCGGCAGCACACGCTACATCTTCACGCAGGAGCTGCCATGGTTCGGGAAACGGGGCCTCAAGCGTGAAGCCGCTGAACTGCAGGCAGAGGCAGCGCGGGGACGGGTGGCGGGTACCTGGAGCGAATTGGCCGCCAAGATCAAGACGGCCTACGCTCAGCTTTACTACCTTGACCAGAATGAACGGCTCACCCGGGAGATCCTGGATCTGATGGCACGCCTGGAGAAGGTGGCCCAGGTGCGCTATGCCAGCGGACTGGCGGCGCAGCAGGACGTGATCCGCGCGCAGCTGGAGCAGACCAGCATGCGCAATGAATTGATCGCACTTGAAGCGGAACGCAGCCAGCTGCAGGCGCGGTTGAAAGCGCTCGTGGGGCGTCCCGCCAGCGAGACGTTGGCCACGCCGGAGCGCATTCGCACGCTTCCTGCGTCCGAGAGCATGCGCTTCGATGTCCTGGAGCAGCGTGCGCGGGCCAGTAATCCGCTGTTGAGAACCGAGGAATCGCAGATCCTCGCCGCCGAAAAGAACCGCGAACTCACCTACAAGAACCGCTATCCGGACTTCATGGTGGGGCTCTCGCCCATCCAGTACGGCAAGTCGATCCGCGAATGGGAACTGATGGTCGAGGTCACCATTCCGCTGCAGCAGGATACCCGGCGCGCGCAGGAACGGGAGGCGCAGGCCATGCTGGAGGCCGCGCGCTCGCGCCGCGAAGTCGCCACCAACCAGGTGCTCGCCGATCTATACGAAAACGTCGCTGGCCTGGAGGCAGCGCGCCGCACGCTGGCATTGACCACGGAGAGCCTGCTGCCCCAGTCGGAACTGACCTACCGGTCTGCATTGGCAGGCTATGAATCGGGCAAGGTGGACTTCGCCACGCTGCTGGATGCCCAGAGGCAGATACGCCAGGCCAAGCTCAACCAGGTCAAGGCAGGTGTGGCCGCGCAAACGCGGCTGGCAGACATCGAGCGCATCGTTGGAGAAGAACTGTGACAACAAATCTCAAGGTGGGCGCGCTCGTGCTGGCGGCCACGACACTGGCCGCGGGCGGCGGTTACTGGTACGGCCAGCGGCAATCCGCCGCGCACGAGGCGACGCAAGCGGTTTCGACAGTGGGTTCGGCAAGTGACAAGAAGGAGCGCAAGGTTCTGTATTACCGCAATCCGATGGGGTTGCCCGATACCTCACCCACGCCCAAGAAGGACCCGATGGGGATGGACTACATCGCGGTCTATGAAGGCGAGCAAGAGCCGGATGCTGGGAGCGCCCATCAGATCAAGATCAGCACCGACAAGGTCCAGAAGCTCGGGGTTCGTGTCGAGGCCGCCAGTTTGCGCTCCCTGGACAAGATGGTGCGCGCCGCAGGCCGCGTGGAACCCGACGAGCGCCTGACCTACGCCATCACGCCCAAGTTCGAGGGCTATGTGGAACGCCTGCATGTCAATGCGACCGGACAGGCCGTGGGCAAGGGCCAGCCCTTGTTCGAGGTCTACAGCCCGGAGCTGGTGTCGGCGCAGCGCGAATACGCCATCGCCGCCCAGGGGGTCGATGCCTTGAAAGGCGCCAGCGAGGAAACGCAGAACGGCATGCGCCAGCTCGCCGAATCCAGCCTGACGCGCCTGCGCAACTGGGATATTTCGGACGAACAGGTGAAGGCGCTGGCCCAGTCGAGCGCGGCGCGCCGCACGCTCACGTTCCGCTCGCCGGTGGCGGGTATCGTGACCGAAAAGAAGGCCGTGCAAGGCATGCGCTTCATGCCGGGCGACGCGCTCTACCAGGTCACCAATCTATCGTCCGTGTGGGTGATCGCCGATGTGTTCGAGCAGGACATCGGCCTGGTCAAGCCCGGCGCGAAGGCATCGGTTCGCATCAATGCCTACCCCGACAAGGTGTTCACCGGCTCCATCACCTACGTCTATCCCACGCTCACGGCGGAAACCCGCACCGTGCCCGTGCGGGTGGAATTGGCCAATCCAGGCGGACTGCTGAAGCCGGGCATGTTTGCCCAGGTGGAACTGCCCGCCACCTCGAAGGGGTCTGTCCTGACCGTGCCGGCGTCGGCCGTCATCGACAGCGGCACGCGCCAGATCGTGCTGGTGCAACTCCAGGAGGGCCGTTTCGAGCCCCGTGACGTGAAGGTCGGTGCCCGCAGCGAGGACCGCATCGAAATCATCGAGGGCGTGCGGGATGGCGAGATGGTGGTGGTGGCCGCCAACTTCCTCATCGATGCGGAAAGCAATCTCAAGGCTGCCGTCGGGAGCCTGGGACATGCAGGACACGGTGCGCAAATCCCCACGGAGGGTTCCACCAGTACCCAGGCCGTCACCGGCGTGGGCCACCAGGCCGAAGGCACGGTGGAGGAGGTTGACACCAAAACCTCCACGGTCACCCTGGCGCATGGCCCGGTGGCCAGCCTCAAATGGCCGGCCATGTCCATGGAGTTCAAGGTCGCCAACAGCGGCTTGCTGAAAGAGCTCAAGCCCGGCGCAGCGGTGGCATTCGAGTTTCTCGAACGCGGTCAGGGCGAATGGGTGATTACCGCCGTCAAGCCTCTGGGCAAGGCTGCGGCTAACCCTCACGCCGGCCACAACTGATTTTCGGGAGACACCATGCTTGCGAAGATCATTGACTGGTCGGGGAGAAACCGTTTCCTGGTGCTGCTGGCGACCCTGTTCGTCATCGTCGGCGGTGTCTATGCCGTGCTCAAGACGCCGCTGGACGCGCTGCCGGACTTGTCGGACGTACAGGTCATCGTCTACACCGAATACCCGGGCCAGGCCCCGCAGGTGGTCGAGGACCAGGTCACGTACCCGCTGACCACCTCCATGCTGTCGGTCCCCAAGTCCAAGGTGGTGCGCGGCTTCTCCTTCTTCGGCGCCTCGTTCGTCTACATCATTTTCGAGGACGGCACCGACATCTACTGGGCCCGCTCGCGCGTGCTCGAATACCTCAACTTCGCCGCCGGGCGCATGCCCAAGGGCGTGACGCCGCAGATCGGGCCAGACGCCACCGGCGTGGGCTGGGTCTACCAGTATGCGCTGCTGGCCAAGGACAAGACCCTGGCCGAGCTGCGCACGCTGCAGGATTGGTACCTGCGCTACCAGCTCACCAAGGCCCATGGCGTGGCCGAGGTGGCGTCGATCGGCGGCTTCGTGCAGACCTACCAGATCACCGTCGACCCGGTGAAGCTGCGCGCCTACGGTATTCCCTTGGCCAAGGTGTCGCAGGTGGTGCGCGACTCCAACCGAGACGTGGGCGGCCGCGTGGTGGAGATGGCCGAGACCGAGTACATGGTGCGCGGCAAGGGCTACCTGCGCGGCGTTGGCGACATCGAGAACCTGGTGGTCAAGGCCGACAAGGGCACGCCGGTTCTCATCCGTGACATCGCCCGCGTGGAGTTGGCGCCCGACGAGCGCCGGGGTCTGACGGAGCTCAATGGCGAGGGCGAGGTGGTCTCGGGCATCGCCATGGCGCGCTACGGCCAGAACGCGCTGGAAGTGATTCACAACCTGAAGGAGAAGATCGCCGAGGTGTCGACCGGCCTGCCGCAGGGTGTCACCATCGAGGCGGTGTACGACCGCTCCGACCTGATTCACCGCGCGATTGAAACGCTCAAGCGCACACTGATCGAAGAAAGCCTGATCGTCGCGCTGGTCTGCGTGGTCTTTCTGATGCATGTGCGCTCAGCCTTGGTGGCGATCCTGATGCTCCCGGTGGGGGTGCTGATCGCCTTCATCTCCATGCGCCTCCTGGGCATGAACTCCAACCTGATGAGCCTGGGGGGCATCGCCATTGCCATCGGTGCCATGGTGGACGCGGCCATCGTCATGATCGAGAACGCCCACAAGCACCTGGAGCGCCTGCCCGAGGAGCACACCAACACCGATCGCGTGGAAGCCATGATTGCCGCCTGCAAGGAGGTGGGCCCGGCTTTGTTCTTCTCGCTGCTCATCATCACCGTGTCCTTCCTGCCGGTGTTCACGCTGGAGTCGCAGGAAGGCCGCCTGTTCTCGCCACTGGCCTATACCAAAACCTTTGCCATGGCCGGTGCCGCGCTACTGTCGGTGACGCTGGTGCCCGTGCTGATGATGCTGTTCATCCGTGGGCGCATCATGCCGGAGGCACGCAACCCGGTGAACCGGTTCCTCATCTGGATCTACCGTCCCATCATCGCCGCCGTGATGCGGTGGAAGAAACTGACGGTTGCCACGTCGATCATCGTGCTGGGCGTGTCGTTCTACCCCGCCAGCCAGCTCGGCTCGGAGTTCATGCCCACGCTCAACGAAGGCACGCTGCTGTACATGCCCGCGTCGCTGCCCGGGATGTCCATCACCAAGGCGGCCGAGCTGATGCAGACGCAGAACAAGATCATCAAGAGCTTCCCCGAGGTGGCGTCGGTGTACGGCAAAGCCGGGCGCGCCAACACGGCCACGGACCCGGCACCGACCGAGATGTTCGAAACCGTCATCAACCTCAAGCCGGAGTCCGAGTGGCGCACGGGCATGACGATCGACAAGCTGATCGCGGAGTTGGACCAGGCACTGCAGTTTCCTGGCGTGTCCAACGCCTGGACCATGCCCATCAAGGCCCGCATCGACATGCTTTCCACCGGCATCCGCACGCCCATTGGCATCAAGGTCTTCGGCAAGGACCTGGGCGAGATGGAGCGCCTGGCGCGCGAGATCGAGACCGTGGTCAAGCAGGTGCCCGGAACGACCTCGGCGTTCGCGGAACGCATCACCGGGGGCTTTTACCTCAATATCGAACCCGACCGGGCGCAACTGGCACGCTACGGCCTGGGGGTAGGAGAGCTGCAGGATGTCATTGGCACGGCCCTGGGCGGCGAAATGGTGACCACCACGGTGGAAGGCCGCGAGCGCTTTGGCGTGACGGTGCGCTACCCGCGCGAGCTGCGCGCCGACCCGCAGCAGATCGCCCGTGAAGTGCTGGTGCCCACCATGGACGGCGCCATGGTCCCGCTGGGACAGGTGGCGCGCGTGGAAGTCGCCAAGGGGGCACCCGGCATCCGTACCGAAAACGCGCTGCTGTCGGCCTATATCTTTGTCGACATCCGGGACCGCGACATCGGCGGTTATGTGGCCGACGCGCGCAAGGCCGTGAACGAGCAAGTTCAGTTCCCGCCCGGCTACTACGCCACCTGGAGCGGCCAGTTCGAATCCATGGAGCGCGCGGTGCAGAAGATGAAGGTCGTCATCCCGGTCACCTTGCTCATCATCTTCCTGCTGCTGTACCTGAACTTCAAGCGCCTGACCGAAACCTTGATCGTCATGCTGTCGGTGCCGTTTGCCCTTGTGGGGGGCATCTGGCTTATGTGGTGGCTGGGCTACAACATGTCGGTGGCTGTCGCGGTGGGCTTCATCGCACTGGCCGGGGTGGCAGCAGAGACGGGCGTCATCATGCTGATCTACCTCGACCATGCCTGGGAAGAGATTCAGGCCCGGCGCCGATCGGAAAACAAGGAGCCTGGCGTGGCCGATCTCTACGAAGCCATCATGGAAGGCGCGGTCGAGCGGGTGCGCCCCAAGATGATGACCGTGGTCGCCATCATGGCGGGCCTGCTGCCCATCCTGTGGGGGACGGGCACGGGCTCGGAAGTGATGAGTCGTATCGCTGCCCCGATGGTGGGCGGGATGATTTCTTCGACCGTGCTCACGCTGGCGGTGATTCCGGCGATCTACGGCCTGGTCAAACAATGGAAACTAAAAAGCGTGGTGGCCTAATTCCGTCAAATACTTGAGGCTTCTCTCATCTGTTACCTGATGGAGGGAGCATGTAGACGACGACTCTGATGGCTCCGGTCAATCTCCATGCGATTGGTGCGGGGCATTCGAGCCTATGCGCGTCATGACGGACAGATCACCCGATTCGGTGCAGCGCATACCGGGTACATCGGCGATGTCTGTGTCGGACGTCGACGCCGAGCGCTGCACATTGTTCGCTAGCTGCGGGTAATAGACGGTAATCTAACGATGCGAGGGCGCATCCTATAAAGCCCTCAACTCGGTGGGAGACCATCATGAAAACCGCAGGTAATGCCGATCATCGCGAGCCGTGGAACAAGGGAAAGATCGTCGGGCAAAAGGCACCTTTTAAGCTGAAGGACATTTGGGCGCTGCATGTCCGCCTCCAGATTGAAGGTCGGGTGCGTGAGCTGCACTGTTCAACCTAGGCATCGACAGCAAGCTGCGCGCATGCGACCTTGTGGCCCTCAAGGTCCGGGACGTGTGCCATGGAGATCAGATGGCCACACGTGTCATCGTCATGCAGAGCAAGACTCAGCGTCCGGTGCAATTCGAAATCACACAGACCACCCGAGACGCCCTGCAGACGTGGATCAAACAGGCCGGGCTGAAGTCAGAACAATTCCTGTTTCCAAGCAGGCTCCACGATTCACCTCATCTTGAAACCCGACAGTACGCCAGAATTCTTGGGCATTGGGTCGACGACCTTGGACTGGACCGCGCGGACTACGGCACACACTCCATGCGAAGGACCAAGGCAACGCTGATTTACCGACGAACAAAGAATCTGCGCGCAGTGCAATTGCTCCTTGGGCACTCAAAGCTGGAATCAACGGTCAGGTACCTTGGCATCGAGGTTGATGATGCCCTGGAGATTTCCGAGCAAACGGAAATTTAAGGGCAGTCGCCGCAATCGATGAGACGAAAGCGCTAGCTGCCAATGACCGGCTGCTTCTGGAGCAGCCGGTCGTTCGAGTCTCAACTCCGAGCGGCTGCAATCAGCCTGAAGCTGACCAAGCAAACTAGAGTACCTGTGTGATCGACAACCGCCTGAAGCGGAGATCCTGTGGGGATCGCTACAGGGCCGATGCCCAGATGCAATTCAGTCGGAGACAGAAGCGGGAGGTTCGTCGGACCTAACATGCTCCATCAGGTCTTCGACGCGGCAAGCGAAGTACTCACAAAGCTTGTCGATCGTCTCGGTTCCAGTTCCATAACCCTTCTGGTTGAGGATCTTGGACAGCGTCATCCTGTTCAAACCGGTTGCTGCAGCTATCTCGCTGACGGTGATACGACGCGCATCAGCGAACTGTTTTTTCTCAATCATCTCGCCTAGCTTGAACCTGATCATGGGAGTAAAAAATGGCGAATGATAAAAAAAAGCATCAAATGACTTGAAAATTGTGTTTGCTTGTGTATCATCGGGATCAAGTGATAAATATTTTTATCGCTTGATGTAAAGATTCTACAGGAGCAACCATGAATGAGCAGACCTACCTCACTACAGATGAATTGTCGTCAAGGATCAAGTATGACGTTCGGACAATCCGAGAACGTCTCAAAGACAGCGTGCTGATGGAGGGGGTGCACTATGTGCGACCGTTCGGTGGCAGAAAGATCTTGTTTGTGTGGGAGACCATTGAACGTGACATGAAGGTCGCCTCGACCCTGTTGCCAGTTGGCATGAATGCAATCCCGATGGCCAATGGAGCAGTTCTCCATGGCTAAGGTCACAGTCAGAAATGAAACCGGCAAGTTGGTGATGGACTTCACCTATCGCAATGTTCGTTGCCGTGAGCAGACAGCATTGCCTGACACGCTGCAAAACCGAAAGCGGGTGGAGGTCGTTCTGGAAAAGATCAAGAAGGCGCTGAGGAATGGCACCTTCAAGTACCGCGATTACTTTCCTGAGAGCGCACTAGCATCGCGCTTCGATCCAGCGGCTGCAGTCGACGTGGGCAAGTCGATGCAGTCACCTGTCAATAGCTCTTCCCCACATTTTCAAGACTTCGCAAGACAGTGGTTTAAAGAGCACGAGATCGAATGGCGACGCAGCCATATCCGATCCCTGCGCTCCACCTTGGACGGTCGCCTGATCCCTCACTTCGGACAAAAGGTGGTCAGCAGCATCACCAAATCCGACATCCTTGCCTATCGCGCCACACTCGCCAAAGTAAAAGGTCGCGGAGACAAGGAAGGACTCTCACCCAAACGGATCAACGAGATCATTGGCACGCTTTGCCAGATCATTGACGAAGCCGCCGACCGATTCGAGTTTACGACGCCCACAACCAACATCAAACGACTGCGTGTGCGCAAGGTCGATGTGGATCCGTTCAGCCTGCAGGATGTACAGAGCATCCTGGCGACCGTCCGTGCGGACTATCGCAACTATTTCACCGTGCGCTTTTTCACCGGCATGCGCACTGGAGAAGTCCATGGCCTCAAATGGCGCTACGTCGATTTCGAGCACCGCTTGATTCGGGTCCGGGAAACCGTCGTCCTTGGAGAGGATGAATACACCAAGACCGACGGCAGCCAACGCGACATCCAGATGAGCCAGCCGGTCGTCGAGGCCCTCGCCAAGCAGTACGAGGTGACGGGACAACTGTCCGACTACGTGTTCTGCAACCTGATGGGCGCGCCGTTGGATAACAAGAACTTCACGGACCGCATCTGGTATCCATTGCTGCGCCATTTGGGCATGACTGAACGCAGGCCTTACCAGATGCGCCACACCGCGGCCACCTTGTGGCTGGCTTCCGGTGAGGCTCCTGAATGGATCGCACGCCAGCTCGGCCACACCTCAACAGAAATGCTGTTCAGGGTCTACAGCCGGTATGTGCCCAACCTCACGCGCCAGGACGGCTCGGCCATGGAGCGACTGCTGGCCAGTCGGCTTGCCACTGGCCAGGTGTTGCGCATGGACAGCGCAAATCTGCAGCAAGTGGGCAGCAGCAACCTGTTTGCAGAAACGGCAGCCGGTGACTTGCCGCCCATGCCCGTGCCCAAGCCACGAGGCCTTGCGCACTTGGGTATTGACGGAGCGCGTGCGCGCTGGTCAAGCACATCACAAGACATCACCCTGCCTGAAGGACGGGCGGGAGAGGACCCACAGCCCCCGCCCTGGGTTGAGATGCACGCTCGCATGACGTCGCCCCACCAAATGCACGTCTGAGCTTGCGCTAAGCCACCGTCGACACACCCATAGCCGCTGCTCCAGGCAGCGGTCTGGGCGGAGCCTTGCCGACGCTGGCCCGGCTACCTCATTCACCTTCAGTCTTCAAACGCCAGGAAACCATGAACCCCATCTCTGTGCGCCGATATTCCCGAGCCCCATGTTTCGAGAGCTGTGACGTGCCACCGGCACCAGCGGCTCCACAGAACAGGTCGTTGACCTCCAGACTTGAGCAAATTCATGGAGTCGCAAACCTGCTCGATCACCTGCCAGCCTGCGCCAACAAGAGTCTTCGTAGCTTTGTCGCAGAAGTGTTCGACAAGGCACTTCTTGCGGCGTACTCCATACCGGCGAGGGGCGCCTGGGCGCCCGAGTGTTGCCAATCTGCAGAACATTCCCTGCTCGACTGGAGCCTTCAGATGTCCAAACGCGCCCGACGGTATCCGGCCCTGCACGCATGGGAGCGGGATGTGGCAGTCGCAGCCGCTTTGGTCGCTCCGTGTGGACTGGCGGGCTACCTGCATGACCATCCCGACCGAGACCCTGTGCTCAGCCTGAACAGCGAGGAACGCGAAGAAATTGTCGCGCGGCGCCTTGTGATCCTCGACGCCCCCTTGCGCCGCTTGCGATCACGTGATGCCGAATGCGGCAGCACGTTGGGCGCAGTGCTCGACGTCAGTGGAGACGAAGAGCTCGACCGCCAGCAAGTCGCGCGCATCACCGCCGCCATCGGCTTCATGGCAATCCTCTGACTATGCGCCCCACACGCTGAACAACTAGACCCCTACATCCATGAAACCCACATCCAATCCAATATCCAAGAACGCCTCTTCCGCTGGCTCCACCCCTACCCACTTTGTGCAGGAGCACAAGGGCCTGTGTATCTTGGCGTTACCAGCAAGCTTTCGCAAAGCGGTCCCCGCAGAGCGTTGGAATGAGATCCATCGTGAACTGCATGCCCAAGTGCTGGAACTCATTGATCGACTGCCCGCCGCAGTGCACTTCGTCGAGCTGCCCCTGTGCGTAGCCCAGATCACCGGCGACATAGACCCGGCAGAAATCGGTCAGCGGTTGACTCAAGAGGACTTCATCCTCGAGCCCCGCGGGCGGACGGGAGAAACCAGCAGCCGTGCGACCACCCGCAGGGCAGCCTCCAAGAAAGGAGCCTCCCGTGCGTAATCACCGAGCCCGACAAGGAACGCAGGACATGTTCGGAGCCCCCCAGAGTCAGCGTGCTATGCAGGTCCAGGCTGAACAACGTGCCCAGTTGCTCGGGCAACTACCGCTGCTTTCTAACCAGGCGCTGGTGCCATTCGTCACAACGGTTTTTGCATTGGATGAACTGGTCTCCGCATATCTCCTGCCTTTGCGTTCTGCGCCCCGAGAACTGGATGAAGGAGACCCGACAGCACTTTCGCAGTGTTTAGCGGCCATGGGGCGTGCCCGCCGTTGCAGAACCTTGGTCCTCAAATCCAGCTGGGAGCCCGTTGCCGTGGCGCTGTTGGTCAACCCCTGTGGCTACTACCTCTGCCTGCGCGAGCTCATGTTTGGACGTCACTACGTATCGACGCCTGACATGTACCAGCGGATCAGCCGTGTCAGAGCAGAGGTGCTGACCAAGCCCCTGCAGGCACTGTGTGAAGCCGACCCCCAGGTCGGACGTTATCTCGCCTGGATCTTGGGGTTTGGTTCCTATAAGGGGCTGGATGTCCGGCGGGCGGTCGACATGCAGAGGGCGGTGTATTGCGAGACGCTATGGATGAACTGACTCACTGGCATGGCCACGAAAGGAATCAACGATGCACTGGGTCATTCACCTGACGCTCCTGGCGTTGAGCGCCATCAACGCGTATCTCATCTTCCGCAGGGATTGGGATCCCATGGACGCCTGGCTCTTTGTGGCGGGTGCTGCGGTGGCGCTACTCCTCGCGTTACTCCTGCATCTGCTCTTGAAGGTCAGGCCCGAGGAGCGCATCGCGCTCCTGCGCGAAGTGGCCAAGACGGCTAAAGCCGATCTGGTCGCCTTCCTGAAACTGCTTCGCTTCTGGCGTTGATAGCGATCTCCATTCCATGGCGGTCGCGCGAGATGTGACCGCTGCAGAACCCCAACAGAAATTTCTACCACCATGAAAACAACGAACAACCAATTGCGCGCGCACATCAGTGAACGCAGCGCTCAGCTACGACACATCGCCGCAGAACTCAAGACCGAACTCTTTGGGATTGATGACATCATCGATCGCGTGATCGACACAATACGGGCGTGGTACGTCCTGCCCGACGTCATCAACCGGCCAGTCATCGTGAACCTATGGGGGCTCACCGGTACGGGCAAGACCCAACTCATTCGCAGCCTGTCAAAGAAGCTCGGGTTCTATGACCGCCTGATCGAAGTTCAGATGGACGGCTATTCCAATGGAGGAGGGGTGTCGATCGGCTCCATGTTGTCAGACTCGGCGATCGCCGAGGGCACTCCCGGAATCCTCGTTCTCGATGAGTTCCAGCGGTTCAGGACCATTGACCGCGATGGGCGCGAGCGCAAGGTCGAGCACTACATGGATGTGTGGGGCTTGCTTTCCGACGGGAAATTGCCTCCCAACATCAGCTTCCTTGGGGATATGGAGCGCAGATTGGCCGAGGCTGCATATCGTGACGAACACAAGCGGGTTGGCATGAAGTCGGATGCTGACGAGGAGGATGTGGTCGTTGGGCTGTTCGCGCGAACGCCCCGTAATGATCGTTCGAAGTTCACTCTGCCGCCGTATCAGGCCCAGGAATTTAAAGCGACGTTGAAGCTCAAGGAGTCCATCATGGAAATCATGACCTGGTCTCCGCAGGATCTCCACAGTCGCTTGGTTGCCTTCATGCAAGACCCCCATGCGTGGGAGACGGATTACTCGAAACTGCTGATTTTTGTTTGTGGCAATCTCGATGAGATGTATGCAGATGCCGCCAGTCGTGTGGAAGACTGCGACACAGATGCTGATGTGTTCCATGCCATGACCCGCAAGCTTTCGCTCATTGATGTGAAGCGGGCGCTGAGTGAGCGCTTCAAGCCCGAGCAAATTGCCCGGCTTGGCAACAACCACGTTGTCTATCCCAGTCTGAACCGCTCGACCTACCAAAAGCTCATCGCGGTGGCGGTGCACGGGTACTTGCAGGAAATCGAAGCATCCAGTGGTCTGCGCTTTGAAGTGACCGATGCGGTCAGGGAGCAGATCTACGCCAATTCGGTGTTTCCCACCCAGGGCACCCGTCCGGTTTTCTCTTCCGTGCACAGTCTGATGAGTGCACCTCTGGTGGACTTCACACTCTGGGCGCTGGAGCAGGGCGCCACGCCCGGCCAGCTGCTGACCATCGATGTGGACTCGGACGCCGGGCTTCTGATCGCGCGCTGGGCCCACAGGACACATACCGTACCCGTAGCGTTTGAGATCAGCAGGCTTCGCCAGCGACCCGATCCAGACATGCGCGCAATCCTGGCGGTGCACGAAGCGGGGCATGGATTGATCTACACCTTGCTGTTCAAGCAGGCACCGCTGGAGATCCGCATCAACATGGCGACCTTCTCCGGGGGCTACAACAGTTTTAATGCGCTCAAAGTCAAAACCCGCGGCAATCTGCTCGATGCAGTGTGTGTTGCACTCGCGGGTCGGGCTGCCGAGGAGATGGTGTTTGGCAAGGAGTCCCTGAGCTCAGGTAGTGAGAGCGATCTCAAGCTGGCCACACAGCAAATGGCAGCCTTCATTCGGCACGCCGCGTTTGGGGAGCGCATCAGCCATGTGGATGTCAGCACGGAGGCCGGGGAAAACATCAACACGGATGTGGCCAGCACCAACGCTGAAATTGAGGCCGGTCTGCAGACCCAGTACGAGCGTGCGCAGACCCTGCTCGCTGGAAACCGAGCGATCTATCTCCGGATGGTCAATGAGCTCATCAACGAAGGTCAGCTGGCGCCGCAGAAGATTCGAGATTGGCTGGGACTGTCGCAGTCGGAGGTGCCCAAGGATGCGTCGGAGCCATTTGAGTCGAAGCTGATGGAGTTCGAGCGCAGGGCTGCGTAAGAGGGTGTTGAATCACTCGCCCACCTCCAACATATCGTTCCAGGAAGTCGTGTATGCCGGTGACCTGCGCTCTTGCCGCATGGCCCAGCTTGCACGCTCTCCCTTAGCCTCGATCCCAGCGCTGGCGAGCTTCAGCGTCCCTCGCCCATAGCGCTGGTTGAGTTCATCGAGCGCCTCCATCAGCCGTTCACGGGCGCAGTCTTGTGCTTCCAGGGGTTCCAGATCGAGCTCACCCTGCCGCAGCTTTGCACTGTGCAAGTCCAGCAGCATGACTCCTGCCTTGATGAAGGCATAGCCGGATCGGTAGATGCGGCGCAGCCCAGCCAATGCCGCATGGACAATGGACACCGTGTCACTGGTGGCCCGGAGCAGCGGAACAGTGATGGACCTGGCGTACTGCGGCCCCTTGCGATACGGGCTGGTGTGAATGAACACCAGCACGTGGGCCGTGTGGCTGGCCTGCCTTCGCAGCTTCTGCGCTGCCATGCTGGCAAACGTGCTGACGGCCTGTTCCAGCGCAGGGAGGTCACTGATGGGTTGCCCAAACGACCTGGTGCAGGCGATCTCCTTCTTGGGTGGTGGTTGATCGTCCAGTCCAATGCAGGGCATGCCTTGCAGCTCCCGCACCGTGCGCTCCAGCACCACCGACCAGCGCCTGCGCACAGTGGCCGGATCAAGGCGTGCCAAATCCAGGACGGTCTCAATGCCTGCGTCCTTGAGCTGGGCCGCGATCTTGCGCCCGACACCCCAAACCTCTCCCACTTCGGTCGCTTCCAGCACCGCATCCAGTTCCTCTCGCGGCAACTGCGCGAGGTTGCAAACCTGGGCCAGTGCTGCAGGGTAGGAGCCAGGTTTGCGTTCAGCCGTCTTGGCGACATGGTTGGCCAGCTTGGCCAGGGTCTTGGTCGGGGCAATACCCACGCCGCAGGGAATACCTACCCACTGCAGCACGCGGGCACGGATGGCATGGGCTCGTTCGGTCATGTCGCCCGGAATGCCACCGAGGTCCACAAAGCTCTCATCAATCGAATACACCTCATGGCGGTGACCCAGCGCAGCCACCAGGCTGGCCATGCGGTCAGACATATCGCCATAGAGCGCAAAGTTGGCCGAGAGGGCCACAAGACCGGCCTCCTTCTCCAGGTGCCGGATCTCATGCCAGGGGTGTCCCATTCGCACCCCCAGTTCCTTGGCCTCGTTCGATCGGGCAATGGCGCAGCCGTCGTTGTTTCTGAATGACCCTAACTGTTAGTAGGCTATATACGCCTATGCTCTATCGTCAATTTGACGACTAACAATTTTTGCAGGAATTAAGTGCCAGCCAAAGTGTCAATGATGGGGCATGGTCCAGATTCGACTCCGTTTTCGCAGCGCTTAGACAAGTCAGTAAGGGTCTTCTTCATGCGGCGCAGGTCAGCAATGCGGGCATCAATCTCCTTGATCTTGTGCTCAGCCAGCTCCTTGGTTTCGCAACAGTTTTTTGCTTCTTCAAAGCTAAGAAGACTGCTGGTCTCATCCAACGTGAATCCTAACGTTTGTGCGCGCTTGATGAATTTGACTCGCCGGACAACCGCTTCGCCATACTTGCGCTGCCCGCCCTGCGGGAGTAGGGGCTCAGCAATCAGACCAATGCGCTGGTAATAGCGGATCGTGTCGATCTTTACGCCTGCCGCGTTGGCAGCTCGGCCAATTGTCATGTCGTTCATGGCATTTCCAAATAGTGCTTGACTCTGGACTCTAGTCCAGACTTTACATTAGCCTATCCCTTGTTGGGTTGGAAGGATTTGTGCATGGACATTAAAGTCAAATCTTCAATGGTCGCAGCTGCGCTGGCAGCCGTTGGCGCTTCTGCGTGTTGCGCTGGACCTCTCATCCTTTTGTCGCTCGGCATTGGCGGGGCCTGGATTGGCAACCTGACCGCGCTCGAGCCCTACCGACCCATCTTCGTGGCCTTGGTCGCGGTGTTCATGGTCATGGCTTGGCGACGGCTTTACCGCGAGCCGACGTGCGCTCCCGGAGATGTCTGCGCCATCCCTGAGGTGGCCGCGCGGCAACGAACCATCTTTTGGGTCGTGTTGGCAATGGTCTGCCTCATGGCGGCATCACCCTGGCTTCTTCCCTTCATCTTTTAAGGACACCACCATGCGTTCATATCTTTTGGCCCTCTCGATTTTCCTTTCAATCAACGCTTTCGCTGGAACGCCAAAGACAGTCACCCTCGACGTAAAGAACATGACTTGTGAGCTTTGTCCCGTGACGGTCAAGAAGGCTTTGGAGAAGACGCCTGGCGTCGCAAAAGCCCAAATCGACTTCGCGAAGAAGACCGCAACCGTCACCTTTGACCCCGATGTCGCCACCGTGGCGGCTTTGGCCCAGGCCACAACCAATGCTGGATACCCCTCCACTGCGCGGGAGGTCAAGTGAGCAACCCGATTCAAACCGCATCGACCTTGACATGTCCCGAATGCGGCCATGCCATCAAGCTTGAGATGCCGACGGACGCCTGTCAGTTCTTTTACGAATGCGAAGAATGCAAGACCGTGATGCGCCCACTGCCGGGAGACTGCTGTGTTTTTTGCAGTTATGGAGATGTGAAGTGCCCGCCCATCCAAGCGCAATCGTCCTGCTGCGCTACTAGATAGTCTAGGCTCGCGCCACAGGCATGTCACTAAATTTGGTGGTGTATTGAGGCGTAAGTCTTTCTTGCCTCATCGACCAGTCGCGGTGCGCACCCACGCCGACAGCGCTTCCTACATGGATGGCACCGCGTCCAAACCGATCATTGATGGCATCCATTGCGGCCATCAATCTTCCGCGATCCCGTGTTTCAGGCGCACCGAAGTCAAACTCGCCTTGTGAGACGTTGTCCGGCATCAAGTCCAGCAGCATGACTCCTGCCTTGGAGAGTTTGAATCCCGGTTTGTAAATCTGGGTGACTCCCATTACAGCGGCCTGAACCAGATGCCTCGTGTCCGCCGTCGGACGGCGCAGCGGTATGACTATGCTTTTGGAGAAGTGTGGCCCCTGTCGGAAGGGGGACGTGTGGGCGAACACCAGTATCTGACCAGCCAAGCCGGATTGACGCCGCAGCTTGGCTGCCGCACGGCTGGTGAACTCGCTCACCGCCTCGATGAGAGGCTTAACTTCAGTGACGGGCTGACCAAATGAGCGGGTGCAAGCAATCTGTTTTTTAGGGCTTGGCGCGTCATCCAAGCTGATGCATGCCTCCCCCTGCAATTCTCTGACTGTGCGCTCCAATACAACGCTCCAACGATCACGAACCATGGATGGACTCAATCTTGCGAGGTCGAGAACCGAAGTCACCCCTGCGTCACGCAGTTGCTGTCCGATGCGCCGACCGACCCCCCACACTTCGCCCACATCGGTCGCAGCCAATATGGCATCCACATCAGATCCAGGGAGGTTTAACAAGTTGCAGACCGTAGCCAAACTCTCAGGGTAACTGCCAGGCTTTCTTTCGGCGGTCTTGGCAATGTGATTGGCCAGTTTGGCCAGTGTCTTGGTGGCACCAATACCGACGCCGCAGGGGATGCCAGTCCACTGATTGATCCGGTCACGCACAGCATGCGATCTCTTAGTCAGGTCGCCGCGAACCCCATCAAGCCCAATGAATGACTCGTCGATGCTGTAGATCTCCTGGGCAGGGCCCAACCCAGCAGCGATGCTCATCATGCGGTCGCTCATGTCTCCATACAAAGCGAAGTTGGCCGACAGCGCGACCAGACCTTCCTGTTCTTCCAAGTGCCGGATCTCGAACCACGGCGCGCCCATCTTGACTCCCAGCGCCTTGGCCTCGTTGCTGCGTGCAATCGCACACCCATCATTTGAAGACAGCACAACCACTGGACGACCGTTCAAACTGGGCCGAAACACGCGCTCACAACTGACGTAAAAGTTATTGCCATCAACCAGAGCAAACATGAACAGAGCCTTTGGACAGGACTAAACGCCTGTGCCTTTTGGTTGAAGAATCGAAACCACTTTGCCAGTAGCCATGCCTTTGAGTAAGGCTACTTCGTTCAGAAGCACTTGGTTGACAGATGCAAGTTTGGCCAAGTCCGCGCGCGCCTCTGCCAGTTCCTGCCTCAGAGCACGGTTGACCTCGCGCTCACGAACCAGCGCATCATGCTTGGCATCGCGCTGAGTTCGCGTCGCCTTGCCTACCAGCCCTCTGATTATTTCGGCGAGGTCCGGGTAGGTGTTGTGAATCAGTGCAGGGGTGACTCCAGCCAACTTCGCAACCGCAGAGATGGACACCTTGCTCTGGCCAGCCTGCACCTGCGCAATGGCCTGCTGAATTTCATCAACGGTCTTTTTTCGGCTACGAGCCTTGGGGTCACTCATTTGGAGCTCCATTCAGATTTGACGTATCCGGTGTCAGTAGAACACCAAGGTCTACCATCACTTGGCGCGCCCATTGAACGTCACGCTCAGCACGTTGCCTGACCGCTGGGCCAGCATCGTCAATGGTCAACAATTCGGTCTGTTGCGCATAGATGCCTTTCCAGATCTCGGCAAACGACTCATCAATGACGCCGTTCTTGCATCCAACGCACCGGGTCGCTTCATACAGACCCGCGCCACCACACCCCTTGAATCGCCCCGGATTCCCTAGACACTTTTGAGCCGTTGGGAATGGCGTCGTTCGAACTCTACCGGCGAAGTATCTCCGGCAGTGCCGTGGCGCCGCTTTGGGTTGTAGAACATCTCGATGTAGTTGAAGACGTCGGCCTTGGCGGCATCGCGCGTTAGATAGATCTGGCGGCGGATGCGTTCGCGCTTGAGCAACTGGAAGAAGCTCTCGGCCACGGCGTTGTCGTGGCAGTTGCCGCGACGGCTCATGCTGCAGATCAGCTTGTGGTCGCGTAGGAAGTCCTGCCAGTCATGCCCAGTGAATTGACTGCCTTGATCCGAATGCACTGTGACTGGCTGCTCGGGTCGACGACGCCACAAAGCCATCACCAGCGCATCGAGCACCAGCCCGGTATCGATGCGGCTACCCATTGACCAGCCGACCACCTGACGCGAGAACAGATCGACCACCACGGCCACGTACAGCCAGCCCTCATGGGTGCGGATGTAGGTGATATCAGTCACCCAGGATTGATTGGGCTGCGCCACGGTGAACTGGCGCTGCAGGTGGTTGGGCGCGACGACCGCGGGCTTGCCACCACGCATGCTAGGGCGACGGCGGTAGCCGGTCTGCGAGCGCAGTCCTTCGAGTTTGAGCAATCGGGCCACGCGGTGCTTGCCGCAGGACTCGCCTAGATCGCGCATGTCCAGGGTGAGCTTGCGGTAGCCGTACACGCCGCCGCTCTCCAACCACGCGTGCTTGAGCAGGCCCAGCACCCGTTGATCGTCCTGGGCACGTGGGCTCACCGGATCGGCCTTCCAGGCGTAGTAGCCGCTGGGGTGCACCGTCATGATCTTGCACATGCGGCGCACGCTGTGCTCGTGTTCATGCCGCTCGATAAATGCGTACTTCACCCGGACTGCTTGGCAAAGTACGCTGCGGCCTTTTTTAAGATGTCGCGCTCCTCGGTCACACGCTTGAGCTCAGCCTTCAGGCGGCGCATCTCGTCGGCTTGCGTGCCCTGCGCTTGGCGCTGGTCAGGCGACATCTGCTTGGCTTTGATCCATTGATACAGACTGTGCTGGCTGACGCCAAGCCTGGCCGACACATCGGCCACCTTGTGGCCTCGTTCGGTGATCTGCTTGACCGCTTCGATCTTGAATTCTTCGGGGTATCTCTGCTTGCTCATGGCACCTCCTATTGGGCCTCAGGTTTGAGGCTCAGAGGTGTCTAGAAAACCCGGGGCGATTCATCCTAGACTAGAATCGAGGTAACGGTCGGTCACGTATCGGCTGGAACGCCAGCGAATGGCGAACTACAACGGCAGGCGAACCTGTCTATATGCAAAGCCGGCGCTCCCGAGGCGCCGCATATAAATATTGAGTGGGTGGCGGTGCGGAACCGTCAACCCTCAGCGAGGGATTTTTCCCTCTCAAACTAGCCGAGGCATTGCGTTCCTCGCGCTTCAAATAATTACTGGCTGTTCTTGGGCCGGTAGTTTCATATGAGAGAAAATTTCTGGCGAGTTTTCGCCACGGAATTCTCTTTACTCACGCACGGCTAGTCCATCACTAAATCTCATCGGCACGCTGCCGCGCCGATGCTTCCATGCTGGCCTTGCACTTTGCAAGCCTGTCCAATCCGCTGTCCGCTCGGATAGCGTAGTCCTTCTTATTCAATTCAACTCGTTTTTAGTGCGATTGGCCGTTTGTCGTGCGGCAAATAATTTTTCGACTCTCCCTTTTTAGCTTTCTCCCTTTTTTGTTTAAGGAGTATATTTTATGGGTGCTGATAAATCATATTTTTCGGATCCTGGTAAGAATTTTGAGTTAATAGCAACGCTGGAGCAAAAAGTGACCTACCAACTGACGGCAAAAATTGATGATGAAGTCGTCGAGGTTGGCGGAGCATTGGCAGAGCTGAAATTTGGTGAAATGAATTCGTTAGCCTCAGCTCTGAAAAATATGCTGACCAGCGCGCGTCTATGTGAGCCTGAGCTGTTGTTGATTGAATCTTCTGCACTTAGTAAACCTGGTGGTTCACTACTGCAGTCGCGCTTGTGTTGTTATGCGGAGGAAGGAGCTTTTGATCGAGTCAAGGCAGGTCTTCTTATTAGGGCGACGCTGCAGAAAATGCTGGGGCGCTCTGCCCAAAATGATCCTAACTATCTAGACGACACACAATTTTCAGAAGAGGAGAGGGAGTGCGTGCAAACTGTTGTTCAGGATGCATTGAGAAGCCTGGCAAACAGAAAGATCAAGGCTCCTATCCACGTTAATTTCTGCGGTTCAAATATCTGTTTGGAGGGAAAGTTTGCGCCACGGGCGAACATGGCTGTTTATGAACCGAAGCAGATTTCCCTTTTTGGTCGGATGCTTGGATTCGACACGGGTAGAAAAATCCTGCTGATGCAGATAGAGAGAAAGGTTGTAGATATCCACTATCTTGAGGATGAGCTTCCCCTTGTGCAGGTTGCCGAATTGGCTCAGCTCGGCTCAGAGACGCACGTTCGAGCGCGACAAACACTAGATCATCTGGGTCGTGAAGTTCTTTGTTATTCTTGCTTTGCGGAGCCCCGCGCGGTAGCTTAGTATTTTTGTGACTACGTGGTCAGCTTGCTTTGGTTGGCTGACCACGATAACGCCAAAGAAATAAGAAAAATTAGCATAAATTCATGACTTGAGCGAACAGATCCTGTGCCTCTGAGTCCAATCGCCGCACAGCGATCAATAATGCTTGCTAGCGGAAATCCACGCCGAACTGGATCCACTTGAAGTTTAATGCCTTCGAGCTTCAATGTTTGTGTTGTAATTAATTGGAGTGAATTGTCGTCAGCGAATTTTTGTAGAGTCAATTCCCGGGAATTCGTGAAAAGTCGGAAACTATCATTTTCAAGCTTCCAGCAGTTAATGACTTGTTTCATGAATTCAAAATGCTCTTTCTTCCACAAAAGCACCTGCCGAGAAGGACCAACGTAGGTGCTGATTTCCTCGCCAGCGTACGGGAAACTGGAGGATAGGGACTCATCCCACTTCACTAATTCTGTATGTCGTACCAGTTCAGCCCAGCGTGTCGGTTGAATGCCAGAAAGCCAGTCAAGTGGGTGCGATCCTGATTTTTTTCTTGAAACTATGTGGCCCGTTTCGATCAATAAATTCTCTAGATGCTTTGCATTTTGGTCTGAGATATTTGTCGCCAACTGAGCGATGCCGAAATTTCTTCGCAGAACAAGCATCCGAACAAATTTGAGGGCCTCCGTAGCTGTGAGAGGACTTGTGGTAGTCGTGACAGAGTCTTGTTCAAATGTGCTTAAGTAGTCATGGATTAACGTGATCCTGTTAAGGTCAATCAACTTTTCCTGAAGATATTTGGACCTATCCTGTTGAGTGAATTTCTGAAGCTGAACGGAGCGGTTTGCCAAATTCGGAAAGTAATGTATGTAACTCCGAAATGTTGTGCTTGGTTGTGCATGACCCAGTAGTCGGGCGACAGCCCACGAACAGCGGCGTGTTGATTCCTCACTTCCCAGTACGAGGCGCCGCGCATTCTGGTGTGCGGCGCTGCCGATATCAAACGGATTCAAATTCGTACTGAGGCCCAAGAGATCAGCCACCCTGTTCGCAAACGTATGTCGGTTGTGATGCGGGCTGAGTTGATCGTTGCGGGTTACCTGTTGAATGACAGTACCAATTCTTCTGAGCAGTCCTCGCCGCGCTTCCAAACCATCTAGCCCAAACTCGGTCGGGAAGAGTTCGTCTTTGTCATGCAAGATAGGGGTGGCTTGCCGTACCAAGAACCATTGCTCGATGATTGACCGCTCGTGCGCCGTCAAGCGAAAGAGGAGTGGAACTTGGCGACGGCTTGCTGGCGATTTCAGCCGGCGCAAATGATTGCTCCGAACCATGAGCACCACACAGTCCGGCGCCGGCTCCGTCCAGTCAGATCGCAACAGACATGCGGCCTCCATCCCGCGCAAGCCGAATCGGTACATCAACAGATTGATGAACGCGCATTGAAGATCGCCCACGGATGCTTGGGCTGGAATGGGCGCAAGACAAGCATTGATGCGGAGGTACTCCAGCTCTGTGATGCAGCCAGCGGATACCAACAAGCTGGGCCCATCTGAAAAAATTTCTGACCAATCTGGGTTTTCGACTCCGAACGCAGCGTTCATCGTTTGGTGGAAGTCCTTCAGGCACTGGAGGGCTAGGTGGAGGGTCTTGTAGCCATTCCTTGTTACCTCTGAGCCGGACTCTGGTGACGACTCGGTTGGATCTGGAATGCTCGAACGCGCGTCCATCAAACGAAGGTAGAAATCTGTGACATCTTCTTCTTCGCACGCCAGGAGATCGTGGTCGAAACCGACGGCCAGAAAGCACAGTGACAAGCTGCTGAAATATCTGTCGACAGAACTGACGCGAAGAAGGGTGCCCTTGCGGGTGCTTCTACGTAAGAGGTGCCGCACCCACTCCACCAGGAGAAGGCAACTTCTACCGGCGGACCCTCGGTATTGATCCAGCGCTCTGCAAAGTGCCGCGTCCATATTTCTGCGGCCAATCCCACCAGCGGTAGCGGCGGCGTGTTTTCTGAATATCGTCCGCACCTCGCCGAATAGCTTCTTGCTTGCCTCCTGTGAGATGGCGGGATCTGGCATTCCGGTTGGTGGCGAATGGTCTGCCGTATCTTTGTCAACCAGAGCGGATAGATGAACTTCATGCTGGTCTGGAGATATCCTGGGTGGGCCTTGCTCGTCCTCGAAAATTTCCGAGCCGCTCTCCGTTTCGGATGCTTTGAATGTTCCGAAATCACCGGCCGCACCGTGCCGCAGTCTGATCCAGTCGCGATGCGGCAATCCGACGGATTGGAGGTCGCCATTCAGATAGGCCGTAAGTGAGGCGGGGAACTCCAGAAGGTTTGCTTGATGGACCAGTTGCGCGATTTCAGAGATCGTTGCAGTGGCGGTGTTTATGTGCGGGGCCAGCAGCCCGATCTCTTTGCAGAGCTTTTGCCACTGAACGGGAGGACTGCTCTTGCCCATGTCCAGGCCACGTTTTGTCGTACTGGCGCGGGCAAGGAAGTTCGCTGCGGCAACACTGATGGGGTAGCGTTTGACGGCGCAGCCCGAATCGATGTCCAAGTCAGGGGAATACTCCAGATAGTAGGATTGATCGAAATGCACAAGCCGAAAATTCTTGGCCACGAGCAGGTCTCGGAGCAGTGGAGGCTCTGTCACCCTAGACTCAAGAACGGTGAGCGCCGTGCCATAGAAAAGACATTCGCGAAGCGAGGTGCGGGAGAGCTCCATCGCTTCAAGGATGGGCTGCAGAGCATGAAGTGCCGCCGCTACCTTTTGGCGGCTGCCGATAGCTTGGTGCGAGAGCAACGTGCGCTCCTCCAAGGCCGGCAGGTAGCGCTTTTTGAGACGTGGTCGAGTCCCATCCGCGCACCAGCGTTGACGAATCCAATCCTGAAGCGCTTCGTATCGAAGGGAGCCGAGTGCTCGCGGGGTGCCCGAGTCGTTGAGCAGCATGCGTTGGCTCAGCATCTCCCACTCGTCGGCTGAGATTGAATCGACAGGGCGCTCGCCAACAAAACGAAGAATCTCACTTTGTGCTTCAGTCAGTGCGTCAGCGTGGCGTTTCGCGCGTCGAGTCTCACGGGCTGCGCTGCCGAATTGCGTACCCTCTACAAGGCACGAATTGCCTGGCGTCAGGTCGGGAAAATCAAGGGGTGTGGTGTCCCAGCCAGGCGCTTGAAGTGGGGCAAACTGAAGCGCGGCGAAGAGCTGTTCAATGGCCGGGCGGATAGCCTCCAAATCCTGAAGCCTCACCCTCGACGAGAACCGACCGTATGTGGCCGTTCCCCCTTCTGCATGCCCGAGGAGGCCGTCGATGATCTCGGGGTCCTGACACAATCGGCGAAGGCTTGTGCTGGCTCGATGTCGGAATAGATTCCAGGGCAACGGCCAGGAGAAGACCTCCATGGAGTCCAGCGTCACTTCAGATACTTCGAACCATTGCAGGCTTTTTCGTGCAGGGTCTTCTCTCAGGAAGAAAAGTGCTGGCATCGCGGTGCTGGTTGCTCCCGCAGATAGAGCCTGCAGCTCTTGAGAGAGAGGGGGATCCTGGCTGCTGAGGGAGGAGGCGAGGCGACGAAGGTGGGGCAGGTAGAAGTCTTGGAAGAGCCGGAGCACCTCGCTGGGAAGAACCACCATACGGCCGTCATGACGTTGGGAGGCAACTTTGTCCACGACGAACAAATACCTTTCGTCCCAGTCGACCTGCCCGAAGGACTCCAACGGGCTCGACACCGGCCGAATTGCAGTCGCGGCAAGTATTGCTGCGGTCATGTAGACCGTCACCGCGTTGTGATGGACAAGCCAGTTCTCTGCCGGGCCTGCCGCCAGACTGCCAATGTGCTGACGTACACGTGCAATTTCTTCGCGCAGCAATGGGTCAAGCGGGCTCAGTTCACTGCCGGCGATGTTTTCTTGTGCTTGCGCGTTCAGTGGGAACAACGGAGGTGGCGCGAGACCCGCAGCGGTTATTCCTCGGTGGACTTCTGCTGTCTGAAAAGCTGCATAGGCACAAGATCCCGGCAAACCACTTCGCGAGCTGCTCGCAAGCAGGCGACCGAGTACGGGGTCACCGGTTGCCTCGAAAACGCCTTGCTCAAGGACGTGTGCGAGCATGCCTGAGCGAACGCGTTCAAGGCCGGGCGTGTGTTTGCACATGTCGTTGAACATTGCCTCCGGCGAATTGTGGGCCGGTGACGACGGCCAAAGATCCAGGAGTGCGCGTGCCGACAGGCGCCCCGAGCCGTGCTGAGAAATAATCGCCGCAACCTCGTCTGGAAGCTGCACTTGAAGTTGGCCAGCGAGGGGTTCCAGCCACTGCGATGTCGCAGACGAAGCCTTCCATCCCCTCGGATGCCGGGGGGCGAGTTTCTGCAACGTCAGGGTGTCGGGGTCGATGCTCCAGTCCGGCCCACATTGACTGGAAAAGGAGATGTCGGTCGCTGCCATCCGAACGGATTTGGCCGTGTAGACAGCAATCCAAATGAATGCGCCCAAGAGGCGAAAACTTTCGGGTGCATCTCGCGCGATTGCAGCCTGCCACCAGTTTTCCAGACAAGCCCGTTCAAACTGATTGAGGCGGTTGGTACTGAACGGGAGGAATTGCTGGTCTTCGATGGTGGCGAGAAGCACACCACGCGCTTCATGTTCCTGAGCCACCGGATTGAGGCGCTCATCAATCTTTGCTTCCCAGCATTCGGTCCCTTCGCCGCCATCCTGGTCGATGGATCTTCCTGTGATGGGCTGGGGGTCTTCCGCCAAAATTTCGCCAGAAGAAAACACAGTCGGCGCTGTACTTTGAGCGGATGTTCCCCAAGGATGCTGACGGCTGGAAAACAAGCGGGCATATTGAGGGAAGGCACCCTTCGCGGTCAGAAGTTCGGCTCGGTCGGCCCGGATCGGCTCAGATTCACAGTAGCTGCGCAATGTCCGGAGCAGTTTGATATGAGCCTTGACGCCGGGCCCCTCGTTGGACGCCAGTTCTAGCTTGCCGACCAGAGCCGCAGCTTCCCAAGCCAGATGCTGTCTATATATAGATAGTGATCCACTGGGGGGGCGAAGCCCAGCGAAAAGATCCCGCCAATCCCAGTCGCCAGAGACTGCTTGGCGCAAGCTCCACGACACCTCGACGAGCCGTTTGTCCGGCTCGGAGCCCTCATAGATGGCTGAGATGAACTGGATGAACGTCCAGGTTCGAAGTGTCTCCAACCGGAGGTGGGCGGCTGCGTCAGGGTGATAGGCCCTGGGCACGCACAGCGCGAGGAGGGCAAATTCGCGCAGTGTGCCGCGCGGAAGCTGCGCGGCCACCTGTTGGGCCGGAGGCAAATATGGATACAGACGGGCAATGGTTGGGGATGCCGCCAGGGATTCCATGAGCCGGCACAGCTCCGAAGTCGGCTCGGATTCATCGGCCCATGAGGAGGCCATCTTCAACGGCACAGACTGGCGCAAGTACTCAATGATTGATCCGACGTACTCAGGATTGGCGCCGGTTTTTGACGCATCAAGTACCGAAAGCAGCGGACGAGTCAGCCCCAGTCGGTTGGCCCATTCAAGCAAAGGATGAAGCGAGACTGGAAGCCCAAAGGTCTCAAAAGTCTGTCCGCCCTGGTCATCCGAAATCCCGGGTCCGTTGTCCATGAGGTCTCAATCGTTGAAATGCGGCGCGTCCTGCACCGACCGGAATCGTCAAAATTCCATGTGCATTCAACGTTTTACATCATTTCTAGTCAATTGAAAACGAAAGATATGTTCTCATTAGCCTAGAGCTCATAACCCAAAGGTCGGAGGTTCAAATCCTTCTCGCGCAACCAATCAGATGCGGCCCTGCCGCAAAAAACGCCCACTCATCAGTGGGCGTTTTTGTTTGTGGAGCATCCAGCATCACCGGGCCAAGCCCATGCCATACTGCTTTTTTAGGCACTGATAAGCATGATGGATGAGCAAGCGCAGACCCTGGCCAGCACCCTGCAACCGGGGTGGCTGGCGCTGCATGGCAACCGCATGGAAGACCTGGCCCAGACCGTGGCCGAGTGGTTGCACCGCCATCCGCTGGAGCCGCTGGAGCCAGAGGTGGTGCTGGTGCAGAGCAATGCCATGGCCGAGTGGTTCAAGATGACCATGGCGGCGCGCAGCGGCATCGGTGCGGCGCTGCGGGTGGAATTGCCCTCGCGCTTTCTGTGGCGCAGTTACCGGCAGGTGCTCGGCGCGCAGGTGGGCGCCGACGCGCCCACGGATAAAGCCGCGCTGACCTGGCGGCTGCTGACGCTCCTGCCTGTGCTGACCGAGCAGCCCGAATACGCGCCGCTGGCGCACACATTGCGCAGCACCAGCTCCCACGACCACTACCTGCTGGCCCGGCGTCTGGCCGATCTGTGGGACCAGTACCAAGTCTATCGACCCGACTGGCTCGACGACTGGGCCCACGGGCGCGATGGTCTGCGCGGCCCGGGGGGCGAGCTTTCGCCTTTGCCCGAAAGTGAGCGCTGGCAGCCTGCGCTGTGGCGTGCGGTGCTGCAGGGGCTGGCCGAGGCCGAACGCCAGGCAGTGCGTCCGCAGGTGCACCGGCGTGCGCTGGATGCCTTGCGGCAGGAGCGCCTTCCTGCGCAGGGCGCCCCATTGCCGCGCCGTGTCGTCCTGTTCGGCATGGCGCATGTGCCGCAGCCGGTGCTGGACTGGCTTTGCGCCATGGCGCGTGGCAGCCAGATTCTGCTGGCCATCCCCAACCCCTGCCGTTACCACTGGGCCGACATCATGGATGGCCGCGAGTGGCTGCGCATGCGCCAGCGGCGCCTTCCGGCGCGGGCGGGGCGGGATCTGGCCCTGGTGCCGCTGGAGCAGATGCACCTGCATGCCCATCCGCTGTTGGCTGTCTGGGGGCGCCAAAGCCGCGATTTTGTGCGCCAGCTCGACGCCTACGAGGAGGCTTCTGCAGAGCCTTCGCTGTGGGGTATGCCGCGTCTGGACCTGTTTGACGAGGGCGAGGCGCAGGACGCGCCCCTGCTGCTGCAGGTGCAGCACCGCATCCGCGACCTGGTGCCTTTGGCCGAGCATCCGCAGTGCCTTGTGGCCCCTGACGACCGCTCAATCCAGTTCCACGCGGCGCACAGCGCGCTGCGCGAGGTCGAGGTGCTGCACGACCAGCTGCTGGAACTGCTGGCGCACCCGCCGCAGGGCAGGGCGCTGCACCCGCGTGACATCGTGGTCATGGTGCCTGACATCGACGCGATGGCGCCCGCCATCCGAGCAGTCTTTGCGCAGTACCCGCCGGACGATGCCCGCCACATCCCCTTCGACATCGCCGACCAGAGCCCGCGCGCCAGCCAGCCGCTGATGGCCGCCGTGGAATGGCTCTGGGGCCTGCCCGCGCGGCGCTGCACCCTGAGCGAGCTGCATGCGCTGCTCGACGTACCTGCCCTGGCGGCCCGCCTGGGCGTGCAGCCGCAGGACCGCGACACCCTGGTGTCCTGGATGGCCCAGGCCGGCATCCGCTGGGGCCTCACGCAAGACCACCGCAATGCGCTGGACCTGCCCCTGTGCGGCAGCTACAACAGCGCGCACTTTGGCCTGCAGCGCATGCTCCTGGGCTATGCCGCAGGTGCGGCCAGCTTTGCCGGTATCGAACCCTGCACTGAGGTCGGCGGGCTGGACGCCGCCCTGGTCGGCGCCCTGGCCGCCCTGCTCGAACGCCTGGAAGCCTGGCGCCGCGAGGCCAGCGAGCCCGCCACGCCCGGGCAATGGGCGCAGCGCCTGCGCGCCCTCTGGGCGGCGTGCTTTGCAGCCACCGACGAGGGCGACCGCCAGGTGCTCGAAGCCCTGAACGCCGCGCTGGAGGCCTGGCTCCAGGCCTGCGACGTCGCAGGCTTTGCCCAGGCCCTGCCGCTGGAAACTGTGCAGGATGCCGTGACGCACTGCCTGGAACTGCCCGTAACCCAGCAACGCTTCCGTGCCGGGGGGGTCACCTTTTGCACGCTCATGCCCATGCGGGCGATCCCCTTCGAGGTCGTCTGCCTGCTGGGAATGAACGACGGCGAATACCCGCGCCGCACGCCGCGCAACGACTTCGACCTCATGGCCCAGCCCGGCCAGGCGCGCCCCGGCGACCGTTCGCGCCAGACCGACGACCGCCAGCTCACGCTCGACGCGCTGCTGGCAGCGCGCCGTGTGTTCTATGTGAGCTGGACCGGGCGCAACGTGCGCGACAACACCGAGCAGCCGCCCTCCGTGCTGGTGGCACAGCTGCGCGACTACCTCCAGGCCGCCTGGGGCCTGCAGGTGCTGGACGAGCGCACCACCGAACACCCGCTGCAGCCCTTCAGCGCACGCTACTTCCAGGGCGAAGCGGGCTTGTTCACCCACGCCCGCGAATGGCGCGAAGCCCATATCCGCGCGCCCGCAGGCGCCCCAGAGGCTGTGCAAGCGCTGCCGCCGCACGGCGCCGCTGCACCCTTGGCCCTGCGCGACCTGGCCGACTGGATGCGTCACCCGGCACGGTACTTTCTGCGCACGCGCCTGGGCGTGGTGTTCGACCGCGGCGACGATGCGCCGGAAGACGCCGAGCCCTTCCACCTGGCGGGGCTGGAGAACCACACCGTCGCGCGCCAGATGCTTGACCACCTGCCCGCCGACTGGGCAGCCTTGCCCGACAGCGCACCCCGGCAGCACCTGGGCCAGGCCCTGCAGCGCCTGCGCCGTGCGGGCCTGCTGCCCCTGGGGGCACCGGGCGAACAGCTCGTCGCCCAGTGGGACGCAGAGTGGCTGCCGGTGCTGCAAACCTGGCAAGCCCTGCAGCGTGCCCATGCCCAGCCCGCCGCACGGGTGCAGGTCTGCCGAACGCTCCAGGATCCAAATGCTATTGATTTGATAGCTGCTTGCGCTTATCAGACGGGCGCAAAGGCGAAAAATGACCATCAATCCATATCGGCGCCCAGCCTGCAGGACTGGCTCGACGGCCTGCGTTGCAACGCAGCGAGGCCGGCCGTGTGGATGGCGCTGAGCCCCTCGCGCCTGCTGCGCGACGCGAAAAAACGCAGCCTGCGCACCGACCTGCTCATCCACCCCTGGCTGTGCAGCCTGGCCGCAGCGGCCAGCGGCACCGCGCTGCAAGGGCTGCTGGTGGCGCGCGACGTGTGGCTGGCATGGGAGCCGCTCGCACCCGAAGCCGCCCGTGCCCAGCTCGACCTCTGGCTGCACGCCTGCAGCCAGGGCCAGAGCGCCCCGCTGCCCCTGCCGCGCCGCACGGCCTTGGCGCTGCTGGAGAACGAATCCGCCGCACGCACCGCCTACGAAGGCAACAGCCAGCAGGACGGTGAGGTGCAAGACCCGGCCTGGGCACGCTTTTACCCAGACTACGACGCACTGGCCGCAGACGGCCGCCTGGCGCAGGCCGCCCAGGCCCTGTGGGCGCCGCTGGAGCAGTGGGCCCACACCGCCGTCCGGGTGCACGACCATGGCGCCACCACCGCCACCACCGCCACCACCGCCACCACTGCAGCGGGCAGCACGGAGGCTTCCCTGTGAGCACGCCCCCGCTGCACCCGCACAGCGACGCGCCCCAGGTGCTCCACCCGCTGGACTTTCCGCTGCACGGCAGCCGCCTCATCGAGGCCAGCGCAGGCACCGGCAAGACCTGGACCATCGCCGCACTCGTGCTGCGCCTGGTGCTGGGCCATGGGGGGGCGCAAGGCCACCCGCAGCCGCTGATGCCCGCGCACATCCTGGTCATGACCTTCACCCGCGCCGCCACGCGCGAACTCTCCAGCCGCATCCGTGCGCGGCTGGTGCAGGCGGCGCAGTGCTTTCGCGGCCAGGCCCCGGTGCCCGAGGGCGACCCTTTTCTGGCCGCGCTGCTGCAGCAATACCCCCCCGGACCGCAGCGCGAGCACGCGGCCTGGCGGCTGGCGCTGGCCGCCGAGGCCATGGACGAAGCGGCCGTGTTCACCATCGACGCCTGGTGCCAGCGCATGCTGCGCGAGCACGCCGTGGACAGCGGACAACTGGCCGAAGAAGAACTGAGCACCGACGAACGCAGCCTGCAGGCCCAGGCCGTGCAGGACTACTGGCGCCAGCAGTGCTATGGGCTGACCCCTGCGCAGTTCGACGCCGTGGCCCGCGTGTGGCCCCATGTCGATGCGCTGCACGCCGACCTGCGCAAGCTCCTGGACGCCGACCTGCCCGCGCTGGCGCAGCCCGCCACGCTCGCCCAGTGCCTGCAAGCGCAGGCACAGCAGCAACAAACCCTGCGCGCAGGCTGGCCGCCGCGCGTGCAGGCCCTGCGCGACTGGCTGGAAGTGCAACTGCAGCAGCACAAGGCCCACTGGGACGGGCGCAAGATCCAGGCAGGGCGTTGCACCACCTGGCTCGACGCCCTGCAGCAATGGCTGGACGGCGACCTGTGGCTGCCGCTGGACTGGCCCGAAGCCGCCTGGCGCCGCCTCACCCCCCAGGGGCTGAGGGAGGCGCGCGTTGCCAGCGCACCGCCGCTCGATGTGCCCGAAGCCTCTGCCGCGCTGGAGCACCTGCAGCAGGCGCTGCAAGCGACCGCACCGCTGGCCGCGCAGCTGCGCCTGCACGCCGCCACCCAGGTGCAACAGCGCGTGGCCCTGCTCAAGCGCCAGGGCCGCGTGCTCGGCTTCCACGACCTGCTGCTGCGCCTGGTGCAGGCCTTGCAGGCGCCGCAGGGCGCACGCCTGCGCGAGCGCATCACCGCGCAGTACCCCGTGGCGCTGATCGACGAATTCCAGGACACCTCGCCCCTGCAGTACCGCTTGTTCGAACTGCTGTACGCGCCGCAGGCGCCCCAGCCCGACACCGCGCTGCTGCTCATTGGCGACCCCAAGCAGTCCATCTACGGCTTTCGCGGGGCCGACATCCACAGCTACCTGCAGGCGCGCCGCGCTACCCAGGGGCGCCACTACCTGCTGGACACCAACCACCGCTCCACGCAGGCGCTGGTCGGCGCCGTCAACCACTTGTTTGGCCAGGCCGAAGCGCGCGGGGGTGAAGGCGCCTTCCTGTTCCGCAGCGCCCAGGGCGGTGAGAACCCCTTGCCCTTCGTGCCCGTGCAGGCGCGTGGGCGCCCTGAGCAGTTCCAGACCGCCGACGGCCCCGTGCCCGCGCTGGACATCCACCACGATTTGGAACTGGCGGGAGTGCCCGAGCAGCGCGAACGCTTTGCCGCGCGCTGCGCCGCCCAGATCGTGCAATGGCTGGGCGACGCGCAGACCGGCTTTGTGCAGACCGGCGTTGCGCAGGCCGATACCCCTTGGCGCCGCCTGCGCCCGGCAGACATCGCCGTGCTGGTGCGCTCGCGCACCGAGGCCGCCGCCGTGCGGCGCCAGCTGCAGCAGCGGGGTGTGGCCTCGGTGTACCTGTCCGACCGCGACTCGGTGTTCGACAGCGACGAGGCACACGACCTGATGTGGTGGCTGCAGGCCGTGGCCGACCCGCAGGACGCCAGCCTGCTGCGCACCGGCATGGCCACCCGCCTCATCGGCCTGGGCCTGGACGAGCTGGCCGCGCTGGCCGACGACGACCTGGCCTTCGAGCAGCGCAGCAGCCAGTTGCGCGCGCTGCATGCCATCTGGCGCACCCAGGGCGTGCTGACCATGCTGCGCCAGACCCTGCACCAGTTCGACCTGCCCGCCCGCTGGCTGCGCGAAAGCGGCGGCGAGCGCCGCCTCACCAACGTGCTGCACCTGGCCGAACTGCTGCAACAGGCCAGCGCCCACCTGGAAGGCGAACACGCACTGCTGCGCTGGCTGCACACCCAGGTGCACGAAGACCGCATGGCCGGGGACGAACAAATCCTGCGCCTGGAGAGCGACGCCGACCTGGTGCAGGTCGTCACCGTGCACAAGAGCAAAGGGCTGGAATACCCCGTGGTCTGCCTGCCCTTCGCCTGGAGCGTGCCCGATGTGCGCGCCAAAGCGGGCGAATACCCCGCGCTCCCCGACGCCCAGGGCCAGCGCCACCAGCACTTGCACTGGACCGACGAACTCAAGGCGCAGACCGCCCACGAGCGCCTGCGCGAAGACCTGCGCCTGCTGTACGTGGCCCTCACCCGGGCACGCCACAGCGTGTGGCTGGGCTTTGCCGCCGTGCGCGTGGGCAACGGCAAGCAGTGCCGCACGCACGACAGCGCCCTGGGCTGCCTGCTGGCCGGGCCCCAGGCCGCGCTGGAGCCGCACGACTGGCAGATGCAACTGCAGGCCCTGGCCGAGGCCCGGCCCGCGCTGCTGCGCGTGGTGCCTGCCATCCCGCTGCCCGTGCCCCGGCAGGCCCTGGCCCCGGCGGCCCCCGCGCCGATCCTTGCCCTCAGCACACCATATGCTGCGCAGTTCGACCGGCGCTGGGGCATAGGGAGCTTCTCGCAACTGGTGCGCGCCAGCGCGCCCCTGTCCGTGCCGCTGGCCGCCATGGCGCTCCTGCGCCCGGCCGACGACGAACTCCAGCCCCTGGCGCCGCTGGATGTGCCCTCCGCACCGGCTGCCCCTCCCAACCCCTGGGCCGGCACACCCTGGGGCCGCACGCTAGACCTGTTTGACGACACCCCGCTTGCAGCGCAAGACCTGCAGGCAGCGCAGACAGCGCCCTGGCACCAGTTCGTGCGCGGCAGCGCGGCAGGCAATTTCCTGCACCAGCAGCTCGAATGGCTGGCAGCCGAAGGCTTTGCGCTGGAGCCCGAAGGCCCCCTGGCCGAGCGCCTGCGCAGGCGCTGCGAGCGCGCGGGCCATGGCGAGTGCGCCGCCGATGTCCTGCAATGGCTGCGTGCCGTGGTGCACACCCCCATGCCGCCGCTGGGCGCACCGCTGCGTGGCCTGCAGCGCCTGCTGCCCGAAATGGAATTCTGGCTGCCCGTGCACCGCCTGCGCGCCGCCGAGGTCGATGCGCTGTGCCGCACCCACCTGCTGCCCGGGCGCGAACGCCCGGCGCTGCCCGAGCGCGAACTGCGCGGCATGCTCATGGGCTTTGCCGACCTGGTGTTCGAGCACGGCGGGCGCTACTGGGTGCTGGACTACAAATCCAACCACCTGGGCGACAGCGGCGCGGCCTACACCGCAGAGGCACTCGATGCCGCCCTGGCCGCGCACCGCTACGACGTGCAGGCCGCGCTCTACCTGCTGGCCCTGCACCGCCTGCTGCGCGCGCGCCTGGGCGCTGCCTACGCACCGCAGCAGCACCTGGGCGGTGCGCTGTTCTGGTTTCTGCGCGGAATCGACGGGCCCCAGGCAGGCCTGCGCCACCTGGCGCCGCCACCCGCCCTGCTCGACGCGCTCGACGCCATGCTCGACCCTGCTGAGGCCGCCGCATGAACGCCACTCTCGAACGCCTGCAGCAATGGGTGGACGCAGGCTGGCTGCGCCACCTCGACCGCGCACTGGCACGCTGGGTGGCCGAGCTCGATCCCCAGGCCCGCCCCGAGCTGCTGATGGCCACCGCCGTGCTGGCACACCTGGAAGGGCGCGGCCACACCTGCCTGCCGCTGGACGCATTGGTGCGCGATCCCGCTGCCCTGCTGGCCTGGCCCGCGCCCGCGCCCCAGGCCCTTGCCCAGGCCTGGCACGCGCTGCCGCAGCGCCTGGACGATTGGCTCCATGCCCTGCGCAGCAGCCTGGTGGTGCGCGAGGAGGGCGCTGCGCAAGATGCTGGCCAGCCCCTGGTGCTGGGGGGCAGCGCCAGCGCGCCGCTGCTGTACCTGCGCCGCTACTGGGGCTACGAAACCCGCGTGGCGCAGGCGCTGCGCGAGCGTGCCAGTGCGCCGCTGCCGGTCGATGAAGCCCTGGCAAGCCAGTGGCTGGCGCGCCTGTTTACGCCCGCCCCGCCGGGCCAGGCGGCAGACGCCGAAGCACGCACCGGGATCGATTGGCAGCAACTGGCCTGCGCCGTGGCGCTGCGCTCGCGCGTGGCTGTGCTCACCGGCGGGCCGGGCACCGGCAAAACCTACACCGCCGCCCGCTTGCTGGCCCTGCTGGCCGCCATGGAGCCGCCGGACAGGCCCTGGCGTGTGGCCCTGGCCGCCCCCACCGGCAAGGCGGCAGCGCGCCTGCGCCAATCCATCGACGGCGCGCTGCAAGACCTGCAAGCGCGCCTGCAGGGCGCCCTGGACCTGCAGGCCCTGGCCCAGCGCCTGGGCCCGGCGCGCACCCTGCACGCGCTGCTGGGCGCCCGGCCGCACACGCGCCAGATGCGCCACCACGCGGGCCACCCGCTCGATGTGGATGTGCTGCTGGTGGACGAAGCCTCCATGGTGCACCTGGAGATGATGGCCGCGCTGCTCGACGCACTGCCCGCCAACGCGCGCCTGGTGCTGCTGGGCGATAAGGATCAGCTCGCCTCGGTCGAGGCTGGCGCCGTGCTGGGCGACCTGTGCCGCGACGCGTCTGCCGGCCGCTACAGCCCAGAGACACGGCGCTACCTCCAGGCCACCACCGGCCAGACCCTGCCGGATGCCTTGCTCGAACCCGGCACCCAGGCGCCCGCGCTGGCGCAGCACATGGTCATGCTGCGCGAGAGCCGCCGCTTTGGCGGCCCCATTGGCGCACTGGCGCAGGCGGTGAACCAGGGCCATGCCCCCCAGGCCCGCCACATTCTGGAGGCCGAGCCCCAGGGCGGCGTGCGCCTGCTGGCCAGCCCTGACCCCGCCGCCGCTGTGCAACTGGCCCTGCGCGGCCGCGTGGGGGCTCCGGCCTGCTACCGCGACTATCTGCGCGCGCTGTCAGTGCAAGCGCCCGGTCAGGAAGACGCCCATGCCGCCTGGGTGCACAGCGTGTTGCAGGCTTTCGATGGATTCCGGCTGCTGTGCGCCGTGCGCGAAGGCCCCTGGGGGGCTGCCGGGCTCAACCGCGCGGTCGAATCGGCCCTGCGCAGCGCCGGGCTGCTGCCGGGGCGCGGCGAGTGGTATGCAGGCCGCCCCGTCATGGTCACGCGCAACGACGCAGGGCTGGGGGTCTTCAACGGCGACATCGGCATCGTGCTGCCCGCGCCGGGCGGCGGCCTGCGCGCCTATTTTGCCGACGGCCCGCACCTGCGCTCGGTGGGCGTGGCCCGGCTGGCGCATGTGGAAACCGCCTTTGCCATGACGGTGCACAAAAGCCAGGGCTCGGAGTTCGGGCACACCGCCCTCGTGCTGCCGCCCCAGGCCGCCGGGGCCTTGCTCAGCCGGGAACTGGTGTACACCGGCATCACCCGCGCGCGCAAGGCCTTCACCCTGGTGGCCGCGCAACCCGGCGTGCTGGAGCAGGCCCTGCGCCAGCGTACGCAGCGCAGCAGCGGCCTGCCTGCGCGGCTGGAGGCTTGACCTCTCAGCGATCCATTCCGCAAACGCGGCACCCGCAACGTATGCAACCGGCGCGCCCCAGGTCAGGGCCGCCCGCGATGCATGAAACTGGCGCGCCCCATGCCAGGGCTCCCGCGCAAGGGCCGCCCCGCCGCGCCGGGAGCGTCCCCCCTCCCGAATCGCGCAGCGATTCGAGAGAGGGGGGAAGGCGCCGAAGGCGCCTCAGGGGGGTGTTTCACTTCTCAGCCTTTTCCTGGCAACCCAGGCAGCGCGTCGCCTCGGGGGCAGCGTGCAGGCGGGCGTCGCCAATCTCGGCGCCGCAGTCCGTGCATTCGCCGTAGCTGCCCGCCTGAATGCGCTCCAGCGCTGCGTCGATGGCGGCGAGGTGGGCGGTTTCATGTTCGCCCAGGGCGAATTCAATATCGCGCTCGGTGTTGACCTGTGCGCGCGAATCCTCGGGGTGGCCAAAATGCTGTGCCGCTGCATCGGCACGGCCCACCGGGCCGCCGCGCTGGGCGGCGAGCTGCTCCAGCACCTGGCGGCGCAGGGTGAGCAGTTGCTGTTGGAAAGGGGCGGCTTGTTCTGTGTTCATGGGCTTGTACCGTATGGTGTGTGGTGTGGTGGACGGTTTCATCTTGCGCCCGGCCCTGGCGCAATGGGTTGATGGTGGTCAAGAAAACCGGGCGCCTGCCCTCGGTCGCCACCCGTGCCTCCTACAATGCCCCGATGCTGACCACGCGCTCCCGCCATTGGTTTGCCGGTCTGTTGCTGGCGTGCTGGGCCGTGGTTCAGGTGCCTGGGGCGTTTGCCCGGCCGCCCGGCGGGGCGGGCTGGGATGTGCAGCGGATTTGTTCGGCCCAGCAGTCCGGCCAGTGGCGTGCGCTACCGGCGCCGGATGTGCCGGATGCGCCAGCGCCCGGACATGCCAAGGGCTGCCCGCTGTGCCCGCCCCAGCCCTGGATGGTGCCTGTGGTGGCGCTGCCGGTGCTGGCAGCACAGGCCTTCGCCAGCCCGGTGCAGAGCAGCCAAGAGCGCGGGGCCATGGCCTGCAGGGTGGCCCTGGCACAGGCGCGCGCACCCCCTCAATTGCTATGAAAATAATAGCTGCCTGCGCTTATGAATAGGGCGCTGGAGCCTGATTTAACTTGCATTTTGTTATTGCCTGGATGGCATCGTCTTGATTTGGAGAGAACCATGAACTTCCCCCGCGCCACTTCTTCCTTCCTCTTTGCTGCAGCACTGTTTTCGGGGCTGGCCCAGGCCCAGACGGCGGCGCCCGTTGCCGTTGACGGCGCCTGGGCGCGCGCCAGCGTGCAGGGCCAGAAGGCCACGGGGGCCTTCATGCGCCTGACCGCCAGCGAAGCCACGCGCCTGGTCGGCGTTTCCACGCCCGCAGCCGGTGTGGCCGAGGTGCACGAAATGAAGATGGAAGGCGATGTGATGAAAATGCGCGCCATCGCTGGCCTGGATCTGCCCGCAGGCCAGGCTGTGGAGCTCAAGCCCGGCGGCTACCACGTCATGCTGATGGATCTGAAAGCTCCTTTGGCCAAGGGCAGCACCGTGCCGGTGACCCTGCTGTTCAAGAACGCACAGGGCGCCGAGAGCAAGCTGGAGCTGCAAGTCCCCGTGCAGGTGCAAATGCCCGCCATGCAGGGTGGGCATGGCAGCCACGGCATGCACAAGTGATCTGCGCGCCCGCACCCGCCTTGCCGTGGCAGGGCGGGTGCGCAGGGCAGGGGTGATGCCCATGGCGCACAGGGGCCGCGTTGGGGTAAGCTGTCCCCATCCTCGACTTTCCACCCACCGGAGCGGCCATGAGCGACACATCCCCCCTCGGTTTCGGCAAATTCGTGCCGGGCTTTGAATTCCTTCAGAACCTGGCCAAGGGCGCTTCCAGCAGCATTCCGCAGTTGCCCAACCTGTCCCATTGGGTGGCCCCCACCATCAGCGTGGAGGAACTGGAAAAACGCATCGAGGAACTCAAGGCGGTGCAGTTCTGGCTGGAGCAGAACTCACGTGCGCTGGCGGCCACCATCCAGGCGCTGGAGGTGCAGAAGATGACACTGGCCACCCTCAAGGGCATGAACTTCAGCGTGGGCGATGTGGCCAATGCCTTCAAGCTCAAGACCGCAGACACCGTGATGGAGGGCGTGCACAAGGCCAGCGACACGCTGGCGCATGCGGCGCAGGCCGTCTCCGGCGCTGCCAGCCGGGTGGCCGATATTGCCGCGCCCGAAGAGCCCGCTGCCCCTGCCGCGGGCAAAGCTGCCCAACCCAAACCCAAGGCCAAGGCGCATGCCAAGGCCGACGCGGGGGGGGCCTCCGGGCTGATCGACCCTATGCAATGGTGGGGCGCGCTGACGCAGCAGTTCCAGCAGATTGCCGCCAGCGCCATGAAGGATGCCGCCAAGCAGACAGCGCTGGACACCACGCGCAACATGGCCACCGGCCTGGCCAAGGAGGCCCTGAAAACCGCCACCGGCATGGCTGCGCGGGGCGTGCAGTCGGTGCAGGGCGCCGCACGGCGCGCCGCGCCCGCCGCACCTGCGGCTGAACCCCGCGCCGCCGCCAAGGCCCCGGCGCGCAAGTCCGCCGCCCGCAAGGCAGCGGCACCGCGCAGTCCGGCCAAGAAGGCGGCCCGCAAGTCCGGCTGACAGCGCTGCGCAGCCCTACCCAGCACGCCAGGCGCCGCAGGACAGTTCATGAAGCGATTTCCCACCGCCCACGCCACCCATCCGCAGTGGCGCATGGCCGTGGCCCTGGTGCTGGCGCAGCTGCGCGCGCAGATGGCCTTGCCGGGGTATGCCGCCGCACCCACCCTGGGCCTGATCTACATCACCGACCACTACGCGGCCGAGGCGGCTGCGCTGCTGGATGTGCTCTCTGCCGAACTGCCCGAGGTGACCGACTGGAGCGGCACCGTGGGCGTGGGTGTGTGCGCCTCGGGGGCCGAGTACCTGGACGAGCCCGCCCTGGCCGTCATGCTGCTGGACCTGCCGCCGGACCAATACCGTGTGTTTTCCGGCGTTGCGCCTTTGCCGCGCAGCGCCAGCGGGGCGTTTGCAGCGCACACCGCCCTGGTCCATGCCGACGGCCACGCGCCCGACCTTGCAGGCCTGATCGCTGAAATGGCACAGCGCACCCGCACGGGCTACCTGTTCGGGGGCGTGTGTGCCAGCCGTGGCGCGGGCGTGCAGTTTGCCGTAGCTGGCAATGGCAACCTGGCCGGGCATGGCGCCGCAGGCGGGGTGTTCAGCGGCGGCCTTTCAGGCGTCGCCTTCGGGGCCGGGGTGGAGCTGATATCGCGCGTCACCCAGGGGTGCCAGCCCGTGGGCCCCACGCACCACATCACTGCCGCTGATGGCAATGTGGTGCTGGAACTGGACGGCCAGCCTGCCCTGGCCGTGCTGCTGCAAACGCTGGATGTGTCCTTGCAGGACGACCCGCAGGAGGCGGTGCGCCGCATCCGATCCACCCTGGCCGGGCTGACCAGCGCCGACAGCCTGCTGGCGGCTGGAGGAGGCACCGGTCACTTTGGCGCCGACACGCGGGTGCGGCACATCCTCGGGCTGGATGGCGCACGCCAGGGGGTGGCCCTGGCCGAGGCGGTGGAGCCCGGCATGCAACTGGCCTTTTGCCAGCGCCATGCGGCAGCGGCGCGGGCCGACCTGGTGCGCATCTGCACCGAAATCCGCGAGGAGCTGGCCCCCGAAGAAACCGAACCTTCAGCCGCCAGCATGCAGCGTTCGCGCATTGGGAAAGGCGCTGCGCCCGCACTGGCACCAGGCCGCCAGCGCGAGGTGGCAGGCGCCATTTACGTGAGCTGCTCAGGCCGGGGCGGCCCGCATTTTGGCGCGCCGGGCGCCGAGCTGCAGATCGTGCGCCATGCCCTGGGCGACGTGCCCCTGGTGGGTTTCTTTGCTGCAGGCGAAATTGCCCGCGACCAGCTTTATGGCTATACCGGCGTGCTGACGGTTTTCTGCGCCACGCCCGATTGAAGCCCAGGGGGCGCAGCCGCCGGGGTCAGTCCTTCTCGGTGGGGAGCCCCTCGGCAGCCCACTCGGGCAGGCCGCCCCGCAGCCAGTACACGTTCTTGAGGCCCTTGCCAGCAGCCCACTTGGCGGCCTTGTAGGACTTCCAGCATTCGGCCCCATTGCAGGCAAATACCAGGGGTTTGGCGGGCAGCTTGTCCAGCGCGCTGAAGTCGTCGGCGGCAGGGTCGAAGGCCACGTCCTTGAGGCTCTTTTCGATATAGGGCGCCCACACGGCGCCCTTCATGCGCTTGGCATGGAATTCCTTCTCGGTGCGCGTGTCCACCAGCAAGGCGCCCTGGCCCTGGAGCTGCTGCGCTTCCTTGGCGTTGACCTTTTGCACATCCGGCAGGGCCACCGGGGTGAACAGGCCCAGCTCTGCCACACGCTTGTATTGCGCCGCTTCAGGCCGCAGGGTGGCCGGTGCCAGGCCCGAAGATTCGCTGGAGGCGGCAAACCATTGCGCCACGCGGTTGCGCAGCTCGGCCGGGAGTTCCTTCTTGACCACCACCGTGAACCCACCAGGCACGGGTTGGCTCGACGCCAGCACCTTGGCGACCTTGGGTTGTGCGGCAGACCACTCGATCCAGTCGTCCTCGCGCACCACGGTGGCGTCGGTGGCGCCCAGCAACAGTGCCGTCAGCCCCGCCTGGGGGTATTTCTCGTACTGCACCCGCTTGAGATCCTTGAGCGACAGGCCTGCCTCGTTGAGCATGCCGCGGGCCATGTAGGTGTAGATGGAGTCCTGCTGGGGAAGGTACAGCCGCCCCCCTTTCAACGTGCCCACAGTGCCGGTCGCAGAGGTGGCCACCAGCACGTATTTCTGCGACTTGTGGTTGGCTCCCACCAGTTCGTAGCCACGGTCCAGGGCGGATGCGGCCACCTGTGCCGGGCCAATGAAGACATCGTACCCGGCACTGCGCGTGGCACGCATGACGTCGGCAAGGTCTTCGCTGACGGTGACCGATGCGCTCTGCCCGGCGGCCTTGCCCAGGCTGGCTTCCATCTGGTTGCGCAAGATGGTGTGCGCCGCCTTCTTGGCCGTGGGCTCCACCGCCACGATGGCGGTGATTTCCGCTTGGCTCCAAGCGCAAAAACATCCCAGGCCCAGTGCTGCCAGGGTTGTCCGCAAACGAGAGAAACGGGAAAGTGGTGCTGCAGTCATGGCGGTTTGGCAGAGACAAAGAGAGTGGGGAAGACGTTGCCGTTAGGGGGAGGAATATGCCCCAGCTCATCAAGCGCAGGAACAATTGTTCCTCTAAATGTGAATTTTTTACATTTGCTGACAATGAGAAGGCTTCGCAACACGCTGGCCTGCCCCGAGAATGGCCGGGCTCATCCGGTGCCCTGCGCTGTGCGGTGCAATGCCGCGCGGGCGACGGGTATCGCCAAACACTTTTCAGAGGGAGTCATCGTGAAACCAGCCAACACATTGCAACGACGTCAGATGCTTGCGGCCAGTGCCGCAGGCCTGGGGGCCTTGGGCCTGGGCGGCTTGACCACGCAGGCCCATGCGCAGGGCGCTGCCGCACCTGCGGCCAAGCCTCTGCCATCGCTGGCCGCGTGGAAAGACCCCAAGGCCATGATCGTGCACAGCAGCAGCACCCTGGAAACACGCCGTGCAGCCTATGGCACCAGCGTCATCACGCCGACCAACCGCCTGTTTGTGCGCAACAACCTGCCTGCGCCGGATGCATCCATCCTGGAGCAGCGCGACGCCTGGACCGTGGCGTTTGACGGCGTGAAGAACCCCCGCTCCCTCACCGTGGCTGATCTCAAGACCCTGGGGGTCGAGACCGTGGCCACCGTGCTGCAATGTTCGGGCAATGGCCGGGGCTTTTTCCCGAGCAAGCCCAGCGGCACCCCCTGGCAAGTGGGTGCCGCCGGCTGCGTGCTGTGGAGCGGCGTGCCGCTGCGCACGGTGATCCAGGTGCTGGGGGGCGCAGAAGAGGGCGTGGCCTACCTGACCGGCACCGGCGGCGAGAAGCTGCCCGAGGGTGTGGATCCTCTGAGTGTCCTGGTGGAGCGCTCGGTGCCTCTCAAGGCGTTGGACGATGCGCTGCTGGCCTGGGAAATGAACGGTGAACCCCTGCCGCTGGCGCATGGCGGCCCCTTGCGCCTCATCGTGCCGGGCTACCAGGGCGTCAACAACGTCAAGTACGTCAAGCGCGTGGCCTTGACGGCCGAGCAGTCGCGCGCAGGCATCATGGCCAACCGCTATCGCATGGCGCCTCCGGGCACCAAGGGCAACCCCAGCCAGCCTTCGGTGTGGGAAATGGGCGTCAAGTCCTGGATCAACGGCCCCTTGCCCGATCAGGGCAGCTTGCGCGCGGGCTGGGTGCAGATCCATGGCGTGGCCTTTGCAGGCACCCGTGCCGTGCGGGCCGTCGAGGTGTCTGTTGACGGTGGCAAGAACTGGCAGCAGGCGCAGTTGGTCGGCCCGGATCTGGGGCGCTTTGCCTGGCGCCAATTTGTCTTGCCAGTCCAGTTGTCCGCCGGGACGCACATGCTCGCCAGCCGTGCCATCGACTCTGCTGGCAATGTGCAGCCAGAAGGTCGTGTGGACAACCTTGAGGGCTACAACAACGCCAGTTGGCAGGATCACGCGATCACTGTCACCGTGGCATGAAGCATTCCGGGCTGCGGCGGGTGGGTGCTGGTGGCGTGCTGGGCGCGCTGCTGCTGGGGCTTGCGGGCACTGCGCAGGCCGCAGACCCGCAAATGCTGGAGCGCGGCAAGGCGCTGTTCTCCAGCGTGCAGCCTGCCTGTGCGGTGTGCCACACGCTCAAGGCCGCAGCATCCACCGGGCAGGTGGGGCCGGACCTGGATGAGTTGCAGCCCGACGCCGACCGCGTGCTGCGCGTGGTGCGCAATGGGCTGGGCGTGATGCCTTCGTTTGAAGGCCAGCTGACCGAGCAGGACATGCGGGCACTGGCAGCATTTGTCGCGCATGCCTCGGGTGCGGTGCGCTGACACGGACTACACTGCGGCGCTCAAGCGGCCAGGGGCATTGCACAGCATCGGCAGGGGGGTTGCCAATCGCTGGGCCATGGGGCCGCACCAACAAGGGGGCGCATGCCGGTGTGGAGTCTCTTTCGTCAGTCGGTTCGGACACAGTTGCTGTTGCTGCTGTGTGCGGCCATGCTGCCGCTGCTGGTGCTGCTGTTTCGCCAGATCTACCTGGAGCGCCAGGACGCCAGGGAGTACGCTTATGGGCAGGTGCGCATTCTGGCGCAGCATACCGCGCAGGGCCTGAACCAGTTGCTGCTGGACCATGAGGCGGTGCTTCAGCGCATTGCGCAAAGGCCCTCCGTGCAGGCGCTCGACGGCAAGGCATGTGATCCGCTGATTGGGGAATTTGTGCGCGTCTACCCAGGGTTCACCAACCTGGTGGTGCAGGATCTGGAAGGGCGCAACGACTGTTCCTTCCTGGAGCGCAAGATCACACCCGAGCAATTGGCCCGGGTGCCCGGCTATGTGCAAGCCCGTACCACCGAGGGGATGACCGTGGGCGGTGTTGCGCTGGGGCCGCTGTCGGGGCGCTGGGTTGCGTCCTTGTTCCATCCGGTGCGCAATGTGCAAGGCCATCTTGCGGGGCTGATCAGCCTGCCCATCGACCTGGAAGTCCTGGGGGGGCGGATGCTGGCGGCAGTGCCCGCCAATGCGTTGGTTGTGGTGGTGGACGCGCAGGGCCGCATTCTGATGAGGTCGCAGGATGCGCGCACCTGGACCGGCCTGCCCTTGCCAGGCCCCATGCAAACCATGGTGGGCAGCAGTCCGGGAACCATGGCGGCCGTCCAGAGCGCCGATGGGGTGGAGCGGCTGTTCGCGGTGGCTGACGTTCCCCGGGCCGGGTGGGTCGTGCTGGCGGGCCTGCCGACCGCCGAGGTCTTTGCCGAGGCCAACCGCTCCTTCCGCTGGGGCCTGATTTCGGCGCTGGGTTTGCTGGGGCTTGCTCTCCTGCTGGCCTGGCGCATGGGCCAGCGCATTGTGCGGCCTATCGACGCGCTGCACACCGCCGCCTCGCAGGTGGCGGCTGGACACACCCAGGCCCGTGTGGAACTGAGGGCGGGCCCACGCGAGCTGTATGCGGTGGCCACGGAATTCAACCGCATGCTCGACAGCCGCGAACGCGTGCTGGCACACCTCGCCGAGAGCGAGGCACGGTTCCGCACGCTCTCGGATCTGTCGTCCGACTGGTACTGGGAGCAGGATGCGCAGCACCGCATCGTGCGCTTCGACGGCCGCATCGAGCAAGGCACAGGGCTGCCCGAACAGGCCTTTCTGGACAAGGCGCGTTGGGAGCTGCCGGCCCTCAACCTCACCGAACAGGACTGGCAGGCGCACCGTGCCTTGCTGGATGCGCGCAAACCCTTCCGTGATTTCGAGATCGCGCGCCTGGACGCCCAGGGGCATATCCGCTGGGGCGCCGTCAGTGGCACCCCGGTGTGGGACGCGCAGGGCCAGTTCGTGGGCTACCGGGGCGTGGGGCGCGACATCACCGATGCCAAGCGCCAGGAGCAGGAGCGCATGCGCATGTCCCTGCACATCGAAGAACTCTCGCGCAGGCTGGTGCAGTCGCAGGAGGATGCGCGTCGGCGCTTTTCACGCGAGCTGCACGACCGCACCAGCCCCAACCTTGCGGCCCTGCGCATCAACCTGGACATGCTGAGCCAGGCGCCGCCGCAGCAGCGCAGCGCGCCTGAGTACGCAGAGCGCCTGGAGGACATGCGCGCCCTCATCGAAGACACTACGCTGAGCGTGCGTGAAATCTGCGCCGAGCTGCACCCCCCCGTGCTGGACCGGGGCGGCCTGCTGGCTGTGGTGCGCAGCTACGCCGAACCGTTTGCCCGCCGCACCGGCCTGCAGGTGCAGGTGCTGTGCGAACATGCAGAAGTGCGCCTGGCGCCAGACCTGGAGCTGGCGCTGTTCCGTGTCATCCAGGAGGCGCTGACCAACGCCGCCAAGCATGCCCATGCCCGCAGCATCACGGTGCAACTGCAGTTGCAGGCCAGGCCGCTGCGGGTCTGCATCACCGATGACGGCGTGGGCTTCGACGTGGAGCCGGCCCTGCGCGAACGCCGCACCGCAGGGCTGGGCCTCATCAACATGCGCGAAACGGCGGAGTTTGCCGGCGGACGGTTCAGCCTGGAATCCGCACCAGGCCAGGGAACCCGTATCTGTGTTGAAATCTGATCCCCGCCCCCACCCTGCGGTCGAATGCCACACCCATGAAGACACGGATTCTCCTGGCCGATGACCATCAGCTGTTCCGCGAGGCCTTGTGCCACCTGCTGGACTCGCAGCCCGACCTGGAGGTGGCCGGACAGGTAGGCAACGGCCTGCAGGTGCTGGAGCAGGCCCGCCTGACGGGCGCCCAGGTCGTGTGCATGGACATCAGCATGCCGGGCATGGACGGTACCGAAGTCACGCGCAGCCTGCTGGCCGCGCTGCCCCAGGTCAAGGTGGTGGCGCTGTCGGCCTATTCGGACCAGCAGTATGTGCTGGACATGCTGCAGGCTGGCGCCATGGCCTATGTCACCAAGGCCGAGGCCAGCGACGAATTGCTGCGCGCCATCCGGGCCGTGCTGCAAGGCCGCAGCTACCTGTGCCCCGACGTGGCCGCCGTGGTCACCGGCGCTGCCGTGGCCCAGGGGGGCGCCACACCCAGCGCAGCGCGCCTGGGCGCACGCGAGCGCCAGGTGCTCAAATTGGTGGCCGAAGGCTGCACCTCCAACCAGATTGCGGACCTGCTGCACATCGCACCCTCCACGGTGGACGTGCACCGCCGCAACATCATGCGCAAGCTCAACCGGCACAGCGTTGCCGAACTCACCCGCTACGTCATCAACAACGAGCGCGGCGTGCGCTGACGCATACCAGGGTTACCCCTTAACGGAATCCTGGCGCTCGCCACTACCGGTTTTCCGGTAGTCCAATTACCCGGACAGGGGAATTGTTTCAGGGTGTATGCCTCTTTACAGTTCCATCCCATGTCTTCCTTGATGCACCGACTGGGCCTGGCCCAGAAATTCATGATCCTGGGCCTGCTGGCCCTTGTGATGGTGGCCTTGCCCACCGTGCCGTACCTGCAGCGTGCATTTGCCGATGTGGCGCTGGCCGAGCGCCAGGCCCTGGGCGGGCAGGCCATGGGCGAGGTGAACCGGGTGATTCAGTTCAGCCAGATCCACCGGGGGTTGTCGGCCGGCATGCTCAGCGGGAACGAAGCCCTGGCCCAGCGGCGGCCTGGGGTGGGTGCGTCGCTGGGGCAAACCATGGAGCGGATGGATGAGCTCCTGAAATCCATCCAGGCCAGTGCGGCCACACAGGCCTTGTGGGGGCAGCGGCGCCAGGCCTGGGCTGCGCTGGAGCCCGGCGTGTCGGGACGGCAGCTTTCGGCGCAGGAAAGCACGCGCAGGCACACCGAACTCATTGCGGGCCAGTTTGTCTTTGCCGATGCCTTGATGGATGAGTTCGGCCTGACCCTGGACGGGCAGCTTGCCACACACATGCTGTCGCGCTCCAGCCTGGTCGATGCCATGCAGCTGGCTGAAACCATGGGGCAGATGCGTGCCCGTGGCACGGCCTTGCTGAGCCAGGGTGACATCACCCCGCAGGGGCGCTCGGCCATGGAGTTTCTGGTGCAGCGTGCGCAACAGGCCAGCGACAACTGGTACCGCAACCTGGGCAAGGCCTTCACGGCCGATGCAGCCCTGCGCAACCGCCTGGAGGCGGCGGCCAGGCAGCAGCGTGAGGCTGTCAGCGCTACCTTGCAGCTGGCACAGAAGGAACTGGTCGATGCGCCGCAGGCCAGCCTGAAGCCCGAGGTGTACTTCGATACCTTCACCCGCACCATCGACGGGATATATACCTTCAACACCGAAGCCGTGGCGCTGCTGCGCCAGGTGCTCCAGAACCAGGCCACCCAGGCCAGCCGCCTGGCTTACGGCATGCTGGCCCTGCTGGTGGTGGGCGTGGGTGTGGCATTTGCGCTGGCGCTGGTGTTTGTGCGCAGCATCACCGGGCCTGTGCGCCAGGCCGTCGGGCTGGCCCATGCGGTGGCGGCTGGCAACCTCACTACTCGTGTCGATGCGCAGGGCAGCAACGAAATCAGCAGCCTGATGCGTTCGCTCATGGAAATGCAGGAACGCCTGGCCGTGGTGGTGAACCAGGTGCGCGCCGGTTCTCACCAGGTGGCCACGGCCAGCACCCAGATTGCCATGGGCAACCACGACCTTGCTGCACGGACCGAAAGCCAGGCCAGTGCACTGGAGCAAACCGCTGCCTCCATGGAGCAGCTCAACTCCACCGTCCAGCAGAACGCTGAAAACGCGCGCCAGGCCAACACCCTGGCCCACAACGCCAGCACCGTGGCGGCCAAGGGCGGTGAGGTGGTCGCCCAGGTGGTCGAGACCATGAAGGGCATCAACGACAGTTCACGCAAGATTGCCGACATCATCCAGGTGATCGACAGCATTGCGTTCCAGACCAACATCCTGGCGCTCAATGCCGCCGTCGAAGCCGCCCGCGCGGGTGAGCAGGGCAAGGGCTTTGCCGTGGTGGCCAGCGAGGTGCGATCCCTGGCCGGGCGCAGCGCCGAGGCGGCCAAGGAGATCAAGCAGCTCATCACCGCCAGCGTCGAGCGCGTGGAGCAGGGCACGGCCCAGGCCGATGAAGCCGGCCACACCATGGTCGATGTGGTCAATGCCATCCGGCGCGTGACCGAACTGATGAGCCAGATCAGCACCGCCAGCCACGAGCAAAGCATGGGCGTGGCACAGGTGGGCGAGGCCGTGACTCAGCTCGACCAGGTGACGCAGCAGAACGCTGCACTGGTGGAGGAAATGGCTGCTGCGGCCGACAGCCTCAAGATGCAGGCCCAGGATCTCGTCACCGGGGTGGATGTGTTCCGGCTGGAGGCGGTGCAGGCCATGCTGCAGGGCTTTGCAGGTGCAGCCGACCCAGGGGCACCCAGGCGCCTGCCCGCATGACGCCGGGCCTGTCGGAAAGGGGCAACCATGCTGCGGCACGCCAGCCGCTGCTATCGGTGCGCCCCTTTGTGGCATTGCTGGTGGCGGTGGCATTGGTGTTGCCGCTGACGGGCTGGCTGGTGGTGCGCATCCAGGGGCCGCAGACCGAGCAGGACGCCTTTGCCAGCCTGGTTGCGATCGTGCGGCTCAAGACCGACCAGATCGAGAACTGGCTGGGGGAGCGGCAAAAGAACGCCGAGCTGCTGGCTGCAGACGCCGTGTTCGCAGTGCAGGCTTCGCGCCTGCTGCAAAACCCGGCCCATGGCATCGTCGAACAGCAGGCCATTCTGGAACGCTTCTCGCTGCTGCGTTCGGCCTTTGACTACGACCGGATCGAACTCATCGCCGCCGATGGACAGGTGGTGTCTTCTCTGGGGGAAGGGTGGGAGTTGCCGGGCCGCGTGGTCGATTTGCCCGACCACCACCCGCAGGGTGAGCGGATGGTTCGCCTGTCCATGCAATCGGCAGGCCAGGGCGAAACCCTGCTGCAATGGCTGGTGCCCGTGTACCACCTGGCCTCTGGGGAGCCGCGCTTCGTGGCCTGGGTGCGGCTGAGCATCTCGCCGCAGCGATTCCTGTTTCCCGTGCTCCAGACCTGGCCTACGTCCAGCCCCAGCGGCGAGACCCTGCTGGTCACCCGCGAAGGCGACCAGGCCGTGTTCATGAACGAATTGCGCCACCGCAGCGGCACGGCCATGAAGCTGCGGTTTCCGATGGCGCAAGAGGATCTTCCCGCGGCCGTGGCCCTGCGGTCTGGCGCCCCTGGCCAGGTGCTGGGGCGCGACCACCGGGCCGTCCCCGTGCTGGCGGCCTACCGCCCTGTGGCCGGAACCGATTGGCGTGTCGTGGCCAAGGTAGACCGGGACGAAGTGCTGGCCCCTGTGCATGTGCTGGCCTGGTGGGTCGGGGGCGTGACCACCCTGGCCATGCTGGCCTTGGGCGTGGTGCTGGCGCTGTTCTGGCGCCAGATCCGGCAAACCCAGCAGTGGCGCGAATGGGCGCAGCAGCAGCGCTCGGACCGCATGATGGAGCAGTTCTTCTCGCTGCCCTTCATCGGCATTGCAACCATTGACCTGCGCCAGCGGGCGTGGGGCCGCATCAACCGGCAGTTTGCCGACATTGTGGGCCTGAGCCCCGAGCGCATGCGCAACACGCCCTGGGCGGCGCTGGTGTCAGGGCCTGACAACGTGCACGACTGCAGGGGCTTTGCGCGGGTGGCCGCCGGTCGTGACAGCGTGTATGCCGTGGACCGCAGAATCCGCCGGGGGGATGGAACCAATGCCTGGGTCAGCCTGCAGCTGCGGCGCCTTGCGGCGCTGCACGAAGGCGACAGCCCCCAGTGCGTGGTGATGCTGCAGGACATCACCGCCAGGGTGCAGTCGGAGGCGCGCATCCAGCGCCAGGCGCGGCTGTATGCAGCGCTCAGTGCGTGCAACCAGGCGATTGTGCAAAGCCCCGACGAAAACGTGCTGTTTGCGCACATCTGTGAAACGGCGGTGCGCCTGGGCGGCATGCAGTCGGCCTGGATCGGGCGCCCCGCGCCGCAAGGCGATGACCTGGTGGCCCTGGCGGCCTGCGGTGCTTCGCCGCAGGCCCTGCCTGGCCAGGGCACGGCACGCACCGCGCTGCGGGAGGATCGGGCCGTCTGGATCGAAGACCTGCCAGGGGCTGCGCCTACCGTGGCGATTGCGCTGCACTGCACGGGCGCCGTTGATGCTGTGTTCGTGCTGGTGGCAGAGCCCGGCCAGGTGTTTGACGAAGACGCCAAGCGCCTGCTGCTGGAAATGGCCACCGATGTGGACTTTGCCCTGGGCTACTTTGCGCATGAGCGCCAGCGCCGCCGCACCGAACAACAACTGCGCCAGTCGCAGGGCCAGCTTGAATTGGTGCTCAAGGGTTCGACCGATGCGCCCTGGGAATGGGATCTGCGCACGCAGCGCCTGGAGTTTTCCGTGCAGGGATGGCACATGCTGGGCTACGGCGTGGCTGACATGCCCAGGGGGGCGATGCGCTGGAGGACCCGCATCCACCCGCAAGACCTGCGCGCCCTGCCAGCCGCGCTGGAGAGCCTGCTGCGCTCCGACACCACCGTGGTGGTGCAAGAGCTGCGCTTGCGGCACAAGACGGGCCGCTATGTGCCTGTGCTGGCGCGGGGCTTTGTCACGCGCGATGCGCAGGGCCTCCCCCTGCGCGTGACCGGCACGGCCATGGACCTGACGCTGCAGCACCAGACCCGGCAACTGGATGCCCTGCGCACGCATGCCCTGGAACTCATCGCCAGCGAGCGCGATGTGGGGCATATCCTGGCCCAGCTCCTGGCGCGGCTGGAGGCCGAACTGCCCGGCGTGCGCGCCGTGGTCTGGCTGCTCGACGCCCAGACGGGCGCGCTTGTGCCGCGCGCCGCAGCAGGCATGGCAGGCCTGCTGGACCAGGCGAGCAGTGCGCTGCCTGCAGGCCCGCAAGACGAAGCGCGGGGCATGGTGGACTGGGGCGACGCGGGCCAAGACCTGCCGCAATGGCCCAGCCCGCCACTGCGCTGCGTGGTGCACTCCATGGCCTTTTCGGGTGGCTGGCGCCAGTGCACGGCGCTGCCTATCCGCTCTGACAGCGATGGGCTGCTGGGCGTTCTGGATCTGCACCACAAGCGCAAAGGCCAGTGGCCGCAGCACGAGCGCACGCTGGTGGAACGCGTGCGCCATTTTCTGGGCAGCGCGGTCCAGCGCAAGGCCTTCGAGGCCCAGCAGCGCCTGGCTGCAGAGGTGTTTTCGCACAGCAACGACGGCATCACCGTGACCGACGCGCATCTGAAGATCCTGCTCGTCAACCCGGCGTTCACCACCATCACCGGCTATGCGGCGGACGAGGTGGCAGGGCGCAATCCGCGCATGCTGGCGTCGGGGCGGCATGGCGGGGACTTTTACGGTGCCATGTGGCGCCGCATCCAGGAGCATGGCCTTTGGCAGGGCGAAATCTGGAACCGGCGCAAGAACGGCGAGGTGTACCCGCAGTGGCTCACCATCAGCCGCATCCAGGACGCCGAGGGGCGGATCACACACTACATCGGCATCTTTTCGGACGTGAGCCAGCGCAAGGCCGACGAGCAGCGCATCCGCTGGATGGCGCATTTCGACCTGCTTACCGGCCTGCCCAACCGCGCGCTGCTGGCCGACCGCTTTGCGCACGACGTCAGCATGGCCCAGCGCGCCAGCGAGCCGCTGGCGGTGCTGTTCATGGATCTGGACCATTTCAAGCACATCAACGACTCGCTGGGCCATGGCGCCGGTGACGAACTGCTGGTGGCCGTGGCGCGGCGCATGCGCGAGCAGGTGCGCGAGCAGGACACCGTGGCACGCATGGGGGGCGACGAGTTCGTGCTCGTGCTGCCCGGCACCGACAAGGACGGCGCAGCCCGCCTGGCCACCAAGCTGCTGGAGGCCGTGGCCGCGCCCATGGTGGTGCGGGGGCACGAGCTCATGGTCACGCCGTCGCTGGGCATTGCGATGTACCCCGAGGACGGCGAAGACCTGGAAACCCTTTCGCAGCATGCCGATGTGGCCATGTACCGCGCCAAGCAGGAGGGGCGCAACGCCTACCAGTTCTTTTCGCCCGACATGCAGGCCCAGGCGGCGCGCACCCTGCAACTGGAGGGTGCGCTGCGCCGCGCGCTGGAGCGCGGCCAACTGCTGCTGCACTACCAGCCCCAGCGCAGCCTGCGCGGCGAGCGCATCGTCGGGGTCGAGGCGCTGATCCGCTGGCAGCACCCCGAATGGGGCATGGTGCCCCCGGCAGAGTTCATCCCCCTGGCAGAGAAGACCGGGCTGATCGTTCCCATTGGCGAATGGGTGCTGCGCACCGCCGTGGCGCAACTGGCGCGCTGGCGCCAGTCCGGCTTGCCTGCGTTGACCATGGCGGTCAACATTTCTGCGGTGCAGTTCAGGCACCCGGACCTGCCCGGCCTGGTCAGCCAGGTGCTGGGCAAGGCCGGGCTTGCGCCGGCCTGCCTGGAGCTGGAACTGACCGAGGGCGTGGCCAGCGACGACCCCGAGCGTGCCGTGGAGATCATGGCCGACCTGCATGCGCGCGGCGTGCGCATGTCGATCGACGACTTTGGCACGGGCTACTCGTCGCTGAGCTACCTCAAGCGCTTCCAGGTATACAAGCTCAAGATCGACCAGTCCTTTGTGCGCGACATCAGTGTCGATGCCGAAGACAAGGCCCTGGTCAGCGCCATCATCCACATGGCGTCCAGCCTGGGCCTGCAGACCATTGCCGAGGGCGTGGAGACCGAGGAGCAACGCCGGTTCCTGCAGGCGCAGGGCTGCGACGAGATCCAGGGCTACCTTTGCAGCCGCCCCCTGCCTGCAGCCGATTGCGAACAGTTTCTGCGCACGCAGATGCGCATGCTCGCCGCTGCGGCATCTGCCTTGGTGTGATTTCATTTCTAAATCACCCGTGTCGTTGTTGCTTCGCCTTGCCGTGCTACAGCACTGTCTGCGGCTTCGCGCCTAGACACGAATGATTTGGAAATGGAATGAGTGGCTGCGTGCGGCGGTGCGGGATCAGGCCGCAGGCAGCAGCCGGGGCTGGGGCGTTTGGCGCATGCCGGTGAAGGCGAAGTCCACCTCCGGCACGCGGCCGCTCACGATGTCGGCCAGTGCTTTGCCCGAGCCGCAGGAATGCGTCCAGCCCAGCGTGCCATGCCCGGTGTTGAGGAACAGGTTGGCCAGCTTCGTGCGGCCGATCAGCGGCACGTTGCTCGGCGTGGCGGGGCGCAGGCCGGTCCAGAACTCGGCGCGGCTGGTGTCGCCCGCGCCGGGGAAGAGCTGCTCCACGCGGCGCACGATGGCCTGGCAGCGCGCGGGGTTCAGGTTGCGGTCGTAGCCGTTGAGTTCGGCCGTGCCCGCGATGCGCAGGCGGTCGCCGCGCTCGCTGGTGTAGCGCGAGAACACCAGCTTGAACTCGTCGTCCGTCAGGCTCACCTGGTGGGCCAGGCGCGCGTCCTTCACCGGCAGCGTGACCGAATAACCCTTGGCCGGGTAGATGGGCAGCGAAAGGCCCAGCGGCTGCGCCAGCAGCGGGCTGAACGAGCCCATGGCCAGCACGTAGGCATCGCCGCGCGCGTGCTCGAAGCGGCCCTCGGCGTTGGTCAGCTCCACATGGTCGATCTCGCCGCCCGCCGTGCGCAGCGCCGTGATGTGCGCGCCCATCTGGAAGCGCACGCCCGCCTGCTCGCAGAGCCTGGCCAGCTCGCGCACGAACAGGTTGGCATCGCCCGACTCGTCCTCTGCCGTGTAGGTGGCACCCGCCAGTTGCGGGCGGATGTGGGCCAGCGCGGGTTCGATGCGCACGGCCTCGTCGGCGCTGATGACCCGGCGCTCGCAGCCGAGCTGACGCATCTGTTCGGCCGGGGCCAGGGCGCCGTCGAATTCCTTGGCGGTGGTGTAGAAGTGCAGGATGCCCTGCATGCGCTGGTCGTACTGGATGCCCGTGTCGCGGCGCAGCTGCTGCAGCGCGCTGCGGCTGTAGGTGCCCAGGCTGACGATCTGGCGGATGTTGTGGCGCGTGCGTTCGGGCGTGCAGTTGCGCAGGAACTGCAGGCCCCAGAGCCACTGGCGCATGTCGGCGCGCAGGCGGAACAGCAGGGGTGCATCCTCCTGGCCCAGCCACTGCAGCACCTTGAGCGGCGCGCTCGGGTTGGCCCAGGGCTCGGCATGGCTGACCGAGATCTGGCCGCCGTTGGCGAAGCTGGTTTCCGCACCGGGCGTGGCCTGGCGGTCGATGACGGTCACTTCGTGGCCGAGCTGCTGGAGGTAATAAGCCGAGGTCACGCCGAGCAAGCCGGCGCCAAGAACGAGCACGCGCATTTTGAGAGCCTTTTAAGGTTCTAGCGCTTGTCAGGCGTGCGTGAGCAGCTATTGTTTTGATAGCGTGCAGTTGGCGCGTCTGCCAAGCTGCCGCTCCCCCTGTCCCTGTGACCTGAGAGATTCACCCCGCGCCAACCCGGCGCGGGGCTTGCTCCTTCGGTGCGCCACGGGCGTGGCGGCTCTCCAGACGGCTTTGATGATGGTGCAGTACGGTACCTGAGCGTGTATGGGAGTTTGCGCCTTCGGTGAGGCGGCTTGCGCCGCCTGCTCTCCTGCAAGGCGCATTCTAGGTGCAGGTGTCTGCTAATGCACCACAACAGATGCTGATGGCCTCAGTTCCGGTGGGGGTTGTCCGGCCTGCGGTCGTGGCGGTTGCGCACGCCGTCGCCGTCGCGGTCGCGGTCGTAGCGGTTGGGAACCCCGTCATGGTCGCGGTCGTGCCGTGGGTGGGGCTTGCCGCTGTTGGGGTGGCGGTCGTACTGGTTGGGAATGCCGTCGCCATCGCGGTCACGGTCGTAGCGGTTGGGCACGCCGTCGTGGTCCATGTCATGGCCTCTGCCGTGGTTCCAGCCGCCCTGGCGCCAGTGCCACTGGCCGTTGATTTCCACCCACACGGGCGGGCTGTACACATAGCCGGGCCGGGACTTGATCCAGTACCCGTTGACCCAGACATACTGGTCGCCGCGCCATTCCCAGTGGCCGGGCACCCAGACCTTGCCGGGCCGGGCGGGCGGCAGGACTTCATAGCGCGGTGGTGGTGGCGCGGTCTGGATGACCAGGGTGGCGGTGGTGCCTGCCTGCACCGGGGCCGAGACAGCGCAGAGCGCCAGCAGGGCAATGGATGCGGCGGCGAGGGTGTTGCGTGCCATGGATATCTCCTCACAAGTGATTCCTTGCGGAACCGAAAAGCCTGATCGTGCGAGCCTTGTGTAAAGCCAGTGTAGTGCGTGGGAGAAGAATTGTGTGTGGCTGTATTCCGTGGCGCAAACAGGCGGCCTCGGTGTGATGGATTTCACATTCCTGGCGGGGGCGAACATTCCTCAGCGGCGGGTGCCGCGGCACAGCGCCATCGCGGGCGGCAGCGCCAGCCAGAAACCCGAAGCGGGCATGAGCACGATTCCCGCCAGCGCCAGCCCGAGCACGCCCCATCCCAGCGTCCTCAGGGCCTGGAGCGCGGCGGCATTGCTGCGTTCCAGAAGTGCGATGGCCCAACCCAGCAATGCAAGGACGATGCCAAAAAGCCCAAACCACACCACGGCGCCCAGCATGGGGTCTGTGCCCACGCTGTCGAAGACGCCGCGGCGTGCAATCTCATTCCATTGGGGAAGGAATTCAACGACGGCAAACACCGTGTGCACGGCCGCAACGGCCATCAGCCAGAGGCCTTTCCAGGCCGTGCGCCAGGGCGCTCCATTACGGAGAAGGGGGGCGGAAAGCGGGGGTGTCATGGACTGTTCCTTTCGGGTGCCTTGCCTTGGATGCGGGGAGCGTGGGTGTGCACCCGTGCGCCCAGCAGAGAGAGCAGGTGCATGAGGCCCATCCACATGCGCTCGAACGCAGGCATTTCGCCTGGAACCTGCGCCAGGTGCTGCCCCAGCACGCGCTGGTGCTCCGGGGGTGTGATGGGCGGCGGTTGCTTGGTGCTGAAGTCGAAAACCGGCTGGGTGAAGGGCTCGATCTGCCAGGCCTGCATGCCTGCCAGGGCGGGGGCGAGTTCGCTGGTGTAGGTGGCCAGGCTGAGCTCGGGCCTGCCCAGCCCCATGGCCTGGTAGGCCTGCAGCACCAGTGCGTCGCGCAGCGGGTCGGTGGCGGGCCGCAGCAGTGCAGACCAGGCCTGCGCCACCTGTACCCGGAAACCTTCCGACAGGCTGCGCGTGCAACCGAAATCGAGCACGCCCACCGAGCCATCGGCGGCGAACAGGAAGTTGCCGGGGTGCGGGTCGGCATGCACCCGGCCCAGCCCGAAGATGCAATGCATGAACCAGTCCCACAGGTGCTGCCCTGCCTGGTTGCGCAGCGCCTGGGCTGGTTTGGTCGCCAGCCAGGCGTCCAGGTGCAGCCCCGGCAGGTACTGCTGGGTGAGCACCTGGGCCCGTGTGTGTGACGCAATGGGCTGCGCCATGGCCATGCCGGGCATTGCGGCGTGCGTGGCAAACCACTGCAGTTGTTCGGCCTCCTGCAGGTAGTCCACCTCGCGCAGCAGTGTGGCCTCGATCTCGTCCATGACGCTGTCCACCACGCTGTCGGCAGGCAGGGGCAGGTCGGTGCGCGCCAGCGCGCGCAGTGCGGTGCGCACCAGTTGCATGTCGCTGGCGATGGTGGCGGCAATGCCGGGGTACTGCACCTTCACTGCCACCAGGCCGTGCCCCGGCAACTGCGCGCGGTGCACCTGGCCCAGGCTGGCGGCGGCAAAGGCGGTGGGTTCGAAGTGTGTGAACAGCGCTTCGGGCTCCTGCCCGAAGGCCTGGCGGAACACGCGCCCCACCAGCGCACGGTTCAGCGGCAGCGCCTGGTGCTGGGCGCGTGCCAGCTCGTGGCGCACGCCCTCGGGCAGCAGCGTGGGATGCATGCTCAGTACCTGCGACACCTTGAGCGCCGTGCCGCGCAACTGCCCCAGTGCGCCAAAGAGGATGCGGCCCACGGCGGCCTCGTGCTCGGCCTGTGCCTGGGGTGACGGCGCGCGCAGGCGGTGCCCCAGGTGGGCCGCACCAATGCGCGCTGCCGCCACGCCCGTGATGGCGCTACGCGCGAGCCGGCTGGTGCGCGGCGCGTCAGCGCTGGCCATGGGCGGGCTCCGGCACGCGCTGCAGCATGGCGCGCACGATGCGGCGATGGAAGGGCGTGACCACGGCCATGTAGGCGTGTCCCAGCGCGTTGTGGATGTGCACCACGGTGCTGACCGCGAGCGTGGCGGGCGCATCGCCCCGGCGGTGCTTGCTCAGCGACACCTGCACGTCGAGGTGCCTGTCGTCCTGCCCCAGCACCACTTCGGTGTCGCTGAGGTGGCGGATCAGGAAGATGCCCACGCGGTCGCCCACGCGGTAGCTGCCCGCGTCGCTGGGGGTGCGGCCGCTGGCGAGCGGGTGCGCGTCATGCAACTGGCCCAGGTCCTTCAGGCCCACCAGGCGCACCAGCCGGTTGCGCAGGGCCATGAGCTGCTGCGTCCAGCGCGGCGTGCGGGCCACCACGTCCAGCCAGGTCTGGAGAGCCTGGCGGGCCGGATGGGGGTCGGCCACCTCGTAGGCGTCGAAGAACTGTGCGCCGGGCAAGGCGGCGTGGATGGCCGTGCCGGGCGGGATGCTGATGGATTTCACCGTGGCGGGGGTTGTCATGCGGCCTTCTTTCTGCGCGGCGCGGCAGGGGCGGCCGCCTGGGCTGCAGCGCGCGGCTTGCGCGCTGCGCGGGGTGCGGCTGGCGGTGCGGCGGCTTTGCGCATGGGGCCGGGCGCTTCGGTCGGGCGCGGCATGTCGCCCATCGCTTGGCGTGCCATGTGCAGCATGCCCAGCAGGCCGCTGCCGTGTTGCGCCAGGCGTGCCATCTGGCTGCGCAGCACGAAGCCGCCGAGCTGCAGCACGCGGCTGACCAGCCCGCTGCGCAGGGTCTGCACCAGCACGCCCAGCGACAGGTCCACCAGTTGTGTGGTGTCGGCAAATTCATCCGAAGTGTCGGCCAGCCAGTAGGCCGCCACTGCGGCAAGGTAGTCGGTGTAGAGCCCGCCCGCCATGCCCTTGAAGTCGCAGGGCTCGATCTCGCCCGCTGCCTCGGCGGCTTCCAGAAAGCTGGCCACGGCTTCGCGCAGGGCCTGGCGCGCGGCCAGGGGCTCGGCCAGCATGGTCAGCGGTGAGCGCTGCGCCAGCGTGCGCACCTGGGCCACGAATTCTCGGTCGGGCAGCAGGCGTTCGAGCACTGCGTCGGTCAGGCGCTGGAGCTTTTCCTGCAGCTGGTAGCCGGTGAAGCCGGGCGTCTGCAGGGTGTCGGCCAGCGCCTGCTGCACCACGGCGTCGAGGTAGCCCAGCACGATGCGGTCTTTGGTGGGGAAGTACTTGTAGATCGTGGCGTCGCCAATGCCAGCGGTGCGCGCGATGTCCTTCATCGTCGTGCCGTCGAAGCCCTGGCGGGTCATCAGATCCACCGCGCTGGCCACGATCTGGCGGCGCGTGGCATCTTGCTGCTGGCGGGTTGTTTTCATATTGCTACCCTTTAACTGGCGTAATTGCCAATTTAAAGAATAGTAAATTCTGTTTGATGCGTCAAGCAAGCTTTGCGCAAAATCAGCGCCGCATCTGGGCAAATGCCTCGAACTCCCAGCTGCGCAGCGCCAGCAACAGGGTGTAGCCCTCACGCTCGGCCTGGGGCAGGCGCTGGTCGGCCAGGTGCTGCTGGGCAAAGTCCTGGGCCACGCGCTGCATGCGTTCCATGAAGGCGGGCGCCAGGGCGCGGCTGATGTTGCCGTGCACCAGCAGCACGCCCTCGCCGGGGCCGTCAAAGCCGCCTGCAAAGTAGTCGAGCAGCGCATGCTCGCGGAAGTAGTTCATCACCGGGCCGTGCGGGCGCCAGCGGAAAGTCTTGGCCAGCTTGAGGCGGTAGCGGTTGAGCGGGCGCAGTTCGATGATGCCGATGCGGTCGAGCTGGGCCAGGTATTTGATGCCCTCGGCCTCGCTCAGGCGGTAGGTGGCCACGATCTGCTCCAGCGTCCACTGGCTGAGCACCGAGATGGCCACCAGCAGCAGCTTCTTGTCGCTGACCACAGCCTTTTCCTGCTCCTGGCTCAGCTCCTGGAGCAGCGGCTGGCTGTCGGCCACACGCCGCGCCAGGTCGGCAAAGTCCAGCGCCAGCGCGCGGCAGATGGCGTCGATGCGCGACAGCGGCATGTCGCCCTTGGCCAGCATGCGCTTGACGCTCGATTCGGCCATGCCCAGGGCCACGGCCAGGTCGGCATAGGTCATCTGGGCGGACTTGAGTTCCTTCTTCAGGGCGGTGACGAGGTCGGCGGTGGTGCTCATGGGTATCGATTATGGATACCCGCAGTGCACCAGGTAGCGCCTGCTGCTTCTTTTGGGCGCTGCGGTGCGGCGCGGCCACCACACTGCGCCCATTCATTCACAAGGACACCCGCCATGACCCTCCTGAGCACTTCCCTGAACGCTGCCCGCCGGGCACGCCCGCGCACCGGCGCTGCGGTGCAATGGCTCGAAGCCTCCCTGCTGGCAGCCGTGCTGGCCTTGCTGGCGCTTGCGCTGGGGGGTCCCGTGCTGCACGACCACCCCCACCAGCACAGCTTTGCCGACCAGCGCACGCTCTGGGGCATTCCCTGCGCGCTGGACGTGCTGAGCAACCTGCCGTTTGCGTTGGCGGGCGCCTGGGGGCTGGTGCTACTGGGCCGCGTGCGCCCGGGGGCGCTGGATGCCGCCACACGCGCCACGGCCCGCTTGTTCTGCGCGGGGCTGCTGCTGACAGCGGCGGCTTCCTCCTGGTACCACTGGCAGCCCGACGACGCCGGGCTGCTGTGGGACCGCCTGGGCATGGCGGTGGCCTTTGCCGGCATGCTGGGGCTGGCCGCAGCCCAGCGCGTGAGCCCGCGCGCCGGAGGCGCCACGGCGCTGGTGGCATTGGCCTCCGGGCCGCTGGCCGTGCTGTGGTGGGCGCACACCAGCAACCTGCTGCCCTGGGCCGTGGTGCAACTGGGCGGCATGCTGCTGGTGCTGGGCCTGGCCTGCCTGCCGCAGCGTGTAGGCGCACTGGCGCTGCGCTTGGGGGCCGTGATTGCGTGGTACGGTGCGGCCAAGCTGTTGGAGCTGGGTGACCACGCCGTGTTCGAAGCCACGGGCCAGTGGGTGGCGGGCCACAGCCTCAAGCACCTGGCGGCAGCCGGGGCGGCCTGGCCGGTGCTGCGCGCGTTGCATTCAGTTACGGTGCGTGGTCATGGCGTGGCCGCGGCGGGCGGGCACAATGGCGCCCCATGCCCGCACGGCGCCTGCAGCCAGCACTGACAGCGCCCCGCCAGCCACAACAAAAAGCACGGAGAGAGACGCATGAGCACACCCGCACACAGCTCCCATGGCAGCGGCCATGAAGACCCGAACCAGTTCGCCCTGCTGCGCCAGCGGCGCTTCGCACCCTTTTTCTGGACGCAGTTTTCCGGTGCGGCAAACGACAACCTGTTCAAGTTTGCCTTCACGGTGATGGTGACCTACCAGCTCAGCGTGTCCTGGCTGGCGCCGGCGATGGCGGGGCTGGTGATCGGTGCGCTGTTCATCCTGCCGTTCCTGCTGTTTTCGGCCACCTCGGGGCAGCTCACCGACAAGTACGACAAGACGAAGATGATCCGCTTCGTGAAGAACCTGGAGATCGCCATCATGCTGGTGGCTGCTGCCGGGTTCATCACGGGCAACGTGCCGGTGCTGCTGCTGTGCACCTTTTTGATGGGTGTGCACTCCACGCTGTTCGGCCCGGTGAAGTTTGCCTACCTGCCCCAGGTGCTGAACGAGCGCGAACTGACCGGCGGCAACGGCATGGTGGAGATGGGCACCTTTGTCGCCATCCTGCTGGGCAACGTGGCTGGCGGGCTGCTGGTGGCGCTGCCGGGCATCGGGCACACCACCGTGGCGGTGGCCTGCGTGGCGGCAGCCCTGGTGGGGCGTGCGGTGGCGCAGTTCATTCCCCCCGCACCGGCCACGGACCCTGGGCTCACCATCAACTGGAATCCCGTGACCGAAACGCTGCGCAACCTCAGGCTTGCGCACGAAAACGTCGTGGTTTTCCGCTCGCTGCTGGGCATCAGCTGGATGTGGTTCTTTGGCGCTGTGTTCCTGAGCCAGTTCCCCAGCCTGGCCAAAGGGGTGCTGCATGGCAACGAGCAGGTGGCTTCGCTGCTGCTGGTGGTGTTTTCGGTGGGCATCGGTATTGGCTCGCTGCTGTGCGAAGTGCTCTCGCGCCGCCATGTCGAGATCGGCCTGGTGCCGCTGGGTGCCATCGGCATGAGCGTGTTCTCCATCGACCTGTACTTTGCTTCGCGCGCGCTGCCGCCTTCCGAGGTCATGGGCCTGGCGGCCTTTCTGGACATCGGCGCGCACTGGCGCGTGATGCTGGACCTGGCGTTGCTGTCGCTGTTCGCAGGCCTGTACAGCGTGCCCATGTACGCGCTGATCCAGATGCGCGCCCAGCCCACGCACCGCGCGCGCATCATCGCGGCCAACAACATCCTCAACGCGCTGTTCATGATCGCCAGCTCGCTGATCGCGGGCGCGCTGCTCGGCGCGGGCTTCAGCGTGCCGCAGATTTTCCTGTTCACCGGCCTGGCCAACGCGGTGGTGGCGGCCTACATCTTCCTGCTGGTGCCCGAATACCTGCTGCGCTTCGTGGCCTGGGTGCTTTCGCGCCTGGTGTACCGCTTCAAGGTGCAGGGCGATGAAAACCTGCCCGTGCAGGGCGCTGCCGTGCTGGCGTGCAACCATGTGAGCTTCATCGACGCGGTGCTGCTCATGGCCGCCAGCCCGCGCCCCATCTACTTTGTGATGGACCACCGCATCTTCCGCATGCCGCTGCTCGGCAGCCTGTTCAAGCTGGCCAAGGCCATCCCCATTGCCTCGCAGAAGGAAGACCCGGCCACCTACAACGCCGCATTCGAGCGCGCCGCACAGGTGCTGCGCGAGGGCGATCTGCTGGCCATCTTCCCCGAGGGCGGCATCACACGCGACGGGCAGTTGCAGCCGTTCAAGGGCGGCATCGTCAAGATCCTGGACCGCGCCCGCGCCGACGGGCTGGACGTGCCCGTGATCCCCATGGCGCTGACCAACCTGTGGGGCTCGTACTTCAGCCGCATCGAGCAGGGCGGCGCCATGGTGCGGCCGTTCCGCCGCGGCATGTTCAACCGCGTGGGGCTGAACGTGGGCGCGCCTGTGGCACCCGACCAGGCGCAGCCCGAGGCGCTGCAGGCCCGCGTGGCGGGCCTGCTGCAGGCTTAAGCGGGCAGTTCTACCCCGAAAGTCAACCCTGCATGGGCCTGCAAGCGATGGATCAGCGCCTGTCCCAGCGCGGGAGCCGTGGTCCAGATGCCGCCTGGGGTGCTGTGGTTTTCCAGCAGGCAGAGGGCGGCCTCGGCGATCATCTTCGAGGTCGAGCCATAGCCGGGGTCGCGGTCGCCCGCCACGGCCACGCGCAGGCGGTGCCCTGCGGTGTCCTCGCCCAGGAACAGCACGTCGTAGTGCCCGGCCTCGCGCTCTGCGCGCGAGGGGCCTTCGCCGGGCTGGGGACCGGCGTCCGAGCCCAGCGACTTGTCGGACGCCACGGCATTGGCAAAAGCCTCGCCCTTGGCGCCAGGGCCGGTGACCAGCATTTCGTCATACACAAAGTCCTGCCCGTAGGCATGGCCCAGCAAAAAGTTGGAGCGGTGCACATTGCGCGTGTTGATGGCGGCCATGACGAAAGGGGCTACCCAGACGCCTTCGCCCAGCGCCTCATCCACCATGGGCTTGCTGCCCGAGGGCTGGCGCGGGCCGCTGAAGCCGGGCGTGAGCGCGAAGGGGTCGCGCAGCAGGTCGAGCACGCCGGGCTCGCTGGCAGCGGCGGCCAGCGTGGCCTTGAGGCTGGCGGCCGTGCCGCCCGAGAAGGTGCCTTTCATTTTTTGCACCCGGCCGCGCACGCGGCTGGCGGGGTGGCCAAAGCGCGCCTGCATCTCGGTTTGCAGCAGGAACACGCCCAGGTCGAACGGGATCGAGTCGAAGCCGCACGAGAACACGATGCGCGCGCCGCTGGCCTTCGCCTGGGCCTCGTGCATGTCGATCATGCGGCGCATCCAGGCGGGTTCGCCGCACAGGTCCACGTAGTCCACGCCGCTGGCCGCGCACGCAGCCACGAGCTCGTTGCCATAGAGCTGGTAAGGGCCCACGGTGGTCAGCACCAGGCGGGTGCTGTCCATCAGCACCTGCAAGCTGGCGCTGTTGCGGGTGTCGGTCACGACGAGCGGCGTGTCGGCGGGGGCGCCCAGTTCGTCGCGCACGGCGGCGAGCTTCTCGGCGCTGCGCCCGCCCATGGCCCAGCGCAGGCCGCTGCCTGCGGGGTAGCGCTGCAGCAGGTATTCGACGACGAGGCGGCCGGTGAATCCGGTGGCGCCGTGGACGACGAGGTCAAAGGGCTTGGCCATGGTGTGTTTCTTTCGCAGGGTGCAGCGCGGCACAGGCGTGCCCCGGCATTGTGGAAGCTGCACGCCGCGTGCGGGTGTCGCCCAGGTGCTGGCCGAGTGCTGTCAGCGGTTTTGTGCATTTGTGCCCGCATCAAGTATCAGAAAGTGATACCCGGCAGGCCGGTGCGCGCCGCTTTGGCATTCCAATGCGGACGGCTGCGCGCCGCCTGTGCACCATGCGCACATGGTTGCCACGGTGCTGCCAACATCTTTCGAAATCCATCCATCATTCAGTCAAGGAAAACGCGATGACCACATTGCTTCACAAGACCCTGGGCCGCCTGTTGCTGGCCGCAGGAATGGCCTGTGCCCTGGTGGCTGCACCGGTGCGGGCGCAGAGCGAGGTGTCGGCGGCTTTGTCGCTGCTGCCCGTGGCCTCGGTGCTTGGCGCCGCATCGGCAGGGCCTGCGGCTTCGGGCGCGGCGCTGGTGCTGCCCGTGGCCTTGTCGGTGGATGGGGCGGTGCTCACCGTCAAGGCCGTGGAGGCCTCGGCCAAGGGCACGGTGTATGTGCTGGAGCGCGCATCCGATGGCGCACGCGCCAGTGTCGAGGTCGTGGGAAGCGGCGCAAAGGCCTCGGCCCATGCCGTGGGCACGGCGGTGACCTGCAGCGTGATCGGCACGGGTGTGGTTCTCTCGGTTGCGGGCGAGGTGCTGGCCTTTGTGCCCAATGCCCTGGGCCAGGCCCTGCTGCACAACGAACGGTTGTAAAAAAAATGAAGAACATCCCCCTGAGCCGCTACGCGGCTTCCCCCTTCTCTCGCGCTACGTGCGGGAAGAGGGACGCCGCCGGTGGCCTGGCAAAGCCAGTTCCACGGCGTCCGCTGGCGTGGTGCATTGCCAGTGTCATCCGCCGCGGGTGGTGCGTGGCGCTGCTGGCCGCCATGGCAATGGCCGCCGCACCGGCCCATGCGGGCCGTTCCTGCGAGGCACGCAAGCCCACGCCCCAGCTCATCGAGCGCGGCATGGAGCTGGCACAGCGCACAGCTGCTGCGCTGGAGGCCGAACACACCCGCAGCAGCACCCGCGTGGTGGTGCTGGCCCGCGCCGGGCAAGACCTGGGCAAGTACGGCCTGCGCTACTCGCACCTGGGCTGGGCCTACCGCAACGATGCGGGTGTCTGGCGCGTGGTGCACAAGCTCAACGAATGCGGAGGCACCGAGGGCCACCTGTACCGCCAGGGCCTGGGCGAGTTCTTCCTGGATGATCTGTGGCGCTACGAGGCCGTCTGGGCCGTGCCCACGCCGGATGTGCAGCAGCACCTGCTGGCGCTGCTGGAAGATGGCACCCGCGTGCGCACGCTGCAGCACGCGCCCTACAGCATGGTCAGCTATGCCTGGGGGCGCAAGTACCAGCAGTCCAACCAATGGGCGCTGGAGACCCTGGCCGCTGCGATGGAGCCCGCCACAGTGCGCACGCGCGACCAGGCCCAGGCCTGGCTGCAGTTCAAGGGCTACGAACCCAGCGCGCTCAAGATCGGCGCACTCACGCGCCTGGGCGGGCGCGTGGGGTTGGCCAACATTGCGTTTGACGACCATCCCAACGACAAGCGCTTTGCCGACCGCATCGAAACCGTGACCGTTGATTCCGTGCTGGCCTGGCTGCAGCGGACCCAGCTGGCTGCGGCGCCGCAGGTGTTGCAGTTGAAATAGTAAAAAGCGCTGCTGGTGCCCATGAAACAAGCGCCAGCAGCTATCGAAACAGTAGCAATTTTCTCGGGGGCATCATGAGCAAAGCACTGCGTCTGTCTGAAAAATGGTTCCGCCGTGGCCTGTGGCTGGTGGCCTTGGTGTTTGCGGGCTTTCTCATCGGCCTGGGCGGCACCATCGTGGGCGACCTGCCCAAGGTCGAAGCGCCGCTGCAGGTAGACGACTTCCTGGACCGTACCGAGGCCACCAAGCTGCGTGCGCGCAGCAAGGAGCTGCAGCAGGCGGAAGCAGACGCGCAAGAGGCGCTGGAACAGGCCCAGCTGCAGCGCAGCAAGGCGCGCAGCGAAAGCCAGGCCGAGCGCGAATCCTTCAGCCACTGGCTGGCCGCGCGCAGCGTGACGCAGCGCGCCGAGCACGACCCAGAGGTGCTGGCACGCACCCGCGCGCTGGACCAGCTCAAGCTGGCCGAGCGCCGCACGCAGCAGGCCGTGGAGGCGCAGCAGCAGGCGCTGCTCGATGCGCGCCAGTCCGCCAGCGCCACGCGCAAGCAGCTCCAGGCCATGGAGGACGAGGCCTACCAAAAGCTCAGCGCCGAGCGGCGCAAGGTGGAGCTGCGGGTGTTCCTCTACCGCCTGGCGCTCACGCTGCCGCTGCTGGCCATTGCGGGCTGGCTGTTCGCCAAGAAGCGCAAGGGCACCTACTGGCCCTTCGTCTGGGGCTTCATCATCTTTGCGCTGTTTGCCTTCTTTGTGGAGCTGGTGCCCTACCTGCCCAGCTACGGCGGCTACGTGCGCTACATCGTGGGCATTGCCGTCACGGCGCTGGTGGGGCGCTACGCCATCCTGGCGCTGGGCCGCTACCTGGAACGCCAGAAGCAGGCCGAGGCCTTGCCCGACCAGGAGCGGCGCAAGGAGCTGGACTACGACGTGGCGCAGGCGCGCCTGGCCAAGAACGTCTGCCCAGGGTGCGAGCGCACGGTGGATCTGAAAGACACCCACGTGGACTACTGTCCCCATTGCGGCCTGTGCCTTTTCGATCGTTGCGGTGCCTGCAGCACCCGCAAGAGCGCGTTTTCCCGCTATTGTTTTTGCTGCGGTACATCGCGCCAGGGCAGCAAGGCGCCACTGGCCAGCGCCGGTGCCGAGCTGCACCGCAGCGCGCCCGGCATGTCGCCGACAACCGATTCAGTCACCAAGGAGGAGTGAATGTCCCAGCCCAATTCCGCACCCCAGGCCGCCGCGCCCAGCACGGCCGGTGCCGTTTTTCAACTGACACCGCCAGAGGTGGTGCAGCCGGTCAGCGACCAGGTGGCCAAGACGGCTGTGCCCCTGGCGCCTGAGGTCACCAAGGCGGTGGAGGACCAGGTCGAGCGCTTTGTGGCAAGCCTGATGACCGAAGACGTGCAGAGCGAGGGCTTTCGGGCCAAGCTCGACAGTGCCTTTGCCCTGGGCCGCGAGGAGGTTTCCATGGCATCCAGCCTGATGCAGGGCCGGTTCATGGACCGCAATTTTGTCGGCGTGGAAGACAGCAGCGCGTTCCGCGCCATCCAGGACATGCGCCGCCAGCTCGACGAGCTCAACCCCGGCAAGGAGGGCGATCTGTTCCAGCCGCAAAAACTGCTGGGGTTCATCCCCTTTGGCAACCGGCTGCAGAACTATTTCCGCAAGTTCCAGAGCGCAGGGGGCCAGCTGCAGAAAAGCATGGAGCAGCTGTATGCGGCGCGTGACGACATGCAGCGCGACGTGGTCGAGATCGAATCGACCCGCAGCAAGCTGTGGGACGCCATGCAAAAACTTGCGGGCGCCATCCGGTTTGCAGAACTGCTGGATGGCCGCCTGGCCAGCAAGGTCGAATCCCTGCGCGCCACCGACCCGCAGCGTGCCAAGGCCCTGGAGCAAGAGGTGCTGTTTTATGCGCGGCAGAACCTGCAGGACATGCTGACCCAGCAGGCGGTGTGCACCAACGGCTACCTTGCGCTGGACGTGCTGAAGAAAACCGGGCGCGAAATGATGAACGGCTGCTCGCGCGTGGCCACCACCGGCATGAGCGCCCTGGCCGTTGCGCAAACCGTGGCGCGCGCCACGGGCAACCAGATCCAGGTGATGGAGATGCTCACCGGCGTCAACAGCACCATCGAGAGCCTCATCGCCGAAACCGGGCGGCAGCTCAACACCCATGTGGAGAAAACCACCCAGTTTGCGCAGAACCCCATGGTGGGCATCGAGAAGCTCAAGGAGATGTTCGACCAGACCTTCAAGGCCATGGATGCCATGGACGACTTCCGCTCCAAGGCCATCGCCGTGATGGGGCAGAACAACGCGATGATCGCGTCTGAAATCCGGCGCGCCGAGCAATACATCGACAAGGTGCGCATGGACCAGGCGAAAAAGGCCGCCAGTGCCCAGTTGGGTGGGCCGGTCAAGCTCTGACCGGGATTCTTGTTTTTAATGTTCTAAGAGGGAAAAAGTATGGCAACCCGTTACATGGTTCAACGCGACACCGCCGCATGGCGCTTGCAGGTGCGCATCTCTTTTGCACTGTCCATCCTGTGCGCCGCCATTGGCGTGATCAACATGCCCGGCCAGGACCTGGATCGGGCCTTTCTGGCCATCGGCATGTTCTTCTGCCTGTTCACCACCTTCACCGTGGCCAAGGCGCAGCGCGACAACCGCGACGGACAGGTGGACACCTCGCAATGGGTGCTGGCCGTGTGGATCGCTTTTGCAGCAGCCATCCTGCTCACGGGCTGGGGGCTGTGGCGCATGCAGATCGAGCAATGGCAGAAGTACTACATGCTCGTGAGCTGGCTGTTTCTGGTGAGCTCGACGTTCACGCTGTCCAAGACGGTGCGCGACGGGCAGGAAGCCGACCTGCTGGAGCGCCGCGCCGCTGCGGCGCGGGCCAAGGAGGGCGATAGCGCCTCGTCTTGACCGCTGCTCAGCGCGACTTCTTGGATTCCAGGAATCGCTGCTGGCGCAAGACATGCTCGGCCGCACTGCGGCCGATTTTCTTTTCCCGCTGCAGCACTTCCTCGTGCAGCATGCGCAACTGCTGCAGCAGCGCCTGTTCCGCGCTGGGCTGGCCTTCGTGCAGTTGGGCCTTGCGCTGCGCTGCGGGCACACGCAAAAACGCCTGCAAACTGTCGGGAAGGTAGCGGCGCAGGCATTCGCGCAGGAACAGGCGGTCTTCCAGCGTGAAATGCTCGTCATGCGCGGGCCGCTGCGGGCCAAGGCGCTGGAATGCCTCCTTGATGCGCACCACCTGCGCAGCAGCCTCTTCGCTCAGCTCGGCGGCTGCGGCATGCAGGCTTGCGTCAAAGGCCGCCAGGGCCGTACTGTCGAACAGGGCCGCAGGGCCGGTGGCTTCTTCAGCGGAGTTGGACCTGGGGCGGGCGGCCCACCACCCAGCAGCGCCCAGCGCTGCCGTGGCAAGCCCCAGCACCAGGGGCCAGCGCGAAGACTGGATGGCCCCGAGCATGGCCACCACAACCCCTGCCGCAGTGACCACGCCTGCAAGAATCTGCAGGGGCGTCGCCGGTGCATGCTTTGCCTGGAACTGCTGGGCAAGGGTGTCAGTCAAGGGTGCGCCCAGCCTGCTGCGTGCCTGGACGCGGTCCAGCCGCTCGGCCATGTCGGGAGGCAGTGGCGCTTCGTTGCGCAACAGGCGGTCATGCTGCAGGGCCGTGCGGCGGTTGATGGGGCCGTCGCCGGTGACAACACGGGAGTCTTCGTGCGCAGAGTTCATCTGGTTCTGTGGAGGTGAGTGCGCCAAGCGTAGCCGATTCTCGGGCGCCAGCGCATTCGGGGCCCACCCGCGTCAGGTGCGCCAGCGATTCCAGCGCATGCGCCACTGGCGGCGCAGCACACGGGCCATGCGCCAGGGCCAGGAGGCCCGCACCTGCGACAGCAGTTGCTGCTTGATCCGTGACCAGTGGCCCCACAGCCGCGCAAACCACGCCAACTGCATCAGCGCCGGTTGCGTGAGGGTGAACAGGCGCGCCACCACTGCGGTGCCCACCAGTTTGGCACCGATGACCACCGCCATTCCCACCGCCACATGGCCATGGCTGATGGCCCACAGCGCCAGCAGTTTGACCGGCAGCAGGGCTAGCGTGGGCAGCGCAAACAGCGCCAGCGCTCCCCAGGGCGGCAGGCTGCGCACCCACGCCTCCACCCAGCGGAACCCCGGCCAGCGGCCCATGCGCGCCAGCAACTGCTGCAGCGGCTCCCAGCCCCACTCTTCAAAGACAACGACCAGCGCAACCAGCCAACCGCCCAGGCGCAGAGCCTGGCGCCACAACGACCGCATCCAATGGCGCAGCATGCCGGAGTTCGGTTTACTGCATGACGACAGGCCCGCCCTTGGCCAGCGCGCGCTGGTAGGCGGGGCGCTGTTGCATGCGCTCGCGGTAGGCCTGCAGGTGTGGGTGGCGTGCTGTGGCGCCGGTGCGCGAGAGGGCGGCCTCCACGGCAAAGCTCATCTGGAAGTCGGCCATGCTCAGGTGCTCGCCTGCAAACCAGCGGTGCTGCGCCAGGTGGCCCTCCATGAACTCCAGGGCGGTGCCCAGGTTCGGGTCGATGAGTTTTTTTTGCACCTGCTCGCACAGCGTGCGCGCAATGGGCCGCACAAAGAAGGGCATGGGCTGCGTGGGGATGGTGAGAAACACCATCTTCATCACCAGCCAGTTCATCAGCGAGCCTTCGGCGTAGTGCATCCAGAAGCGGCACTGGCGGTGCTCGGGCGTGCCGGGCTGGGGCACCAGGTGCGCCAGTTCGGCCGGGGCACTGCTGGCAAAACGTTCCGCCAGGTATTCGATGATGGCGCCCGATTCCGCAATCACGTCGTCCCCGTCGGTGATGACGGGCGATTTGCCCAGCGGGTGCACGGCTTTCAAGGAGGCCGGGGCCAGCTTGGTGCGCGGGTCGCGCCGGTACAGCCGCAGGTCATAGGGCACGCCCAATTCTTCCAGCAGCCACAGGACGCGCTGTGAGCGCGAGGTTTCGAGGTGGTGTACGGTCAGCATGTGCGCCATGGTAGCGGGCAAGGACGCTGTGCGCTGCCGAGAGCCCATTCGATGGCCTGTTGTCATGCCCCGGCGCGCAGCAAGGGCCGCAACGCCAGCAGCCCCAGCGCTGGGCCCAGGGCCAGCCCCGTGAGCAGGGGGCCGAGCGGGACATGGGCGGACAGCTCGACAAACAGCAGGATGCTGACGATGGAGATGCCAAAGCCTATGCTGTTGGTCAGCGTGAGCACGCTGCCCACGGCCTGCGGCGGCGCATTGCGTGCCGTGAGCGCAGAAAACTGCGGCGAATCGCCCGACACCGTGATGCCCCACACCAGCAGCCAGGCATAGAACAGTGCATCGGGCGCCTGCATGAGCCAGGGCGCCAGCAGGCAGCACAGGCCGCTGGCGGCCAGTTGTACTGCCGCCACGCGGGCGCTGCCCCAGCGCGGCGCCAGCCAGCCGCCCACCGTGCAACCCAGCGCGCCCGCACCCAGTACCCAGAACGCGGCCCACGACAGCGCCGTGCCCTGCAGGCGCGTGGCCAGGATCATGGGCATCAGCACCCACAGCGTGTAAAGCTCCCACATGTGGCCGAAATAGCCCAGCACCGAACTGCGCACACGTATATTGGTGGCAATGCTGGCCAGCGCGCGCCACTGCAATGTGGTGACGCGGGCCACTGCACCGGGCGGTTCCGGCAGCAGCGCGTGCAGCAGCACCCCGCCTGCAGCCGCCAGGCCGGCCACCCCCAGCATCAGGCTGGGCCAGGGCAGGGCGTCGCCCAGGGCGCGCAGCGCGTGCGCGCTGGCCGAGCCCAGAATCAACGCGCCGATCAGTAGGCCCAGCGCGCCGCCCAGCCCGCGCGTGTACCACTGTGAGGCGATCTTCATGCCCACGGGGTAAATGCCTGCCAGAAAAAAACCGGTGGCAAAGCGCCAGCCCAGCAGGGCCGGAAAGCTGCCCACCATTGCCCAGGCGCCCACGGTGCAGCCAGCACCGGCCAAGGCGCAGACCAGAAACACGCGCCGCGCCGCAAACCGGTCGGCAATGGCCAGCAGCGCAAACACCAGCGTCCCCAGGATGAAGCCGAACTGCAGCGCCGAGGTCAGCGTGCCCACGGCGGTGGCGGGCCAACCCAGTTCGCGCTGCAGGTCGGGCATGACGGCGTTGACTGCAAACCACAGGGAAGTACCTGCAAACTGTGCGGCCACCAGCACGGGCAGCACGCGGGGTGGGACGGCGGCCTGCATGGGCGTCACTGCACCCAGTTTTCAACCTGGAGGCCAGGCACGCGCGCGAGCTCACGGGTGTTGTTGGTCATGTCATGCTTTGGAGAAATTTTGACGAAAATGGCTGTAGCGCTTATTGGTAAAGCGTAAGCAGCTATGAAAATGAGAGCTGATGGTTCCTGTTTTTGCATTCAGGTTGCTGTGGGCTGGCGTCCGTCATTGCAGTAGCGCCAAGTACTCTGGGCGTTTGGCGGCCAGGCCTTTGAAGCTGCGTAGCAGGTGGGCCAGTTCGGCGTCGGTCAGGCCGTACAGGCGGGCCACGGTGCGGTCGTTCTCGGCGCGCAACTGGTCGCAGGCCTTGGCGGTGGCAGGCACGTCGCCCGGCTGCACGTTGAACAGCGGGGCCAGTTCGGCAAAATCATCCCAACTAGCGGCAAGGCTCAACAGCAGGGCGTTTTGCGCGAGTCGGGCGTAGTCGGGGTGGGCAAGGATTTCGTCGTCGGTGGGCTGGGGGGTGGGCAGGCGGAACAAGTAGGTCTTGTTGGCGTGAATCTGGATCATGAAGCGCGCCAGCCAGTCCACCGGCAGGCTGTTGAACCAGGCCAGTGCAAACAGCAGACGCAGCGGTGAGGTGGCCTGTGTAGTGACGCCGCCTTCAGCATCCCGCAGGTAGACTTTTGGTGCGTTGAGATGGACGGTATTGCCCGCACCTACGTTCTTGGGCAGCAGGCCAAAGATCAGGGTGCGTTCGTTGGTGTCGCTGGCGATGTCCCGAAAGCCTAGGCGCACAAATTCGCGGTCGTAGCGCACCGCCGCTGCGTGCTTGCTGGCCTCGGCTTTGGGTACGCCCAGGTCTTGCGCCATGCGGTGCAGTTCCTTGCTGTGCAGCCTTGCGTCAAACGCTTGAGGATTCACCCAATACTGCGGTTCCTCGAACACATGGCTGTATTGCCAGATCATCTTGCCCTCGTACAGCGGCAGTAGACCCGGCGAGGGTTTCTCGATGAACAGATCCTTGTCATCGGTCATGTGCAGCTCGCGCCGAAAATCCAGCCAGTTAGGTGACAGCGCGGGGAAAGCGCTGTAGCACTTTTGCAGGATGGGCAGATCGGTGCCATCGCGCAGCTCCATCAGCGCCCATTGCTGGGGTGACAGCGCCTGAACCGTGTCTAGCGGGTACGGCACATGGGTTTCAGGCCGTTGCAGATCAGCGGCATCAAGCACGTAGAAGGCCGTGTCGATGGGGGCTGGGTCTGCAGTGGGCGGCGTGTTGACCACCTGCATCAGGGCAAATTTGTAGCTGCGATGCACGTCCTGGAAAATGCCTTTGTTGTTCTCGAAACTGTAGAAAAACCGCAATTGCGCTTGCGTGAAGATGTGTCGGCGCAGGCCCATGGAGCCCTCTTCAAACATCAGCGCGCTGGGAAGCACGTAGTTCAGGCTGCCGCCAGCGTTGAGCAGTTTCAGGTTGCGCTCGACGAACAACCGGAACAGATTGCCGTCGCCTGCCCCTTTGTTGAGCGGGAATACACCCTTGTCTTTGTAGTACTCGTTGGCGACGTTTCGGTCTTGCAGGGTGCTCTGGTACGCAGCGGCGATGTGGGTGCTTTCCAGCAGGCGCTTTTGTACAGCCGCCTTCTCAGTGTTTTTCAGGCTGCGGTAGTTGCTGTGGTATTGGGGGAAGAAGTCGGTGTCAGAAAACTTGGTCTTGTCCCACGGCGGGTTGCCAACGATCACGTCAAAACCTTTGCGCCCACCAGCAAACGCTTCGGGAAAGGCCACTTCGTAGTGAAAGAAGTGAAAGCGCTGGGCATAGGCCTCGACCTGGCGCAGCGCGGCAGTTTTGGTTTTGGCTTCGTCGAAAAGCTGTGTCAGCAGGTCGGGCGTTTTGTCCAGCGCTTCGCAGGCCGCTTTGTTGCCCTCGGCCAACAGGGCGCGGCGCGTGCAGATGAAACTGAGTGCACGTGATAACAGCTGTAGCTTGGGTGCAATGGAGTTCTTCCATAGCCGCTTGGATTGCTCCACCTCTTGTGCGGTGGTGTCGCGCATGGTGTCTAGCTCGTCCATCACGCTGCGCAGCTCGTCAAAGCGGGCGCTGAGGTTATCAACAAAAAAGTCGTTCTGCCGAACTTCGGTGGCGTTGTAGTCGATAAACTCTTGCACGCTGGCACCCATGAGGGCGTTGCCGTGCTGTACATGGTGTTCGATGAATGACAGCGGTGTGCCAAAGATGAAGCTGTCCATCCACAAACTCAGGCGTGCCAGCTCTACAGCGAAGGGATTCAGGTCTACGCCGAAGATGCAGCGTTTGAGCAGTGCACGCTTCAAGATTTGCGCGTCCTCGGGGGTGTAGTCGAGGTTCAGAAACTTGAGCTGCTCGGCAATTTTGGCGCTCTCGGTGGCGACCAGCTTCTGCAGGTCGGCATCGGTTTCCAGGCGTTCGAGCGCCAAGTCGGTGAGGGTGCCCAGGGCTTCCACCAGAAAATGGCCGCTGCCGCAGGCGTTGTCCAGGATTTTCAGATCCATCAGGGCCTTGCCCTGTGCGCTTGCAGCGGCCAGAGCTTGCTGCATGGCTGCTTGCACCAGCGGCTGCGACAGCGAGGGTGGCGTGTAGTAGCTGGCGGAGGTCTTGCGCGAGTTGCTGGCGCTTTTGAGATACACGTCGCCTTTTTTTACGCTGATCTCGCGCAGGGCGCGGAAGCCTTTTTCCTTGCGCAGGAGGGCGCTGTCGTAGGCGTCGAAATAGGCTTCGATGGATTTGCCGCGTGTGGCTGTGGTTTCGTATTCGAGGTACACGGCGGCTTCGCTGGCCTTTTCGAATCGGAACTCCAACAGCCCCTCGTAGATGCGCCCCAGGTGGGTGACGCTCATGTTCTTGAAGTCGCGCCGGGTGTCAAACAGCGTGGTGCCTCGGTGGGTTTTGTAGAGCAGCTTTTCCAGGATCTGGCGCAGCGTGGCGTTGTCAAAGATTTTGGGCTGCAGCAGTAGGGGTGCGCGCTGAGGGTCGAACAGCCCACCGTTAAACAGCGGGATGTCGATGTCCTCAGCGCCTTCGTCGAGCATTTCGAAGAGCTGCTTGAGGGCATACACGCCATCGTGCAGCAGGCTGCGCGAACCTGGCTGGCCGGGTAGGCTTTGATAGATCTGTTCCAGGCTGTAGCGGTTGTAAAACGGATGGCGGGCCAGCAGGTCGCGGTTTTTGTCTTCAAAGTAAACCACGAACAGCAGCCTGAACAGCAGCACCACACTGTTTTCATAAATGCTGGCCATGCTGGCCTTGGGGTTGGCGCGGTGGATGGCGCGGCCCATGATTTCAAACAGAGAATCCTCGCCTGCGTAGCCGTAAATAACGGCTTTGAGGTTTTCTTCCACCGCCAGCGTGAAGTCAGCTGACGCGGCAATGGCCTGCTCAATGGCGTTGCTGGCACCGGCGGTGGTGGGCGGCACGTAGGTGTTCCGCCCAAAGAAAAACGCAAAAAGCGCCAATGCTTCGGCTCTCTCTCGCCCTTCTGGCAATGTGCAAATGGCTTCCAGATCAAATTGGACGTAGGTCTTTTTGGCCGTGACCTTGTCGGTGTCGTAGATGCGCCAGACGCGGCCATTGGTCAAAAAACCGAAGCGCACGCGCAGTGTGCTCAGGTAGTCCTGCAGTTGGTGGTGCGGGTTGTGGGCTCGGTCGGCTTTGCCAGTGTCCAGGGTTTTGCCCCAGGCTTTGGACTCGCAGATGGCGGTGATGAGTTGGTGATCCTTGTTCGTCACCAGTGCGTGGTCCTGGCTGGGGTGCAGTAAGAGGCACCAGTCGGGCTTTGCCAACTTGCCCTGCACGGTGAGGGTTTCTTGTGTGACGCTGATCCAGCCCAATTGCTTGAGTAGGGGACCAATGAACTTTTCTTCCAGTTGTGCTTCGCTGCGGATGGACAGTTCCGCCACATTGAAGTGTTGTTCTAGCCAGGTGCCGAGGCTGTAGGGTAGAGCGGCCTTGCCCAGTTCTTCGCGCTTGTGCGCGATGTAGCCCTCGTCCAGCAAAGTGTTGACCAACCAGGGATGGGGGAAAAGGTCTTGCATGTGCTGTGCTCAGGGCGTGTGTTTGGGATACGGGCGTTGGATTGTGGCGAAAAATGGGCTCGCCTCGGTCAGCCTTGTGTTTTGTGAGGCGCCATGCCATTCAACCCGGGTGCCCGATCTGGATGCAGGAAATGAAGGGGCGCCTCATGGATAGGCCCTCAAGGCAAGTTCGTGGCACAGCGTGGCCAGCGGCATGGCCTGCACGCCATGGCCCAGGGGGAAGGGTTCGTCGCCGGGGTAGATGACCAGCTTGCGCGTGGGTTGCAGGTCTTCGCAGGCACTGTGAAAACCGCGTTCGACCTTGGGAGTCAGGCTGCGTTTGACTTCGATGGCCCACAGGTCGTTGTTGGGCCAATGCAGCAACAGGTCGATCTCGGCGCCGCTGCTGGTGCGATAGAAGTAGCCCTGGACGTTGGCGGGGGCGCAGGTCAGCAGGTTTTCAATGCACAGGCCCTCCCAACTGGCGCCCACCACGGGGTGGGACAGCACGGCCTCTTTGGTTTCGATGTCCAGCAGCGCGTGCACCAGGCCGCTGTCGCGCACGTAGACCTTGGGGGACTTCACCAGACGCTTGCCCAGGTTGGCGTGCCAGGGCGTCAGGCGCCGCACCAGCAACAGGTCGCACAACAGGTCGATATAGCTTTGGGCGGTTTTGGCGTCCACACTCAGATTGCGCGCGAGCTGGGCCACATTGAGCAGGCCGCCTTGCTGATGGGCCAGCATGGTCCAGAAGCGGCGCAGGGTCTCGGCCGCAATGCGAGGCCCAAACTGCGGGATGTCGCGTTCGAGGTAGGTCCGAATGAAATTCTGCCGCCAACGCATGCTGCGCGCATCGCTCGGGGCGCCCAGACTTTCCGGAAAACCGCCGCGCAGCCAGAGTGTGTCAAGGCTGGTTTCGGGGCGGGCCGCGGCCTGGACTTCAAGGATGTCCAGAGGATTGAGATCCAGGTAGGCGATACGGCCCGCCAGGGATTCGCCGGACTGCTTGAGCAAATCCAGCGAGGCCGAACCCAGCAACAGGTACAGACCCGCGCGGCGGCCATCGCGGCGGGCCTTATCGATCAGCCCTCGCAGCACGGGGAACAGGCCGGGCGCGCGGTGGACTTCGTCAATGATGACCAGCTTGTCCAGATGATCGGCAAGGTATAGCTCGGGCTGCGCCAGCTTGCTACGGTCGCGCTCGGACTCCAGATCGAGGTAAAGACTGGAAACGGTTTTGGCGACCTTCAGCGCCATCGTCGTTTTGCCCACCTGCCGTGGCCCGAGCAAGGCCACAGCGGGGGTGTGCCGGAGTTCTTCCGTGGCAAGGGCGAGAAGGCGTCGCTCAAACATCCTTGCAATTCTGGAGTCTTATTCCTGTATTTGCAAGGTTTTTTGCCTACACCCCGCGCGCCCGGTCCGCCTTGAACTGTGCGCGGAAGTCAGTGAAGCGGCCTGCGTCCAGCGCCTCGCGCACTTCGCGCATGAGGTTCAGGTAGTAGTGCAGGTTGTGCACCGTGGTGAGCATGGGGCCCAGCATCTCGCCGCAGCGGTCCAGGTGGTGCAGGTAGGCGCGCGAGAAGCCGCCGCGCCCGCCCTGGTCCCAGGCCACGCCGTCCTTGCCCGCGCAGGCGTGGCAGGTGCAGCTGGGGTCCAGCGGCTGGTGGTCGGCCTTGTGGCGCGCGTTGCGGATCTTCAGGTCGCCGTAGCGGGTGAAGATCGTGCCGTTGCGCGCGTTGCGCGTGGGCATCACGCAGTCGAACATGTCCACGCCCTGGGCCACGCCTTCCACCAGGTCTTCGGGCGTGCCCACGCCCATGAGGTAGCGCGGCTTATGCTGGGGCAGGCGGTGCGGCGTGTGCGCCATGATGTCCAGCATCTCGTCCTTGGGCTCGCCCACGCTGACGCCGCCCACGGCGTAGCCGGGGAAGTCCATGGCCACCAGGGCTTCGAGTGATTCCTGGCGCAGGTTCTTGTACATGCCGCCCTGCACGATGCCGAACAGCGCATTGGGGTTGCCCAGGCGCTCGAACTCGTCCTTGGAGCGCTGGGCCCAGCGCAGGCTCATTTCCATGGACTTGCGCGCTTCGTGCTCGGTGGTCTTGTGGCCGTTGGTTTCGTAGGGCGTGCACTCGTCGAGCTGCATCACGATGTCGGAGTTGAGCACCGTCTGGATCTGCATGCTCACCTCGGGCGACATGAAGAGCTTGTCGCCGTTGACGGGGGAGGCAAAGTGCACGCCTTCCTCGGTGATCTTGCGCATGGGCCCCAGGCTCCAGACCTGGAAACCGCCCGAGTCGGTGAGGATGGGCTTGTGCCACTGTTCGAAAGCGTGCAGGCCGCCAAAGCTCTGCATCACGTCCAGCCCAGGGCGCATCCACAGGTGGAAGGTGTTGCCCAGGATGATTTGCGCGCCCATGTCGTGCAGGCTTTGGGGCATGACGCCCTTGACCGTGCCGTAGGTACCCACGGGCATGAAGATGGGCGTTTGCACCACGCCGTGGTTGAGCGTGAGGCGGCCGCGGCGGGCGTGGCTGCCCGTGTCGGTGGTGAGAAGTTCAAACTGCAGCATGGGCGCGATTGTCCCAGATGGTTCTGCCGCCCCGGATGGCCCTACACTGGCCCCAACACACCCACAAGGAGGACTGGATATGCCCCGCATCCTGATTGCCGTCGATGGCTCGGAACTCTCGCTCGACGCCGTGCACCATGCCCTGCAGTTGGTGCAGGACGGCCTGCGCGCCGAATTCGTGCTGGCCAACGTGCAGGAGCCCGCGTCGCTGTACGAGCTGGCCGTCTCGCGCGACCCCGACCTCATTGCCGCCGCCAGCCTGGAGGCGGGCGAGCACCTCATGGCCCCGGCCCGCGCGCTGCTGGATGCGGCGGGCCTGTCCTACGACACCGAGGTGGGCGTGGGCGACCCGGCGCACACGCTGGTGGACATCATCGAGAGCACAGGCTGCGCCCTGGCAATTGTGGGCGCACGCGGCGAGGGTGCCTTGCGCAGCGCGCTGCTGGGTTCGGTGTCGCAGGAACTGGTGCATGCCAGCCCGGTGCCGGTGACCGTCGTCAAGCACGCCGAAGTGCCCGAGGTGGACGAAGAAAACGAAGAAGGGGCCGAGCCATCCACCTGACGGCGGGACGCTGGCGGGGTGCGCAGGCTGCGGCTTTCAGGCAGCCTTGCGCGGCGCCTGCAGCTTGCCGTGGGGCAGGGTGGACAGGCGCGAAAACATGCGCCGCACATAGCCGCGCACCCACAGGCATTTGTTCAGCTCGTCCACGGGCAGCGGGCCGGAGACGACCACGATGTCGTTGGCCACTTCCTGTGCGCCCGCGGCGCGCAGGCGGCGGCGCATGTTGCTGGCCCAGGACTGGATGCGCGTGGGGCTGCCGTGCTGGTGCACCTGGCCCGTGTGCAGGTCAAACGCGATGGCCACGGTGTCGGTCTTGAGCTTGAAGCGCCGCTCGCCGGTGATGGTGCTGGGGGCCTCACGCATGTCGTACAGGTAGTAGCTGCCTGCCTTGAGCTGGTATTGCAAGTCCATGGGTCGTCGTCTCCGTGGCTGAATTGTCCGGTCTGTGGCCACCCGCAATGCGCTGGATAAACGGTGGGAATGCGCTGCTTATCGCTGGCATGGCACCGGTGGCGCGCTCAACCGGCTGCCGGGCGCGCTGCGCATTGTCGCGTGTGGGCATGAGCGCTACAAGAAAATCAGGGTGCGATTGCGTAACGGCTTGTGTCAATCAAAAATCCACCAGGCTCAGGCCCACGGTGAACACGGTGCGCTTGCGGTTGTAGTCCACCAGGCTGTCGCCGTAGCCGCTGAACAGCTGGGTGTGCAGGCGCAGGTTGCTCTTGCCGCCGCCCAGCCCCGAGCCCAGGGCCTGCATCCACTCCAGCCGCACCGAGCCGCGCGCCGAGGATGCGAGCGAATGGCGCAGCGTCACGCCCAGGGTGTGGTCGCGGCTCGGGTTCCAGAAGGCGGAGACTTCGCCCCGGCCCACGTAGTCGCTGATGCCGGGGTTGTCGTCGTTCTCGGCCTTTTCCGGAATGCGCTTCCACACGCGGGCGTTCACGCTCCATTGGTTGCCCAGCTCCATGCCGGTCATCAGGTAGGTGCGGTTCCAGCTGCGCGACAGCGGCAGGCTCTGGCCGTTGGACTGGTGCACCACGCCCAGGCCGCTGTAGCGCCAGCGCCAGCCCCAGGGGAGCTGCGCGTCGGTGGGGTAGACGTACACCACCTCGGGCTCGTGGTCCGTGGTGCGGAAAGGGCGCGAGATGTGCGGGCTGAACAACTGCCAGTACGACTGCTGGGTGTAGCCGAACCACAGCGAATCCTTGCGCGTGGGGTGGTCCTGGGTGAGCAGGCCCTGCGCAATCTTGGTGCGCACCGAGAGCTGGATGCGCGCTTCGGTGCCGCGGTAGGCTACGCTGGAGAGGGCAGTGTGCTCGGGCGCGGGGGAACTGGGCTGGCGGTTCACGCTGTCGGAGGCCACCACCGAGGCGCTCAGCGGCCGGTAGCCCCGGAAGCGGAAAGTGCCGCAACTGCTGCCCGTCTCCAGCTCCCAGAAGCGCGACAGCTCGGAATACTGCGCATCGCGGCAGCCCTCGACCTGGGCCACCTCGATCAGGCGCGTGGCGGGCAGGGTGGTGTCCACGGGGTCGGGCTGCGCGCTGCGCGCCTCCTGGGGGGCGGCTTGTGCGCTGCTGGCGGCGGGTGCCTGCCAGGCCTGCTGGCCGGCCCAGGCATCGAAGCAGGCCAGGCGCTGGGCGCTGTCGGCCAGCGCGGTGCAGCGCTGCCAGGCTGGGTTGGCGGGGTCGGTGGTGTTGCTGGCCTGTGCCAGCGGTGCGGCCAGCGCACCGGCCAGCACGAGACCTGCGGCTTTCATGGACGGAGAACGGTGGCTTGGTGGCATGAAAAAATCTATATAAAATTGGCTGTAGCGCTTATTCTACAAGCGTAAGAAGCTATAAAAATAATAGCAAAATACCTCAATCGGCCGAGGGCTCGGCACGTTCCTGGGCCTTGCGTGCAAACTCGGCGCGCAGGGCCTTGAGCTTTTCGCGCGGGTCTTCGCGCGCGGTGCTGGCGCTGAGCGCCATCTCGGCGATGAAGCGGCTGGGCTGGGCCGCCACCATCTCGCGGCCCTTCTTGCGCTTCTTGGTCCAGCTCACGGCCAGCGTGCGCTGGGCGCGCGTGATGCCCACGTACATCAGGCGGCGCTCTTCCTGCAGGCGGGCCAGGGTGTCGTCGCTGACCTTCTGTTGCCGTCCGCCATCATCGTCGAGCTTGAAGGGCAGCATGCCCTCGGTCACGCCCGCCAGAATCACATGTGGCCACTCCAGGCCCTTGGAGGCGTGCAGCGTGGAGAGCGTCACCACGTCCTGGTCCTTCTCGCGCTCGGACAGGGTGGACAGCAGCGCAATGTTCTGCGCCACTTCCAGCAGGCTCTTGGTTTCCATCTGCGTGGTGGCGCCCGCCGTGTCGTCGATCTGGCCGCCCGCGCGCTGCGCCATCCAGTCGCAGAACTCCAGCACGTTGCTCCAGCGCGCGGCCGCCACTTTCTCGCTGTCCTCGCCGTCGTAGAGGTGCTTTTCGTAGCCGATCTCCTGCAGCCATTCGGTCAGAAAGGCGCGCGCCGCCTCGGCCCCCCGGGTCTGGCGCGCGCGGTACTCCAGGTCGTTGATGTAGCGGCCAAACTCAAGCAGGCCGTCCAGCGCACGCCGGGGCAGCGCCGCAGGCAGCATGGGGGAAAACAGCGCGGCAAACAGGCTGGTGTGGTGCGCGGCCCCGAAAGCGCCCAGTTGCGCCAGCGTGGTGTGGCCGATGCCGCGCTTGGGCGCGGTGATGGCGCGCAGAAACGCCGGGTCGTCGTCGCTGTTGATCCACAGTCGGAACCAGGCGCACAGGTCGCGGATTTCGGCGCGGTCAAAAAAGCTCGTGCCGCCTGACACCTTGTACGGGATGTTGGCCTTGCGCAGCGCCTTCTCGAACGGCTTGGCCTGGTGGTTGGCGCGGTACAGGATGGCGAAGCTCTTCCAGTCCGGCGGCGGGTTGGCGGCGGCGCGCAGGCCTTGCAGCCGCGCCACGGCGCGCTCGGCCTCGTGCTCCTCGCTGTCGGCATCGACCACGCGCACCGGTTCGCCCTCGCCCAGCTCGCTGAACAGCGTCTTGGGGAACAGCTTGGGGTTGGGCCCGATCACGTTGTTGGCCGCGCGCAGGATGGCGCTGGTGGAGCGGTAGTTCTGCTCCAGCTTGATGACCTGCAACTGCGGAAAATCCACCGGCAGTTTTTTGAGGTTGTCCAGCGTTGCGCCGCGCCAGCCGTAGATGCTCTGGTCGTCGTCGCCCACGGCGGTAAAGCGCCCCCGCTGCCCCACCAGGAGCTTGAGTAGCTCGTACTGCGTGGCGTTGGTATCCTGGTACTCGTCCACCAGCACATGGCCCAGCGCGGCCTGCCACTTGGCGCGCACCTCGGGGTGGTCGCGCAACAGCTTGAGCGGCAGGCTGATGAGGTCGTCAAAGTCCACGCTCTGGTAGGCCGTCAGCCGCTCCTCGTAGCGCTGCATGATGAGCGCAATGCTGCGCTCGTGGTCGTCCTTGGCCTGGGCCAGCGCCTGCGCGGCGCTCAATCCCATGTTCTTCCACAGGCTGATGGTCCACTGCCACTGGCGCGCGGTGGCGGCGTCGGTGGTGCCGCCTGCGGCGTCTTTCAGGATGCTGGTCACGTCATCCTGGTCCAGGATGCTGAACTGGGGCTTGAGGCCCAGCACCTTGCCGTCCTCGCGCACCATGCGCACGCCCAGCGCGTGGAAGGTGCACACCACCACATCCTTGGCGGCGCGGCCGATCAGGCCCTTGGCACGCTCGCGCATCTCGGCCGCCGCCTTGTTGGTGAAGGTGATGGCCGCAATGCGCTTGGGCTCCATCCCCTGCTCGATCAGGTGCGCAATCTTGTGCGTGATCACCCGCGTCTTGCCCGACCCCGCCCCGGCCAGCACCAGGCAGGGCCCGCTGGTGAAACGGACAGCCTGGAGCTGGGCGAGGTTGAGACCGGCAGACATGGGGTGGCGCAAGGGGCAAAGCGCTGGATCATACCGGGGCGGGTCAGTGACTGCGGTAGTAGCTGCATGTGCGGCTCTATGCCGTTTCGTGAGAAGTGCAACGGCCGCAGTTTGGCCTTGTACAACCATCAGATGCGGCAGTCAGCACTCAAGACCAGGATGCCGATGCGGGGTATGAAAGAGTGAGTGGTACGGAACTTATCCGTATTTGTTTTTAAATAATGTCTATTTCTTACTGGCTCAGGAATTCCATGGGGCTTCAGCTATGGTGCTGCACCACCTTGGTTTCAAATGCAGCCATCAAGGCTTCAATTTGCATGCCCTCTGTAGCACCCGCTTCAATACTACCACCGTCCCGAATGCCTTTAAGTAAAAAGTACTCCGCCTCCGAACGAATAACTCCGCGTTTGAGGATTTGCAGATATTTCTTTGAGTAGCGACGCCTGATTTCGCTCAGAGTAAAGGTGCCTGCAGCTGCAAATCTTACATTTGCTGCGGCAACTGCCTCGGGTGTCCAGTTTGCAGTTTCTTCAACGATATCATTGATAGCCATTTGCAAACCTTTTTTGGCATTGGCTAAGGAAGTTTTTTCTATGTTTTCTAGAAACTGTGATGGTGGGCCTGGTGGTGTTGTCGAATATTTTGGCGTATACCAATCAAAGTAGCGATCAAAAAATAATTTCAACAATTGATATTCATCGGTAGTCATTGATTGCCTGTGACTTCGGTTCATTGGCAAGTGCATTTGCCAGCTGGCACGGGTACACCAAATTCAGCAGTAGCTGCAGGGATGTAAACGAACGGACCACGGGGGTTGATTGGACTGATCCCATTAATTTTGTTTCTTGAAGTCCCACCAGAACTTTGGGCTCCACCATTCACATCGATAAGCTGTTGCTCACGCCCTCGAATAGCGTTGTAGTTGGTGGATGATCGATCTAACACCGGTGGTAAAAATCCTTCGGCATTGAGCAGGGGTTGCCCGTAGCCGCGGTTTCGAATGTTGTTTTCCGGGGTGTCGGTGCCAGACGTGCGGCCCGAGTAGCAATCACCAGTCAGCGGGTTATATCGCGTGTAGGTTTGGTAAGTGATCTCTTCATTGTCTCTAAATGCTCGGCTCAGCCTGTCCGCCAAGTTTCGCTGCGCATCCAAGATTGGATTTGGCACACCAGGAATCGGTATTACAGGCGGAACCGGCATCGTTTGCAACCCCATGGGATCCGTGTACGAAAGCGGATTCCCCTCCACATAGGCAAATCCATTGGGGCCACCATCCAGCCCTATCGGATCAAACTGCGTATACCGCCCCGTCCTCGGATCGTACGAGCGGAAGTAGTTGTAATGCAACCCGCTCTCTGCGTCAAAGTACTGCCCAGGGTAGCGCAGGTTGAAGCGCACGGGTGGGATGTTGGTAGCGCCCGTCGTGGGGTTGGTGGTCTCGTTGGTGAACCGCTTTGCCCCCAGCGTGGGGGCTTCGTCGCCGTAGGCGCTGTAGGCCCATTGCCAGGCGGCTTGCCCGTCGGCCTGCGTCAGGCGCCGGGGCGTGCCCAGGTGGTCGGTGTGGATGGCGTACGGGTGACCGTCGATCTCTGCGGCCATGGGGATGGGGCCTTGGGATGTGGGCAGGTACAGGTATTGGCTTTGCCCTGCGCTTTGTGCTCCGCCCATGCCGTATTCGCCCAAGAGGCTGCCGTCTTCGTCGTACACATAGGCCCAGCCCAGGTGTTCTGCATCGCTCTTGGCGGGGTTCCATAGGCGGGTGAAGAAGTCCACCAGGGTTTGCAGCAGGCTGGGGTCTTCTTCCGCGTCGTCCAAGGCGCTGTCCTTGCCGCTGGCTGCGGCAAACAAGGGCTCGGTCTTGAAGACGCGTTGGCCCAGGGCGTTGTGGGCGTAGCGGGTGGTGGGGGCGTCCGCGCCCTGGCCTGTCTGGCTGCTTTGCAGGCGGCCCTGGCTGTCGTAGTGGTAGTGGTGCAGGCCGTCGGTTTGCAGATTGCCTGCGGCGTCGTATTGGTGGGTGACGCTGGTGCTGGCGCTGGCGCTGGCGCTGCGGGTGGTTTGCTCGAAGCCCAGGAGTTTGTTGTGGCTGCTTTCTGTGCGGTAGCTGCGGGTGGTGGTGGTTCCTGCGCGTTCGCGCTGGCTGCTGGTGAGGTTGCCGTTGGCGTCGTATTGGTAGGTGGTGCTGTCCTGTGCATGGCCGCTGGGGCTGGTCTTGGTGAGGGCGCTCAGGCGCCCGGTGCGGTCGTAGCTGGCGCTCCAGGTGGCGGGGCTTTGGGCGAGGGTGCTGTGGCTGCTGTCAGTGTCTGCGGGCTGCCAGAGGTTTTGCGTGAGGCTTTGGATGCGCCCTGCGCTGTCGTATTGCTGGCTGGTGGTTTCCGTCTGGGTGGTCTGGCCTGCGCTGTTGTAGCTGCGGCTGCCGGGCAGGCCAATGGCTGCGCCGGGCAGGGTCCATTGCCAGCTTTGCGGTTGGCC
>JACPUE010000057.1 GCA_016192425.1 Burkholderiales bacterium
ACAAGGCAACGTACAGGCCGAAAGGGCAGGCGAGACCATGACCGAAGTGGTCAACGCCATCCGGCGCGTGACGGACATCATGGGGGAAATCAGCGCGGCCAGCAGCGAACAAAGCTCAGGCGTATCGCAAGTGGGCGAAGCCGTGACACAGATGGACCAGGCCACGCAGCAGAACGCTGCGCTGGTGGAGGAAATGGCGGCGGCAGCGGGCAGCCTGAGCAGCCAGGCACGCGAACTGGTGCAGGCCGTGGCACAGTTCCGCCTGGCGCAGCAAGACGCTGCTGCCGCGCCGCCCCGGCCCCAGGCTCGCACCATGCCTGCACCTGCCATGGCCACCCCTGCGCCGCGTGCGGTGCCGCAACTGCGCCCACCGGCGCAAAAAGCCAGCGCTGCGCTGCCCAAACCCACTGCACCGGCTCCCCAGGCACGGCCTGCCAAGACGGGCCAAGACGGTGGGGACTGGGAAAGTTTCTAGCATGCCGCCTGCGCAGCGGGCGTTTTGCCTGCCTCCGCCTGGGAAGATGTCCCGGTTCAGCCAGCGGCCGGGCCGCTGCTGCCCAACAGGTTGAGCTGCAGGGCTTTGCGCGTGAGTTCGATGTCGCTGCGCGCGCCCAGCTTGGCCTTGAGCTGGTAGTGGCCATTGCGCACGGTCTTGGGACTGATGTGCAGGGCCTGGCCGATCGCGTCCACGTCCAGCCCCTGCATTAGTAGCCGCAGGATGTCGAACTCGCGCGGCGTCAGGCCTGCGTGTTCGTCCTCGCCGTCCAGCAGTATGCCCGCCACCTCGCCCGCGATGTCGGGGCTGAGAGCACGCTGGCCGCGTGCTACCTGATAAACCGCGTCGACCAGCACCTGCGGCGCGCTGCCTTTGGTCACGTAACCGCGTGCACCCGCACGCAGGGCCTGCACCGCGTACAGCGCCTCGGCGTGCATGGAGAACACCAGCACCGCCGCCTCTGGGCTGTGCCGCAGCATCTGCACCAGCAGCCGCAGGCCGCTGCCCGTGCCCAGGCTCAGGTCCAGCAGGGTCACCTCGGGCTCGTGCGCCTTGAACTGCTCATAGCCCTCGTCGGCCGTGTCGGCCTCGGCCACGATGCGCAGATCCTGGCGCCGCTCCAGCAGGCGGCGGTAACCTTCGCGCACGATGGCGTGGTCGTCAATGATCAGCAGGCGCAGCATGGTGTCCTTCGTGAACCGGCAGGTGGATGCGCAGCCGCAGACCGTGCGGCTCGGCCACCTCCAGCGACAGCGTGCCGCCGAGCGCCAGCACGCGCTCGCGCATGCCCAGCAGGCCCTGGCCACCGGTGGCAGGCAGCGCCGGGGGCTGCGACAGCGGGCCATTGTCCTGCACCCTCAGGTGCAGGCCGTCGGTCCGCGCGCTCAGCACCACCTCAATCAGCGAGGCCTGTCCGTGGCGCACGGCGTTGGTCAATCCCTCCTGCACCAGACGGAACACGCTGACCGACAGCGTGTCGTCCCAGCGGTCGAGGTCACCGTCGATCTGCAGCCGGTATTCGCAGCGCCCGGCGTCGCGGCGACGCCAACTGTCCAGCAGCTGTTGCAGGCAGGCTGTGAGTCCGAAGGTTTCGAGTCCCGGTGGCCGCAGCTGCTGAACGATGTGGCGTACCGCCGTGACCATGCCTTCGCAGGTGCGCGTGAGAGCATCCGCGCTGGGCAACAGCGCTGGCACCGATTCGCGTGCCACCTCGTCGACGAAGGCCACTTCGGCCCGGATCGAGGTCAGCGACTGGCCCAGCTCGTCGTGCAGTTCGCGCGCCAGGTGGCGCCGCTCCTCCTCGCGCACCGTCAGCAGCCGGTCAGCCAGTTGCCGCTGCGCGCCCACGGTGTCCTGCAGCCGGTCGGCCATGCGGTTGAACTGGGTGCCGATGCGCTGCAGCTCGCTCGGTCCGGCCGGCGGCATGCGGGCCGACAGGTCACCCGCTTCCAGCCGCTGCAGGGTGGCCATCATGTCGCCTGTCGGCCGCAGCGCACGGCGCGCGCCCAGGTAGGTCAGCGCCAGAAGGATGGCCAGCGCCGCAGCGTTCACCAGGGCCTGCCACCAGTGCTGCCACAGCAGCGCCGCCTGCGCCGGCCAGTGTGGCTGCAGGCCGAGTTCACCCACGTGCGAGCCGGGGTAGCGGACCAGCGGTACCACCACCGGCGGGCCACCCGTGGCAGCGAGCCGCAGCACCGCTTCCACCCCCGGTGGCCGGGGCCCCGTCGTCCCCAGACAGCGCTGGTCCACCGCGTGTGCGTGGATGTCGTGCACTACCATGCAGAACGGCACCAGGTCGCCCAGGCCAGACAGGTTGCGCAGTTCGTCGCCCGACAGAGTGGCCTGGAACACGCCGGGTTCAGCCCCTAGCTCGTTCAGCCGCAGGTGCTCAATGGTTCTGGCGAGGCGCTGCAACTGCGGATCAACCGCTGAGGCCACGCGCCACAGGCTCCAGCCCCCGGAAGCCAGCAGCAACAGCAGGGAACCCTCCAGCAGCCAGGCTGCGAGGCGGCGCTGCAGGCGGTAGCCGGAGACGGCGGATACATCGGAAGAGGGTTCAACGGACATGGGCCAGATTGTCGGGCCCGGCATCGAGCTGGACCAGCGCCTCGTGCGCCTCGACCAGCCCCTGCTCTTGCGCCCGCTGCAGCCAGTGCCGCGCCTGTACCGGATCGGCAGGCACGCCCCGCCCCTGCGCTAGCGCCATGCCGTAGTGGTAGCGCGCCAGCGTTGCGTAGCCCGAGGTGTCGGGGTGCTCGGCGCCCTGGCGCAGCAGCTGCGCCGAACGCACCAGGTCCTTCTGCACCCCATGGCCGTTTTCCAGCAGGTGCGCCAGCCAGATGATCGAGTACGGGTCGTTCCAGCGGCGGATGCAGTCTTCGAAGATGCGCACCGCCGCCGCGTGGTCGCCGGTCTTGTCGGCGGCGTAGCCATAGAGGCACTTGATGCGCTTGTCGCTGTCGACAAAGGCCCCGTAGCTCAGATCGTTGCCGGAGTCGTCGTGCGGCACCGCTGTAGCGGGTGAGGCGACGGGCACATCGCGGAAACGCTGCCCGTCGGGCCGCAGCCAGGCGCCATGGTGGCCCAGGCGCAGAAACTCCTGTGCGTCGGCCTGGCCCTCGCGCGCCAGTTCCTCGAAGAGGCGGCGTGCAGCCATGCGATCAGCTGCCACGCCCAGGCCAAAGTGCAGCGCAGTGGCGTAGTGCAGCCGGGCCAGGCGCGCATAGCCTTCGTTGTCGCTGTCCATGGCCAGGCGCAGGAACTCCACCACCCGCTCCGGGCGCCTGGGCACTCCATAGCCGAGGTCGAAGTACTGCGAGAGCCGGATCAGACCGCCCGCATGGCGCCGCTGCACGCAGTCGGCCATGATCTGCAGCGCCGTGTCGAAGTCGCCGCACTTCTCCAGCTCGAACAGCGCGGTCGAGAAGTGCCCCGTGCTGTATTCACAACTGGAAGGGATTTCGACCTGCGCCGCCTCGATCTCTTCAGGGGCCGGATTCGGTCCATGGCATAGCTGGTTGCTGGCGTGCAGTTGCCGGGCGCGGTCCGCGAGCCGCTGCACCCAGGCCTGGGCGTCGCCCAGCGCCCTGGGCGATGAGACCGTCCAGCGCAGGCGAGTGCCGCCTGAGGCTGTGTCCCAGTCCACGTCGAGGGCGACTTCGGTCGAAGGGGATGCGCTGGGCCGCACGCGTGCCTCATAGCGCTGCTCGTCCAGATCGATCGCTTCCGCCTGTCCGGGCCCACGTTCCGTCAGTTGCAGATGCACGGCACGCCAGACACGCTCGGGTGGCATCGGCAACACCTGTTCGCCGCTGACGCCGTCGGCGGCCCGGGCGAACGGGCTGAAAAGAACAGTCAGCAGCAACGCAGCGATAGCGGTCTTTTGCATGAGGGTTTCCTTCGGATCGTGGGGCTCCCGGGGCCGGGTGCGTCGCACGATACTAGGAAGGAACCAGCGCCGCTGCGGCTCCATGGCACAGCGTGGGCAAGGCGCACCGCTACCGGCGGGCAAATTGCCCGGCCCCGGACTGGCGGCACGTGCGGCGGCACCACGCAACCGGGGCTGGCACCAGCGTGCATGGGTAGCACGTCGGGCGGCGGGGGTTGTGCATGGCAGTGGCCATTGTGGCGAGGCTATTTTATGGCTCTGGCGCTCGTCAATAAAGCGCTTATAGCTATAAAAATAATAGCAAATCAACCCGGCATGCCGCGCTGCGGGTCGGGGTACAGCCACTGCAGGCACGGCGCGCGCGGCCGCTCGAAGGGGCGCCAGGCCCCTGCTGCGGGGTTCTGGCTGAGGCGGTCGGCCACGGCCCACCAGGCGCTGGGGTTCAGGCCCAGGCCGAAGTGGCTGGCCACCACCTCGATGTTTTCCGTGTGCGGGTTGTGGGGCGCGGGCGCCTGGATGCTGCCGCGCCAGGCCACGACACCGTCGCTGCGCGAGTAGATGCTGGTGGTGGGCACGGGTGGGGCTGCGGGCAGGTCGTAGTGTTCGGTTTCGCGGTGCGGCTCGCGCCCGCTGACCCATTGGTAGATGCGCCATGCGTTGGTCGAAGTGTGCTCGCCCGCAAAAGGGGTGCCCAGCGTAACCACGCAGCGCACATGGTCGGGCATTTCCTTGGCCAGTTCGCGCGCGTACACACCGCCCAGGCTCCAACCCACCAGGCTCACGCGCGCGCCGCTGCGTTGGCAGGCCTCGTCGAGCTTGCGCTTGGCGGTCTCCAGCACCCCATGGCGCGGGCCCAGGTTCAGGCCCTGGCCCCAGCCGTAGGCGTGGTAGTTGCGCGACTCCAGGTAGCGGCGCAGGGGCAGGGTGGAGGCGTCCCCGGCCGTCAGACCCGGAAACACGATGATGGCGTGCCCGTCGCCCAGCGGGGCGTTCCGCAGCAGCGGCCAGGCGGGCAGTACGGCGCCAAATTCCCAGGGGGCGCGCAATTCCATGGCCAGCAGGTGCAGGCTGGGTGGTGGCAGGGCGGTAGGGGCGTGGGCAGCTTTTCGGAAAGGGAAGGGCATCGTGGTCTGAGGTGCGGGAAAGTGCCCCGAGGCAGTGGTTCGCGGCTGTTGCATTTTTTCACAAATAGGCGCACGCTATCTGGACGCTGCTCTCCAAACCCAGGGGACAAGGCGCGGAATGCCGGGTTGCTGCTCTCGCCAAAGTGCATCAAAAAGAGTAGCGTGTGCCATGCAGAACCGCGCGCCCCGCGCAGCTTTGGCGCAGCGGGCAGGGTACACGCCGGGCCTTGAACCCGACCGGCGCCACTCGAATGAGGAGACAGACCATGGATGCATTGTTCAGACTCAGCGTGTCGCGGCGGCTGGTGGTGATGGTGGCATTTGCCGTGGCTGCCATGGCAGTGCTGGTGGGCATTCTGATGACGTCGGAACGTGCCATGCTGCTGCGTGAGCGCCAGGACAGTGTGCGCCAGGCGGTGGAGACGGCGCATGGCATTCTGGTGCATTTCCACGAACAGGCTGCCAAGGGCGCCATGCCGGAGGACGAGGCCAAGAAGCGTGCGATGGAGGCCATCAGGCCTTTGCGCTATAGCGGGTCAGAGTATTTCTGGATCAACGACATGCATCCGCGCATGGTCATGCACCCGATCCGTCCAGAATTGCAAGGCCAGGACTTGAGTGCCAACAAAGACCCCACGGGCAAGCATTTGTTTACGGAATTCGTCGACACCGTGAAGAAGGACGGTGCTGGCTACGTGGACTACATGTGGCCCAAGCCAGGGAGCGATGCGCCAGTGGAAAAGGCATCCTATGTCAAGGGCTTCGCTCCCTGGGGCTGGATTGTGGGCTCGGGGGTCTACGTCGATACCGTGCAGGCCACCTTTGTGAGCCGCCTGCTGCAGGCCACAGGCATCGCCGTGGTGCTGGCAGTGCTGCTGGTGGTCATGGGCTGGATGATTTCGCGCAGCATCCTGCGCCAGTTGGGCGGCGAGCCGATCCAACTCAACCACATCACGCACCAGATCGCCCAGGGTGACCTGATGGTGGAGATACCCGCATCCACCTCCGACAACAGCGTGATGCACGGCATCCAGTCCATGCGCGACAGCCTTGCCAGCGTGGTGCTGCGCGTGCGCCAGGGTTCGGAGCAAGTGTCCACCGCCAGCGCCGAAATCGCCCAGGGCAACCAGGATCTCTCGGCGCGCACCGAAAGCCAGGCCAGCGCGCTGGAAGAAACGGCGGCATCGATGGAAGAACTGGGCTCCACCGTACGCCAGAACGCCGACAACGCGCGCCAGGCCAACCAGCTGGCGGTCAACGCCTCCACCGTGGCCGTGCAAGGCGGCGACGTGGTGGCCCAGGTGGTGGAGACCATGAAAGGCATCAGCACCGCCAGCAGCAAGATCGCCGAC
>JACPUE010000061.1 GCA_016192425.1 Burkholderiales bacterium
GCGCGTGACGGCCACCCCCACCGTGGCGTGCTCCAGCATGGCCTGCAACTGGTCCTGCACGGTGCGCCAGTGCTGGTGCTGCCGGGCCTGCCGGTCCAGCAAGCCCTCAAAGGCCTGCACGAGCTGGCCCACTTCGCCCCCTGAGCGCGGCCAGGGCAAGGCCTGGGCCATAGACGCCGGCCCGCCCTCCACCAGGTGCTGGGCCTGCTGGCGCAGGCGGGACAGCGGCAGCGTCAGCCACCACAACGCCAGCACCAGCACCGATGCCAGCGCAGCCACCACCGCCAGCACCAGCCCCCAGGCCTGGCGCTGGGCGCCCTGCAGGGGCGCCATCAGGGCCTGGGTGTCGGTCACGCGCGCGACCGTCCATTGCGCCAGGGGCATGCCGGCCAGGCTGACCATGGCCTGGGGCACACGGCGCGTGGTGGCTGTGCCGGACACGGCCACATCGCCCTGCAAGCCATCGGCCTGCGCCAAGACCTCGGACAAGCCCGGTTCATCGCGCACCTGGCCCATGACCCGCACCGGGTTGGAGTGCGCCACGATGGTGCCCCCCTTGGTGAACACCAGCAACCGGGTATCTGGCCGCTGGGGCAGTGACAGCGAAGCCGGAAGCAGGCCCTGCGACTGCAGGCGCAGCATGCCCGCCGCCACGCCCAGCAGGGAGCCGTCACTGCGGTGCAAGGGCATGGTCAGCACGATGCGTGCATCGTCCACGCCGCCCTGCAGCAGTTCGGCCACATGCGGTTTGCCGTCGCGCAAGGTGCTCTCCAGCGCCTCGCGCACCTGGGGCTCCACCAGCCCGTTGCGCAAGAACTGCCCCTGGTGCAGGTGCACACGCAGCACACCATCGCTGCGCGCCACCAGGGTGGAGTCGAAAAACTGCACGGCGGGCAGGCCCTGCTGCAGCAACCATTCCAGGGTGGAGGGCAGGTCCATCATGTCGGGGGTGATGCCTGCGGCCACTGCGCGCAGCACCTTCTGGCTCTGCTCGATCTTGCTCGACAGCAGGCGGGCAAACACTTCCACCTCGTCGTTCTGCTGGGTTTCCAGGCGCTGCACCATGTCCTGGCCCGACGCGCGCGCCAGCAGCCAGCCCGCCGCCGCTGCCGCCAGGCACAGCGCCAGCAATGCCGCCAACAGCGTGCGCAGCACCATGGGGCCAGGCAGCGCGCGTGCAGGCGCCGCACCCTCGAAAGGGGCGCCATCCTGCGCCAGCGGTTGCTGGCCAGCGGCATGAAGGGGTACGGTGGGCACGGCAGGCATCGTTGCACGCGGGTATGCAACGAATATACGCAGCGCCTCAAAGCCAGGCCCTGGGTGGAACCCTCACAACGGGGCGAGGACAAACCCTGAGATCAGCCCCACAACGCGGGAACCGCGCCCCGTGCGGCCGCCTGCGCTGGCTCTCAGCTCTCAGCCCGCAGCCACCAGCTCCAGCGCACTGGGCTGGGGGAGCTTGAGCACGTTGCCCGAGCCGAGAATCAGCCCATGTTCGCGCAGGTTGCGCAGCACGCGGGAGAAGGTTTCCGGTGCGATGCCCAGCTGGGCGGCAATGAGGCGCTTGCGCTGGTTCAGGATGACGCTCATGGCGCCGTTGTCGTCGTGCTGCGCGTGCTGCAGCAGCCACTGGGCGCAGCGGGCCTCGGCGTCCTGGGCAAGGCGGCTGATGGCCAGCTCGGTCTGCTGGCGGTAGCCGGTGGCCATGTCGCGCAGCAGGATTTGCACCGACTTGGGCAGTGTTTCCAGGCCGCGCTGGAAGGCGTCGAGAGATTGGCGGCGCAGGTGCACGCGGGTTTCGGCCACCACGTCCACCGCGCAGGGCAGGTTCAGCATGGCAGCAGAGGCATCGAGCCAGAACGGCCCTTCGACCACGCCGAGCTGGTGGCGCATGTGCCCTTCTTCCAGGATGCCCAGCTGCACCCGGCCACTGACCAGATAGAGCACGGAACTGAGCTTCTCCTGACGCACCCGCAAGACCTCGCCAGGAGCGGCGGTCTCGCACTCAAAGGACATGTCTGGGGAAAGATTCGGCCACATAGAGGAGGGACTTTGCAGCGCCGGTGCCGCCAAGGCATTGACACACATCAAATGACGCGCGCAGCCATTTTCCTGAGAGGGCCAGCATTTGCGCTGCATCAAGACAGGTGCGCAAGCCTCCTTGGATGGGCACAAAGCCACAGGGCCCACGCCTTCATGTCACCTGCCTGTCATGGCCTCCCGCTACCGTAACCACCTGTTACCAAGCCCCCTGCTTCGCCCTGCGCTGACGCCACCCGCGCCGCCCGTCGGGCCCGATCTGAAAGCCGCCATGCCCGAACCCATCCCCGCCCCTCGCCAGAGGGTGCTGGCTGCCCTGTCGCCAGCCCTGCGCCAGGGCCAGGGGCCGCTGGCGCAAATCATCCGTGAAGACAAGCTGCACTGCGTTTTCCAGCCGCTGGGCGATCTGCAGTCGGGCCATGTCTTTGCCCACGAGGCGCTGATCCGCGGCCCGGCGGGCACCTCGCTGCACCGCCCCGACGCGCTGCTGGAGATGGCGCGCTGCGAGCGCATCCTCACCGATTTCGAGCTGGTCTGCGTGTTCACCGCGCTGCAGCAGTGGACGCAGGTGCGCAGCCCAGGCCGCCTGTTCGTCAACATCAGTGCCGATGCGCTGGTGCACGGCGTCAACCTGTGCGGATCCAACCTGTTGCTGCAGGCCATGCGCTCGCTCGGCCTGCTGCCGCGCATGGTGGTGTTCGAGATCACCGAGCACGAGCGCGTGACCGACATGGCCGCACTGCGCGACGCCGTGCAGCAATTGCACAGCGCAGGCATGCGCCTGGCGCTGGACGATTTTGGCGATGGCCGCTCCAGCCTGCGCCTGTGGTCCGAAGTCAAGCCCGAATACGTGAAGATCGACAAGTACTTCACCGCCGACCTGGCCGAACATCCCGAAAGCCTGCAGATGCTGCGCGCCATCAAGGGCATTGCCGAAATCTTTGGCACCCAGCTGGTGGCCGAAGGCATAGAGACGGCGGAAGACCTGCGCGCCCTGCGCGACATGGACATTGCCTACGGCCAGGGCTGGCTGCTGGGGCATCCCGCCCTGCAACCGCGCGCGGCGCTGGAGGCGGGCGCCCTCGAAGTGCTGCAAGACCGCCGCGTGGCCGTGCTGCCGCAGCTGGAGCAATCCATCCGGCCCGGCATTCTGCGCGGCCTGCAGGTGGTGCACGCCCCCACCGTGACCCCCGCCACGACCAACGACGAAGTGGCGCAGATCTTCATGCACCAGAACGGGCTGCATGCGCTGTGCCTGGTGCAGGACGCCCGCCCGGTGGCCCTGATCAACCGCCACGACTTCCTCAACCACTACGCAGCGCTGTACTTCCGCGAGGTGCATGGCCGCAAGCCCTGCACCACGCTGGCCAACCATGCGCCGCGCATCGTGGAGCTGGACTGCGACGTGAACCAGCTCATCGGCATCCTGACCTCGCAGGACCAGCGCTACCTCAGCGACGGCTTCATCGTCACCGACAACGGGCACTACGTGGGCCTGGGCACGGGCGACCAACTGGTGCGCGCGGTGACGGAGTCGCGCATCGAAGCCGCGCGCCACGCCAACCCGCTGACCTTCCTGCCCGGCAACATTCCCATCAGCATGCACATCGAGCGCCTGCTGGCCAGCGGCAACCCGTTTGTGGCCTGCTACGCGGACCTCAACGACTTCAAGCCCTTCAACGACCACTACGGCTACTGGCGCGGAGACGAGATGATCCGCCTGGCCGCACGCCTGATCGCTGCGCATTGCGATGCGCGGCGCGACTTCGTCGGCCATGTGGGCGGCGACGACTTCGTGGTGCTGTTCCAGAGCGACGACTGGCTGCTGCGCTGCCAGGCCATCGTGGACGCCTTTGCGCACGAAGCCCGGCTGCTGTACGACGAAGCAGGGCGCAAGGCCGGAGGCATCCACGCCGAAGACCGCCACGGGGTGCAGCGCTTTTTCCCGTGCACCAGCCTGTCGCTGGGCGTAGCGCAGATTCTGCCGGGCACCTTCCGCCACCCCGAAGAAGTGGCCAACCTGGCCGCGCGTGCCAAACACGAGGCCAAGCAGTCGCGCAGCGGCATTGCCGTGCTGCCCTGCCCGGCCGCGGTCCCCGACAGCGGGCTGGAAACGCCCCAGCAGCCGCAAACCGCCGACGCGCTGGTGGCCTGATCCGCCCGTCAGTCGGTCTCTGGCGCCTTGTCGGCCCAGCCGCCGCCCAGGGCCTTGTACAAGGCCACCTGGTTCTGGCGCAGGGCGAGCTGGGTTTGCACCAGTGCCTGCTGGGCGCTGAACACCGAACGCTGCGCGTCCAGCACCTCCAGCGAGCTGGCCACGCCATTGCGGTAGCGCAGTTCGGCCAGGCGCAGGCGTTCGGCCTCAGCCTCGGCCTGCGCCTGCTGCGCAAGCACCTGGTCGGTGAGCGCCGCACGCCCGGCCAGCGCATCCGCCACCTCGCGGAAGGCTGTCTGGATGGCCTTTTCGTACTGCGCCAGCGCCATGCTGCGCGCCGCCTGTGCCGATTCCAGCGCGGCCTGGTTGCGCCCTGCGTCAAAAATCGGCAGCAGCGCCTGCGGTGCCAGCGACCAGCCCCAGGAGCCGTCCTTGAACAAACCCGACAGCGCGCCGCTGGCCGTGCCCGCGCTGGCCGTCAGGCTGATGCGCGGGAAGAAGGCCGCGCGCGCCGCGCCGATGTTGGCGTTGGCCGCAATGAGGTTCTGCTCGGCCTGGCGCACGTCGGCACGCTGCACCAGCAGGTCGGACGGTAGCCCGGGCGGGATGTCGGCCAGCACGGCGTGCGCACTGGCGGCAGACTCCAGCAGCGCCGCGGCAGGCGCCTTGCCCAGCAGCAGGGTCAGCGCATTGGTGTCGAGCGCACGCTGGCGCTCCTGCTGGGCCAGGGCCACACGCGCCGTGGCCACCAGCGATTCGGCCTGGCGCAGGTCCAGCGCCGAGGCCACGCCCTGCCGGTAGCGCATCTGCACCAGGCGCAGCGACTCTTCGCGCGTGGCCAGCGTGCTGCGCGTCAGGGCCAGCAGTTCTTCATCGCTCTGCAGGCCCAGCCAGGTGCTGGCCACCGAGGCCACCAGGCTGGTCTGCACCGCGCGGCGCGCTTCCTCGCTGGCCAGGTACTGCGCCAGCGCCGCTTCCTTGAGGCTGGCGAGGCGGCCGAAAAAGTCGATCTCCCACGACGCAAAGGTCAGCCCCGCGGTGTAGGCGCTGCTGATGCGTTCTTCGGACGTGGTCTGGCGGCTGCCCGTGGCGGCCAGGTTGACGGTGGGCGTGAGGTCGGCCGCGCGGATCTGGTGCTGGGCGCGGGCCTGCTCGATGGCCAGCACGGCCACGCGCAGGTCGCGGTTGTGCTCCAGCGCCTGGGCGATGAGCGCACGCAGGCGCTCGTCGCGCACGAAGTCCTGCCAGGGCGGCATGGCCACGGGCGCGCTCGCGCCCTGGGGCGCTGCAAGGCCCGGCCATTGCCCGGCCACCGGCGCGGCGGGCTGCTCGTACGCCGGCATCAGCGAACAGCCGCTGAGCAGCAAAGCCCCCAGCGCTGCAGCCGCCAGCCCCACTGGCGCCGGACGCGAAACCGGCTTGAACATGGAATCACGCATGGGGATCCTCCAGACCCGTCTGGTGCGCATGCTGCGCATCGAATTGGCGCTGGCGCACGCTGCCCTTGAACAGGCCGCGCACCAGCACGAAGAACAAGGGCACAAACACCACGGCCAGCACCGTGCCGGTGAGCATGCCGCCGATCACGCCGGTACCAATGGCGCGCTGCGATGCCGAGCCCGCCCCCGTGGCCAGCGCCAGCGGCAGCACACCCAGCGTGAAGGCCAGCGAGGTCATCACGATGGGGCGCAGGCGCAGGTGGGCGGCGGCCAGGGCGGCCTCGATCACGCTGCGGCCCTGGGCCTGCAGGTCTTTGGCGAACTCGACAATCAGGATGGCGTTCTTGGCCGACAGCCCGATGATGGTGATCAGGCCCACCTGGAAGTACACGTCGTTGGCATAGCCGCGCAGCAGCGTGCCCAGCAGCACCCCGACCACGCCCAGCGGCACCACCAGGATGACGGCAAAGGGGATGGACCAGCTCTCGTACAGCGCCGCCAGGCACAGGAACACCGCCAGGATGGCAAACGCATAGACGATGAGCGCCTGCGAACCCGCCAGCTTTTCCTCGCGCGACTGGCCCGTCCATTCAAAACCGAAGCCCTGGGGCAGCTGGCCCGCCAGGCGCTCCATCTCGGCCATGGCGTCGCCCGTGCTGTAGCCAGGGGCGGCGCTGCCGGTGATGCGCATGGCCGGGTAGCCGTTGTAGCGCACCGCCTGCATGGCGCCGGTCACCCAGCGTGTGCTGGCAAAGGCCGACAGCGGCACCGCCTGTGCCTTGCTGTTGAGCACGGTCAGGGCCAGCACGTCCTCGGGCTGCATGCGCGCAGGCGCATCGGCCTGCACCACCACGCGCTGCAAGCGCCCCGCGCTGGGAAAGTCGTTGACGTAGGCCGAGCCCAGCCCGGTGGCGATGGCGGCGTTGATGGCGTCAAAGCCCACGCCCTGCGCCTGGGCCTTGTCGCGGTCGATGTCGATCTGCAACTGGGGGGCGTCCTCCAGGCCGTCGGGGCGCACCTGGGTGAGCACCTTGCTTTGCGAAGCCATGCCCAGCAACTGGTTGCGTGCGGCTACCAGCGCCTCGCGCCCCTGGCCTGCGCGGTCCTGCAGGCGGAAGGTGAAGCCCGAGGACGACCCCAGTTCGGGAATGGGCGGCGGGCTCAGCGGAAAGATGAAGGCATCACGCACCTGGGACAGCGCGCCAAACGACCGCCCTGCCAGGCCCTGCGCCGAGCTGCCCTCGCCGTGGCGCTCGGCCCAGTCCTTGAGCGTGACAAACGCCAGCGCCGCGTTCTGCCCCTGGCCCGAGAACGAGAAGCCCAGCACGCCCACCATGCTCTGCACCTCGGGCTGCTTGAGCACGAAGCCTTCGACCTGCTCCATGACGGCCAGCGTGCGCTCGCGCGTGGCGCCCGGGGGCAACTGCACGTTGACGATCATGGTGCCCTGGTCTTCGTTGGGCAGGAAGGACGTGGGCAGGCGCTGGTACACCACCACCGCAGCGCCCACCACGGCCAGGTACACCAGCATGGTGCGCCCGGCGCGCGGCAGCCAGCGCGCCAGCCAGCCTTCGTAGCCCTTGGCCGTGCGGGAGAAGCCCCGGTTGAACCAGCCGAAGAAGCCGGTCTTTTCGTGGTGGTGCCCGGCTGGCACCGGCTTGAGCAAGGTGGCGCACAGCGCAGGCGTGAGCGACAGTGCCATGAAGGCCGAGAAACCGATGGACACGCCCATGACCGCAGAAAACTGCCGGTAGATGTTGCCCACCGCACCGCTGAAGAAAGCCAGCGGCACAAACACCGACACCAGCACCACCGTGATGCCGACAATGGCGCCCGAGATCTGGCCCATGGCCTTGCGCGTGGCCTCCAGGGGCGGCAGGCCCTCCTCGCTCATGATGCGTTCGACGTTCTCGACCACCACGATGGCGTCGTCCACCACGATGCCGATGACCAGCACCATGCCGAACATGGTGAGCACGTTGATCGAGAAGCCCATGGCCAGCAGCGACGCAAAGGTTCCCAGCAGCGCCACAGGCACCACGATGGTGGGAATCACCGTGTAGCGCCAGTTCTGCAGGAACAGGAACATCACCAGGAACACCAGCACCACGGCCTCCACCAGCGTCGTGGCGACCTGCTGGATGGAGATCTTGATGAAGCGCGAGCTGTCGTAGGGCACGGCCCACTGCATGCCCTTGGGAAAGTAGCGCTCCAGCTCGCTCATCTTGTTGCGCACCGCCTGCGCCGTGGCCAGCGCGTTGCCCGAGGGCGAGAGCTGCACGCCAATGGCCGTGGAAGGCTTGCCGTTGAGGCGTGCCGAGGTGGCATAGGTCTGGCCGCCCTGCTCAATGCGCGCCACATCCTTCAGGCGCACAGTGGCACCGTCGCTGCTGGCGCGCAGCACGATGCTGCCGAACTGCTCCACGCTGCTGAGCTGGCCGTTGACCACCACCGTGGCAGCAATGGACTGCCCGGCCACGTTGGGCAGCGCACCGATCTCACCGGCCGACACCTGGGCGTTCTGCGCGCGGATGGCGGCAGTCACGTCGGCGGCGCTCAGGCTGTAGCCCTGCAGCTTGGCCGGGTCGATCCAGATGCGCATGGCGCGCTCGGTGCCGAACAGCTGCGCCTGGCCCACGCCGGGCAGGCGCTGGATTTCGGGCAGCACGTTGCGCGAGGCGTAGTCGCCCAGCGCCACCGGATCCCAGTCCGGGTCGTCGGAGGACAGCACCGTCACCAGCAGGAAGTTGCTGCGCGACTTTTCCACGCGCACGCCCTGCTGCGTCACCGCCGAGGGCAGGCGCGGCGTGGCGCGCGAGAGGCGGTTCTGCACGTCCACCTGGGCCAGGTCGGCATTGGTGCCGGGCTCGAAGCTCAGCGTGATGGTGCCGGTGCCGTTGGCCTGCGCCACGGTTTCCATGTAGATCAGGCCGGGGGAGCCATTCATCTCCTGCTCGACAACGGACAGCACGCTTTCCTCCAGCGTCTTGGCCGATGCCCCAGGGTAGGTGGCCGACACCACGATGGACGGCGGTGCCACCGGCGGGTACTGGGCGATGGGCAGTTGCGTGATGGCCACGCCCCCCGCCACCATGATGAACAGCGCAATGACCCAGGCAAAGATGGGCCGGTCAATGAAAAATCGTGCCATGGAGCAGCTCCTTCAGCGGCTGGCCGCACTGGCCGCAGCCGATGCCGCAGGGGCAGCCGGGGCTGCGCCTGCGGGCTGTGCCTTGCCAGCGGCTTGCCACGGCACCGCCTTGACGGGCGTGCCGGGGGGCAGCATCTGTACCTTCTGGAAGCCGTCCACCATCACCTGCTCCCCGGCCTTCAGGCCATCGAGCACCACCCAGCGCCCGCCCTGCTGGCCGCCCACCTGGATGCGGCGCTGCTCGATCTTGCCCCCGGGCGTGACGACCTGCACCGCGTCGCCCTGGGCCGAGCGCATCACCGCCTGCTGCGGCAGGGTGATGGCGTTGGACGCACGCGCCTGCTCCAGGCGCACACGCACGTACAGGCCCGGCAGCAGGCGGCCGCCGGGGTTGGGCAGTTCGGCGCGCAGGCTGACCTGGCCGGTGGCGGCATCGACCGTGAGGTCCGAGAACAGCAGGCGCCCGGCCTGCGGGTGCTCGCTGCCGTCGTCCAGCACCACGCGCACCTCGGCCGCGCCCTTGCCTGCAGCCTTGAACTGGCCTGCCTCCAGCGCACGGCGCAGTTGCAGCGCCTCGGAGGCCGACTGCGTGAAGTTGACATACAGCGGATCAATCTGCTGCACCACGGCCAGTTGCGTGGCCTCGCCCTGGCCCACCAGCGCGCCTTCGGTCACCAGCGCGCGGCCCACGCGGCCTGCGATGGGAGTGGTCACGGTGGCGTAGCCCAGGTTGATGCGCGCATTGCGCACCGCCGCGCTGCCTGCGGCCACGTCGGCCTCGGCCTGCTTTTGCGCGGCCACGGCATTGGCGTAGTCCTGCTGGCTGACTGCCTGGGCCTCCACCAGCGGCTGGTAGCGCCCCGCCAGCGCGCGGGCCTGCGACAGGTTGGCCTGCGCGCGCGCAAGCTGTGCCTCGGCGCTTTGCAGCGCCGCTTCGTAGGGCGCCGCGTCGATGCGGAACAGCACCTGCCCCGCCTTGACGTCGCTGCCCTCCTGGAACAGGCGCTGCTGCAGGATGCCCGTGGCGCGGGCACGCACCTGCGCCACGCGCGATGCCTCCAGCCGGCCTGGCAGTTCGGTCAGTAAACCGACGTCGCCGGGCTGCACGGTCAGCACGCCCACTTCGGGCGCAGGCATCTGGCGTGCGCCGCCGCCCTGTGCGGCCTTGCCGCCATCACCCTGGCCGCAGGCCGCAAGGGACAAGGCCAGCGCCAGCACACCCAGGCGCGGCGCAGTGTTTGCGCCCAGGGCGCCCAGCCGCCCCCAGGGCGGCATAGAAACAGAAGAGGAGCGGAACAATTGCATGGTGGTCCTTTGAGGCCGAAAGCAGCAGCCAAGCCAGGGAGTCTAGTGACGGCATGTGAAGCGCAGGTAAGCGCCCGATAAAGCCCTTGCGACCGGCATATTATACATACATTGCTGAATGTATGTTAATCTTCAAGCTCCCATCCACCCTTTTCACAGCCCATGGCACGATGCACCAAGGCCGAGGCGCAGGCCACCCGCAACGCGCTGATCGACGCAGCCGAGCGGCTGTTTGACAGCCAGGGCGTGTCGCGCACCTCGCTGCAGGACATTGCACAGGCCGCAGGTGCCACGCGGGGAGCCATTTACTGGCATTTCAAGGACAAGGCCGACCTCTTCAACGCCATGATGGAGAGGGCCACTGGGCCGCTGGATCAACTGCTGCTGGAGACACAGCCCGGCGCACCGGCCCCAGGCATCGATCAGGTGTACGAGGCCATGACGGAGGCGCTGCACCGCATCGCCACGGACACCTCGCTGCGCCGTGTGATGCGCATCGCCATCCACCGCGTGGAGTACGTGGAGGAGCTCGACGCCGTACAGGCCCGCCACCTCAACATGCACCGCCAATGGCTGATGCGCAACCGCAGCGCGCTGGAGCGGGCCTTCGCCGAACGCCCCTGGCCCACCGCCGTGCCGCCAGACATGGCGGCGCTGGGCCTGCAGGTGCTGGTGGAAGGGTTGCTGCAGGGCTGGCTTTTGGACACCGAGGCCTTCGACCTGGTGCAAGCCGGGCGCTGCACCATCGCCACCTACCTGCGGGGGCTGGGGCTCGAAGTGAAAACCCCGCACTGACGGTGCGCTCTGACGGTGCGCTCTATCTCACAGGTGCCCCGGAAGCAAACCAGCGCGCCACCACCGCACGCTCGGCCTCGGTCATCTGCGTGGCGTTGTTCAGCGGCATGAGCTTTTGCAGCACCACCTGCTGGTAGATAAGCTGTGCGCGCGAGGCCACCTGCTCGGGCACGTCGAGGCGCAGGCCCTTCATCTGCACCTCGGCGCCGTGGCACTGCACACAGCGCTGCTGCAGCACGGCTTGCAGATCTTTATAGCCAAACAGGTCTCCAGCGCCCGTGGATTGTGCGACAGCAGCTATGTTTTTGATAGCACTCTCAGCCCCAGGCACGGGCCGCAGCCATGCCGCCACCGCGGCAACCAGCGCCACACCCACCAGCACGTACGGCCAGGGGTGGCGGTTGCGCCCCAGCTTAAAGCCGTGGCGCAAAACGAAGAACTGCCGGATGGCCGCGCCCGCCGCCATCATGAGGATGAGTACCAGCCAGTTCTGCGGGTGGCTCCAGGTGAAGCTGTAATGCCCGCTGAGCATGGCGAACAGCACCGGCAGCGTGAAATAGGTGTTGTGCACGCTGCGCTGCTTGCCGCGCTTGCCGTGGATGGGGTCCACCGGCCGCCCGGCCTTCAGGTCGGCCACCACGGTGCGCTGGCCCGGAATGATCCAGAAGAACACGTTGGCACTCATGGCCGTGGCCATCATCGCGCCCACGAGCAGAAAGGCAGCGCGCCCGGCGAACCAGTGGCACGCCAGCCACGAGGCAAGGCACACCAGCACAAAGACCAGCGCGCCCACGATGGCATCGCCGTTCTTGCGCTGGCCGAAAACGCGGCAGACCGCGTCGTACAGCAGCCAGAACACCACCAGAAAGGCCAGCGCCGCCGCCACGGCTGCCGTGGGCGTCCAGTCCATGCGCGACTTGTCCACCAGGTAGGTGCCCGCGCTCCACAGGTACGACACGGAGAACAGCGCAAAGCCGCTGAGCCAGGTGCTGTAGCTCTCCCAATAGAACCAGTGCAGGTGGCCGGGCAGCTTGGGGGGCGCGACGTTGAACTTGACCGGGTGGTAGAAGCCCCCGCCGTGCACGGCCCAGAGCTCGCCGCTGACGCCCTGGCGCTTCAGATCCTCGTCCTCGGGCGGCGTGAGGCTGCTGTCGAGGAAGACGAAGTAGAACGAGGAGCCGATCCAGGCGATGGCCGTGATGACGTGCAGCCAGCGCAGCAGCAGGTTGGCCCAGTCGAGAAGGTAGCTTTCCATGCTTGTCAACCGTTGGCTATCCGCTCACCACTGCGGGCGCTCTGAGCAGAATATGGCCGCGCTCCAAGGCAGTCTGCGCTGCCGGTGCTCCGCTGCGACCGGAGGATGCACAGTGTATGCAAAACCTGAGCCCGATGTCAGCACGGCTCTGGCCGCAACACATCATGCATCGCACTGCGCTTCGGGCGGCAGGGTCTGGAGCAATTGGGCAGCCACGCCCACGGCGATAACCTCGGGCGCCTTGCCCGCGATGCCGGGTATGCCGATGGGGCAGGTCACCTGCGCCAGCTCGGCTTCGGAAAAGCCGCGCTCGTGCAGGCGGCGGCGGAAGGTGGCCCACTTGCTGCGGCTGCCGATCAGGCCGGTGAAGGGCAGGTCGCCGCGTTCGCGCTGGCGGCGCAGGCAGGCGGCCACCACGTCCAGATCCTCGGCATGGCTGAAGCTCATGATGAGCACGCGCGAGCCCAGCGCCAGGCCCGGCACAGCGGCCTGCACGGGGTCGGAATGCTCGCAGGCCACGCCCGGCGGCACGTCGGGCGGAAAGATGCCGTCGCGGCTGTCGATCCAGGTGAGCGCAAACGGCAGCGGCGCCAGCACACGCGCCAGCGCCTGGCCCACGTGGCCGCCGCCGAACAAGGCCACGGGCGCGCGCCAGGGCGCAAGGCGCGCGGCGAGCGCGGCAGCATCGGCCTGCGTGACCCGCTCGAAGCGCAGGTGCATCACACCGCCGCAGCACTGGCCCAGGCTGGGGCCGAGCGCGTAGCGCAGCACGGCCGCGCCCGGCACACCCGCAAGGCGGCGGCGCGCCTCGGCGATGGCCTGGAACTCCACATGGCCGCCGCCGATGGTGCCCACCACGGCATCGGCACACACCGCCATCCAGGCGCCGCGCTCGCGCGGCGTGGAGCCTTCGGTCTGCTGCACGCTCACCAGGCAGGCCGGGGCCTTTTCCAGCACCTGGAGCAAATGGTGCAAAAATGCGCCGCTACCGGTCATTGCGCACAGCCTCTCCCATGGACCCGAACCCTTCGCAACGCAGCACCAAGCGCGGCACCCAACGCGGCCCCTGGCTGCTCGCAGGCCTGATGGCGGGCGTGGCAGCGCTGGTGGCAGCCTGCAAGTCCTCGCCCGCCAGCACCGTGGCGCCCGGCAAACGACCGGGCGGCGACAGCCCCAGCACGCTGGGCCCGGCCACGCAGATCTCGCCGCCCTCCGAGGCGCGCACGCCGCGCGACTACCGCAAGGACGCCGCCACCCACCTGTACACGCTGAATGCCGAGCGCATCTACCAGGGCATGCTGCCATCCATGCTCTACGCCATCGGCGTGCTGGAGGTGGACATCGACCGCAAGGGCCGTGTCACCCGAGTGCACTGGCTGCGCGCGCCGCGCCATGCGCCCGAGGTGGTGGCCGAAATCGAACACACGGTGCGCGCCGCCGCGCCCTTCCCGCTGCCCGCACGCATGGGCAAGGTCACCTACACCGACACCTGGCTGTGGGACCGCAGCGGGCGCTTTCAGCTCGACACGCTGACCGAGGGACAGCTCTGAACACACCTCAAGACCCCCGGTAGGTGGAGTAGCTCCAGGGGCTCACCAGCAGCGGCACGTGGTAGTGCTGGTCGGCATGGGCAATGCCGAAATCCAGGTTCACCTGATCCAGAAAAGGGGGGGCGGGCAGCTGCACGCCGCGCGCCCTGAAGTAGCCCGCCACATCAAAGCGCAGGCGGTAGGTGCCCACGCGCAGGCTGGCGTTGTCGAACAGCGGCGCATCGGTGCGGCCGTCGCGGTTGAGCACCACGCGCTGCAGCAGCGTGGCGTGCTCGCCCTCGGTGGCATACAGCGCCACGGCCATGCCCGCAGCGGGGCAGCCGTGCATGGTGTCCAGTACGTGGGTGCTCAGGCCCATGGCGAAGTCTCCTTGGTGGTGTGGGTGCGATCGTGCGAGTGTAGGCAGGCTGGGCGGCTGTGCCTATGATTCCCCCATCTCCCTGCGGTGCCTGCCAAGCTGCCATGACCTACGACACCACCCTGCCCTACCCGCGCGACCTCATCGGCCATGGCCGCCACCCGCCGCACGCGCGCTGGCCGGGCGGCGCGCGCATCGCCGTGCAGTTCGTGCTGAACTACGAGGAAGGCGGCGAAAACTGCGTGCTGCATGGCGACGCGGGCTCGGAGCAGTTCCTCTCCGAAATGTTCAACCCGGCCAGCTACCCCGAGCGGCACATGAGCATGGAAGGCATCTACGAATACGGCGCACGCGCGGGTGTCTGGCGCATCCTGCGCGAGTTCGAACGGCGTGGCCTGCCCCTCACGGTGTTCGGCGTGGCCACCGCGCTGCAGCGCCACCCCGAGGTCTGCGCCGCGTTCACCGAGCTGGGCCACGAGATCGCCTGCCATGGCCTCAAGTGGATCCACTACCAGAACGTGCCCGAGGACATCGAGCGCGCCCACCTGCAGGAGGCCATGGCCATCATCGAGCGCCTGACCGGGCAGCGGCACGGCGCGCCAGGCGCCATCCATGGCGCAGGCTGGTACACCGGGCGCGACAGCCCGCGCACGCGCCGCCTGGTGGCCGACCACGGCGGCTTTGCCTACGACAGCGACTACTACGGCGACGACCTGCCGTTCTGGATGCAGGTGCGGCGCACCGACGGCACGGTGGTGCCCCAGCTCATCGTGCCGTACACGCTGGACTGCAACGACATGCGCTTTGCCCTGCCCCAGGGCTATTCGCACGCCGAGCCGTTCTTCCAGTACATGCGGGACACGTTCGATGCGCTCTACGCCGAGGGCGACCCCGCCGGCCTGGACCGGCCCAAGATGATGAGCATCGGCATGCACTGCCGCCTGCTCGGGCGCCCCGGGCGCATCACGGCGCTGCAGCGCTTTCTGGACCACATCCAGCAGCACGCACAGGTGTGGGTGGCGCGGCGCATCGACATTGCGCGGCACTGGCAGGCAACGTATCCCTTTGCATCTCAAGCGCGATGATCGCCAGGGCCTGGGTATCCCTCTGCCACAAAAACCTGGGCTGGCGACCTGAGGCACCGCCATTAAATGGGGTAAATACCTGAGATATTAGGGGAAAATTAGCTTCCAATACCCCATTTATAGCCACAATACCCCGATTGTTCTCAGCAAACCAGCCGCCACCCCATGCAGTCTTTCTACCCGGAATTTCTCGAAGGAAAGCTACTACGAAACGCTGGAGGCCAGCTCCCAGGGCTGGCACGAGGCCGCACACGACATCGCCCCGTGGCTCGACTACTTCTGGGGTGCTCTGTTGCGTGCCTACAAGGAGTTTGAAGAGCGCGTGGGCACCATCGAGCGCGGCCGGGGCGCCAAGGGCGACCGCGTTCGCTCTGAAATTCTCAAACGCCAACTGCCGTTCTCGATCTCGGAGATTGAGGAGGCCTGCCCCGGCATCAGCCGCGACATGGTGCGCGTGATCCTTCGCGCCATGAAGGCCGAGGGGGTGATTGCCCCCACAGGAAAGGGGCGCGGCGCGAAGTGGTCGCAAGTCCACGTGGAACCACAGGACGCAAAGCAAGCCCCTCGCAAAACATCCATAGACCTAAGCCATGCCCTTGAGCCTTGAACAACTCAACACCGCCCACACCGACCAGGCGCTGCAGTGGCTGGACGGCATCTACGAGCACTCGCCCTGGATCGCCCAGGCCGCGCTGCGCGAGCGGCCGTTGCGCTCGCTCGCGCACCTCAAGCACGCCATGGCGCAGGCCGTGCACCAGGCCAGCACCGAGGCACAGCTGGCGCTGATCCGCGCCCACCCCGAACTGGCAGGCAAGGCCATGGTGGCACAAAGCCTCACGGCCGAATCCACGCAGGAGCAGAGCGCGGCAGGCCTCACGCACTGCTCGCCCGAAGAATTTGCGCGGCTGCAGCAGCTCAACCGGGACTACAACGCGCGCTTTGGCTTTCCCTTCATCCTGGCCGTGCGCGGGCCGCGCGGCACGGGGCTGACGCGCACGCAGATCATCGACACCTTCGCGCGCCGCCTGGACAACCACCCCGACGTCGAGCGCGCCGAGGCGCTGCGCAACATCCACCGCATCGCGGAGATCCGCCTGAACGACAAGTTCAACGCCGAGCCGCTGATCGGCGGCGATGTGTGGGACTGGCACGAGCAGCTGGCCCAGCACTCCGACACCGGCTACGCCGAGAAGGGGCAGCTCACCGTCACCTACCTCACCGAGGCCCACCGCGCCTGCGCGCAGCACATCGGCCACTGGATGCGCGAATGCGGCTTCGACGAGGTGGAAGTGGACGCCGTGGGCAACGTGGTGGGCCGCTACCACGCCGCCACGCCGCAGGCACGCACCCTCCTGACCGGCTCGCACTACGACACGGTGCGCAACGGCGGCAAGTACGACGGGCGGCTGGGCATCTTCGTGCCCATGGCCTGCGTGCGCGAGCTGCACCGCGCCAAGCGCCGCCTGCCTTTCGCCATCGAACTGGTGGCCTTCGCCGAGGAGGAAGGCCAGCGCTACAAGGCCACCTTCCTGGGTTCGGGCGCGCTCATCGGCGACTTCCAGCCCGAATGGCTGGAGCAGCAGGACGAGAACGGCGTGACCATGCGCGAGGCCATGCAGCAGGCGGGCCTGTGCGTGGACGGCATCCCCCGGCTGCGGCGCGACCCGGCGCAGTACCTGGGCTTTGTCGAAGTGCACATCGAACAGGGGCCGGTGCTGTGCGAGCTTGACCTGCCGCTGGGCGTGGTCAGCTCCATCAACGGCAGCGTGCGCTATGTGGGCGAGATGGTCGGCATGGCCAGCCACGCAGGCACCACGCCCATGGACCGGCGCCGCGATGCGGCTGCGGGCGTGGCAGAGCTGGCGCTGTACGTGGAGCAACGCGCCGCGCGCGACGGCGACTCGGTGGGCACCATCGGCCTGCTCCACGTGCCCGGCGGCTCCATCAACGTGGTGCCGGGGCGCTGCCAGTTCTCGCTGGATCTGCGCGCGCCCACCGACGCGCAGCGCGATGCACTGGCGCAGGACGTGCTGCAGGAACTGCTGCGCATCGCCCAGCAGCGCGGCCTGCGCTGCACGCTGGAGGAAACCATGCGCGCCAGCGCCGCACCCAGCGCGCCGCAGTGGCAGCAGCGCTGGGAGCGCGCCGTGGCCGCGCTGGGCCTGCCGGTGCACTGCATGCCCAGCGGCGCCGGGCACGATGCCATGAAGCTGCACGAGATCCTGCCCCAGGCCATGCTCTTCGTGCGCGGCGAGAACGGCGGCATCAGCCACAACCCGCTCGAATCCACCACCCACAACGACATGCAACTGGCCGTGGAGGCCTTCAACCACCTGTTGTTGCAACTTTCCCTGGAGCCCGCATGACCCCCGACACCTACGCCCGGCTCGACGCCTGGATAGCCCAGCATTTCGACGAGGAAGTGCGCTTCCTGCAGGCCCTGGTGCGCGTGCCCACCGACACGCCGCCGGGCAACAACGCCCCGCACGCCGAACGCACGGCCGAGCTGCTGCAGGGCTTTGGCTACACCGCCGAAAAGCACCCCGTGCCCGCAGCCGAGGTGCAGGCCTGCGGCATGCAGTCCATCACCAACCTCATCGTGCGCAGGCCCTATGGGGATGGCGGCAGGACCATCGCGCTCAATGCCCACGGCGACGTGGTGCCGCCCGGCGAGGGCTGGACGCACGACCCCTACGGCGCCGAGATCGAGGACGGCAAGCTCTACGGCCGCGCCGCCGCCGTGAGCAAGAGCGATTTCGCCAGCTTCACCTTCGCCGTGCGCGCCCTTGAAGCCGTGGCCCGCCCGGCCCAGGGTGCGGTCGAGCTGCATTTCACCTACGACGAAGAGTTTGGCGGCGAGCTGGGGCCTGGCTGGCTGCTCAAGCACGGCCTGACACGACCCGACCTCTTGATTGCGGCGGGTTTTTCCTACGAGGTGGTCACTGCGCACAATGGCTGCCTGCAGATGGAGGTGACCGTGCATGGCACCATGGCCCACGCCGCCGTGCCGCACACCGGGGTGGATGCGCTGCAGGCCGCCGTCGCCATCCTGAACGCGCTGTACGCCGAAAACCAGGCCTACCAAGCGCTGCGCTCGCAGGTGCCGGGCATCACGCACCCCTACCTCAATGTGGGCCGCATCGAAGGCGGCACCAACACCAACGTCGTGCCCGGCAAGGTGCAGTTCAAGCTCGACCGCCGCATGATCCCCGAGGAGAACCCGGCCGAGGTGGAAGAACGCATCCGCAGCGTGATTGCCCAGGCCCTGGAGCGCTTCAACACCGAGCGCGGCCACCAGGGTGCCAGTGCGGCACGGGCCGACATCCAGCGCCTGCTGCTGGCCCGCGCCATGACGCCGCTGCCCGGCAGCGCACCGCTGGTGCAGGCCCTGCAGAAGCACGGGCAGGCGGTGTTCGGCAGCATGCCGCCCGCCGTGGGCACGCCGCTGTACACCGACGTGCGGCTGTACGCAGAGCGCGGCATTCCCGGCGTGATCTACGGCGCCGGGCCGCGCACCGTGCTCGAATCCCATGCCAAGCGCGCGGACGAGCGCCTGGACCTGGACGACCTGCGCCGCGCCACCCAGGTGATTGCGCGCAGCCTGCGGGATCTGCTGGCCTGACTACCCAAGCGTGCGCGGCTGAGGCATACTGAAAACAGTGTTTTTCCGCGAGCACTGCCATGACCCAGCCCACCCCACCCGCCGACGAACGCAAGGCCACCACCGACCGCCGCTCGGGCGCCGACCGCAGGCAGCACGATGCCGGCCCGGCCGCCAGCTACGAACGGCGCAACACCGTCGAGCCGCGCCAGCCCGAGGTGGCCGAGCTGGAGCTGACGCCCGAGGAGATGGAGGCCATGGGCTTCAAGCCGCCGCCAGCGGCGCCCCGCTGAACCCCTGCTGCGGCAGGTGTGCAACGGCGCATTTGTGAACGCACGTGCTTTAAATCCGTTATCCTGTGCCCCCTGACCACCGCCGTGGCCGTTTTTTCCTGGCGCCCCGCGCGACACCTTCGCGAATGCTGGCGCCCCACGCCAGGCCCGCACCCACCCGTGCCCGGCCCGCGCGCTGCCCGAAAACCCACGGCACAGCGGCCCTGTGCCCCTGCGACCACCCGCTGCAGAGGCGCTCTGGCGTCATGCCCAATCGGCATGACCTGGCCCTTGTCACCGCATTCCGATCCGCTACGCTTGTCCATCGCTCACCCGTCTCGGGAATTTCCTGTTCATCGTATGACCCAGAATCTCTCGGCGGCCGAAGCCGCCCTGCGCGACGCCGCCCGCGAATACCACCGCAACCCCAGCCGGGGAAAAATCGCCGTCGCACCCACCAAGCCCCTGTCCAACCAACGCGACCTGTCCCTGGCCTATTCGCCCGGCGTGGCCTACCCTTGCCTGGACATCCAAGCCGACCCCACCAAGGCGTTTGACTACACCTCGCGCGGCAACCTGGTCGGCGTGGTCACCAACGGCACCGCGGTGCTGGGCCTGGGCGACATCGGCCCACTGGCGGGCAAGCCCGTGATGGAGGGCAAGGGCTGCCTGTTCAAGAAGTTTGCCGGCGTGGACGTGTTCGACATCGAACTGGCCGAGCGCGACCCGGACAAGCTCATCGACATCATTGCCAGCCTGGAGCCCACGCTGGGCGGCATCAACCTCGAAGACATCAAGGCGCCCGAGTGCTTCTACATCGAGCGCGAGCTGTCCAAGCGCATGAACATCCCGGTGTTCCATGACGACCAGCACGGCACGGCCATCATCAGCAGCGCGGCCCTGCTCAACGGCCTGGAACTGGTGGGCAAACAGATTGGCGACGTGAAGATTGCCGTCTCGGGCGCCGGGGCCGCCGCCATTGCCTGCCTGAACGTGATGGTGGGCCTGGGCGTGCAGCGCAAGAACGTCTTTGTCTGCGACTCCAAGGGCGTGATCTACGAAGGCCGCCCCGGCGGCTACGACGAGTCCAAGGCCCAGTACGCACAAAAGACCGAGGCGCGCACCCTGGCCGATGCCGTGAACGGGGCCGATGTGTTCCTGGGCTGCTCGGCCCCTGGCGTGCTCACCGCCGAGATGGTCAAGACCATGGCGGCCAAGCCCATCATCCTGGCGCTGGCCAACCCGGAGCCAGAGATCCGCCCCGAGCTGGCCAAGGCCGTGCGCCCGGACTGCATCATCGCCACGGGTCGTTCGGACTACCCGAACCAGGTCAACAACGTCCTGTGCTTCCCGTACATCTTCCGCGGCGCGCTCGACTGCGGCGCCACCAAGATCACCGAAGCCATGAAGCTGGCCTGCGTGCGCCAGATTGCCGAGCTGGCCAAGGCCGACATCAGCGAAGAAGTGGCCACGGCCTATGCGGGCAAGGAGCTGACCTTTGGCCCGGACTACCTGATCCCCACACCGTTCGACACCCGGCTGATCCTGAAAATTGCCCCGGCCGTAGCGCAGGCCGCCATGGATTCGGGCGTGGCCACGCGCCCCATTGCCGACATGGAGGCCTACAAGGAAAACCTGGCGCGCTTCGTGTACCAGACGGGCATCCTGATGCGCCCCGTCATCAACGCCGCCAAGGCCCTGCCCGACGCACAAAAGCGCGTGGCCTATGCCGACGGCGAGGACGAGCGCGCCCTGCGCGCGGCGCAGATCGCCATCGAAGACCATATCGCCCGCCCCATCCTCATCGGCCGCCCCGCGGTGATTGCGGCCCGCATTGCCAAGGCCGGGCTGCGCATGCAGCCGGGGGTGGACGTGGAGGTCTGCGACCCCTCGGACGACCCGCGTTTCCGCCAGTACTGGGAGGCCTACCACCAGATCATGAAGCGCAACGGCGCTACGCCCGAGGTGGCCAAGGCCGCCGTGCGCCGCTCCAACACCATCATTGCCGCGCTGATGGTCAAGCTGGGCGATGCCGACGCCATGATCTGCGGCCTGGTGGGCACCTACGAAACGCACCTGGAGCGCATCCACAGCATCATCGGCCACGAGCCCGGCGTGGCCGACTACGCCGCGCTCAACGCGCTGATGACCGACCGCGGCCCGCTGTTCATCGCCGACACCTATGTAAACGAGAACCCCACGGCCGAGCAGCTCGCCGAGATCGCCTGGCATTCGGTACAGGAGGTGCAGCGCTTTGGCCTGCCGGCCAAGGTGGCATTTCTGTCGCACTCCACCTTCGGGTCGTCCAAGCGCGCCTCGGCACGCAAGATGCGCGAGGCGCGCGACCTGTTCGTGGCACGCCACCCCGGGATCGAATGCGACGGCGAACTGCACGGCGATGCGGCGCTGGAGCCCAACATCCGCGCGGCCTACCTGGCAGATTCCACGCTCAGCGGCTCGGCCAACCTGCTGATCTGCCCGAACATCGACTCGGCCAACATCCTGTACAACGTGCTCAAGACGACCACCAGCGGCGGCGTGACCGTAGGCCCCATCCTCATGGGGGCCGCCGCAACGGCCTACATCCTCACGCCCGCTGCCACCGTGCGCCGTGTGCTCAACATGACGGCCCTGGCCGTAGCAAGCAGCGCCGCACGACCCCGTTGAAGGTTGACGTTCGCAAGAAGGCGCAGGCAGCGCTTTCTTGCGGATTTCAGCGCACCGACACGTCCACGAACCCGTCTACCGCTGGCAGATGGTCTACCAGCCAGGTGGCATCCAGCCTCAGCGCAAGCATCAGATCCTGCGGTAGTTCGGCAATCGCCTGCTCTGCGGAGACATGCTGCTCCAGGCCAATCTCTGCCAGCAACATGGCCACATGCACGATGCCACCCAGGCGGCAGAATGGTTTGAAGGCCGTGGGATCGTCCGCCGTGTCCAAAGCATCCACGAGATTTTGCGGAAACTTCCAGCGCCTGGCCAATTCAGCCATCACCTGCGTTTCTGAAAACCCCAGCAGGCGACGCTCGCGGGACCAGCGGCTTCCGGGGCGGTGCGGCAGCTCTTCAATGCTGGAAATGAGCTCTGGAGATTTTTGCGCAATGATCAGTTCGCCCAGCCGAACCAGAAAGCCCGCCAGCCAGGCTTGCTGGACATCGACACCCAGCACCCTTGCAAGCCACTGCGCATAGCCCGCCGTGGCCATGCTCTCCTTCCAGAAAGCGTCTGGGTCGATGCCTGCCGCATCCTTGAAAACGCCCGCCATGCACGCAGCCAGCGCCAATGTCCGCACCTGGTTCAGTCCCACCATGGCAAGCGCATCATCAAGCGAAGCCACCTGACGCGACAACCCAAAACGCGCGCTGTTTGCCAGCCGTACCAGCTTGGCCATCAGGGCTGGGTCGCGCGAAATGGCCATCCGCACTTTTTCAAGCGGGATGTCTTCATCGCGCATCGTGGCGATGAGCTCCTGCGCCACACCGGGCACAGTGGGCAACTGAACATTTTCGAAAAATTTTTCCAATTCAGGCATGGCACAACCCTCCCTAGTTGATAGCACATGGGCTTGTTGTACCACTGTCAACTTGCAGGCGGCATGGGTGTTTGTCCCACCAGCAATCGCCCGCACAGGCGGCCATCGGCCACCTCAGCGCGACGCGACGAGCAACTGCACGAACATCTGCACCTTGGGGCGGCATTCCTCGCTGATGTCGGTAAACTCCATGCCCGCAATCCAGCGGCCGCGCTCCTGCTTGACCTTGATGACCCGCGCATACACGCCCACCGCCCGGTAGTCCACCAAGGCCAGCTCGAACTCCAGTTGCAGCACGCGCTGGACGTCGATGTGCTCGGGCAGCTCCAGCATGAGCCCGTGGTAGCTCATGTCCAGAATGGTCGCGTGGATGATGCGCGGCTGCACGTCGTCGCCCTCCACCAGTTGGCACAGGCAGGGCACCCGCGTCTGCGCCCGGTGGCTGCGGCGGAACTCCTGGCGCGGCACCTTGAGCCTGCGCGCTGGTATGGCCACCAGTTCGCGCATCTCCACAGGTTCACTGCGGGCCTTGACCCACACCTGCATGGGCGCCGTGGCCGACACCAGGTTCCAGCAATGCTGGTAGGTCGACTCACTCATCAGGATCTGCCCACGCAAGCTGAACGCCTCGATGCGCGAAGCCAGGTTCACCTCTTCACCAATCACGGTGTATTGCGAAAACAGGTCCGACCCGAAGCGCCCCGCCACCACCGTGCCGGTATTGATGCCTATGCCCAGATAGACCTGCGGCAGGTGCTCACGCAAATGTTCCAGGTTCAGGTCGCGCATGGCCAGCTGCATCTCCACCGCGCACACCAGCGCGCGCTCCACATGGTCTTGCTGCCCAGGGGCATCAGAAAACACCACCCGGATCGAATCGCCCAGAAACTGCTCGATGGTGCCCTGGTGCCGGAACACCACCACACTGAGCCGCGCCAGGCAGCGATTGAGCACGGCCACCACCTCTTGCGCAGGCCGCGTGGCTGCGAGCACGGCGAAACCGCGCAGGTCGGCCAGCAGCAAGGTGACCTCATGCGCCCCCGCCTCGGCCACTGGCCCTGGTGCAATGGCCGGAAAGCCCTGCAAGAGCGCCCGCATTTCAGCCACACCCTGTGCGGACAAGGAGGCCCCCATGTCCCGCAGGATCAGCGCCTGCAGGTGCTCGGCAAGGTCGTTCACAACGGTGTGCTGCATCAAAAAGGTCTCCAGATCGCCGCCAGCCAGGTGCAAAGCGGACATGATTTCAGAATAGTGTCCAGACGTTGCGGCGGTCAAGCCATTTTCCAGGAGAAAACCACACGCCCGCCCGCCCGCTAGAATACGCGGCTTGCCAGGAGACTTGGGTGAGTGGTTTAAACCAGCAGTCTTGAAAACTGCCGACGGGCAACCGTCCGTGAGTTCGAATCTCACAGTCTCCGCCAGAACAATTTTGATAAGTTGTTGATTTTCAAGGGAATTACTGACATTTTGCCAGTTATCAATCAACAAATCAATATCAAACCAACTATCAAAAGCCGTGATGCTAGATGCACCACGGCTTTTGTTTTTCTGGTGTACCAGAGGTCCTCTTCGTCGCAAACCGCAGCCGCCGTTCCTGTGCGGGGCGGCAAAGTCACACGACGCTAGCTCCGCACAGTCGCCCCGTGCTACGGTGAAAACGTCGGCGCTCCAGCTCACCGAGCAGCGCACGACATTCACTCGCGCAGCAGCCCCATCATCGACCGGGCTGAGTCCCCATCCCTCGCTGAACGTCAAGTCTCGAACCGGCTCCCACCGCAGAGGCTGGCGCTGCTGTGCGCTTTTCATTTCTGCACAGGAGCACGCCACATGGCAACGACACCCAACTCGACCACCTTCCAACCCGCATTCAAGCGCGTGGCCCAACAAGGCCGACATGACGACACCTTCGCCGTGATTGCCATGCTGACCGGCAACACCTTGCAAGACATCTTCCGCCAAGCGGAGGGCTTGGGGCTGCCGAAATCAGGGCCGTATTTTCCGTGGATCGATGCAGACCTCGTGGCTCGTCTACTCGCGGCTCATGGCCTCGTATCGACTGTCTGGAAGGACTGCGGCAGCGGTGACTACACGGCTCTTCCAGAAATCGCCATCGCAGGCGTCGAAGCGAATCTGGACTGGGAGGTCTCGCGCTGTGTGCTCTATCATGAACGGGAGTGAGATAAAGAAAGAGTGGGAGGCGCGATAAATGGGATTTTGGGGGACTCGGTGCGACAGGAGGGGACGGGCCGCCAAAAAATCCCTTTCGCGTCACGAAACAGGATTTGGGGCGCTGATCTTTGCGATTTGAGCTGCCACATACGCAGCGCTTGCCGTGGTCTTGACCACGCGAACCTCGCCAGTGCTTCGCTCGACAATCGTCACGATGGTGTCTTCGGCAGGCGCGACTTTCATTTCGTCCTTGGCCCGAAGTTGCGGGATGTACCGCCCCAGGGCAGAGCGAGAGAGCTGTTCAATCCCCAGTTCATGGATATCAGCCAAGATGGCGTCGAGGTTCATGTATCGGTGCACTCTGATGCACTGATTCACCTGCTCATGCTGCTCAATCGGCAGTAGGTCTATGGAGTGATAGCGGCCCATGGCGTGAGCTTACAGCGTTGCAGACACGCCTGATCCAGCCTAAAACGGCACGTCATCCAGGCCATCGCCCACCTGCATCAAGCGCGCCAGGTTCCGCTCTGCGAACACCTGGCCACCCAGCGTGACATGGGTGGGCACCTTCACCGTCCGGGTTGCAGTGACCACCTTGAAAATGGCAAACATGCGTTCGGGGTAGGCGGTGGCCAGGCGCAGCGCCTCTTGTTCTGCCACCTCCCTTGAAGGATGGAGCACCGTGGGACGGCAATCGTCGGGTATACGGTGGCACCCTCGAAACGGCGGCCAATCGCCGTGGCCGGATACGTCGATCACCACACATGGGTTGCTCATTTCAGGCCCCCTGAAGTCCTGAGCCAGTCGAGCGTGCGCTCCACCAGTTCATTCTTGTCGTCTTCTGAAAGGCCCAAGTAGGGTCGGGCCGGAATCGTGACAGACTTGGCTACATGGCCACGGAAGGCGAGCAGTTTTGCATTCTGGGGCCGGATGGTGCCGCCGAACTGATGCACGGCCGCATAGATCAGGTTGCTACCAACCTCGACGGACTTGCCCCCCACCACCTGCGACACCAACTGACCGCGCAAATAGCCGCGCAATGTGAGCACGCGGTTCTTGTTCTGGGACTTTTCCTTCTTGTACCAAGGTTGTAGAGCGGCCCATGCCGTGCCGTCAGGTGCGGTCTGACTTTTGAAGCGGGCGCGGGTGGTGCGCAGCGTGTATTCGCCCAGTTGAGCGAGCAGCGGCGCAGGGTTCTCGATCCCCGCCAGTAGCCCGCGCAGGCTGGCCGTTGCTGTCTTGCCGTCGAATGTCACCCCCATGCGGTTGCCAGCCATGGCATCAATCCTTGGAACGGTACGAGCGCCACCGATCACTGCCGGGCGCGTATTCAAAGCCTGGATCAATGCCCTCTGGCACACTCACTTGGCGCGGGCCGCCTGGGCTGTTCTGTCCGATCAGTCGATCCATCCACTCCACCTTGGGCGCCTGGTCTGGTTCTGCTTTGCCAAGCTGCGCCAGATCGCGCGGCCACAGGCCGATCACCTTGCACTGGCATCCCCAGCCATTCGGCGGGTAGTGCGTCCTCCACCAAGGGTCATCGCGCGCCAGCACCAGGCCGTCCCATGCCAAATGCTGATGCCGGGGGTTCTGAACCCAGTCTGCGTGCTCGTATTGCCAGAACGGAGCCGCCTGCAGCTGCTCCCAGCGGCCTGCCGCATAGCTGGTGTTCAGGTTGGTCTCGTAAATCACACGGGTACGCCAGTCCCGCCCGCCGTTGTAGTCCCAGCCGTACCGCGCCACGATGCGGTCAAAGTCCCGACGAAACTCCTCCAGCGTCGTTCCATCGGCGATCGCCTTGTCCACGGCCTCCCGGAAGTCGCGCACTATGGCGTCACGGTTCGCCCCGGCCACCACGAACGACCATTCGTGCTCTGCCGCGTACACGTCGGTCCAGGCCTCGGTGGTGAGGTTCAGCTTGCGCCGGAAAAACTCGATCATTTCCCGGAACGGCAGGCTCCCGTAGGCCACATCAGCCATTTGCACCGGCCTCCTGCAGCACCTCGTAGCGCCCCGCCAGTTGAGCGGCTGCCAAAGCCTCCGCCATGGCCGCCGCGTAGTCGTCCAGGCTCATATTCGGGTCCAGCTTCGCCAGCCCGTCGCGGATATCCTCCAGGCTGTTGGACCGAGACACCAGCGCACGGATCTGCTCCACCCACGCCGCCGCAGGGGCGCGCACATTGGCCGCAAGCAGGGGCAACATGGCCGTTTGGGGGCTTGGCGGCTGCGGGCTTGCTGGAACCTGCCCCGCAGCCGCAGCAACGCCCCAGGCGCCTGCGGGCAGCGGCACACGGCCACCTGCTGCCGCCACGCCCTGCCGGAAAACAGCGGGCAAAGTCGCCTGCAGCACCGGCTCACCATCCTCCGGCTGCGGAATACCCAGCTTCTCCTGTGCCCACTGCACAGGAATCTGCACACCAATGTCCACCAGCTTCGGCAGTGCCTCGGCATAGGCCGTCATGTCCTCGGTCTCGCCAGCATCCAGCCGGAAAACCGGGCAACGGCGCATACCATCGGGAGCCAGACCGTTGAGCACGGCCAACGGATACAGCAAGTCCCGCGTCAGCGTGCTGCAGACCTGCCGGATATCGCTGTCGCGCAGGTCTTTGCGGACCTCGTTGTGCACGTTTCCCAGCGCGTTGGTGCTGCTCTTGCCGTCCGCTCCGCTGGTCAGCGTGCCGCCAAGGATCACCTTGGACTGAGTGCGCTCGCACCAGGTCATCATCAGCTCGAAGGCCTTCGGGTCGCCCGTGGCCGCGTCCAGGAAGTCCAGATCCATGCCGCTGGGGATGATGCCCGCCGCGTTGTGGCCGATGCCCACCAGCGCACGCAGCAGCGTCATCTTCTCATTCTCGCTCGCGCCGCTCGGGTACTTGCCGATACGCACTGGAATGCCGTAAATCTCCAGGAACTCAGCCAGGTCGCCCACGCTGTAGTTCTTGAACAGGTACGGCCACACCAGCTGGCGGAACAGCGCCGTGCGCTCCAGGTAGCCGCTCTTGGCCTTGTGCAGACCTGGCTTGTGCAGGGCAGCGTGAGCGGTGCGCTGCCAGACTATTTGCTGCCC
>JACPUE010000059.1 GCA_016192425.1 Burkholderiales bacterium
AGCACCCGCAGCCCGCCGTACTCCACACGGATGACCCCGCGCGCCTGCAAGGCCGAGAGCGCCTCGTTCACGCGCTGGCGCGACAGGCCCACCAGGTAGGCCAGCTCCTGCTGGGTGATGCGCAGCACCTCGCCCACGCCGGGGTACAGCGTGGGGTTGAACAAGGCCGCCAGGCTGCGCGCCACGCGGGCGTCGGGGCTGCCCAGGCGGTCGATCTCGCGCGCTGCAATGAACTGGCCCAGGCGCTCGTTGAGCTGGTGCATGACAAAGCGGTTGAAGCCCAGCGAATGGTCCAGCAGCCAGTGGAAGGTGTCTATGGGCAGGCCCGCCACCACGCTTTTGCGCAGGGCCTGCACGTTGTAGCGGTAGGGCTCGCGCTTGACGGCCGTACCCTCGCCAAACCAGCCGCCCGGCGGCAGGCCGGCAAAGGTCATGGTGCCGCCCTCGGGGTTGTCGTTGCTCATCTTGAGCAGGCCTTCGATCACGCCGAACCAGTAGGTGACCGGCCGCCCCACCCGGCACACGTAGTCGCCGGGCAGCGCATCGCCCACCAGCAGCACTTCCTCGGCACAGGCTCGCTCCTGCGGCTGCAGCAAGGGAAGCCAGGGGATGCCCGCCAGTTCGTCGGCCGTGGGCTTGCGGCGGCGGTGGTGCAAGGACAGGTCGGTGCTCATGCGGTGCAAGAAAAGCGAAAGGCAGCAGGGGCAGAGTGCGGCGCGGCATGCGGGAATACCACGACCCAAAATGTCGTCGCCAGGACAAAATAATTCCAATCCCAAGCCGAAGATACAACGATACAGGAAGTTACACCGCTGTGTAAACCCAGGAGCCACCATGCCTACTGAACAAGCCCCCACCATGAACCGCCGCCGCGTGCTGGCCAGCGCAGCCATTGCACTGCCCTGGCTGGCCGCCAATGACTCCCAGGCCCAGGAGGCCCCGCTCAAGCTGTGCCAGTCCACGGCCTTGACCGGCCCGCTGGGCGACCTGGGCACGGCCCTGCACCAGGGCGCCGTGGCGGCGTTTTCCGCCATCAACGCCAAGGGCGGCATCCACGGGCGCCAGATCCAGCTGCAGACCCTGGACGACGGCTACGAAGTGCCACGCGCGCTGGCCAACCTGGACCAGCTCCTGGCCGACAAGGACTGCTTTGCGCTGTTCAACTGCATGGGCACGCCCATGGTCGAAGCCATGCTGCCCAAGGTGAAGGAGAGCGGCATCCCCTTCTTCGCACCGTTCACGGGCGGCCAGCTCAGCCGCATTCCGGGCGTGCGCAATGTGTTCAACATCCGCGCCAGCTATGCCGAAGAGGCCGAAAAGTGCATCCAGCACCTGGCTACGCTGGGCATTCAGCACATTGCCATTGCGCACCAGAACAACGTCTTTGGCAAGGAGGTGCTGGCCGGCGCGCGCGCCGCCATGGAGCGCGCCAAGCTGCCCGATGGCCGCATTGCCACGGTGGAAAACAACGCCTCGGACGCCGCTGCCGCCGCGCAGAAGATTGCCGAAGCCAACCCCGAGGCCGTGCTGCTGGGGCTGGCGGGCAAACCGGCGCTGGAGTTCGTCAAGGCCTTTCGCACCCTGCGGCCGGGGGTCACGCTGTATGCGCTGTCGGTGCTGGGCACGGCGGCCAACGTCAAGGCGCTGGGCAGCCATGCCACGGGCCTGGTGGTGTCGCAGGTGATGCCCCTGCCCTCCAACGCCATCATCCCGGTGGTGCGCGACTTTCAGGCGGCCTGGAAAGCAACGGACACCCAGATGGAACCTTCGCACCTGGCGCTGGAGGGGTACATCAACGCCCGCGTGTTTGCCGAGGCCCTGCAGCGCGCGGGCAAGAACCCGACCCGCGCCGCCTTCATCGACGCGACTTGGAGCCTGCGCAAGATGGATCTGGGCGGCTTCGAGATCAATGCCAGCACCCCCGAGCGCAACGCTTCGCGCTTTGTGGAGCTGACCCTGGTCAACCGCCAAGGCCGCTTTGTGCGCTGAACGGGGCGATTACGGGTTATCCCCCGCCGGTATTTACCCCTAGATTGTCATCACAAAGACAAGATGGCGTCAAAGTAGCTCCTACCATGCAATCATAAGTTACAAAGCCCCAGGAGCGAACCTGGGCTTGTTGCCCCGCAAGGGCCACTGGCAGACCAATCGATAGGACCCGGAATGAAGACCACGTTCCCGCAACTGCTGCTCAAACACGCAGCCGAGCGCCCGACAGACCCGGCCGTACGCGAAAAAGAGTACGGCATCTGGCAGACCTGGACCTGGAAGGACGCTGCACAGACGGTGCAGCAACTGGCCTGCGGTCTGCTGGCCCTGGGGTTCCGCCGGGGGCAGAACCTGGCACTGATCGGTGACAACCGCCCACACCTGTACATGACCATGGTGGCCGTGCAAAGCGTGGGCGGCGTGCCCATTCCGCTGTACCAGGACGCAGTGGCCACGGAGATGAGCTTCGTGATCGAGGACGCCGAGGTCCAGTTCTTCTTTGCCGAGAACCAGGAGCAGGTGGACAAGCTGCTGGAGGTGCGCGAGTCGGTGCCCAGCGTCACCCACATCATTTACGACGACCCGCGCGGCCTGCGCAACTACGACCAGCCCGGCCTCATCAGCACCGAGAAGCTCATGGCGCTGGGCGCCGAATGGGAGCGTGCCCACCAGGGCGCATGGATGGCCGAGGTGGAACGCAACCGCCCCGAAGACGTGTCGGTGATCCTCTACACCTCGGGCACCACGGGCAAGCCCAAGGGCGTGTGCCAGACGCATGCATCCTTCATTGCATCGGCCCAGGGCGGGGTCGAGGTCGATCGCCTGGCGCCCAGCGACAACATCATTTCCTACCTGCCGCCCGCCTGGGTGGGCGACCACCTGTTTTCGGTGGCGCAGTGGCTGGTGGCGGGCTTCACCATCAACTGTCCCGAGTCGGCTGGCACCGTGTCGATCGACCTGCGCGAGATCGGCCCGACCTACTACTTTGCGCCGCCGCGCGTGTTCGAGGGCATGCTGACCTCGGTGTCCATCCGCATGGAGGACGCCGCCCCTTTCAAGCGCTGGCTGTACGCCAGGGCCATGGACTTGGCGCGCCGCGTGGGCGCCGACATCCTGGACGGCAAGCCGGTGAGCAGCAGCGACAGCCTGCTGTACAAGCTGTACGACCTGACCGTGTACGGCCCGCTGCGCAACGTGCTGGGGCTCTCGCGCATCCGCGTGGCCTACACCGCAGGCGCGGCCATCGGCCCGGATCTGTTCCGCTTCTACCGCTCCATCGGCATCAACCTCAAGCAGCTCTACGGCCAGACCGAAACCTGCGCCTATGTGTGCCTGCAGCGCGACCGGCAGGTAGACCTCAACAGCGTGGGCCAGGCGGCGCCCGGCATCGAACTGAAGATCGCCGACAACGGCGAGGTGCTGGTCAAGGGCGTGTCGGTGCTCAAGGAATACTACAAGCGCCCGGACGCCACGGCCGAGGTGATCGACGAACGCGGCTACTTCCACACGGGCGACGCGGGCGTGATCGACGCCAACGGCCAGCTGCGCATCATCGACCGCGCCAAGGACGTGGGCAAGCTCAAGGGCGGCGCCATGTTTGCGCCCAACTACATCGAGAACAAGCTCAAGTTCTTCCCGCAGATCAAGGAAGCCGTGTGCTTCGGGCACGACCGCGACCAGGTCTGCGCCTTCATCAACATCGACTTCGAGGCCGTGGGCAACTGGGCCGAGCGCCAGGGGCTGCCCTACGGCGGCTATGTGGATCTGGCCTCCAAGCAGCAGGTGCTGCAGCTCATCATCGACTGCGTGTCGCAGGTCAATGCCGACCTCGCCAGCGAGCCAGGTATGGCCGACACGCAGGTAGCGCGCTTCCTGGTGCTGCACAAGGAGCTCGATCCCGACGATGACGAGCTGACCCGCACCCGCAAGGTGCGCCGCGGCTTCATCGCCCAGAAATACGCCGTACTCGTCGATGCGCTGTACGGCGGCCGCACCGAGCAATTCATCGAAACGCAGGTCAAGTTCGAGGACGGGCGCACGGGCAGCGTCAGCGCCACGCTCAAGATCCTCGACGCCAAGATCCATGCGCCCGCCAAGGCCAGCGCCTGAGAAGCCGGAAAGCATCCCATGACCCAGAAAAAGATTGGCGACGTCATCCTCGACGTCAAGAACATCAGCCTGCGCTTTGGCGGCGTGAAGGCACTGACCGACATTTCGTTCAACGTGCGCGAGCATGAGATCCGCTCCATCATCGGCCCCAACGGCGCGGGCAAGAGCTCCATGCTCAACTGCATCAACGGGGTGTACACCCCGTCCGAAGGTTCGATCACCTTCCGGGGCAAGACCTTCGACCACATGAACAGCCGCCAGGTGGCCGAGATGGGCATCGCGCGCACCTTCCAGAACCTGGCGCTGTTCAAGGGCATGAGCGTGATCGACAACATCATGACCGGGCGCAACCTCAAGATCAGAAGCAACCTGTTCCTGCAGGCGCTGCGCATCGGCCCGGCCGAGCGCGAGGAGATCGCGCACCGCGAGAAGGTCGAGCACATCATCGACTTCCTGGAAATCCAGGCCTTCCGCAAGACCCCCGTGGGCCAACTGCCCTACGGCCTGCAAAAGCGCGTGGATCTGGGCCGCGCCCTGGCCATGGAGCCGCAGGTGCTGCTGCTCGACGAGCCCATGGCGGGCATGAACGTCGAGGAAAAGCAGGACATGTGCCGCTTCATCCTGGACGTGAACGACGAGTTCGGCACCACCATCGTGCTGATCGAGCACGACATGGGCGTGGTGATGGACATCTCCGACCGCGTCGTGGTGCTGGACTACGGCAAGAAGATCGGCGACGGCGCCCCCGATGAAGTACGCAACAACGAAGACGTGATCCGTGCCTACCTGGGCACCGGCCACTGAAGCGATAGCACCGCGCGGAGCAACAACATGGCATTTTTTCTCGAAACCCTGTTCGGCGGCCTGATGGCAGGCATGCTGTATTCCCTGGTGGCACTGGGCTTTGTGCTGATCTTCAAGGCCTCGGGCGTGTTCAATTTTGCGCAAGGGGCCATGGTGCTGTTTGCCGCCCTGGCCATGGCCCGCTTTTCGGAGTGGGTGCCCAAGTGGACGGGCATTGACAACGCCATCTTTGCCAACCTGGTGGCGTTCATGATCGCGGGCGTGTTCATGTTCGCCGTGGCCTGGCTCATCGAACGCCTGGTGCTGCGCCACCTGGTGAACCAGGAAGGCGCAACGCTGCTGATGGCCACGCTGGGCATCACCTACTTCCTGGAAGGCCTGGGCCAGACCTTTTTCGGCAGCGACATCTACAAGATCGACGTGGGCATGCCCAAGGATCCGATGTTCCTGCTGGAATCCGTGTTCGAGGGCGGCGTGCTGGTCAACAAGGAAGACATGATCGCCGCAGGCATTGCCGCCGCGCTGGTGCTGCTGCTGAGCATCTTCTTCCAGAAGACCAAGACCGGCCGCGCGCTGCGCGCCGTGGCCGACGACCACCAGGCCGCGCAGTCCATCGGCATTCCGCTCAACCGCATCTGGGTCATCGTCTGGTGCGTGGCCGGGGTGGTGGCCCTGGTGGCCGGGATGATCTGGGGCTCCAAGCTGGGTGTGCAGTTCTCGCTCACCACGGTGGCGCTACGCGCCCTGCCGGTGGTGATCCTGGGGGGGCTGACCTCGGTGCCCGGCGCCATCATCGGCGGCCTGATCATCGGCGTGGGCGAGAAGCTCTCCGAGGTGTACCTGGGCCCCTTTGTCGGCGGCGGCATCGAGATCTGGTTTGCCTATGTGCTGGCCCTCGTGTTCCTGCTGTTCCGGCCCCAAGGGCTGTTCGGCGAGAAAATCATTGACCGCGTGTAAGAAAGAGAAGCAACCATGTTTTACCGCGAAAACGGCCAGTTCAAGACGACCTACAAAGCCGACCAGCAGATCTTCCCGATCGACCAGGATCGCATTGCCATCTTTCTGCTGCTGGCCTTTGCCTTCCTGGCGGTGCCCATGCTGGCCACGGACTATTTCTACCGCGCCATCCTGATCCCGCTGGCCATCATGTCGATGGCCGCGCTGGGGGTGAACATCCTGGTCGGCTACTGCGGCCAGATCTCCCTGGGCTCGGGCGCCTTCATGGCCGTGGGGGCCTACGGTGCGTTCAACTTCTTTGTGCGCTTTCCCGGCATGCCGCTGATTCCGGCGCTCATCCTGGGCGGCCTGTGCGCCACCTTCTTCGGCATCCTGTTCGGACTGCCCAGCCTGCGCGTCAAGGGCCTGTACCTGGCAGTGGCCACGCTGGCGGCGCAGTTCTTCAGCGACTGGATGTTCCTGCGCATCAAGTGGTTCACCAACAATTCGGACTCGGGCTCCGTCTCGGTCGGCAACCTGCAGGTGTTCGGCCTGCCGATCGACAGCGCCATGAGCAAGTACCTGTTCTGCCTCACGCTGCTGGTGGTCGTGGCCCTGCTGGCCAAGAACCTGGTGCGCAGCGCCATCGGCCGCGAGTGGATGGCCATCCGCGACATGGACGTGGCCGCCGCAGTGATCGGCATCCGCCCCATGTACGCCAAGCTCAGCGCCTTTGCCGTCAGCTCCTTCATCGTGGGCATGGCTGGCGCGCTGTGGGCCTTTGTCCACCTGGGCTCCTGGGAGCCCGCCGCGTTCTCGGTGGAAATCTCGTTCCGCCTGCTGTTCATGGTGATCATCGGCGGCATGGGGTCCATCATGGGGGCATTCTTTGGCGCCGCCTTCATCGTGGTGCTGCCCATTTTCCTCAACCAGTTTCTGCCCGCGCTGGCCAGCCTGGCCGGGATGGATATTTCCACCGCGACGGTCTCGCACGCCGAACTCATGATCTTCGGCACGCTCATCGTCTGGTTCCTGATCGTCGAGCCCCACGGCCTGGCCAAGCTCTGGTCCATCGGCAAGCAGAAGATGCGCCTGTGGCCCTTCCCGCACTGATTCCCCCGCGCTTCAGCACTTTCACACTAAGGAGACATCCATGAAGCTTTCAAAAATCGTGATTGCAGCAGCCATCGTGGCCGCCGGTGCCTCGGCACTGAGCACCAGCGCCTTCGCGCAGGCCAAGGAACAGTTCTTCCCGCTGCTGTCCTACCGCACCGGGCCCTACGCACCCAACGGCACGCCCTGGGCCAATGGCAAGCAGGATTACATCAAGATGGTGAACGCCCGTGACGGCGGCATCAACGGCGTCAAGCTGACCTTTGAAGAATGCGAAACCGGCTATGCCACGGATCGCGGCGTGGAGTGCTACGAACGCCTCAAGAGCAAGCCCGGCGTGTCCCTGATCGACCCGCAATCGACCGGCATCACCTTCGCCCTGACCGAGAAGGCCCCGGCCGACAAGATCCCGCTGATGACCCTGGGCTACGGCCTGTCGGTCTCGCAGGACGGCATGGCGTTCAAGTGGAACTTCCCGTTCATGGGCAGCTACTGGACCGGCGCCGACATCCTGCTGCAGCACATCGGCAAGGGCCTGGGCGGCATGGACAAGCTCAAGGGCAAGAAGATCGCCTTGGTGTACCACGACAGCCCGTTCGGCAAGGAGCCGATTCCGCTGCTGCAGGAACGCGCAAAGATGCACGGCTTCGAGCTGCAGCTGCTGCCCGTGACCGCACCGGGCGTGGAGCAAAAGGCCACCTGGCTGCAGGTGCGCCAGAGCCGTCCTGATTTCGTGATGCTGTGGGGCTGGGGCGTGATGAACTCGACCGCACTGAAGGAAGCCCAGGCCACCGGCTACCCGCGCGAGAAGATGTATGGCGTGTGGTGGGCAGGTGCCGAGCCCGATGTGCGCGACGTGGGCGAGGGCGCCAAGGGCTACAACGCGCTGGCGCTCAATGGCTCGGGCCAGCAGCCCAAGGTCATCCAGGACATCCTCAAGCATGTGCACGATAAGGGTCAGGGCACGGGTCCCAAGGACGAAGTGGGCTCGGTGCTCTACACCCGCGGCGTGATCATCCAGATGCTGAGCATCGAAGCCGTGCGCCGCGCGCAGGAGCGCTTTGGCAAGGGCAAGGTCATGACCGGCGAGCAAGTGCGCTGGGGTCTTGAGAACCTCGCACTCGACCAGAAAAAGCTCGATGCGCTGGGCTTCAATGGCGTGATGCGCCCGCTGTCCACCAGCTGCGTGGACCACATGGGTTCGACCTGGGCACGCGTGCAGACCTGGGACGGCAAGAAGTGGAACATCGGCGCCGATTGGTACCAGGCCGACGAAATGATCCTCAAGCCCATGGTCAAGACCGGCTCCGACAAATACCTGGGCGACAAGAAGATGCAACGCCGCGAAGCCGCAGACTGCCAGAGCTAAGGGCATCCCCCTAAGGCGCTGCGCGCCAGACCAACGGCTGACTATGTAGCGGCTGCCCTCGGGCAGCCGCCAATCGAAAGGGTTGTGCCGCAATCCTTTCGATTGGCACAGCGAAGGCAACACCATGGACAGCAAAAGAATCGTTCTCAACGTCAACGGCATCGAGGTCATCTACAACCACGTGATCCTTGTGCTCAAGGGCGTATCGCTGCAGGTGCCCGAAGGCGGCATTGTGGCTATCCTGGGCGGCAACGGCGCGGGCAAGACGACCACGCTGCGCGCCATCTCCAACCTGCTCAAGGGCGAGCGCGGCGAGGTGACCAAGGGCACGATTGAGCTGCGCGGCGAGCGCATCGAGAACCTCTCCCCGGCCGAGCTGGTCAAGCGCGGCGTGGTGCAGGTGATGGAAGGGCGCCATTGCTTTGCGCACCTGACCATCGAGGAAAACCTGCTCACCGGCTCGTACACGCGCACGAGCAAGGCCGAGATCGCCGCCAACCTGGAAAAGGTCTACAACTACTTTCCACGCCTCAAGACCCGGCGCACCAGCCAGGCCGCCTACACCTCAGGGGGCGAGCAGCAGATGTGCGCCATCGGCCGCGCCATCATGTCCAACCCCAACATCGTGCTGCTGGACGAACCCTCCATGGGCCTGGCGCCGCAGATCGTGGAAGAGGTGTTCCACATCGTGCAGGACCTGAACAAGAAGGAGAAGGTGACCTTCGTCCTGGCCGAGCAGAACACCAACATGGCGCTCAAATATTCGGACTACGGCTACATCATGGAAAGCGGCCGCATCGTCATGGACGGCAGCGCGCAGGACCTGGCCAACAACGAGGACGTCAAGGAGTTCTACCTGGGCGTGGGCGGCGGCGAGCGCAAGAGCTTCAAGGACGTCAAGAGCTACAAGCGGCGCAAGCGCTGGCTGGCCTGATTGCTACTCTTTTTATAGCTTCCGACGCTTACTGAATGGGCGCCAGGGGCCTTTTTCATCAAAAATTTCTTTCAGACACAGGAGCCCCTGGCATGAGAAAGTTCTACGACGCCCTGGAAACCCGCTCCAGCGCCGAACGCGAAGCCGCCCACATGGCCGCCTTGCCCCAGCAAGTGGCCCATGCGCAAAAGGCCAGCAGCGCGTTTGCCGGCATTCTGGCCGGTGTGGACGCCGCAGCCGTCACCAGCCGCGCGGCCCTGGCCCGCCTGCCCGTCACGCGCAAGCACGAGCTGCTGGAGCGCCAGCAAGCCCAGCGCGCGAGCAGCCCCTTCGGCGGGTTCTCTGCGGTGGGCTTTGGCAGCGCCATGCCGCGCGTTTTTGCCAGCCCCGGCCCGCTGTACGAGCCCGAAGGCGCGCAGCGCGACTACTGGCGCATGGCGCGCGCCATCTACGCGGCAGGCTTTCGGCCCGGCGAACTGATCCACAACTGCTTTTCCTACCACTTCGTGCCTGCGGGCTCGATGATGGAAAGCGGCGCGCACGCGCTGGGCTGCACGGTGTTTCCGGGCGGTACGGGCCAGACCGAGCAGCAGGTGCAGGCCATTGCCGACCTGCGGCCCGCAGGCTACATCGGTACGCCGAGCTTCCTCAAGATCATCGTGGAAAAGGCCGCCGAGATGGGCGTGCCCTTGCCCAGCCTGCGCAAGGCCATGCTCTCGGCCGAGGCCTTCCCGCCCTCGCTGCGCGACTGGCTGATCGAACGCGGCATCACCGGCTACCAGTGCTACGGCACGGCCGACCTGGGCCTGATCGCCTACGAAACCCAGGCGCGCGAAGGCCTGGTGCTGGACGAAGGCGTGATCGTGGAGATCGTGCGCCCCGGCACCGGCGACCCCGTGCCCGAAGGCGAGGTGGGCGAGCTGGTGGTCACCACGCTCAACCCCGTCTACCCGCTGATCCGCTTTGGCACCGGCGACCTCTCGGCGGTACTGCCCGGCACCTGCCCCACGGGCCGCACCAACACCCGCATCAAGGGCTGGATGGGCCGTGCCGACCAGACCACCAAGGTGCGCGGCATGTTCGTGCACCCCGGCCAGGTGGACGCCATTGCCAAGCGCTTTCCGCAGGTGCAGCGCGCGCGCCTGGTCGTCAGCGGCGAGATGGCCAACGACCAGATGGTGCTGCAGGTCGAGACCACCGAAACCTCCGGCGGCCTGGCCGTGCAACTGCAGGACGCCGTGCGCGAAGTGACCAAGCTGCGCAGCGAAGTGCAGATGCTGCCCCCCGGGGGCCTGCCCAACGATGGCAAGGTGATCGAGGACGCTAGGAGTTATAGGTAGCACCCCCCTGAGGCGCCTTTGGCGCCTGGCCTGGGATGTGCCCATTTTTGGCACCAGTGACCTGCCCCTGAGACGCCCCTGGCGCGGGAGCCTTGGGCTGGGGCTCGCCAGTTTTCGTCGGCGCGGGGGAGACACCTTGGCGCCGTGCTACGCCTGCTATGCCACCGCTGATTGCTATGTTTTTAATAGCAACTAGGGCCGTTTTTGCTTGAAATCACCAGGTCACATCACGCCCGGCTGCGGCGCTGCGGCGCAGCATGTCGAGCAGGGGGGCGGCGCGCTGGCGCAGGTGTACGGGCTCGGGGCGGTGGTCGATGCCGTCGCCCTCGTGCTCTTGTGCGGCCTGGGCCAGGGCGCGGTCTTCGGCAGCGATGGCGGCCTCGATGGCGGCGATGGCGGCCGGGATTTGCGCCGCCGTGACGATGCCGCTGGCCCCCGGCTCCTTGCCCATGATGTGCACGAGCTGGCGCCCGTTGGGCTCCAGCATGATCACGTCGGCCGTGGCCCGGGATTTGAATTTGTAGAGCATGGCTGGCTTGCTACTGTGTGGTGTCGGGTGCAAGCATACGCCGCGCCCCGCCCCTCCCCGGCATGCGCGCACGCAGGCTTTGCATCCACTTCAGCAGTTGCGGGCCGTAGAGCAGCAAGCCCAGCGCCGCGCCAATCAGGGGCAGGGCCGCGTACACCCAGCCCGTGAGCCGCTCGCCCCCCAGGGCCACGCCCACCAGCAGCGCCACGGCCGGGTTGACGAAGGAATAGCTCCCCGCCAGTGCGGCCGAGGTGTTTTGCAGCAGCCACAGGTAGGCGTTGAGCGCCACCAGCGTGCCCAGGCCCAGCAGGTACACCCAGGCCAGCCAGGAGCGCGCGCTCACATCGGCCAGCGCGCCCACAGGCTCCACCATCAGCGCCACCACCATGCCCATGGCCCCGCCGGTGAGCCACTGCGCGCCCGAGGCCATGGCCGGTGCGGGCAGCGAGAGCTTGCGCGAGGCGTAAGAGCCTATGCTCCAGCACAGCGGCGCGCCAAAGGCCAGCAACGCGCCCAGGCCCGATGCGGAAAAGTCGCCCTCCAGCGCCAGCAGCAAGGCCCCGGCCACGCCCAGGGCCAGGCCCACCCAGCTGGTGGCGGGCACGCGCTCGCCGCCCCAGCGCGTCCACAGCGCCAGCCACATGGGCATGGTGGTGACCACCGTGGCCATCAGGCCCGAGCCAATGCCCATCTTCTGCGCAAAGCCAATGCAGTTCATGGCCAGGAACACCATCAGCCCGCCGACCAGCGCGCTGTGGCGCCACTGCGCCGCCGTGGGCAGCGCCTGGCCTTGCACCAGGGCGACCAACAGCATGACCACCCCTGCGCACAGGAACCGGCTGGCGTTCATGAGCAGCGGCGGCATGGTCTGCAGCGCAATGCCCAGCGCGTAGTAGGTGGTGCCCCAGACCACATAGACCAGCAGCAAGGCCACGGCAACCGCCCAAGCCCGCGAGGGTTCTGCTTGCGCCTTGAAAAATGTCGGCATATCCTTCACCTGACCGGAAAATTGATGGAAACGACTCTGTTTTCCGAATTTTTACCGATTCAAGAGCGCTATGCAAGCAAATATTCAGATAGACGACATGGACGCCAGAATTATTTCGGCCCTGGGGGCTGATGGCCGTCGATCGTACGCAGAGGTGGGCGCCGAAGTCGGCCTCTCGACCGCAGCCGTGCACGAGCGCGTCAAGAAAATGCTGGAGCGCGGCGTGATCCGGCGCTTCTCCATCAGCGTGGACCCCGAGCGCGTGGGCCTGAACTTCACGGCGTTTGTCGCCATCCGCAACGACGGCGGCATCCACTGCCGCGACGTGGCGCCGCGCCTGCGCGCCATGCCGCAGGTGGAGGAGTTGCACAGCGTGGCGGGCGAGTACGACTTTCTGGCCAAGGTGCGCACCACGCACGCACGCGCGCTCGAAGAGGTGATCTACCAGATCAAGGCCATCGAGGGCGTGGCCCGCACCACCAGCACCGTGGTGCTGAACACCGAATTCGAAGACCGCCCGCTGGACCTGGGATGGATGGGAGCCGACAAGGCGGGCGGCTGACGCGGCACCCGTTGGGTGCGGGGAAGGGGCGCCTGCCGTCAAGGCGCGGCCGCCAGCGCGGTGCAATCGTCCTGCGCTTCGTCGTATTCCAACTGCGTGGCCACCCACTGCCGCGTGCCGTTGCCGTAACGCTGGCCGATGGCGTGCAGAGTAGCGCGCAGCGCGCAGGCGGGCGGCCCGCCGGGCACCGCTGCGGGCACGGCTGCGGCCTGCGGGGGCGCCACGCGCAACACCAGCCCGCTGCGCAGCCGCACCGCCTGGGCCGGGGCCAGCGGGTTCACCGCCACGGCCTGGGAGCGGTAGGTGCGCGACCACGCATCCGCCGCCAAGGCCAGGGCCACGTCGTCCGCGCCGTCGGCCACGGGCAGCTCGATGCGTTCGTGTCGCCAGAAGAGCGCCGTGTTGGCGGCCAGGGTCCATACCTGCGCCAGCCCCAGCCCGAACCGGTCGCTGCGGTGCGCGGCATGCCAGGTCGCCAGGCCCAGTTCTTCGGCCACGGCGCGGGCGCGGGCGGCGCCCGCCAGCGCCTCCACCAGCGCCAGCGACACCGGCAGCGAGGCCGAAACACCGGTGGTGGTCACCACGGGCCCGTCGGCCAGGTAGCGCTGCCCCGGCATATACACCGCCCCCGCATGGCGGCGCAGCAGGGTGCTGCGGTCGTACCAATGGCCGGTGAAGCGCCGCCCCTCCAGCAGGCCTGCCTGCCCCACGACGCGGGCGCCTGAACACACGGCCACCACCACCGCGCCCTGGGCCGCCTGGCGCTGCAGCCAGGCCCGCACGGCCGGGTCGTCGTCACGGTACATGGCGGGCACCACCACGATGTCCGCCCCGGCAGGATAGGCCGCGTCGAACGACGCGAAGTCGCGCACGCCCTCGACCTCCAGCGCCGGCATCAGCACCACCGGGCCGGGCTGGGGCGCCACGGCTTCCACCACCCCCACCTGGGCCTGGCGCAGCACGGCATGCGGCACAAGGAAATCGGTGGTCTCGGTGCCCTCGTTCAGGGCCAGCACGGCAATCACCGGGCGTGCGCCGGTCGCGCCTGGGGGCGGTGCCGTGCGCAGGGGCAGCGCCAGCGGGTGCGCGGCGGCTGCGGTCGCCGCCATCCCGCCCGCAGCAGCCTCCAGGCCCGCCAGCGCGCACCAGGCCAGCGGCGCCATCCACCACCCTCGTCCCATCCAACGCCACAATACCGCCACGTTTCGCCCCCCGCTGTTGCCGTTGCCAGAAGCTTAGGTTCCACCGCCATGCCACGCCAGGCCAAATCCGCCGCACATCCTGCCAATTTCCCCACCTGTTCATCGCCGTTGCCAGGCGCAGTGCGCGAGGTGGTGCTGCTGGCCTTTGAAGGGGTGGAGGCCATCGACGTGGCGTCGCCCGCCAGCGCGTTCAGCAAGGCATCGCTGCTCGTGCCCGGCGCCTACCGCGTGCGCATCGCATCGCCGCGCGGGGGCACCGTGGCCACCAGCGCCGGGTTCGCCCTGGCCGACACGCTGCCCCTGCACGCAGTCCATGGCCCCATCGACACCCTGGTGGTGGCGGGCGGCGAGGAAGACGCGCTGCGCCGCGCCATCTTCGACGACGGCGCGGGCCGCTGGCTGGCCGAAGCCGCGCCGCACGCACGGCGCGTGGCCAGCGTGTGCACCGGGGCCTTCGTGCTGGCCGCCGCCGGGCTGCTGGAGCAGCGCGAGGCCACCACGCATGCCAACGCCTGCGAGCTGCTGGCCCAGCTGTGCCCCGGCACCCGCGTGCTGCGCGACCGCATCTATGTGCGCGATGGCGCGCTGTGGACCTCCGCGGGCGTGACCACAGGGCTGGACCTGGCCCTGGCGCTCATCGAGGACGACCTGGGCCGCGCCACGGCCATGCAGATTGCGCGCGACCTCGCGCTCTTCCTGCTGCGCCCCGGCAGCGCGCCGCAGCACAGCCCGGCGCTGCAGGCCCAGGCCGATGCCTCGGCCCGCATGCGCGAGCTGATGGCCTGGGCGCAGGGACACCTGACGCACGACCTGTCGGTGGAAGCACTGGCGCAGCGGGCCCACATGAGCCCGCGCAACTTCGCGCGCGCCTTTGCCGCGCAGGCCCATTGCACCCCCGCGCGCTTCGTGGCGCAGGCGCGTGCGCAACAGGCCGCCACCCTGCTGCGCCAGACCGACTGGCCGCAGGACAAGGTGGCGCAGCGCAGCGGCTTCGGCTCGGTGGACGCCATGGCCCGCGCGGTACGCCAGCACCTGGGGCAGGGCCTGGCGCAGCTGCGTGAAGCGCGTTGAGGCGTCTGCCACTACCATGCAGGCTTTCCAGCGCAGGCGCTGGAGCACCTTCACGATTCACCGGCCACCGCCCATGTCCCGCATCACGATCTACCACAACCCCCGCTGCGGCACCTCGCGCAACACCCTGGCGCTGCTGCGCGAACGCGGCATTGAGCCCGAAGTCGTCGAATACCTGCGCAGCCCTCCCGACCGCCAGACCCTGCTGGCGCTGATCGCGGCCACTGGGCGGCCCGCCATCGACCTCGTGCGGAGCAAGGAGCCGCTGTTCGCCGAGCTGGGCCTGGATGCACCGGGCGTGAGCGATGCGCAGCTCGTCGATGCCATGCTGCAGCATCCCATCCTCATCAACCGCCCCATCGTGGCCACGCCGCTGGGCGCGCGCCTGTGCCGGCCTGCCGAGCAGGTGCTGGAGATCCTGCCCACGCAGGACGCTTGATGCGGCCGCAAACACCCGCCAGCGCATGAACCACCCCGCGCGGCACTGGGTGGTGGCGCGTCCGGGCCTGGCCCGGACGCTGGCCCTGCTCGCGTGCCTGGCGCTGGCAGGCTGCGCTTATACCGAGGGTGCGCTGGGCTACTACTGGCAGTCGGTGCAAGGGCATGCACGCCTGCTGCAGGCCGCACGGCCGCTGGACGAATGGATGGCACACGAGGGCACCCCCGCCCCCCTGCGCGCGCGCCTGCAACTGGCACAGCGCGCACGCCAGTTTGCCGTGCAAGAGCTGGGCCTGCCCGACAACGCCAGCTACCGCAGCTATGCCGACCTGGGCCGCAGCGCCGCGGTGTGGAACGTGGTGGCCGCGCCGCCCTACGCGCTGGAGCTGCACCGCTGGTGCTTCCCCATCACCGGCTGCATTGGCTACCGGGGCTACTTCCAGGAGGCCCACGCGCAGGCCGAGGGCGCACGCCTGGCCGCGCAGGGGCTGGAGGTGGACGTGTACGGCGTGCCCGCCTATTCCACGCTGGGCTACCTGGACTGGGCGGGCGGCGACCCGCTGCTCTCCACCTTCATCGGCTGGCCCGAGGGCGAGTTTGTGCGCCTGCTGTTCCACGAGCTTGCGCACCAGGTGGTGTACGCCCAGGGCGACACGCTGTTCAACGAGTCCTTTGCCACCGCCGTGGAGCGCCTGGGCACCGCGCAGTGGCTGGCCACCCAGGCCCGCCCCGAGGTGGGCCAGGCCTTTGCCGCCAGCGAGGAACGGCGCCAGTCCTTCCGCGCACTGACGCGCGCCACGCGCGCGCGGCTGGCCCAAATCTATGAGCAAAACAAGGCCCCAGCGCAAGACAGGCAAGCGCTAGATGCTATGAAATCAGAAGCAATGCAGGACTTCCGCACCCAATACGCTGCGCTGCGCGAACACTGGCTGGCCCAGGGCGCGCGGGTGGAAGGCTACGACCGCTGGGTGGCCCATGCCAACAACGCCAGCTTTGCCGCACAGGCCGCCTACGACGCCTGGGTACCCGCCTTTGAGGCCTTGTTTGCGCAGCAGGACCGGCACTGGGGCGCGTTTTATGATGCAGTGCGCAGCCTGGCCGCCTTGCCGCAGGACGAGCGCCATGCGCGCCTGCAGGCCCTGCTGCCACCGCCCCACCAAGGAGACTGAACTTGTCCGAGATCCACATCCACCGCCACCACCACCTGGGCCTGGAGGAGGCCCGGAAAGTCGCCTTCCTGTGGGCGGAACATGCCGAGGAACGGTTCGACATGGAATGCGCCTACGAAGAGGGCGACGGCCTCGACACCGTGTACTTCCGCCGCGCCGGGGTCAAGGGCACGCTGCAGGTGCAGCACAACCAGTTCGAACTGCGGGCCGAGCTGGGCTTTCTGGTCAGCGCGTTCAAGGGCCGCATCGAGCAGGAGATCACCGAACAGCTCGACACCCTGCTGCAGCCCGCAGCGCCGGGAAAGAAGCACAAGCACGCCGCCCACAAGAAGAAAGGCTGAGGCACCAATGGCAAGGCCCTCCGAAGAGGGCCTTGCAGTGCGCGCGGGCTGGGCGCCGCGCGGGCGGCGCCAGACGCAGGCTCACTTATGGCGCTTGCCAGCGTTCTTCTTGCTGCGCGTGTGCGAGCCGCGCTCCAGGCTCACGCGCTGGCCACGGCCGGGGGTGGGCAGCACAACGCCATTGGGCGTCTTGGGTTGGGGGGTGAACTTGCGGTCGGCTTCGGTAACGATTTTGTTGCCCATGGCGAGGTCTCTGTCGGTCAGGTTGAAAACCCCGTATTAGGCCACAGACGCCCGGCGGGCACTGGCGGGGTTGTTGGCAGGCGGCTTCAGCTCAGGGATTCGATCAGGTCGATGTACTGCTGCTTGGCAGCGTCCTGCGCCGTGCCCTGCAGGCTGTTCCAGGCGTCCCACTTGGCGCGGCCCACCATGTCGCTGAAGCCGGGCTTCTTCTCGGTGTTGTCGCCTGCGGTGCCCTGCTTGTACAGCGCGTAGATCTTGAGCAGCGTGGCGTTGTCGGGGCGCTCGCTAAGGTTCTTGGAGTTGGCCACGGCGGCTTCGAAGGCGGCGTTCAGGTCGGACATGCGGTGTTCCTCGGGTTGGGGTGGGGTAAGAACGGGGATGCCTTCCCCGGCTGGCGTTGTATCTTACGGGCGAGAATCACCGTATTGCTTAGACGACTGCCTCCAATCCGCCAACCCAGCCACTGCTGCCCTCGCCCATGGTGACCCGCATTTCCACCCACAAGACCTCCGGCACTGCCCACAACGCCCCGACCACCCCTGCTGCAGCCCATGCGCCCCACCACGGCCTGCCTTTGCCGGACCTGGCCCTGGACGCCGCCAAGGCCGTACAGAAGAACGTGCGCCGCGCCGCCACGGGCATGCTGGGCCTGTCGGGCGAGCGCATGAGCAAGGTGGACACCGCCTGGCTGCGCATGGATTCGCCCAGCAACCTGATGATGATCAACGGGGTGTGGACGGTCTCGCCCGGCATCACGCTGGCCGCCCTGCGCGAGCGCGTGCAGGAGCGCATGCTGCAGTACCCGCGCTTTCGCCAGCGCGTGGTGGAAGACGCCGCCGGTGCCACCTGGGTGGAAGACCAGCGCTTTGACATCGACGCCCATGTGCAAAGCGCCAAGCTGCCCCAGCGCAAGGGCCAGAGCCCGCAGGCCGCACTGCAGGAATTTGTGGGCACGCTCGCCACGCAGCCGCTGGATCCCAAGCGCCCGCTGTGGCACTTCTACCTGGTCGAGCACTTCACCGGCGACGACGGCTTGAGCGGCAGCGCCCTGGTGGTACGGCTGCACCACTGCATTGCCGACGGCATTGCGCTAATTTCGGTGACCATGTCCATCGTCGATGGCGGCACCGAGCCCCCCAAGCGCCGCAAGAAGGGCCCCGCCAGCGCCGAGGACTGGATTGCCGACACCCTCATCAAGCCCTTCACCGGCATGACCGTGAAGGCGCTGGACCTGGTGGGCGAGAGCGCCGCCAAATCCCTGCACCTGCTGCTGGACCCCGAAAAGGCCGTGCAGCACGGGCTTTCGGGCTCGGTCGATGCCGCGCGCCTGGGCTACCAGCTGGTGAGCGATGCCGCATCACTGGCCCTGATGCCCGACGACTCGCCCACCGCCCTCAAGGGCGTGCCGGGCACGCAAAAGCGCGTGGCCTGGTGCCCGCCGCTGCCGCTCGATGAGGTCAAGGCCATCGGCAAGGCGCTCAACTGCTCGGTCAACGACGTGCTGCTGTCCTGCGTGGCCGGCGCCATTGGCGGCTACCTGCGCAGCCAGGGCGAGGACACCGAGGGCAAGGAAATCCGCGCCATGATCCCGGTGAACCTGCGCCCCATCGAGGAGGCCTGGAAGCTGGGCAACCACTTCGGCCTGGTGCCGCTGGTGCTGCCCATCGGCATCACCAACCCCATCGAGCGCGTGTACGAAGTGCGCAGCCGCATGGCCGCGCTCAAGGGCAGCACCCAGCCGCTGCTGGCCTTTGGGCTGCTGGCCGTGGCGGGCCTGCTCATCAAGCCCGCGCAGGACGCGCTGCTGGGCCTGTTCAGCCGCAAGACCACGGCCGTGATGACCAACGTGCCCGGCCCGCGCGAGCCCATCTACCTGTGCGGCTCGCGCGTGACGCAGTGCATGTTCTGGGTGCCGCAGTCGGGCAACGTGGGGCTGGGCGTATCCATCCTGAGCTACGGCGGTGGCGTGCAGTTCGGCGTCATCACCGACACGCAGCTGTGCCCCGAGCCGCAGAAAATCATCGACGCCTTCGCACCCGAATTCGCCGCGCTCTCCACCCTGACCCTGATGCTGCCGTGGGGCGAGGAGGACTGAGCCTGCACGGTGCGCTGGGCGCCTGCGCCCTGGCCTGCATGGCCCTGGCCGCGCAGGCCGAGGTGCAGGAATCCCAGGCGCTGGAGCCCTACCCCGTGCGCGCCCGGCCCGGGCAGACACTGCGCGAGGCGCTGAACGCGGCCACGCCCATCACCTCGGGCGGCCAGCGCTTTCATGGCTACACGCACTGGAACGTGCGCTGGCACTTCCGGTGGCAGCAGGACGCTGCGGGCCGCTGCCGCATCACGCACGTGAGCACCCGGCTGCAGTCGCGCATCCAGATGCCCGAACTGGCCGCGGGCACACCGGCACAGACGGCGGCGTTTCGCCGCTACCACGCCGCACTGCACCAGCATGAGCTGGGCCATGTGGAATTCGGCCGCAAGGCCGCACAGGCCATCGACCGCGGCATTGCCGCCCTGCCCCCGGCCCCGGATTGCCCCGCGCTGGAGCAGCAGGCCAACGCCCTGGGCCAGCGCCTGCTGGCCGAACAGGTGCAGCAGGAGCGCGACTACGACCAGCGCACCCGCCACGGCGCCACCCAGGGCGCACAGCTCACAGACTGATGCTATTGTTTTGATAGCTATTTGCGCTTTATGGACGGGCGCTAGAGACTAAAAACACTTCAAATTTCTTTCCCCTGTGCGCCAGGCAACGAAGGCCAGGCTGCTCCACGCCACAGGCTGCTCCACAAATTACCAGTTGCTTCAAAGCGGCACACCTTGTGCGGGGGATTGGCGCACCCCACAAGCGTGGCCGCATTGGCACGGTGATTGCAGCGCAACAGGCTGCACCCACCGGGATACGCAGTGGCAGGCCCGTCCGTATCCAGCGCCAAGGAGAGAAGATGAGCATTCCGCCCCGCAGCCTGCATACACGCATCAGCCTTTTGCTCACCGGGCTGGCGGCCACCATGCTGATGGTGCTGGCCCTGCTGTGGGTGCATGGCGTGCGCAGCAGCATCCACGAGGAAATCTCTGCCGCCAACCGGGTCACCGTCCAGTGGCTCGTGGCCCTGGCTTCGGACATGCAATCCGCGCCCGCGGCGCAGGCCACGCAGCGCGTGCTGCCGATGGTGCAGTCCCTGGGGCGCATTCGCGCCAATGCCCTGGAGGTGCTGGCAGAAGATGGCCAGCGCCTCTATGCCTCGCCAGCGCCCACCTACAAGGCCGACCGCGTCGCGCCAGGCTGGTTTGCCGCGCTGGTGACGCCGGTGTTTGCCGTGCACCGCGTGATCGTGGGCGACCTGGAGCTGGTGGTCACGCCCGACGCCTCGCGCGCGGTTCTCGATGCGTGGGACGACCTGCAGGTGCTGGGCCTGTGGGCCGTGGCGCTGCTGGGGGCGCTGTTTGCGCTGGTGCGCTGGGCGCTGGGCCGCACCATGCGGCCGCTCGAACAGGTGATGGCCGCACTGGACTGCACCGGCCACGGCCGTTTCGACGTTCGCCTGCCGGTCTTCCCCCTGCGCGAGCTGGGGCGCCTGTCGCTGGCCTTCAACGGCATGGCAGACCGCCTGGAGGAAGCCGTCGAGGACAACGTACGCCTGGAAAGCGAACGCGAGGTGGCACGCCTCGTCCAGGCGCGCCTGGAAGATGAGCGGCACGCCATTGCCCGCGAACTGCACGACACCCTGGCCCAAGGCATTACCGGCGTGCGCACGCTGGCTGGCGCCATTGCCCAGCGCACCCCCGACCAGCCTGCGCTGCACCAGCCTGCGCAAAGCATCGTTGCCGTCACCGGGGAGATGCAGGACGGGGTCAAGGCCATCCTGTACCGCCTGCGCGCGGTGCTGGACCATGACCTCGCCACCGCCATCGCGCATGAACGCACACGCTGGGAGCTGCTGCACCCCCACATTGCGCTGAGCTGCCGCATGGATATTGGCACCGCGCCGCTGGCCGCAGAGCTCACCCAGACAGCCCTGCGCGTGGTGCAGGAGGGGCTGACCAACATCGTGCGGCACGCCAAGGCCACGCGGGCCGAGCTCTGGATCGAGCGCAAGGGCGGCTGGCTCAACATCCGCCTGAGCGACAACGGCTGCGGCCTGGGCAGCGCCACCAGCCATGCGGGCAGCGGGCTGGGCCTGACGGGCATGCGCGAGCGCATTGCCTTGCAGGGCGGGCAGCTCCAGCTCAACACCTCGGCCAGCGGCGGCCTGTGCGTGGTGGCACGGCTGCCGGACTGCTTCCCCCAGCCCACCCTGGAGCCTGCACCATGAACCCCCACCTGCACGGAACCCGCATCATGCTGGCCGACGACCATGCCGTCGTGCGCCTGGGCCTGCGGCTGCTGCTGGAAGGCGCTGGCGCCACCGTGGTGGGCGAGGCAGAGTCCGGCGAAAGCGCGTCGCGCATGTACGGGCCGCTGGACCCCGACGTGCTGGTGATGGACATCTCCATGCCCGGCATCGGCGGCCTGGGCGCGCTCGAGCGCATCCTCATCCACTCCCCCAAGGCGCGGGTGCTCATGCTCTCGGCCCACAGCGACGACATCATGCCCACCCGCGCGCTGCGCGCGGGCGCGCGGGGCTACCTGTGCAAGCGTGCAGACCCTGAAGAGTTCTTGCGCGCCGTGTCTGCGGTAGCGGCAGACCAGCGCTACATCGACCCCGAGCTGGCCGCAGCACTGGCCCTGGCGCAGCTCTCGAAATCGGCCAACCCCGTGGAGACGCTGTCCGAGAAGGAACTGGCGGTGTTCATGCAACTGGCCCTGGGGCGCTCCGTCCAGCAGGTGGCCGAGGACTTCCGCCTGAGCCCCAGCACCGTGGGCACGCACCTGTACCACATCAAGCAAAAGCTCAACGTCAACAACGCCGCCGAACTGGCGCTGGTGGCCTTGCGCAACGGCATGATCGACATCTGACGCCCGCCCTGCCATGCCCGCCGCCACAGATGCACCGCTGTTTGCACCCACCGAGCCCTCGCGCTGCGGGTGGCTGGCGGTGCCTGATGGGCACCGGCTTTACTTCGAGGAATGCGGCCCCCCGGACGGCATACCGGTGCTCTTTCTCCATGGCGGGCCCGGCAGCGGCTGCCAGCCCCGGCAGCGCCAGTTGTTCGACCCCTCCCGCTATCGCGCCATTTTGCTGGACCAGCGCGGCTGCGGCCGCAGCGAGCCGCTGGGCGCCCTCGCTGCCAACACCACGGCACACCTGGTGCAAGACCTGGAAGCCCTGCGCCAGCACCTGGGCCTGGCGGGCTGGTTCGTCCTGGGCGGGTCCTGGGGCAGCACGCTGGCGCTGGCCTATGCCCAGCGCCACCCGGGCGCCGTGCGGGGACTGGTGCTGCGCGGCCTGTTCCTGGGCTCCCGGCAAGAAGTCAGCGCCTATCTGGAGCACCCGCAGTTCGCCGCCGCCCGCAGCGCGCTGGAGGCCCTTGCAGGCGGCGGAAAAGAGACCGCTGCGGCCCATTGGCAGCCGACGGCTTCCAGGTCCGGCAGGCTCCTCGCGTCGCTGGCCCAAGGCATGGCGCAGGAACACCGTGCTGGCGCCATTGCCCTGGCCTGGCTCAACTACGAAGCAGCCCTGATGGGGCTGGAGCCGCTGCAGGGCGAACCCGATGCGCGCCAGCGGGCCAAGGTGCGCGTGCAGTTGCACTACCTTGCGCACGACTGCTTTCTTGCGCCAGGCGAATTGCTGCAGAAGGCCTACCGCCTGCGCGGCATTCCGGGCGTCATCGTCCAGGGGCTGCGCGACGCCGTGTGCCCCCCGCAAGCCGCAGCAGCGCTGCACAGGGCCTGGCCCCAGGCCCTCTGGTCGCCGGTAGCAGGCGGCGGCCACAGCGCACTCTCCCCCCCCATGGCCAGCGCCACGATATGGGCGCTGGAGCACCTGTGCGCCTGATCGGCGCGCTCGTGATTTTCATGAGGCGCGAATGCGGATTTGCTGGTAGCCGACTGCAGGCCGGGCAGGAAGAATGGGACATCTTGTCGCTGATGCCGGAAGGAGCGCTATGCCAAAAGAAGAACAGGGCCTGAGCCTGGACGGCCAGGGCAAGCCCCTTTGGCTGTCCCTGGAGCTGACGTACCGCTGCCCCCTCAAGTGCAGCTGGTGCAACAACCCGCTGAACTTCGAGGACTACACCTCGCAGGAGCTGAGCACCCAGGAGTGGAAGCGCGTGCTGCGCGAAGCGCGCGATCTGGGCGCCTTGCAGCTGGGGTTCACCGGGGGCGAGCCGCTGATGCGCGACGACCTGGAGGAGCTGGTGGCCTACGCCGACAGCATCGGTTTCTACACCAACCTCATCACCTCCGGCGTGGGCCTGAGCGAGGAGCGCCTGGTGGCGCTCAAGGCGGCAGGGCTCAAGCAGATCCAGCTCTCCGTCCAGGCCACCCGCGCGGAACTGACCGACGCACTGGTCGGCGCGCGCGCCCATGCGCTCAAGATGGACGCGGCCCGCCGCATCAAGGCGCATGGCTTCCCCATGGTGCTCAACATGCCGGTGTTCAAGCAGAACATCGGGCTGATCGGCGAGATGTGCGAGTGGGCTGCGGATCTGGGCATCGAGTACATCGAGTTCGCCAACATCCAGTACTACAACTGGGCCCTGCTCAACCGGGACGAACTGCTGCCCAGCCTGGAGCAGATCCGCCAGGCCGAGGCCACGGTCAACGCATGGCGCGCCAAGCTGGGCAAGCGCATGACGCTGTATTTCGTGGTGCCCGACTACTTCGAGGGCCGCCCCAAGGCCTGCATGAACGGCTGGGGCGCCATCCACCTGACCATTGCACCCGATGGCGTGGCCATGCCCTGCCAGGAATCCAGGGTCATTCCAGGGCTGGAGTTCGAGTCGGTGCGCGAGCGCTCGCTCTCGTGGCTGTGGCACGAGTCCCCCCTGTTCCGCAAGTACCGCGGCCTGGACTGGCTGCCCGAGCCCTGCAGCTCGTGCAGCGAAAAGGAAAAGGACTTCGGCGGCTGCCGCTGCCAGGCGTTCCTGCTCACCGGCGATGCAGGCAACACCGACCCGGCCTGCAGCCGCTCGCCCTTCCACACCCGCATCACCGACGCGGTGCAGGAGGTGGTGCGGCCCCTGCGCTTCAAGAAGCCGCTGGTCAAGCGCTCGGCCAGCGCCGTATCCACCACGTTCATGGAGGAATGATGCGGCACCCCTACGACAGCGCCCTCGCCACCGTGGCGCTCGGCGTGGCACTGACCGCCGTGCTGGCTGCGCTGGTGCGCCTTCTGGCCTAGGACAACGCAAGGAACCACACCATGGACATGGCAATGCTGGACCTGCTGGCGCGCTGGCTGCATTTTCTGGCGGGCGTCATCTGGGTCGGCCACAACTACGCCAGTGTGGTGAACCGCCCCCAATGGCGCCCCTTGGCTGCCAGCGACCTGAGCGACCCGGACAGCCCCAAGCTCAAGGAGGTCATCAACCGCGAGCACGGCACCTTCCGCTGGGCGTCCGTGGTGACCTGGTGCGCCGGGATCTTCATGCTCTGGCACCGGGGCTGGCTCCCTGGCGCCTTGCAGCTGCAGGGCAGCCTCGCTCCGATCGGCGTGGGCGTCTACATCGGCACGGTGATGATGCTCAACGTCTGGTTCGTCCTCTGGCCCCACCAGAAGAAGGTGCTGGGCCTGGTTCCCGCACCCGTGCACGAGCGCCTGCGCTGCTCGCGCATCACCCACCTTTCGTCGCGCACCAACACCATGCTGTCGATCCCGCTGCTGTTCTTCATGGCAGCGGGCAGCCATGGCGGATTCCTGGTGCGATGAGATAGCGGCATGTCCTACAGCTTTGCCGCAGGCCCGGCACGACTGCCTGATGCCGTGCTGGCCCAGGCCCGGGAGACGCTGTTCAGCCGTGGGGCAGACGGCGCGGCGCCGGTGGAGCGGCCATTTTCTGCACCCCAGTTTCGCGCCGTGCTGGCCCAGGCCCAGAGCCGCCTGCGCGCGCTGCTGTGCCTGCCAGAGGGGTACCGCATCCTGTTTCTGGCCGGTGGGGCCATGCACCAGTTCGCCATGGTGCCCGCCAACCTGGCCACCCCAGGGGGCACGGTGGCCTATGCCGATTCGGGCTACTGGGCGCAGCGCGCCATGGCCGAGGCGGCCCGGCAGTGCCGGGTCTCCGTGGTGGCACGGCATGGCGGCACGCAGGCGCTGGCCGCCCCGGATTTGCAGGACTGGCACCTGCCGCCCGATTGCGCCTACTGCCACATCACCCCCAACGAAACCGCCGAGGGCATCGCCTATCCCGGCCTGCCAGCGGTGGGCGATGTGCCGCTGGTGGCCGACTGCACGTCCTGCCTGCTCACAGCGCCCCTGCCCATCACGCGCTTCGGGCTGGTCTATGCCGGGGCGCAGAAGAACCTTGGCATTGCGGGCCTGACCGTGGTGATTATTCAGGAGGCGCTGCTGGCGCGCAGCCCGGCCAGCCTGGCCTCGGTCGCCTCGTACCGCCTGCAGGCGCAAGCGGACAGCTGCGTCAACACGCCGCCCGTGGCGGCCCTGCTGGTGACGGCCATGGTGCTGGACTGGATCAGCGCGCAAGGCGGCCTGCCCGCCATGGCCGATGCCAACCAGCGCAAGGCGGCCACGCTGTACCAGGCCATAGACGCCAGCCAAGGCTTTTACCGCGCACCGGTGGCGCCGGGACACCGCTCGCCGGTCAACGTGCGGTTTGGCTGCGCCAACACGGCGCTGGACACGGTGTTTGCCGCAGAGGCCGAAGACGCCGGGCTGCACCACCTGCGCGGCCACCCGCGCATTGGCGGCATGCGCGCCAGCCTGTACAACGCGATGCCGCAGGCCGGGGTCGATGCGCTGGTCGGCTTCATGGCGCACTTTCAACGGCGCTACGGATGAGAGCCCCCACGCCGCAGGCCGCCGGGCACGCCACCTGGCTCCAGCGCCCCGGCCTTGCGGGCGGCATCGACCAGGACGGGAGCCGCGCCGCCGAGCTGCTCACCTGCGGGTTTGGCAGCGTGGAGTTTGGCAGCGTGACGGCCCAGCCGCTGCCGGGGCAGAACGCCGGTGTGGCGGCGCTGGTGCAGGCGCTGGCAGCAGCCCTGGCGGCGGTGCCGCAGGGCACGGCGCTGCGCGCGCGGCCCTGCGCCGTGGGCATTGGCCTGGCCGTCCCCCCCACCGTGGCCCTGGCGCAGGTAGCCGTGCAGTGGATGGCGGGCTATGAGGCAGCGGCCAAGGTGGCCGACTACGCCAGCCTGAACCTCAGCGCCCGCGCACACCAGCGCTTGCTGGAGCCCGCCGGGCTGGCCGTTCTGGGTGCGGCCTTTTCTGCCGTGGCCTGGCTGCGCCAGCAACAAGGCCACAGCGTGCGCCTGGCGGTCAAGCTGCCTGGCAGCCATCCGGCAGCACCCATGGTGGCGGCGCTGGCCATGGCAGCGGGCTTCGACCAGTTGACCGTGGTGCTGCCAGGCGGCAGCGAACGCTGGGCCTGCCTGTCTGCGCTGCGCCAGCAGATCGGGCCGACGCCCGACCTCGTGGCCGTGGGCGGCATCCGCTGCAGCGCCGATGTGGCCCAGGCGCTGGCCTGCGGCGCCAGCGGTGTGCAGGTGCACGGCCTGTTTGCCGCGTACGGAGCCCAGTGCCTGCAGCGGCTGGCCCTGCCCGCCAGCAACGCCAGCTCATGATTTTCTGGAGCCCCAATCCCACAAAACCTGGACGACCGCGGCCACCGGCCCCGGAACAATGTCAGTGCAGTGTTTCGCTCTAATTAGCACTTTCAGAGCCCCGAAAAAGCTGCCCGGCTAGGCGCAGCGCGCAGGCAATGGCGGCGCCCTTGCCAAGCGCTGCAACGACGCTGGGCGGCTTTTTCGGGGCTCCCTTCGGGCCAGTGGCCAAGGGGCCATCTGCGTTGTTGCAGTGGCTTGCCGTAACCCGTTATGCCTGCGCCCCTGCGCCTAGCAGTTGGCCCCTTGGCCACTGGCTGAAAGTGCTAATTAGAGCGAAACACTGCACTAGGAGCTGCGCAGTGCAGCTTCGCAACACCTCACAAGGAGACACACCCATGACCTGGCAAACCCCCGCTTTCTGCGAAATCCGCCTCGGCTTTGAAGTGACCGCCTACGTTTACGTGCGCTAAGCCCTTGCGCCGCAGCGGCTTGGGCTGCTGCGCGCGGGCCGCCCCCACTCCCATGGACGCCACCACCACCGCCACCTGCCCGCAGCTGCATCCGCGCTTCATCATGCGCTGGGAGGAGAGCCAGGACGCGCATGTCATCCTCTACCCCGAAGGGCTGATCAAGCTCAACCCATCGGCGGCAGAAATCCTCAAGCGCTGCGACGGCACACGCACCGACAGCGACATCGTTGACGACCTGGCCCTGGCCTACCCCGACCAGCGTGAAGCCATCGCCCAAGGCACCGCCAGCTTCCTCGCCGTGGCGCGGGACAAGGGCTGGATTCTGGGCTGATTGCTATTATTTTTATAGCTGCTTACGCTTGATGTACGGGCGCTGCAGGCCAAAATAACTCATAAACCCAGCCCCGCCACCGCCTGGAACAAGGCCTGGCGCGCCTGGGCAATGACCTGGCCTTTCCAGGTGTCCGTGTCTGTGTAGAAGGCGTTGCGCATGCGCGCCTTGATCTGCGCGGCCAGCGCGGCGTCGGCCTCGGGGTGGAGCTGCAGCCACTGTTCGCCGCGCAGGGCCTCGATCACTTCCATGACGGGCACGGTGCCGTACTCCAGCGCAATGCCGGTGAACTCGGCCTGCGGGCATTCGTCGTAGATGGCGTTCCACATCAGGCCGGTAAGGTAGGCCGAGGTGGAGGAGCCGTCGTAGATCGAGGTCACCGGCGTGCTGCCGCCGCCGTCCCACCAGCGGCGTGCGCGTACCACGGCAGCAGCGTCGTCGCGGCCTGCGTAGATGCGTTCGCCATGGCCGCTGGGGCCCAGGCCGGTGTGCAGGTCGATCCAGCCGATGCGCCGCGCTGCGCCACCGTGCGCGCGCAGCACCTGGCGCAGCGTGCGGTGGCTCCAGGTGGGCTCGGTGCCGCCGAAGAACAGGCCCTGCGGGTAGGTATGTTGACCGCGCGAGATGGCGGCCTGCCAGGCCGACTCGCCGTGCGCGGCCAGGTACTGCTGCACGGCCGCCTGGTTGGCCGCGCCCGGCGGCCAGGCGTCGGGGATGACAAGGTGCGCAATGGCGGCGTAATCCGTGTTGACCGGCAGGGGCTGGCTGAAGTCCTGGAAATTGCGGTTGAGGTCCACGTTTTCGTGCGTGACCCGGCGCAGGTATGAGAAGCCATAGGGGTTGAGCGCATGCAGGTACAGCACAGCCACGCCCTGCGCGTGCGCCGCCGCACGCCATTCCTGGTCGTGCAGCGCGTACACCTGCGCGCCGCTGCCGCAAAAGCCCTCCACGCCATGGCAGGCACTGCTGACGATCAGCAGCTTGTCGGCATCCAGCGGGCCATCACGCGCCACGTCCAATGCCAGCGCTTCGCCCTCGCTGCCGGGCAGCGGGTGCGGGTGGGACTGCACTGGCAGGCCCGCCGTGGCAGCGGCCTCCAGAAAGCGCACCCTGGCCTGTGCGTAGCGGGGCGCAAAGGCCTGCACCACGCCCACTGCGCTCATGCCGCGCCCCGGGGCTGTGCCAGCCATTGCTGCGCCAGGCGCACCCAGTAGGTGGCGCCCAGCGGGATCAGCGCGTCGTTGAAGTCGTAGCTGGGGTTGTGCAGCGTGCACGGGCCGCCGCCATGGCCCAGCGTGCGGTGGTCGCCGTCGCCGTTGGCGATGAAGCAGTACGCGCCCGGCTTGGCCTGCAGCATGTAGGCAAAGTCTTCGGCGCCCATGGTGGGCTCCTGCGCCAGCACCTTGTCGGCACCGACGATGCCCTCCATCACGCGGCGGGCAAACGCGGATTCTGCGGCGCTGTTGATGGTGGGCGGGTAGTTGCGCTGGAAGTGGAATTCGCACTGCGCCTCGTGCGCGGCGCAGGTGTGCTCGGCCACCTGCTGCATGCGCCGCTCGATCAGATCCAGCGCCTCCAGCGAGAAGGTGCGCACCGTGCCCTGCAGTTCGCAGCTGTCGGGCACCACGTTGGTGGCCTCGCCTGCATGCACCATGGTGACCGAAATCACCCCGGCATCGACCGGCTTCTTGTTGCGGCTCACGATGGTCTGGAAGCCCAGCACCATCTGGCAAGCGATGGTCACCGGGTCGATGGTGGTGTGCGGCATGGCCGCATGGCCGCCCTTGCCGCGCACCACGATGCGGAACTCGTTGGACGAGCCCATCACCGGCCCCGGGCTCACGGCAAAGCTGCCTGCGGGCATGCCGGGCCAGTTGTGCATGCCGAACACGGCCTCCATGGGAAAGCGCTCGAACAGGCCGTCCCGGATCATCTCGCGCGCGCCGCCGCCACCCTCTTCGGCGGGCTGGAAGATCAGGTACACGGTGCCGTCAAAGTCGCGGTGTGCGGCGAGGTGCTGCGCGGCCGCCAGCAGCATGGCGGTGTGGCCGTCGTGGCCGCAGGCGTGCATCTTGCCCGCGTGCTGGCTGGCGTGGGCGAAGGTGTTGAACTCCTGCATGGGCAGCGCGTCCATGTCGGCGCGCAGGCCGATGGCGCGGCCGCAGGCGCCGCCGTCGCGCCCATGCACGATGCCCACCACCCCGGTGGTGCCCATGCCCCGGTGGATGGCGATGCCCCATTCGGTGAGCTTGGCGGCCACCAGGTCGGCGGTGCGCTGCTCTTCAAAGCACAGTTCGGGGTGGGCGTGGATGTCGCGGCGCAGCGCGGCCATGGCGTCGGCCTGCGCGGCAATGGTGTCTATGACTTTCATGGCGAAGTCCTGTGTTGTCTTCCTTGGAAGGCACAGTCTATCGCCGGTACCGGCAGCGCGCAGCCGTGGGCATGATTACCATCTCGCCATGCTCCACGATCAGAACTCCAGCACCACCACTGCCCGCCAGGTGCGCGGCGCCTGCCCGCACGACTGCCCCGACACCTGCGCCCTGCTCACCACCGTGGAAAACGGCGTGGCCACGCGCGTGCAGGGCAACCCGGCGCACGCGCAGACCGGCGGCGTGCTCTGCGCCAAGGTGTCCAAATACCCCGAGCGCACCTACCACGCCGAGCGCATCCTCACGCCGCGGAGGCGCAACGGCCCCAAGGGCAGCGGCCAGTTCACGCCCGTGGGCTGGGATGAGGCGCTGGCGGACATCGCCGCGCGCCTGGGCGCGATCGCCGCGCGCGACCCGCAGGCCATCCAGCCCTACAGCTACGCGGGCACCATGGGCCTGGTGCAGGGCGAGAGCATGGACCGGCGCTTCTTCCACCGCCTGGGCGCATCGCTCCTGCACCGCAGCATCTGCGCCACGGCGGGCGGCGAGGGGCTGGTGCACACGCTGGGCGGCAAGGTGGGCATGAGGGTGGAGTTCTTCGCCGAATCCAAGCTCATCCTCATCTGGGGCAGCAACTCGATTGGCAGCAACCTGCATTTCTGGCGCATCGCCCAGCAGGCCAAGCGGGGCGGCGCCAAGCTGGTGTGCATCGACCCGCGCAAGAGCGAAACCGCCGAGAAATGCCACGAGCACATCCAGCTCTTGCCCGGCACCGACGCGGCGCTGGCGCTGGCGCTGATGCACGAGCTCATCACCCACGGCTGGCTCGACCACGACTACATCACGCGTCACACCGTGGGCTGGGAACGGCTGCGCGAACGCGCCCTGCAATGGCCCCCGGAGCGCACCGCGCAGGTGTGCGGCGTGCCGGTGGAGCAGATCCGCCAGCTCGCGCGCGATTACGGCACCACGCAGCCCGCCGCCATCCGTCTGAACTACGGCATGCAGCGCGTGCACGGCGGCGCCAACGCAGTGCGCGCCGTGGCCTGCCTGCCCGCACTCACGGGCGCCTGGCGCCACCGCGCGGGCGGCGTGCTGCTGTCCAGCTCGGGCCAATTCCCGGTGGACCGCGCCGCGCTGCAGCGCCCGGATCTGCTGGCGGGCCGCAACCCGCGCACCATCAACATGGTGACCATCGGCGACGACCTGCTGCGCGAAGCCTCGCCCGCCTTCGGCCCCAAGATCGAAGCCCTGGTGGTTTACAACAGCAACCCCGTGGCCGTGGCGCCCGATTCAAGCAAGGTGGTGCAGGGCTTCGCGCGCGAGGACCTGTTCACCGTGGTGCTGGAGCACTTCCAGACCGACACCGCCGACTACGCCGACTACCTCCTGCCCGCCACCACCCAGCTCGAACACTGGGACGTGCACGTGGCCTACGGCCACACCGACGTGCTGCTGAACCAGCCCGCCATTGCGCCGCTGGGCCAGGCGCGCAGCAACACGCAAATCTTCCGCGAGCTGGCGGCGCGCATGGGCTTCACCGAGCCCTGCTTCCAGGAGAGCGACGAGCAGCTCTGCCGCCAGGCCTATGGCGACAAGGTGGATTTCAACCGGCTGCTGGAACAGGGCTTCGCCCCGCTGGGCGGGCCGGACGCGCCGTTCGCCGAGGGGGGCTTTCCCACGCCCTCGGGCCGCTGCGAATTCTTCAGCGAGCGCCTGGCCGCGCAGGGCCTGGACGGCCTGCCGGGCCATGTGCCCAACCACGAGGCGGCGGGCACGTCCACGCAGTACCCGCTGGCCATGATCTCGCCGCCAGCGCGCAACTTCCTCAACTCGACCTTCGTCAATGTGAAGAGCCTGCGCGACATCGAGGGTCGACCGCTGCTGGAGATCCACCCGCAGGATGCGGCGGCGCGCGGCATCCAGGACGGCAGCGTGGTGCGCGTGTTCAACGGCCGGGGCAGCTACCGCTGCCACGCCCATGTGAGCGAGCGCGCACGGCCAGGCGTGGTCAACGGCCTGGGCATCTGGTGGCGCAAGTACGGGCTGGACGGCAACAACGTGAACCAGCTCACCAGCCAGGCCCTGACCGACCTGGGGCAAGGGCCGACCTTCTACGACTGTGTGGTGCAGGTGGAGGCCCGTCCAGAATCGCAATAAGAACTTGCCAGGTTACCCGCGCGATGCTTGCCGAAACTGCCGCCGGTATTGGGCTGGGCTCAGGCCGACCCGTTGGGCGAACAGCCTGCAAAACGAAGATACGTCGGCATACCCCACCTCGGCAACCACCCCCTCCAGCGCCAGATGTCCCTCCTCCAGCAAGGTTTTGGCGCGCTCCACCCGAAGTGTCTGCAGGTAGTCCAGCGGCGGCAGCCCTGCCGCCTCACGGAAGCGTCTATGCAGCGTGCGGTAGCTCACATGGCAGGCCGCAGCCAGGTCGCGTACGGAAAACGTCCCGGAGAGATGCAGCGCCATCCAGTCGGCAGCCCGCTGGGCCAATGGGTCTGCAAACTGCCGGAGTGGCTGCATGAAGGGGCGTTGCGATGGTCGGGCTTCATTCACCAGCATGATGGATGCCACACCGCGCGCAACCTCGGCACCCGCCAGATCCCGTAGCAATTGCATGGACAGGTCGACATGGGCGGTCATTGCGCCAGCGGTCAGCCGCCGGCCATCGGCCATCAGCGCCCGATCCGCGTCCAGCCGCACCTTCGGATAGCGTTGCGCGAACGCGTGCCGCATCCACCACGTGGTGGTCGCAGCCCGCCCGTTGAGCAGGCCGCTCTCGGCCAGCACGAAAGTGCCGTAGCAACTGGCCCCGATCAACGGCCTCTCACCCGCGGTGCGCAGACGCTCGATCACGGGCTGCCAACTGGTCTGCAGTTGCCCCACCAGGGAAACCAGGTCGGCGGCAAAGAAGCCCGGAAGGATCACGGCATCGTAGCCCCGCAAGGACGCCGGCAGCGGCTGCGTCTGAACGCGGATTTCCTCGGCCAACGCAACCGCGCCACCGACAGCCGACAGCAGGTCGATCTGGAAGCGGCCTGCATCAGACACAAAGCGGTCGGCAATGCGAAAGATGTCCAGCGAGGCCATCACACTGGATGGCGTCGCGCCGGGCTGAACCATCAATGCAAGCACTGGCATGGCAGTTTTCGCATAAATACTGTCAAGTGTGCCACTTACGCCTGAACCTGCCAGAGCCCATGATTGCGGCTTCGAATCCCGTCCCACCACCCCATGGAAAGGAAGACCGCATGGTGCCCATCCAATTTGACGACCCGATCAAGCAGGAAATCTGGACCACTGTCCGCGCAATGAACGACGCCTGGACCAAAGGCGACCCGGACGAACTGTCACGCTATTTCCATCCGAACATGGTGGCATTCGCAGCCACCGAGCGAAACCGCATCGATGGCGGCGCTGCCTGCGTGGCTGGATGGAAGGGCTTTGCCACTTCCAACCGCATCCACCACTGGGAGGAACTCGACCCGGTGATCCATGTCTACGGCAACGCCGCAGTAGTCGCCTATTACTTTGACATGTCGTTCGAGATGAACGGGCGCACTGTCGATCTGGGCGGACGCGACCTGTTCTATTTCGTGAAAGAGCGCGGATGCTGGTGGGCCGTGGCGGATCAATTTTCATCGTATCCGGCGTGACAGCACCTCTTCGCGGAGCCCTTTCACTGCATAGCTGATGCTCAGCGCCCAGCCACCACGCTCTGCTCGATCGCGCCGCACAGGCTCAGCCCGTCGCGGCCCTTCATGTCGATGCGCAGGGTATCGCCCGGCTGCAGCCAGGGGCTCAGGGTTTTGGCGCCCTGCAGGGTTTCGATCCAGCGCTTTTCCGCCAGGCAGCCCACGCCCCGGGGCCAGTCACGGCGGCCCTGGGCGTCCTGCACGGGCGGGTTGCTGACGGGGCCTGCCAGCAGGATGCTGCCTGCGCGTAGCGCGCGCGTGCGGCAGGCCTGGGCGATGAGCTGGCCGAAGTGAAAGCCCATGTCCGGCCCGGCCTCACACAGGCCCAGCTTGCGGCCGTTGAGCGCCGTTTGCACCGTCAGGTGCACGCGGCCCTGCGCCCAGGCGGGGCCCAGTTCGTCCGGTGTGACGGCCACCGGGCTGAAGGCGGTGGCCGGGCGGCTGAGCAGCGGGCCCTGGCCGCGTTCGCGCTCCAGCGCCTGCGGGCCGCGCAGCACCACGGCGCTGGCCAGCAGGATCAGGCGCACGCCATCGAGCGCCTGATCGGCCGTGCTGGCGCGTGCCACATCGCCCGTCACCACGGCCAGCGCGGCGGCGGCGTCGATGTCCATGGCGGCGCTTTCGGCCACGATGTCCTCGCAGGGGCCTTGCAGCGCATCGCTGGCCAGTTGCTCCACCAGCGGCTCCTGCAGGCTGGGGGCGTGCGCTGCGGCAGCGCCCGCCTCTTGCGCCAGCTGGGCATGGTGCGGGTAGGCCGATGCCTGCAGGCACTGGTAGGCACGCGGCAGCGGGGCCAGGCATTGATGGGGGTCGAAGGGGAAGGCGTGACGCGCCCGGCCGGCGTTAAGGCTGTCGTACACATCCTGCAACTGGGGCGACAGAAAGCCCCAGTCGTCCAGTACCTGCTGCAGGCGGTGGGCAATGCCGGTGGCGTAGTGGGCGCTGCCCAGGTCGCGCGAGACGACCACCAACTGGCCGTCGCGGGAGCCGTCCTTGAGGGTGGCGAGTTTCATGGTGCGGTGTGGGGGGAGGGAAGCGCGGGCGATTCTATTGCAGCCGTTCGTAGGGGGATGGCTGTGTAGGTTACGCTTGGGGTTCATGATTCCACGCCGCCCCCTGTTGTTGCTGTCTGCTGCCGTGCTGGGCCTGCATGCGCTGGTGCTGGGGCTGGCGGCGCATTCGGGGCTGCCTGCGGCGGCCAGCCCTGCGCCCCTGGTGTTCCACACGCGCACGGTGGCGCCACCCGCGCCCGAGCCGCCGGCTGCCGCAACGGCTGCGGTCGCGCCGCCGCAGGCCGTTGCCGCGCCCACACCCAAACGCCCGCGCGCCCCCACTGCGCGCACACCCGCACCGCACGCTCCTGTCGCAGTGGCCGAGGAACCCTTGCCCGAGGTCGGCACGGCGGTGGCGGACGCATCGCAGGCCCCGGCGCCCGAAGCGGCGGCATCCGAGGCAGCCGTTGTGGCCGAGGCCACGGCCCATGCGGCCTCGGCCCCCGAAGCGCAGGCAGTGCCTGCGCCACAGGCCGCTGCTTCAGACAGCGCAGTGCCTGCACCGGCACCCGTACCAGGCATTGCCATTCTTGCGCCGGGTGCAGCGCAGGATGGCGGCACCGCGCAGCGTGTGCCGGTGCGCCTGCCCGCACCGGCACGGCTGGAGTTTGACGTACAGGGCCAGGCCAAGCATCTGCAGTACAACGCAAGCGCCGAACTGGTCTGGCAGCATGACGGCCAGCAGTACCAGGCGCGGCAGGAAATCCGCGTGCTGTTCCTGGGCTCGCGCGCGCAGACCAGCGTGGGCGAGATCACGCCGCTGGGCCTGCAGCCCCGGCGCTTTGGCGACCGCTCGCGCAGCGAGAAGGCGGCGCATTTCGACTTTGCCCAGGGCCAGGTGACTTTCAGCGCCAACAACCCATCGGCGCGCATTGCACCGGGCGCGCAGGACCGGCTCAGCGTGTTTTTGCAGCTCAGCGCCATGCTGGCCGCCGCGCCCCAGGCCTACCCGGTGGGCACGCGCATCCAGGTGCCCACGGTGAGTTCGCATGCGGCCGACCTGTGGACGTTCACCATCGAGCGCGAGGAGACCCTGAACCTGCCGCTGGGCCGCGTGCGTGCGGTGGCGCTGCAGCGCCTGCCCGTGCGCGACTACGACCAGAAGGCCCAGGTCTGGCTGGCCCCGGAGCTGGACTATCTGCCCGTACGCATCCGCATCACCCAGGCCAACGGCGACTTTGCCGAGCTGAACCTGCGCAGCCGCGAGGCGCCTTGAAAAACCACGGCCTGCGTGCACGCCAATGCAGTTCGTGGAATACTGGCAGCGCAGCCCCTTGAACTTTGGGGGCTGCACAGCCATCTCATCCAGGAACGCCAATCAGGGAGAACTCACATGCACATGCTCTACGATTCGGATTCCTTCGTGGTAGTCCACATGCTGGCCGAAACGGGCCTGTCCGTAGCGGGCAACGACACCACGCCCCCCGAGCCCCAACTCGTGCGCCACGGCTTCGAGATCGTGGACAAGCGCAGCGGCAAGGAGGTCTATCTGGACGGCTCCTGGGCCGAGATGTTCCAGCAACAGATCCAGGCCTGGCAGCGCGAGGCCCCCACCCAGGAAGAGGTGGAGGACACCCTGGATCGCTACACCGGGCTGGCGCAGAACCCGGTGGTGGTGCACTGAGCTTTTTTGGGCTCCAGCGCCCATTCCACGGGCGCCAACAGCTACTGATTCAATAGCAAAACAGGGCCTTCAATCCGCCGCCCCACGGCGCCGCCGCATCTCGGCCCCCATGGCCTGCAGCGCCGCCGGTGCCAGCAGCGCCCGGGCGGCGGGGTACACCAGGTCTTCCTCGGTGCGGATGTGGGCGCCGTAGCCGCTGGCAAAGCGCTCGAACAGGGCTTCGTCTTCGGGGGTGAAAGCATCGATCTGGCCCTGCGCCAGAGCCTGCAGGCGCTCGCGCGCGGCCTGCCAGTGGGTGTGCATGGCCTGGTGGTCGGCCTGCAGCTGGTGCACGGCGGCGCGCACCTCGGGGGTGCCGTTGTCCAGCAGGGGCGGAAAGACGTGCTTCTCCTCGTCCTCGTGGTGCAGCGGCGCGGCGATGTCGAAGTAGCGCAGCACGTCGCGCGCGGCCTGGCGCGCCGATGCGTCGCAACCATCGGTGTGCAGGTAGGCAGTCAGCCGATCCAGCAGGCCCAGGGTGCGCTGCACGCGCTCGTGGCAGGCTTCCAGCATTTCAAACGGTGTGTCAAAGCCCACGGCGGGGGCGCCAAAGCCGGGCAAGGGGGTGCGCTGTGCGGCCATGGCGTCACCCGAAATGCACCGGCTCACCCTGCCGGTTGAAGGGGATGAAGGACCCCAGCATGCCCTGCTTGATGGCTTCGACCATGTGCTGCAGGGGCTTCTCGGCCTCTTCGCTGGTGGGCACGTGGTTCAGCGTGCCGGACATGGCCGCCACAAAGACGATCACCCATTCCTGGCCGAACTGCTGCGACTCCTGCGCCAGGGCGTCGAAGCTGGCGATCTCGGCAGGCAGCTTGTCCACGCACATGCGCGGTACCAGCGCACCGCCGTGGCCCGCCGCAAAGGCCGCGCGCTGCTCGGCCGTGGCGTCATCGGGCAACTCGACCCCGGTGAACACGAACAGCAGGCGCTGGGGTTCGGGTTGGGCATGCGCTGCGCGCAGCAAGTCGTCAAAGCAGGTGATTTCCATGGCGGGGTTCCGTTGTGGGGTGGTGGTCAGGGGGCCTTGGGCGCATCGTGCCCAGGCACCCATGTTTGCAAAAAATCGTCGGTCTGCGGGCGTACCCGCGCGCCCTTGCGTGCCAGCACGGTGCCCAGGCTCACGCAGCACAACGCATGTTCTTGCGGCCCCAGGCCCAGCAGGCTGCGCAGGGCGGCCGATTGCATGGCCTTGCCGCTGGTGAGCGCCGAGCCAAAGCCCAGCGCAGTGGCCATGAGCAGCACATTCTGCACGGCGCAGCCCGCGCTGAGGATGCGCTCGTGCAAGCCAATGCCGGCATCGCCCTTGGCGCCATCGACCACCAGCACCAGCAGCTCGGGGGCGCGGAAGGCTTTTTCACTGGCCTGCGCACACTGCTCGGCGCTGGCCTGGGGGTCGCGCTCGCGCAGTGCTGCGGCAAAGGCTTCGGCCAGCAGGTGCCGCTGCGCGGGCAGCACGCGCACCAGGCGCCAGGGCAGCAGCTGCCCGTGGTCCGGCGCGTGCGCCGCCGCGCCCGCAATGGCGCGCAACTGCGCTTCGTCCGGCCCGGGCGCACCCAGGCGCTTGGGCAGCACCGTCTGGCGCGCCTGCATCAGCGCTGCGGCCATTGCGGGCAGATCCGCAGGGGTGGGGGATGGGGTGGAGGATTCCATGCGCAGAAACGGTTTTCAGCCCGGTCGGCCATCGGGCCGCACGCGCCCATACCAGGAACCCAGGCGCACGCCCCACACGGCCGCCACGGCAGCCCACAGCAGCGCGGCGCCCAGCAGCAGCGCCGTGGACAGGCGGCCGGGCACGCTGGCCGCAATGCGCAGCAGTGTTGCCAGTTGCAGCAGCCAGAACAAGGACCAGGCCACGGCGTCGGCCACCTGGGCACGGCCGCTGTGCCCGCAGGACACGCGCGTGACCATGGCCAGCATCAGCGAGCCCAGGCAGCCCATGGTGAGCGCGTGCAGCGCGCCCAGGCCCAATGCAGGCATACCCTCAATCAGGGCCAGGCCGCGCGCCAGCCCGGCCAGCACCAGGGCCACGCCCAGCCACAGGAAACCGATGTGCAGCATGGCCATCATGCGGTTGCGCAGGCTCTGGGTCAGGCTCCAGAGGCGCGCAATCCACAGCAGCGCGCCGCCTGCACCCAGTTGCCACAGCGCGTGCGCCCATTGCATGGCGCTGTGATTGCCGGGCACCCAGGCCTCAAGCCACAGGGCCAGCACCTCGCCCACGGCAGCGCCCCACATCAGCCACAGCAGCCAGAAGGCGTAGCGCCCTTCGATGAAGGGCATGGCGTGCGAGGTGAAGAACGGAATCATGCGGTGCGCCGCCGTGACGAACACCACCACCATGCAGCCCCACAGCGCCGACAGCACGCAGGTGCGTGCCACATCCCAGGCCTGCAATCCAGCCGCCGCCAGCAGGCCTACCAGGCACAGCAGGCCCCAGCCCAGGGCCAGGCCCACGGCGCGCGGGTGCAGTTGGTCGGTCTCGCGGCTGCGCAGCAGCATGCGCCAGAAGTGGGCCGCCATCCAGGCCAGCCCGGCGGCTGCCAGCAGTACGCCGCCCAGGGCCAGGGTTTCGCTGGCCAGGGCACCTGCCAGCCACAGCAGCCAACCCAGCGCCTGCAGCAGCAGCGCGGGGCGCAGCGCGGCCAGCGGCGGCGGCTCCACGCGCAACCATTTGGGCGCGGCGGTGAACAGGAAACCCGCAAAGAACAAGGGCATGAAGCCGTACACCATGGCGGCTGCATGCCCCACCGAGGGGGGCAGCGCCGCAGGCAGGGCGGGCACCAGGCCTGCCTGCGCGGCCTGCACGAGCGCCCACCAGGCGCCAGAGGCCACGAGCAGCACCATGGCCAGGAAGAACCCCAGCCGGTGCGGTGCCAGCATGAGGTGGCGCGGGCGCCAGCGGCGGTCCAGCCGCGCCAGCGCCTCGGGAGACGGCTTGCCCGCTACCGGCCGCAGGGGCAGGATGGGGTGTTTGGGGTCACCCACAGCTTCCCATGTGCCCGCACTGGGTGCAGAGGTCGCAGCCGTCCTTGCGGATCATGGCGTGCGCGCCGCACTCCGGGCACTTCTTGCCGGCGAGCACCGGCATCTGGCTGCCCTGGGCTGCAGTAGCTCCACCGCTGTCCTGCTCGATGGCGCTGTGCTGCTGGCGCGCGCGGCGGGCCAGGATGTTCTGGATGGCGTAGGCAATGGCGGCCACTTCGGAGTCATGCCACTTGGGCACATGGGTGCCGTCGCTCTTCTGGTAGGTGCCCAGGCGCACCGGGCCACGGTCCCAGGCCACCTTGCGCATGTCGGACAGGGCGCGCTCCAGGAAGCCGCCGCGTGCCGCCAGCGACAGCAGGCGCATGCTGGACGTGACCCACTGCTGCGATTCGCCGCTCTGGCCCACGGGCATGAAGAACTCGATGGCGCGATCCACCGTGCCCGTGCCCTCGGCGTTTGGCACCGGCAGGAAGGAGACGATGAGGTACAGGCGCTTCTGGCCTTCCTGCGTCCAGTACTCGACCTTCTCGGCCACGGCAGACAAGGCGCCGTTGGGGCGGCTTTCGATCACCGTGCGCATCGGGTCGATGGGTGTGGCTTCGGGCGTTGCCGCTTCATTTTTTGCAGGCTCGGGGGCAGCATGGGTCTCCAGCACCGCGCCCAGGATGTTGTTGGGCCGGTAGGTCGCCAGGCCCTTGAGGTGCGCACGCCAGGCCTGCAGGTACAGGCCCTTGAAGTCGTCGTAAGGGTAGTCGGCCGGGATGTTCACGGTCTTGGAGATGGCCGTGTCCACATAGGGCTGCACCACCTCCATCATGGCGATGTGGTCCTGGGCGGACATTTCGAGTGCCGAGACAAAGTACTCGGGCAGCTTGTCCACGTCGCCGCCCAGTTCGCGGTACAGGCGCCAGGAATGGTCTTCCACGGCGTACTCGGCCATGCTGCCGTCGGCCTCGCGCTTCTTGCGCTTGTACATCCAGGAGAACGGCGGTTCGATGCCGTTGGAGGCGTTGTCGGCAAAGGCCAGGCTGACCGTGCCGGTGGGCGCGATGGACAGCAGGTGGCTGTTGCGGATGCCGTGCGCGCGGATCTTCTTCTTGATGTCTGCGGGCAGGCGGCTGGCAAAGGTGCCTTCCTTGAGGTAGCCGTCGGCATCGAACTTGGGGAAGGCCCCCTTCTCGCGCGCCAGTTCGACCGATGCGGAATACGCCGCATCGCGCATACCTTCGGCAATGCGCGTGGCCATGGCGCGGCCCTCGGCGCTGTCGTAGCGCAGGCACATCATGGCCAGGGTGTTGCCCATGCCCGTGAATCCCACGCCGATGCGGCGCTTGGCCTTGGCTTCGGCGTCCTGCTGCGGCAGGGGCCAGAAGGTCACGTCGAGCACGTTGTCCAGCGCACGCACCTGGATGGCCACCGACTTGGCGAAGGCCTCGAAGTCGAACACCGGCACGCCATCAAAACCAAAGGGGTTGCGCACGAAGCGCGTGAGGATGATGGGCCCCAGGTCGCAGCAGCCATACGACGGCAGCGGCTGCTCGCCACAGGGGTTGGTGGCCGAAATGGTTTCGCAGTAGTTGAGGTTGTTGTCGCGGTTGATGTGGTCCAGGAACAGAATGCCCGGCTCGGCGAAGTCGTAGGTGGACTTCATGATGGTGTCCCACAGCGCGCGCGCGGGCAGGCACTGGTACACCCACAGGCCGTCGGCGCGCTGGTAGGCGCCCTGCTCCATGACGGCAGCGCCGGGCTTGGCGCGGTGCACCAGCTCCCAGGGCTGGTCGTCCAGCACGGCCTGGATGAAGGCGTCGCTCACGCCGACGGACACGTTGAAATTGTTCCAGCGGCCCGGCGTGCGCTTGGCGGTGATGAAGTCGTGCACGTCCGGGTGGTCGATGCGCAGCACGCCCATTTGCGCGCCACGGCGCGCACCGGCGCTCTCCACCGTGGAGCAGGACTGGTCGAACACGTTGATGTAGCTGCACGGGCCCGAGGCCATGGAGTGCGTGCCCTTGACCTCGGCGCCGCGCGGGCGGATGCGCGAGAAGTCATAGCCCACGCCGCCGCCGCGGCGCATGGTTTCGGCGGCCTCGCGCAGGGCTTCGTAGATGCCGGGGAAGCCCTCGTCGTCCGCGCCCTGGATGCAGTCGCCCACGGGCTGGACAAAGCAGTTGATCAACGTGGCCTGGATATCCGTGCCCGCTGCGCTCATGATGCGGCCCGCACCGATGGCGCCGGCATGCAGGTTGGCCAGGAACAGGGCTTCGTATTTTTCCTGGTTGGCTGGTTTTTCCACCGAAGCCAGCGCGCGTGCCACGCGCCGGAACAGGTCTTCGGCGCTGGTTTCACCCGCCTTGAGGTATTTTTCCTTCAGCACATCCAGGCTGATGGGCTGCGTGGCCGTCACATCCTGTGCACGGCCCAGGTTTTCTCGCTTCATGGTGTGGGTTTCCGTTGGTGGTGCTGGGGCTGGTGATCCCGGTTGCCGCAAGGCCCGGGAAAACGACGCCGCCCAAGAACAGGGACGGCGCAAGGGTGGCAGTTTAGCGAGTTGGGGACGCCGGGTTTTGCGGGTTTTCCTGCGCTCCCCCGGTAAGCCGCGCCAAGGCTTGCTTCGTGCGATTGTAATATTTTGTTACCGCGCTGATGACCCAACGCAAGACCGGGTTTTACTCATCGACCAGTACCTGCCCGTCGTGTTCGACGTAGGGATGGTAAGGACCGGTACCGCTGGAGGTGGCCCGCGATGCGGGCACGAAACCGCCCGTGCGCACATCGAACACATGGACTTCCCCGTCCTCGATCACATAGTGCCAGCCGTGCAGGGTGATACTGCCTTCTTCGACGCGCCGGCGCACCATGGGATAGTCCATCAGCCGCTCCAGCTGCAACACCACGGCGCGCTGCTCGGTGCGGCACAGGGCTTCGGGGCCCGGCATCACAGGCAGGATGGCTTCGCGGCCCAGTTCGAGCCAGCGCCGCAGGTTTTGCGCCTCGGGCGGCACTTCGCCATACAGCGTCTTGATGGCACCGCAGTGGCTGTGCCCGCAGACGACGATGCGGCTGACCTGCAGGCTGAGCACCGCAAACTCGATCGCGGCAGCCGTGCCATGCAAGCCGTAGGAACCGTCGTAGGGCGGCACAAAGGCGCCCACGTTGCGCACGATGAACAGCTCACCGGGCCCCGCCCCAGTCAGCAGGTAGGGGACGAGGCGCGAGTCCGAACAGCCGATGAACAAGGTGGTCGGGCGCTGCCCCTCTTCCACCAGGGTCTTGAACTGCTCCCGGTACTGCGGAAACGCGTCCTCATTGAAGCGGCGCAGGCGCGCCAGCAGTTCGTCGTCGGGCATGGCCGAACCTTCGTCGGCGCCTATTGCACCAGCGGGGTTTCGGCGCCTTCGATGTCCACGCCTTCGAGCACGGCAGACCCCGCCAGCAGTTGCAGGTACTGGCGCAGGGCGTTGGTCCAGGTCTGCTGGCGCAGCGTCAGGGCCACAGCCCCCCGAACCTGTTCAAAGGTAGGCTGCTGTCCCGCTTCGCGCTCCAGCACTTCCACCACATGCAGGCCAAAGCGGCTGTGCACCAGGCGCGAGAGCACGCCGATTTCAGCGCCGCCGAAGACTTCACGGGCAAACTCCGGGGCGCAGTCCGCCCGGGTGAGCCAGCCGAGCTCGCCGCCCTCGCCGCCGCTGGGGCAGTTGGACCACTTGGCCGCTGCAGCGCGGAAGGTCTCGCCGCCGTCGTTGGCGCAGCGCAGTTCCAGCAGCAGGGCTTCGGCCCGCAGGCGCAGTTGCTTGACATCCACGCCAGGGGTCACGGCAAACAGCACATGGCGCATGCGCGCACGCTCGCCCTGCATGTACTGCGAGGGGTGGGCCTCGTGGTAGCGGCGGCAGGCTTCGTCCGATGGCTCGGGCACCTGCAGCTCGCGCTCCAGCAATTGTTCCATGGCGGCGGCGGCGGCCGCACTGGTGGAGCCATCGGTGCCGGGCACATCATCCGCTGACAGCAAGCCTGCCTGCTGCGCAGCCTGGCGCAGCAGCTCGGTGCAGGCGCGCTGGCGCAGGCTCTGCTCGTCCAGCAAGTCGCCTGCGGCATGCAGCGCCACGCCATTGACCCGGGCCACCGGCCCTTGCGGCTGCGCTGCCGGGGCGGCAGGCGCCGCCACGCTGGCGGCCAGGGCCTCAAATTGCGCCTGCTGCTCGGGTGTCAGCAACTTTGCAGGCTCCGGGGTGCCTGCACAACCGCAGCCACCGCTTCCACATCCACTCATGGGGTTCTCCTTGCTGGGGGACGGGCTTCAGTGCGAAGGGCGACCGCCGGGCTGGTTGTGGCCAGCAGGCAGGTTCAGGCGGCGGGCACGCACCAGCTGGTAGGGGCGCAGCACATAGGCCAGCGTGCCAAAACCGCTCCATACGTGCACCAAGCGGGTGAACGGGAAGATCAGGAACACGCTCATGCCCAGGAACATGTGCAGCTTGAAGATCCAGCTCGCCTCGGCCAGCAGTTCGACCCCGCCAGAGCGGAAGGTGACGACGCGCTGGCCCCACTCGGCCAGCCGCATCATCATGGAGCCGTCCAGGTGCTGTGCCGACAGCGGAATGGTCGCCAGGCCCAGAGCGAGCTGAACCCACAGCAGCCACAGCAGCACGATGTCGCTGGTCTTGGACGTTGCGCGGACGCGCACATCGGTCAGGCGGCGGTGCAGCAGCAGCGTCAGCCCCAGGATGCCCAGCACGCCCGCCACGCCGCCCACGGCCATGGCCATGATCTGCTTGGCGCCAGCGCTCATGAAGTGCTCGTAGAGCGCGTGGGGCGTGAGCATGCCCACGAAATGGCCGAAGAACAGCACCAGCACGCCTATGTGGAACAGGTTGCTGCCCCAGCGCAGGCTGCCCGTGCGCAGGAGTTGGGAGGAATCGCTCTTCCAGGTGTACTGGTCGCGGTCAAAGCGGATCAGGCTGCCGATGAAGAAAACGGCCAGGCAAATATAGGGATAGATGCCAAACAGCAGGGTATCAAGCCAGGCGGTCATACGGAGGCTCCTTGGGATGCACGGGGATTACGGACAAAATGCAATGGCTGCGGCTGTCCAGGCTTGGCCTGGCCGCGGTTGCTGCAACCATCGAAAGCGGCGGGTTCGTCCCAAGACTCGTCGATCTCGGGTTCTGGCGTCACGGGCACGGACTGCACCTGTTGGCCGGAGACTTCCAGGATGGCCGCCACGACGCTGGCATAGGGCGTACCCCGCGCCAGCAGTGCGCTGAACAGCGCGTTGAGGATATGCGCCATTTCGCCCAGAAAATTGCGCGCCACCTCGGGCGGTTGCGTGGAGGCGAACTCCAGCACCACGGGCAGGTGGTCGGGCAGCTCGCTGGCACTGAAATGCAGGCCCGCGCGTTCGTAGGTCTTCATCAGGTCGATGAGCGCAGGCCCGCGGTCGCGCGAGTCGCCATGCACATGCTCGAACAGGTGCAGCGAGGTGGAGCGCCCGCGGTCAAAGGTCTCGACATAGCGCGCCTCGACCTCGATCGGATCGCCCAGCGCCAGTTGCCGGCACAGGGCCTGCAGCTCAGCCAGCCGCTCGGGCCGCAGCACCTGCTCGCCCTCCAGCGCCTCGGCCAGTTGCGGCAGCACCGCGCGCAATGGTGCGTCCGGGTAGGCCAGCAGGGCACCCAGCGCCCGCAGCGTCAGGCGCAGGGACTGTGGTTTCTTGGAAAACATGGCGCGTCCTTACAAGGTTGCCTTGATCGGGATCGTGCGCGGCTTCTTGCCGCCGAACAGGCTCACTTCCGAAGCGCCATCAGAGCATCCGTTGCCGAACGAGAAACCACAGCCGCCACGCAGGTCGAAGGCGTTTTCGGCGTATTCGCGGTGCGTGGACGGGATCACGAAGCGGTCTTCGTAGTTGGCAATGGCCATGGTCTGGTACATGTCCTCGGCCTCGTGCTGGGTGATGCCCGCCTGCTTGAGCACGTGCAGGTTCTGGCGCTGCTCCACATGCTTGGCACGCTGGTAGGCGCGCATGGCCAGCATGCGCTCCAGCGCACGCACCACGGGTGCGGTGTCCCCCGCCGTGAGCAGGTTGGCCAGGTACTGCACCGGGATGCGCAGTTGGGAAACGTCGGGGATTTCGCCATTGACGCCCACATGGCCTGCGTTGGCAGCCGACTGGATGGGCGAGAGCGGCGGCACGTACCACACCATGGGCAGCGTGCGGTACTCGGGGTGCAGCGGCAGGGCCACCTTCCATTCGACGGCCATCTTGTACACCGGGCTGTTGCGTGCGGCTTCCATCCAGTTGTCGGGGATGCCGTCGATGCGCGCCTGGCGGATCACTTCGGGATCGTTGGGATCCAGGAAGATGTCGAGCTGCGCCTGGTACAGGTCGCGGTCACGCTCCACGCTGGCGGCTTCCTGGATGCGGTCTGCGTCGTACAGCAGCACGCCCAGGTAGCGGATGCGGCCCACGCAGGTTTCCGAGCACACGGTGGGCTGGCCCGCCTCGATGCGCGGGTAGCAGAAGATGCACTTCTCGGCCTTGCCGGTCTGCCAGTTGTAATAGATCTTCTTGTACGGGCAGCCCGAGATGCACATGCGCCAGCCACGGCACTTGTCCTGGTCGATCAGCACGATGCCGTCTTCCTCGCGCTTGTAGATCGAGCCCGAGGGGCACGATGCCACGCACGCCGGGTTCAGGCAGTGCTCGCACAGGCGCGGCAGGTACATCATGAAGGTGTTTTCGAACTGGCCGTAGATGTCCTTCTGGACATCGTCGAAGTTCTTGTCCTTGCTGCGCTTGCTGAACTCGCCGCCCAGGATTTCTTCCCAGTTCGGACCCCACTCGATCTTCTCCATGCGCTGGCCCGTGATCAGGCTGCGCGGGCGCGCCGTGGGCGGCGCCTTCATTTCAGGCGCCGACTGCAGATGGTCGTAGTCGAAGGTGAAGGGCTCGTAGTAGTCGTCGATCTGCGGCAGGTTGGGGTTGGCGAAGATGCGCATGAGCAACTTCCACTTGCCACCCTGGCGCGGGACGATGGAGCCGTCGGGGTTGCGGTTCCAGCCGCCGTTCCACTTGTCCTGGTTCTCCCATTCCTTGGGGTAGCCAATGCCGGGCTTGGTCTCGACGTTGTTGAACCAGGCGTATTCCACGCCGGGGCGACTGGTCCAGACGTTCTTGCAGGTGACCGAGCAGGTGTGGCAGCCAATGCACTTGTCCAGGTTCAGCACCATGCCGATCTGTGCGCGAATTTTCATCGTGTTCTCCTTGTAGCTTGGTGCGGATCAGGCGTGCGAGGCTGCTGCGGCCCCGGCTTCCTCGTCCATCCAGTCCACCCGTTTCATCTTGCGCACCAGCACGAATTCGTCGCGGTTGGTGCCAATGGTGCCGTAGTAGTTGAAGCCGTAGCTGTACTGCGCGTAGCCGCCGATCATGTGGGTGGGCTTGAGCACCACGCGCGTGACCGAGTTGTGGATACCGCCGCGCGTATTGGTGATCTCGGAACCCGGGGTGTTCACGATTTTTTCCTGCGCGTGGTACATCAGCACCATGCCGTTGTTCACGCGCTGGCTCACCACCGCGCGTGCCGCAATGGCACCGTTGGCGTTGAAGAGCTCGATCCAGTCGTTGTCTTCAATCCCGGCGCTCTTGGCGTCGTCCTCGCTGAGCCACACCACCGGACCGCCACGGTTGAGCGTGAGCATGTGCAGGTTGTCGCTGTACGTGCTGTGGATGCCCCACTTCTGGTGCGGTGTGATGAAGTTGAGTGCGATTTCCTTGTTGCCGTTGGACATCTTGCCTTCGACCTCGTGCAAGGCCTTCAGGTGGACGGGCGGACGGTAGCTGCAGAACCCTTCGCCGAAGTCGCGCATCCAGGGGTGGTCCTGGTAGAACTGCTGGCGGCCCGTGAGGGTGCGCCATGGGATCAGCTCGTGCACGTTGGTGTAGCCGGCGTTGTAGCTGACCTTTTCGCTCTCCAGGCCCGACCAGGTGGGCGAGCTGATGATCTTGCGCGGCTGGGCCTGGATGTCGCGGTAGCGGATCTTTTCGTCCTCGCGGTGCAGGGCCAGGTGCACGTGGTCACGCCCGGTGAACTGCGACAGCGCCTCCCAGGCCTTGCAAGCCACATGGCCGTTGGTCTCGGGGGCGAGCTGCAGCACCACTTCGCAGGCGTCGATGTCGCTGACGATGCGCGGCATACCCTGGGTGACGCCTTCTTCGCGCACACGGCCGTTGAGGTCGCCCAGTTGCGCCACTTCGGTCTTGGTATCCCAGGAGATGCCCTTGCCGCCGTTGCCCACTTTTTCCATCAGCGGCCCCAGGGCCGTGAAGCGCTTGTACAGGTTGGGGTAGTCGCGCTCGACCACCGAAATGGCAGGAGCCGTCTTGCCGGGGATGAGGTCGATCTCGCCCTTCTTCCAGTCGCGCACGTCGTAGGGCTGTGCAATTTCAGCCGCGGTGTCGTGCATGATGGGGGTGAGCACCACCTCTTTTTCCACGCTCAGGTGGCCCACGCTCACCTCGCTGACGGCCTTGGCAAAGCCCTTGTAGATTTCCCAGTCGCTGCGCGCCTGCCAGGCGGGCTCCACCGCCGTGGACAGCGGGTGGATGAAGGGGTGCATGTCGCTGGTGTTGAGGTCGTTCTTCTCGTACCAGGTGGCCGTAGGCAGCACGATGTCGGAATACAGGCAGGTGGTGGACAGGCGGAAGTCCAGCGTCACCAGCAGATCCAGCTTGCCTTCGGGGGCCTGGGCATGCCAGCGCACCTCTTCGGGCTTGGCGTCGTCCTTGCCCAGGTCCTTGCCCTGCACGCCGTGGGTGGTGCCCAGCAGGTGCTTGAGGAAGTACTCGTGGCCCTTGCCCGAGGAGCCCAGGATGTTGGAGCGCCACACGAACATGTTGCGCGGCCAGTTGACGGGGTTGTCAGGATCCTCGCAGCTCATCTTGAGCGAGCCGTCCTTGAGCGACTGCACCACGTAGTCCTTGGCGTCCATGCCGCGGGCCTGCGCATCCCTGACCACCTGCAGGGGGTTGGTTTCGAGCTGCGGCGCCGAGGGCAGCCAGCCCATGCGTTCGGCGCGCACGTTGTAGTCGATCATGGAGCCGCTGTAGAGCTTCTTGTCGGCCAGGGGCGAGAGCACCTCTTCCATGGCCAGCTTTTCGTAGCGCCACTGGTCGGTGTGGGCGTAGAAGAAGCTGGTGGAGTTCTGCTGGCGCGGTGGGCGGATCCAGTCCAGCGCAAAGGCCAGTGCCGTCCAGCCGGTCTGCGGGCGCAGCTTTTCCTGGCCCACGTAGTGCGCCCAGCCGCCGCCGCTCTGGCCGATACAGCCGCACAGCATCAGCATGTTGATGATGCCGCGGTAGTTCATGTCGCAGTGGTACCAGTGGTTCATGGCCGCGCCGATGATGACCATGCTCTTGCCATGGGTCTTGTCGGCGTTGTCGGCGAACTGGCGCGCGATGGTGATGACCTGCTCGCGCGGCACGCCGGTGATGCGCTCCTGCCAGGCGGGGGTGTAGGGGCGGTCAGCCTCGTAGCCTGCGGCACCGGTCTCGCCGGGCAGGCCGCGCTGGATGCCATAGTTGGCCGCCAGCAGGTCGAACACGGTAGCCACCACCACGCTGCCGGACACGCCTTCGCCTTGCAGTTGCAGGCGCGTCACCGGCACGGGGCTGACCATGATGTCTTCGCCCAGGTGCGGGTTGGCCGGGAAGTGGGGGGTCTCGACTCCGCCGAAATACGGGAAGGCCACTTGGCCCACCTCATGGGCCTGCGCACCGTCTTCCAGCACGGAGAGCTTGAGCTTGACCTCGCCGCCGTTGCGTGCTTCCTTGTTTTCCAGGTTCCACTTGCCCTGGTCGAGACGGTCCTTGGCGCCCCAGCGGAAACCGACGGAACCGTTGGGCAGCACCACCTGGCCGTCTTCGGCGTAGGCCACGGTCTTCCAGTCGGGGTTGTTGCCCTGATCGAGCTTGCCGGGGAAATCACTGGCACGCACATAGCGGTCGGGCACCATGACGGTGCGGCCGTCGGCCAATTGCTTTTCCTTGAGCACGACGAGCAGCGGAAGGTCGGTGTAGCGGCGCGCGTAGTCGTCGAAGTAGGCCGAGCGCTTGTCGAAGTAGAACTCCTTGAGGATCACATGCCCCATGGCCATGGCCACGGCGGCATCCGTACCCTGCTTGGGGTGCATCCACAGGTCGGCCAATTTTGCGACTTCGGAATAGTCGGGCGTGACCGCCACGGTCTTGGCACCCTTGTAGCGCACCTCGGTGAAGAAGTGGGCGTCGGGCGTGCGCGTCTGGGGCACGTTGGAACCCCAGGCCATGATGAAGGTGGAGTTGTACCAGTCGGCCGACTCGGGCACGTCGGTCTGCTCGCCCCACACCTGCGGGCTGCTGGGGGGCAGGTCGCAGTACCAGTCGTAGAAGCTCATGCACACGCCGCCGATCAGGCTCAGGTAGCGGCTGCCAGCGGCATAGCTGATCATGGACATGGCCGGAATCGGCGAGAAGCCGATGATGCGGTCCGGGCCGTGCTTCTTGATGGTGTACACATTGGCTGCGGCGATGATCTGGTTGACCTCGTCCCAGCTGGAGCGCACGAAGCCGCCCAGGCCGCGCTGCTTCTGCCACTCGCGGCGTGCCGGTTCGTTTTCGACGATGGCGGCCCAGGCATCCACCGGGCTCTTGGCCACGGCCATGGCGGCACGCCAGTGCTTGAGCAGGCGCCCGCGCACCATGGGGTACTTGACGCGGTTGGCGCTGTACAGGTACCAGGAATAGCTGGCACCGCGCGCGCAGCCACGCGGCTCATGGTTGGGCAGGTCTGGCCGGGTGCGGGGGTAATCGGTCTGCTGGGTTTCCCAGGTAACGATACCGCCCTTGACGTAAATCTTCCACGAGCACGAGCCCGTACAGTTCACCCCGTGGGTGGAGCGCACGATCTTGTCGTGGGCCCAGCGGTCACGGTAGGCGTCTTCCCAGGTGCGATCCTCACCGGTGGCAACGCCATGGTCGCCCGAAAACGGCTCCTGTTCGCGGTTGAAGTAGTTCAGCCGGTCCAGAAAATGGCTCATAGGTTTTCTCCAATCAATGTATTTATCGTGGGGCGATAGAGGTGGTGGTCAGGGGTTCTTGAACTCGGAGTCCTTGCGCAGGTAGAACCACCAATTGAGCACCAGGCACACGGCGTAGAACACCGCGAAGCCATAAAACGCATTCTGGGGCGTGCCCGCCTTGATCTGCTGGCCAATCAGCACCGGCGCAATGAAGGCGCCGTAAGCGGCCACCGCCGAAGTCCAGCCCAGCACCGGGCCTGCCTGGGCGCGGTCGTACATGACGCCGATGGTGCGGAAGGTGGATCCGTTGCCGATACCGCTGGCAGCAAACAGGACGATGAACAGCCCCATGAACATGGGGAAATACTGTTCCGGCGTTGCCGAACCGTAAGCCTGCATCATCACGTAACCCACAGCCACAGAGGCCACCACCATAACGGCCGAAATGATCTGCGTCACGATCGACCCACCAAATTTATCGGATATCCAGCCGCCAACGGGCCGCACGGCGGCGCCCACGAAGGGGCCGATCCAGGCGTAGGTGAGCGCAGAGGGCGCATTGGGGTTCTTCAGCGTGTGCTGTACCACGCCTGCGGCGTCGGGAATGTGCTGGAAGCCGAAGATCACCGTGATGGCCAGCGGCAATGCCATGGAAAAGCCGATGAAGGAGCCGAACGTTACCACGTACAGCGCTGTCAGAGACCAGGTGTGCTTGTTGCGGAAGATGGCGAACTGCTTGGCCACGTTTTCCTTCATGGCACCGAAGGCGGCAAACTTCATTACTGCCAGTGCCGCAATGATGTCGAGCGGAATGGCCACCCACATATTCAAAAGGCCAAGCCCTGTAGGCGCTGGAAGGTAGAGGTACAGCATCCCGATCGAAGGGATGAAAGCCAGCGAGTACAGATAGGTGATCTTCAAAAACGCCGTGATCGGGTTGCCCGATGCAGGCGTCACCGACTTGAGGTTGTTCATGCCAAACCAGCACAGGATGGACAGCGGCACCAGCGAGAGCACCCAGGCAAAGCCCGCGTTCTGGATCCAGGTGGGCGTGCCCGCCGCAATCTTGCCGAAGATCCAGCCGCTGTCCTTGATGAGCGACTTGGCCTCACCGCCCAGGGCGCCAAACAGGCCCACGGTCATGACCAGCGGAATGACGATCTGCATGGTGGTCACGCCGAAATTGCCCAGGCCCGCGTTCAAGCCCAGCGCCGTGCCCTGCAGGCGCTTGGGGAAGAAGGTGCTGATGTTGGACATGCTGGAGGCAAAGTTGCCACCGCCCACACCGGACCACAGCGCCATGAGCTGGAACACCCACAGCGGCCACTCGGGGTGCTGCAGGGCAACGCCGGTGCCGATGGCGGGCGCCAGCAGCATGGCCGTGGTCAGGAAAATGGTGTTGCGCCCGCCCGCCATGCGGATCAGGAAGGACGCAGGGATGCGCATGGTGGCACCAGAGATACCCGCAATGGCCGTCAGCGTGAACAATTCAGCCTGCGTGAACGGGAAGCCCAGGTTGAGCATCTGCACCGTGATGATGCCCCACATGCCCCACACGGCAAAGCCGCACAGCAGGGCCGGGATGGAAATCCAGAGGTTGCGGTAGGCCACCTTCTTGCCGGTCTGCTCCCAGAACTTCTCGTCCTCGGGGTGCCAGTCGTCGATGGTGCGTCCGCCTGCATTTGGGTTGGTCATAAGGGATTCCAATCAGTGTTGTTGGGCCAGGCCCTGGGCCTGGTTGCCCATGAATTCAGAACGGCGCACTTCGGTCCAGTACATCCAGATGAGCGACACCCAGACCACGCCGTACATCAGCATGAAGGCGCTGGAGCGGATGCCGGTCAAATCCATCAGCGCGCCGAACATGATGGGCAGGATGAAGCCGCCCATGCCCCCGGCCAGGCCCACGATGCCGCTGATGGTGCCGATGTTGCCGGGGTAGTCGTCGCTGATGTACTTGAAGACGCTGGCCTTGCCGAAGGCCCAGGCCACGCCCAGCACGGCCATGATGGCAGTGAACAGGTAGACGTTGAGGCCGATGTGGAAGGTTGCCGGGCCGTTGACGGTGGTGACGGTGAAATCCGTCTGCGGGTAGGAGAGCAGGAACAGGCAGATCCAGCTCACCCACATGACCCACCAGGTGACGCTGTGCGCACCATACTTGTCGCTCAATACGCCACCGATGGCGCGCAGCACGCCGCCGGGCAATGAGAAGCAGGCTGCCAGCAAGGCCGCCACGCGGATGTCCAGGCCGTATTCGCCCACGTAGTACTGCACCATCCACAGCGCCAGCGCCACGTAGCCGCCAAACACGATGCTGTAGTACTGGCAGTACTTGAGCACCTTGGGATCCTTGAGCGCCTTGAGCTGGTCGGTGAACTTGATGCTGCTGGACACCAGGTGCGAGGGGTCGCTGTGGCTGAACAGCCAGAACAGGATCAGCGTGCCCAGCATGATGGCCGCATAGACCTGCGGCACCATGGTCCAGCCAAAAGCCACCACCAGCACCGGCGCCACAAACTTGTTGACCGCCGCACCCGAGTTGCCCGCACCGTACACACCCATGGCCGTGCCCTGGCGGTTCTTGGGGAACCAGCGTGCCACATAGGGCGTGCCCACGGAGAAGGTGCCGCCTGCCAGGCCGACGAACAGGCCGATGGTCAGGAAATGCCAGTATTCGGTGGCGTAGCTCATGAGCCAGATGGCGGGCACCGTGGTGGCCATGACGGCAGCCATCACCACGCGGCCACCGAATTTGTCGGTCCAGATGCCCAGCGGAACGCGCACGAGCGAGCCCGTGAGCACGGGCATGGACATGAGCAGGCCGAACTGGGTGGAGTTGAGGCTCAGCATCTTCTTGATCGGGATGCCGATCACGCCGAACATCATCCAGACCATGAAGCAGACCGTGAAGGACAGGGTGCTGACGATCAGCACCGACCAGGCCTTGCGCATATTTCGCGGGCTTTCGACCGCTTGCAGTGGAGCTTGTGCCATGGGAACGCTTCCTCTCAAGTGTGAGTGGATGTATCGTCCCGTAACGTGGCCGGATTGCCCATCCTTCGGCGGAGGGGCTGCGCCAAGGCAAAAGAACTAGGGTTTTCCCGAGGCCACCCTCCCAAAGAACTAGGGGAGTCGCACTCGGGTATTCGGGAAACGCCCGCTTTCAGCGCCCGCGGTCGGATGCGTACACCGCAGCCTGCACGCGCGAACTCAGGCCCAGCTTGCGCAGGATGTGCTGTACGTGGATCTTGACAGTGGTTTCCGCAATCTGCAGCGTGCGGGCGATTTCCTTGTTGCTCGACCCCCGGGCAATCTCGCGCAGCACTTCTTCCTCGCGCGGCGACAAGGGCGAAGCGCCTGCCTCGGGCGCTGGGTCAGGCTCGGCCTGCACCACCGCCTCCGGGAGCACGGGCGGCCCGCCCTGGGCCTGGAAGGCTGCCACCAGCTTGCCCATCAGCTCCTGGCTGACCACGGGCTCGCCCTGGGCCGCCCGCCGTATGGCCTGGGCCAGCAGGTCGCCGTCGATGGTCTTGAGCAGGTAGCCCTGGGCGCCGTTGCGCAGCGCAGTGGCCAGGTCCTGCGCGTCCTCGCTCACGGTGAGCATGAGCACGCGCGAGCGAGGCGACAGCGCGCGCAGGTCTTTCACTGCGTCGATGCCCAGCACACCCGGCAAATGGTTGTCCAGCAGGATCACGTCGGGCTGCAGGCCGGGCACCACGCGCAGCGCCTGCGCGGCGTCGGCCGCCTCGCCCACCACGCGCAGGCCGCTGTCTTGCTCCAGCAGGGCGATCAGTCCACGGCGGAACAGGGTGTGGTCATCGACCACCAGAATCGAAATGGCAGAGGGAGTCACGGTCATGGACGGGAGGGAGGGAGTGCGTCGCCGGGCTCGGCGGCGTCTTCGGTACTGGGCAGCAGCTGGTGGGGCAACGCAATGCGCACCGTGGTGCCCTGGCCCGGCGCAGACTGCACCTGCACCGTGGCACCAATGCCCTGGGCGCGCTCGCGCATGATGCCCAGGCCTACGTGCAGCGAATCGGGCGAGCGTTGCGCGCTGGTATCAAAACCCACGCCATCGTCCTGCACCTCGAAGCTCCAGGGGTGGCGCTGCACCCGCAACTGCACCCGGTGCGCCTGCGAATGCTTGCGCACATTCGACAGTGCTTCCTGCACCATGTGCAGCACCTGGATCTGGACATCGGCAGCCAGCGGCAGGCCGTGCCCACTGATGGCCAGTTCGGCGGCAATGCCGGTCTGGTGTTCGAACTTGGAGAGCGTGGAGCGCAGCGCCACCTCGATGTCCTCCTGGTTGGCACGGGTGCGGAAATGCACCAGCAGCTCGCGCACGTCGGCATAGCACTCGCGCACGCCCACATCGAGTTCGGCCATGCTGCGGTCGCGCGCAGCGGTGTTGCCCTTGGCCACGGCGTCGCGCAGCAACTGGGTCTGGATCTTGAGGAAGGCCAGCGATTGCGCGATGGAATCATGCAGCTCGCGCGCCAGCAGGCTGCGCTCGTCAGAGACGGCGGCCTCGCGCTCCAGGGCAATGGCGCGCAGCCCCTCCATGGCGCTGGCCAGGTGGCGCACCAGGGCTTCGAGCAGGTCGCGCATCTCGCTGCTGAGCTCGGCGCTGGAGCGGAAGAACAGGTTGAGTTCACCCAGCACGCGGTGCTGCACCATGATCGGAATGGCCACCAGCACCTCGTAGCCCGCCTCGTGGCAGTGGGGCAGCAGCATGTCCTTCTGCGTGATGATGGGGATCACGCGCGTGCGCGGCTGGTCGCCGATGGGGCCGCACAGGCAGGTGCCCGCGTTCAGGCAATGCTCGCGCTGGGCAATCACCCTGGGCAAGCCATCGGCGGCCAGGATCACGTAGCGTTCGTTGGCCTCGTCGGACCAGCGCACCACGGCGGCGTCGGCCCCGGCAAGCGTGCGCACCTGCTGTACAAAGCCCTGCGCCAGCGTGGCCAGCGAACCAGCTTCCGAGGCCATGGCGCTGATCTCGTACAGGGCCGACAGGCGCTGGTTCTTGATCTCGACGCTGGCGGTCTTCTCGCGCACCTTGCGCTCCAGGTCTTCGTGCGAAGTCTGCAACGCACTGGCCATGAGGTTGAAGCCCTCGGCCAACTGGCCGAATTCGTCGTCCGAATCCACGGGCACCCGGGTGCCCAGGTCACCCTGGCGCACACGGGCCAGGGCCTGCTGCATGCGCGAGACAGGCGCCAGCACCAGCAGAAAACTCAGCGCCATGAACACCACGGCCGCCACGATGGCCATGCCCATCATGAAGATCTGGAACACATGGAGTGCCGCCGTCCAGCGCGCAATCTGCACCTCGATGGCATCGACAAACAGATCCACACCGCGCACGAAAGCATCGGCCTGCGCCACCAGCACCGCCGACTCGGGCTTGCGCGGCGCAGTCCAGGCTTCGCGCAGGCCCACCCATTCGGTGCGGATGCCATCGAAGCGCGCGCGGCCATCGTCGCTCCAGGGCACAAACAGCGGGCGCATGGAGGTGCCCGCGCGCAGCAGCTCCAGGCTGCTGTCGAAATCCTTCATCAAAGCCTGCAGCCGGGCATCATCGTGCGTCTCCAGCGCCAACGCCATGCGCACGGTGTACATGCGCAGGCGGCCTGCTTCGTTGACAGCGGCAGCGCCACCTTCGAGCTTCCAGGTGACCCACAGCGTCAGGCCGATGGACACCATGGCCAGGAACAGGAAGGCGCACCCCGTGGCCATGAGCTTGGTCGTCAGCGTGGGGGTGGTGCGCATGGGCGCAGTGTACGAGAACGCCCCCTGCAGGGGCAGGCATCCCCGCCGCCGTAGCATGGCGGCATGCCAACCCTGCAACCTTCCCCTTGGGCAGCACTGCTGCTGACCGCCCTGCTGGCCCTGAGCGCCTGCTCCGCTCCCCCCCGCAACCCCGAACCACAGGCCTGGCCCCAGGCGCTGCCCAGGCTGCTGCCCACCGATGTGCTGCTGCTGGGCGAGCGCCACGACGCCCCCCAGCACCAGGACATGCAGCGCCAGACCGTGCAATGGCTGGCCCAGCGCGGCCTGCTGGCGGCGCTGGTGATGGAGATGGCCGAAGCGGGCCACAGCACCCAGGGCCTGGACCCGCAGGCCAGCGAAGCCGAGGTGCAAACCGCACTGGGCTGGAGCGAAGCGCTCTGGCCCTGGCAGCGCTACGCCCCGGTGGCCATGGCGGCCGTGCGCGCAGGCGTGCCCGTGCTGGGCGGCAACCTGCCCCGGCGCCAATTGCGCACCGCCCAGACCGATACCAGCCTCGAAGCGCTGCTGAGCCCCGCCGCCATGGAGCGCCAGCACCAGGCCGTGCGCGACGGACACTGCGGCCTGCTGCCCGAACCGCGCGTGCCCGGCATGGCCCGCGTGCAGGTGGCGCGCGACCAGTCCCTGGCCCAGACCGCCGCTGCGGCACACCGCCCCGGCCAGGTCGTGCTGCTGGTGGCGGGCGCAGCCCATGTGCAGCGCAGCCTGGGCGTGCCCGTGCACCTGCCACAAGACATAGGCACAAAAGTGGTGATAGCGCACGCCGATATTGCGCAAGCAGCTATCAAAACAGAAGCAGACTGGTGGCACAGCACCGATGCCCTGCCACCCGACGACGCCTGCGAGCAGTTGCGCCAGCAGTGGCAAAACAGACCTGCGCGCTGAGGGCTGCGAAAATGCACCCCTTATGAATGCTCCTGCCTACATCCTGACCCTTTCCTGCCCCGACCGCCTGGGGCTGGTGCACGCCGTCTCCGGCTTTCTGCTGGAGCATGGCGGCAACATCGAAGAAGCCGCCCAGTTCAACGACCACGACACAGGCCTGTTCTTCATGCGCGTGCAGTTCGCCTGCAGCCAGCACGACCACGCCACGCTGCGCGAGCGCCTGGCAGCGTTTGCCGAGCCCTTCCAGATGCACTGGCGCCTGCACGCCACGGCAGAGCCCATGAAGACCGTCATCCTGGTCAGCAAGGAGGGCCACTGCCTCAACGACCTGCTGTTCCGCTGGAAGTCGGGGCTGCTGCCGGTGGACATCCGCGCCATCATCAGCAACCACCGCGATTTTTACCAGCTCGCCGCCAGCTACAACGTGCCCTTCCACCACATCCCGGTCACGGCCGCCACCAAGGCCCAGGCCGAGGCGCGGCAGTTCGACATCATCGAGCAGGAGGGCGCCGAACTGGTGGTGTTGGCGCGCTACATGCAGATCCTGTCGGACGACCTGTGCCGCAAGCTCTCCGGGCGCGCCATCAACATCCACCACAGCTTCCTGCCCAGCTTCAAGGGTGCCAAGCCCTACTACCAGGCGCACGACCGCGGCGTGAAGCTCATCGGCGCCACGGCGCACTACGTGACGGCAGACCTGGACGAAGGCCCCATCATCGAGCAGGACGTGGCCCGCGCCGACCACACCGACACCGTGGAAGACCTCACCGCCCGCGGGCGCGACACCGAAAGCCAGGTGCTGGCGCGCGCCGTGAAGTGGCACAGCGAGCACCGCGTGCTGCTGGGCGGCCACCGCACGGTGGTTTTTCGCTGAAACGGAGCACCCATGACCTCGCAGGACTCGAACCAGGCCACCGTGCGGCGCATACCGCCCATCCAGTGCTTGCTGACGTTCGAGGCGCTTGCGCGCCTGCGCAGCGTGACGCTGACCGCCGATGAACTGTGCGTCACGCCCAGCGCGGTCAGCCACCGCATCAAACAGCTGGAGCAGACCCTGGGCACCAAGCTGTTTGGCCGATCCGACTTCTCATTGACCACCGCCGGGAGCGAGTACCTCGCCCATGTGCGCGAGGGATTGGGCAGCCTGCAGAAGTTTCCGTCCTCGGCCTCCGCGCCCGGCAAACGCAAGCTGCGGGTCGCCGTCACGCCCACCTTTGCACGCTCCATCCTGATACCGCGCCTGCGCCAGTTCACCGATGTGTATCCGGAAATCGACCTCACGCTGCAAGTCACCATCCCGCTGCTGGACGTGGTGGCCGAAGACGCCGATCTGACGGTCCGTTTCGGCACCGGCCGCTACGCCGACTTGGAACACCTCTGCCTGTTCAAGGACGAGGTGCTGCCCCTGGCATCGCCAGCATTCGTGCGCGAACAAGGCCCGTTCGAAGAATGCGCCGACATGGCATCCCTGCCGCTGCTGCGCAGCCCGCTGGAACCCTGGCGCACCTGGTTTGCGGCCCATGCGCTGGATTGGCCTGAACCCACCGACGGCTCCCAGTTCAACGACGTGGGCCTCATGTGCGACGCTGCGGCAGCCGGCATGGGCATCGCACTGGTGCGCCTGCGCCTGGCAGCCCCGTGGCTGGACCATGGCACGCTGGTGCGACTGGGAACCAGTGCCCCGTTCAGCCAGGCCATCCCCAGCCCCCATGCCCACTACCTGTGCTGGCGCACCGGCGCCATGGACCGCTGGGAAGTCGCCGCCTTCACCGATTGGCTGCGCCAGGCCTGCACCTGAGCGCTGCCGCCGGCCCGGCGGGCCGCTCATGCCAGCGCGTGGGACACCTCGATCACCCGTGCGCGCGCTGCCAGCTGGCGCACCAGTGCAACCGCCTTGTCCCGGTTCGCCGCGTCCAGATTGGCATCCCACTCGTCCAGCAGGTAGTAGCGGCAACGGGTGTGCTCGACCAGCTCCCGCAGCACCTGCAACTGCCGCTCGCCGCTGGAATAGCCCTGGGTCTCGGCGGCTGCCTCGGCTGCGCAAAAGTCCTCGGCTTCGGGGGCATCGTCCTCGCTGATCTCGGCGTCATCGCCAAGGCCGGCCACGGGCAGCGGGGCCTGGGCGTTGAAACGGAACCGCAATCTGTCATGCGCCGGCCAGTAAAAGGCGCGCGCGCCCAGGCGCGCCTTCAGTTCCGCCAGCAAGGAAGATTTGCCCGACCCATTGCGCCCCCGGATGCGCACCCAGCCCGTAGGCTGGCGGCCGATGCAGGCAAAAGCGTCGTCGAGCGCAGCACAAGTGGCCAGCGGCGCATCGTCCTCTCCCACCCGGATGTCGGCCAGTGCGATGCGCCCTGCGGGCCAGGCCGTCTGCTCGGGCTGCACGTGCGCCATGGCCCCCTGCATCCTCGACCAGATGGCCACCAGCTCATTCATGCCCGTCGTCAGCTGGTGCAGATCCATCGTCATTTCAAGCTGCCGGGGCAAGGTGGCGGCCAGCCCGATCAGCAAGGCAGCATTGCCCTGTTCCTGCCACACGATCAAGGCCGTGGCCGCCAGGATGATGCACAACGCCAGCACGCCGCTGAGGGCACTCCAGCCTTCGCGGAGCATGATCGCTCGGATCTGGGCGCTGAGCGCCAGGTTCCAGCGCTCGCGGAAATCCCGTTGCCACAGCAACAGGTTGTGCGGGTTTCCGGTGGCGACGTTGTCCCAGGCGTTGTAGGTGCGCGCCGTCATCCGGTTGGTCATGGTCTGGTTGTGCAGGTAAGCCCGTGTCATGGGCTTGCGCAAGGCCCATTGAAGGGCCACCAACAGCGCGAAGGCCACCAGGTAGGCCAGCGGCAACGCGGCATCGATGGCAAGGCCAAAGACCGCCGCATTGAACGCCACATTGGCCAACAGCCTCAGGTCGTATTGCAGGTCGTACACCAGGCTGAAGCTGACCTGAAACGCCTCGCCCGTCAAAAAGGGTTCCGTGGCTTCCCTGGCCGTGGTATCGCCCAAGAGGCCGGTGCGGCGGCGGTTGTTGCGCACGAAACACTGCAGGTACCGCGCATAGGCGCCAAACCCGGCACGCTCGACATACAGCCAACTGGCAGCCCCCGCCAGATAGGAAAGCGACTGGAGCGCCGCCAGTTCCCCCAGCGCCCTCAGGGCCAGGTGGCCGTCCGCAATGTCACGGGCAATGGCAATCACCCACCAGGTCGCCATGGCGCCCGCAGCCTCCTGCGCCAGCACCAGGGCCACCATGGCCCACAGCGCAGGCCCCTGGACAAATGCCAGAAATGCAGCCGCCCCGCGCGATGCCAGGCGGGTCATGGCGCCAAAAGCCCGCACACCGGGGACCGGACTGGAGCTGAAAAATAGGGGAAAACCATGGGCGCCCGTAGAACAACAAGCCAAAGAAGCAACGAAAAAAGCAGGCGATGCCTGCTTTTTTCGTTAGTGGAACTGCAAGTCAGGAAACTTGCCCGTTCTCACTTTTTCTTCTTACCTTTTTTCTTGGCCATGGCAGTTTCCTCGTTAGGCACTCGCACATCGCGAGCAATTCCAGTGTAGCGCAGTCCCAGAGGAACCTGGCTCCATTTCCCCAAGTTTTTACAGAGAAGCACCGCGGTGCAGTTGTTTTCAAAGCACGCTGCAAGAAAGCTCAGTGCAAGAGCATTTCGCTTGGCCTACAGTGGCGACCATGACCACCGACATCCCGCCCACGCCGACCACTCCGGGGCAACGCGCCGCCCGCCAGGCAGAGGTGGTGCAGGCTTTGCAGCAGGCGCTCCCCTCCCAGGCCCTGCTGTGGCACGCCGAGGACACCACCCCCTACGAGTGCGACGGCCTCACCGCCTACCGCCAGCGGCCGCTGGCCGTGTGCCTGCCCGAAACCGAGGCCCAGGTGCAGGCCGTGCTGCGCACCTGCCACCGCCTGGGCGTGCCCGTGGTGGCACGCGGCACCGGCACGGGCCTCTCTGGCGGCGCCATGCCGCATGCGCTGGGCGTGATCCTGTCGCTGGCGCGCTTCAACCGCATCCTGGCGATCGACCCTGTGGGCCGCACCGCGCGCGTGCAGTGCGGCGTGCGCAACCTCGCCATCAGCGAGGCGGCAGCACCCCACGGCCTGTACTACGCGCCCGACCCCAGCAGCCAGATCGCCTGCACCATCGGCGGCAACATTGCCGAAAACTCGGGCGGCGTGCACTGCCTGAAATACGGCCTGACGGTGCACAACGTGCTGCGCGTGCGCGGCTTCACCGCCGAGGGCGAAGAGGTCACTTTTGGCAGCGAGGCCCTGGACGCGCCCGGCTACGACCTGCTGGCCGCCGTGATCGGCAGCGAGGGCATGCTGGCCGTGGCCATCGAGGCCACCGTCAAACTGGTGCCCAAGCCGCAACTGGCGCGCTGCATCATGGCCAGCTTCGACAGCGTGCGCAAGGCGGGCGATGCCGTGGCCGCGGTGATTGCCGCGGGCATCATCCCCGCCGGGCTGGAGATGATGGACAAGCCCATGACCGCCGCCGTGGAAGACTATGTGCACGCAGGCTACGACCTCACGGCCGAGGCCATCCTGCTGTGCGAAAGCGACGGCACACCCGAAGAGGTGGAAGAGGAAATCGGCCGCATGAGCGCCGTGCTGCAAGGCGCGGGCGCCACCGCCCTGGCCGTGAGCCGCGACGAGGCCGAGCGCATGCGCTTCTGGAGCGGGCGCAAGAACGCCTTCCCCGCCAGCGGCCGCATCAGCCCCGACTACATGTGCATGGACTCGACCATCCCGCGCAAGCGCCTGGCCGACATCCTGCTCGCCATTTCGGACATGGAAAAGAAATACGGCCTGCGCTGCTGCAACGTGTTCCATGCGGGCGACGGCAACCTGCACCCGCTGATTTTGTTCGATGCCAACGACGCCGACCAGCTGCACCGCGCCGAGCAGTTCGGCGCCGACATCATGAAAACCAGCGTGGCCTTTGGCGGCGCCATCACCGGCGAGCACGGCGTGGGCATTGAAAAGCTCGCCAGCATGCGCGTGCAGTTCACCGACGCGGAGCTGGAGCAGATGGAACGCCTCAAGCTCGCCTTCGACCCGCAAGGCCTGCTCAACCCCGGCAAGGTCATCCCCACGCCCAACCGCTGCGGGGACATGGGCATGATGAAGGCCCTGGGCGGCGGCAACGCGGCGCTGTCGCGCGCCTGAAGCCCGGCCCCCGCAGGCGCCACACCATGCAAGTGCTCCAGGGCCTGGCCATCCTGCTGACCTTGCAGTCGGTGGGCGAGGCCCTGTCGCGCTTGCTGCACCTGCCCTACCCCGGACCGGTGATCGGCATGGTGCTGCTGCTGGTCGCGCTGCACTGGCCAGCGGTGCAGCAGCGGGTGCAGACCGTGGCCCGCTTTCTGCTGGGCCACCTCTCGCTGCTGTTCGTGCCCGTGGGGGTGGGCGTGGTCACGCAGCTGGGCCTTGTGGCGGAATACGGCCTGCGGCTGCTGGTGGTGATCGTGGCCTCCACCTGGATCGGCCTGGCCGTCACGGCGCTGGTGCTACGCCAGCTGATGCGCCAGGCCCCACCTGTGGGAGACAGGGAATGACCGATTTCGTGCAACTGTGGGTGTACCTGTCGTCCACCCCGCTGTTCGGGCTCAACGCCACGCTGGTGGTCTATGTGCTGGCACTGGCCTTCTACACCCGCACGGGGCAAGCGCCCTGGGCCAACCCGGTGCTGTGGTCCATTCTTGCGCTGGGCACGGGCCTGTGGGCCACGGGCACGGCCTACCCCACCTACTTTGCCGGTGCGCAGTTCATCCACTTCCTGCTCGGCCCCGCCGTGGTCGCGCTGGCCTGGCCGCTGTGGGAGCGGCGCGCCGCACTGCGCGCGCACTGGGGGCGCTTTACCGTGGCGGCGGTGGTGGGCGGCGCAGCCGCAGCCGCCAGCGCCGTGGGCCTGGCCTGGGCGCTGGGGCTGCCCACCGAGGTGGTGCTGTCGCTGGCGCCCAAGTCGGTAACTGCGCCCGTGGCCATGGGCATTGCCGACAAGGTCGGCGGCATTGCCTCGCTGGCTGCCGTGTTTGCCGTGCTGACCGGGCTGGTGGGCGCACTCAGCGGCAAAGCCTTGTTTACCCTGCTGGGCATAGGCCAGGACGCCACCGGCTGGATGGCACGCGGCTTTGCCCTGGGCACCGCCGCCCACGGCATCGGCGCCGCCCGCGCCCTGCAGGTGCACCCGGACGCTGGCGCCTGGGCTGCGCTGGCGCTGGGGCTGCAGGTGGTGGTGGCGTCGCTGTTGATTCCGCTGGTGGCGGGCTGGTTTTGAAGCCGCGGGCCCAAACAGCCGTCAGGAAAAATCAGCGCGCCAGATGTGCACTGCACGCTGTGCCATCTGCGACTGGCGCAAGTCCAAGGCCGCAGAAGTCCACTCGGCATAGCCGCCTGCAGCCAGGGCCTGGGTCATCTTGTAGCTGCTTGTCGCATAGGAGAGCGCTTTTTCGCTCCATGCCTGGTTCCCGACCTGCCTGTTCAGCGAGGGCTCCAACAAGGTCAGATTTCCAAGCCGGTACACAAACCGGTCGTGCCGCTCCAAGTCGAAACAATCGCTCCAGGACTCCAGAGGGTTTTCCGGCAGGATGTGTTCTATCGAGGCGGGATCTGCTTCGTAGTCGCGTTGCACACCGGAGGCATCCGACTCCAGTTGGCACAGCACGTACTTCACCAAGCGCTTGCGTTGCCCGCTGGTTTCGATTTCCAGCCGCTCAAAATCCCGCATGAACGCGCTGTCATCCACATAAATGCCTCGCAACAGGCTGAAGACATCCGCTGGTTTACTGGCTTGTCTTGTAAGAAGCGCTTTTGCCGCACGGTGGTACGCCGGTTCCAACTCATTGGTGTTGAGTCCCCCAACCACGGTGTAGCGAAACGACACTACGCTGACCAATTTCAGCACCCGGACGAAATCGGCAGCACTCAGACATTCGTATGCGGCAAACAGCAGTGGTGTGGTCTGGCGCACCCGGAACAACAACAACTCGCGCACATGCCGCTTTGCCTCCCTGTCACCCAGCCAATATTCGTGCTCTGCATCGTTCAGTGCCGCAAACAGTTCAGCCCGGGATTCCAGGGCTTCCATGAGAGCAAACACCTGCGCCGCACTGCTGACCTGTGACTGAACCAGTTTGAACAACCGCTGCTTGCGAACCTGCGGCGCGTCGCACAAAAGGTGGTAACGCAGGAAGTCTGGAAAGCGCTCCTGACGGACAACAGCCACCAGTGCTTTCCAACGCCGCTGCAATGCCGTCAGGTCGGCACGTGCCTTGACCCTGGAGAAGAGGTAGTTCTTGAGCAAATCAGTGGAAGACAGTTCCAGCCCTCTGGCATTGAGCGTCTCGAACACGGTATACGCGCTAAGCTCATCCTCCACAGTAATGAGAATGAACAACAGCTTTCTGGCCACTGTTTCGGACAACAAGGCGGCAAGCGCTTCGCCCTGGAGACCTGCCCGCGATGCCAGTCGGGACTTGAACCAGCAATAGCACTCCCACAACAGCCGGTTCGATTTTGGCAACCCCCTGGGATTGGCTGGAGCACGCAATTGCACCAGATAGTCTTGGTAAAACCCGTTGTCCGTCTCGTTCAGGAAGAGCTTGCTGCTTTCCAGCAAAGAGGCAGGGTCTTTTTCGCCTATGAAGCGTTCACGCAGCCGACGTGCACGGTCATGATTGGCCAATTTTTCCGCATCTGTCGCCCCTTGCTCACACAAGGTGGCAATGATGGCCAGCGCCAGAATGCTCAAGGTCGCCATGCGTTGCTGGCCGTCAACAATCTGGAAGTCTCGGTCAGACGTGGATTCCACCACCAATGCACCCATGTAGTGGCGCCCCTCGGGCTGCTCCACCAAGTCATCGATATCGTTCCAGAGGTCTTCCCAGTGTTCCTGCTCCCATGAGTAGTCGCGCTGAAAAGCCGGGACGTGGTACTTCTTGCCGTTACCGATCAGATCAAGAAACGTCACGTCATTGGTCTTGAGCAAATTGGTTTTTGCCATGATCTCGTGTCCTTGTTGCACCTGTGCCTGCACACTTGTCGGCTTCCTGTCGATCCTCGCCAGGTTCAATGGGCATTGTCGTTCACCCCATGCCCATGATCACACCCGGAGGCTGAAACGATGCTGTTCAACGGCGCCTGTTGTTCATGCCTGTATTCCCAGCCAGGCACTGAACGCCTGCAATGCCTCCGACCCCGGCCGGTGCTGCGGGCGCACGAACCAGTAGCCCTGCATGCCCGCCAGCACCTGCGGGTGCGCCTGCACCAGCCGCCCGGCATCGAGTGCCTCCTGCGCCAGCAGCAAGGGCACCAGGCCCACGCCCAGGCCTGCGACTGCCGCCGCCATGACCATGGAGAACAGCTCGTGGCGCGGCCCGCGTGAGGCGTGCAGCGTGTAGTGCCAGCCACGCGCGGCGTACCAGTCGCGCCAGGCGTTGGCGCGCGAGGCCAGCGTGAGATGCGGGCAGTGCAGCCAGGCGGCTTCGTCGTGCAGCGCGTGGGCGGCGGCGTAGGCGGGGCTGCACACAGGCACGCAGGGGCCTTCGGGCACCACCATGCAGCCCTGGGTGTCGGGCCAAAGCCGGTCGCCGTAGTAGATGGCAGCGTCAAAGCCGCTTTCGTCAAAGGCAAAGGGCTCCGAGCGCACCGACAGGTTGAGCGTGATGCGCGGGTGCAGCGCCGCAAACTGCGGCAGGCGCGGAATGAGCCACTGCGTGCAGAAGGTGGATACCACCGCCAGGTGCAGCACATAGCCCTCTTCGCGGCCCACGCGGATTTCCTGCGTGTCGCGCTCGATCTGCTCCAGGTGCAGGCGGATGCGCGCGGCGTAGCTGCGGCCGGTATCGGTCAGCAGCAGGCGGCGGCGCGTGCGCAGGAACAGTGTCACGCCCAGGCGCGCTTCGAGCGCCGCCACATGGCGGCTCACCGCGCTGGGCGTGAGCGCCAGTTCCTCGGCCGCGCGCGAAAAGCTCTGCAGCCGCGCAGACGCCTCGAAGGCCTGCAATACCCCGAGGCTGGGGATGTCCTTGCGCATGGCTTCTAGTATTCAAAAAACTCAACAACCATGGAGGATAAAGCAGTTGTTGCGTGCACTGAACGCAATTACCATGCAAGCCATGCCCTGCCTGCGCCCGTGCACGGCACGCCGCAGGGATCTTGTTCGTTTCACCTTTCTGGCCGTCCATGACCGTTTCTTCACGCACCCTTTTCGACACCGTTTTGCAGCAACTGGGCCTGGACCTGGCCCCCTGGCAAGGCCAGGGCCTGAGCGTGCGCGCACCGCGCGACGGCGCCGTGTACGCGCAGCTCGCCAGCCACACCAGCGCGCAGGCCCAGGCGCTCATCGAGGGTGCGCACGCCGCATTCCTGCAATGGCGCAGCACCCCCGCACCGGTGCGCGGCGAATTGGTGCGCCGCCTGGGCCAGAAGCTGCGCCAGCACAAGGAGGCGCTGGGCCTGCTGGTGTCGCTGGAGGCGGGCAAGGTGCGCTCCGAAGGGCTGGGCGAAGTGCAGGAGATGATCGACATCTGCGACTTCGCCGTGGGCCTGTCGCGCCAGTTGCACGGCCTGACGATTGCCAGCGAGCGCCCCGGCCACCGCATGATGGAAACTTGGCACCCCATGGGCGTGGTGGGCGTGATTTCGGCCTTCAACTTCCCCGTGGCCGTGTGGGCCTGGAACGCCGCGCTGGCCCTGGTGTGCGGCAACGCCGTGGCCTGGAAGCCCTCCGAAAAAACCCCGCTGTGCGCCATTGCCTGCCACCACCTGCTGCAGCAGACGCTGGACGAGTTTGCCGCCGAACAGGGCGTGGCCGCCCCCGACGGCCTGGCCACGCTGCTGCTGGGCGGGCGCGAAATGGGCGAGCTGCTGGCGCGCTCGCCGCGCGTGCCCGTGGTCAGCGCCACGGGCAGCACGCGCATGGGCCGCGCCGTGGCGGTGGACGTGGCACAGCGCTTCGGCCGCAGCATCCTGGAGCTGGGCGGCAACAACGCCATGGTGGTCATGCCCAGCGCCGACCTGGAGCTGGCCGCGCGCGCCATCACCTTTGCCGCCGTGGGCACGGCGGGCCAGCGCTGTACCACGCTGCGCCGCCTCATCGTGCACCGCGACGTGGCCGCGCCGCTGCTGGCGCGGCTGGAGAAGATCTACGCCAGCGTGCGCGTGGGCGACCCGCTGGAAGATGGCGTGCTCGTCGGCCCGCTGGTGGACCGCGCGGCGTTCGAGCAGATGCAAGGTGCCCTGGCGCAGGCGCGTGAACAAGGCGGCAGCGTGCAGGGCGGCGAGCGCGAATGCCAGGCCCTGGGCGAGGACGCCTGGTACGCCCGCCCGGCCCTGGTGCGCATGCCCGCACAGAGCGCGGTGGTGCAGCACGAGACCTTTGCGCCCATCCTTTATGTGTTGACTTGCACCAGCCTGGAAGAAGCGATTGCGCTACAGAACGGCGTGCCGCAGGGCCTGTCGTCCTCCATCTTCACCACCGACCTGCGCGAGGCCGAGCGCTTCCTCTCCAGCACCGGCAGCGACTGCGGCATCGCCAACGTGAACATCGGCACCTCGGGCGCCGAGATTGGCGGGGCCTTCGGCGGCGAGAAGGAAACGGGTGGCGGGCGCGAATCGGGCTCGGACGCCTGGAAGGGCTATATGCGCCGCGCGACCAACACCATCAACTACAGTGATGCGCTGCCGCTGGCGCAGGGCGTGCGCTTCGACGTCTGATCCCATGATCGCCAACCCCCAGGGCGCGCCGATCGCCATCATCGGCGGCGGCGCCATCGGCAGCGCCATTGCCTATTACCTGACGCAGATGGCGCCCCAGCAGCCCGTCGTCGTGATCGAGCGCGACCCGAGCTATGCACAGGCCTCGTCGGCACTGTCGGCCAGCTCGATCCGCCAGCAGTTCTCCAGCCCCATCAATATCGCCATCTCGCAGTTCGGCATCGCATTCCTGCGCGACATCGGCGCGCGCCTGCAGGTGGGCGGTGAGCGTCCGGACATCGGCCTGGTTGAAGCGGGCTACCTCTACCTGGCCAGCGCGGCAGGCGAGGCCGTGCTGCGCGACAACCACGCGGTGCAGCGCAGCATGGGCGCCGATGTGGCCCTGCTCACGCCCGGACAGCTGCGCGAACGCTTCCCCTGGCTCGCTACCGACGGCATCGCACTGGGCTCGCTGGGCCTGTCCAGCGAAGGCTGGTTCGACGGCTACAGCCTGCTGCAGGCCCTGCGGCGCAAGGCGCTGGCCCAGGGCGTGCGCTATGTGCAGGCCGAGGCCGAGGGCGTGGACACGCAGACCAGTGAGGGCGTGCAGCACATCCGCGCACTGCGGTTGGGCGATGGCCAGCGGCTGGAATGCAGCGCCGTGGTCAACGCCGCCGGTGCCTGGGCGCGCCCGGTGGCGCAGTGGCTGGGCATTGACCTGCCGGTGTTTGGCAAAAGGCGCACGGTGTTCCACTTCACCTGCCCCGAGGCGCTGCCCGGCTGCCCGCTGCTCATCGACCCCTCGGGCATCTGGCTGCGGCCCGAGGGCACCGGCTTCATCGCGGGCTATGCCCCACCCGAGGGCGCGGACCCCGACGATGCACCGCTGGACCCCGAGCACGCCGCGTTCGAGGATCATGTCTGGCCCACCTTGGCCGAGCGCATCCCGGCCTTCGAGGCGCTGCGCCTGCACAGCTGCTGGGCGGGCTACTACGAGATGAATGCGTTTGACCACAACGCCATCCTGGGCCGGCACCCGGCTTGCGACAACCTGTACTTCGCCAACGGCTTTTCGGGCCACGGCCTGCAGCAATGCCCGGCCGTCGGGCGCGGCCTGGCCGAACTCATCCTCACCGGCCGCTGGCAAACGCTGGATCTGGAGCCCCTGGCGTACCAGCGCCTTCTCGACCACCGCCCCCTGCTCGAACGCAATGTCATCTGAAACCAGCCCCTCCCTGCCCCGCACCGGCGGCCAGATCCTCGTCGATCAGCTTGTGCTGCACGGCGTGCAGCACATCTTCTGCGTGCCCGGCGAAAGCTACTTGGCCGTGCTCGACGCATTGCACGACGCGCCCATCGCACTGACGGTGTGCCGCCAGGAAGGCGGCGCGGCCATGATGGCCGAGGCGCACGGCAAGCTCACCGGGCGGCCCGGCGTGTGCTTCGTCACGCGCGGCCCCGGTGCCACCAACGCGGCGGCGGGCGTGCACATCGCCATGCAGGATTCCACGCCCCTGGTGCTGTTCGTCGGCCAGATCGAGCGCGGCGCGCGCGGGCGCGAGGCCTTCCAGGAAGTGGACTACCGGGCCGCCTTCGGGCCGCTCGCCAAGTGGGCCACCGAGGTGGACGATGCGCGCCGCCTGCCCGAAATCGTCGCGCGCGCCTTCAGCGTGGCCTGCAGCGGGCGCCCCGGTCCGGTGGTGGTGGCCCTGCCCGAGGACATGCTGGTCGAGCGCGCCGAGGCGCCCACCGCGCGAGCGCTCCAGCCCATCGAGACCGCGCCCGCACCGGCCCAGATGGAGCGCGTGCTGGAGCTGCTGCGCGAGGCTCGCAACCCGGTGGCCGTCGTCGGCGGCAGCCGCTGGAATGCCGAGGCCGTGGCGCGCTTGCAGGACTTCGCCGCCGCCCACGCCCTGCCCGTGGCCTGTTCGTTCCGGCGCCAGATGCTGTTCGACCACCAGCACCCGTGCTACGCGGGCGACCTGGGCCTGGGCGTGAACCCTGCGCTGCTGGCACGCATCCGCGCGGCGGACCTGTTGCTGCTCGTGGGCGGGCGCCTGTCGGAAGTGCCCTCGCAGGGCTACACCCTGCTCGACATCCCCACGCCGCAAATCCCGCTGGTGCACGTGCACCCCGACCCCGATGAACTGGGCCGCGTGTACCAGGCACAGCTGCCCATCAACGCCACGCCCCCGGCCTTCTGCGCCGCGCTGCCCCTACGGCCCGCGCAGGCGCCCCGCCCGGAGCGGCGGCAGGCCGTGCAGGCAGCGCACGCCGCCTACCAGGCCTGGAGCGACCCGGCGCCGATCCGCATCCCCGGCGACCTGCAGATGGGCGCGGTGATGCAGCACCTGCGCGCGGCCCTGCCGCAAGACACGGTGTTCTGCAACGGCGCGGGCAACTTCGCCACCTGGGTGCACCGCTTCTGGCCGTTCCGCCAGTTCGGCACGCAGCTCGCGCCCACCAGCGGCAGCATGGGCTACGGCCTGCCGGCCGGCGTGGGCGCGCAGCGCCTGTGGCCCGAGCGCACGGTGGTGGTGTTCGCGGGCGACGGCGACTTCCTCATGCACGGCCAGGAGTTCGCCACCGCCGTGCAGTACCGGCTGCCCATCATCGTGGTGCTGCTGGACAACGGCATGTACGGCACCATCCGCATGCACCAGGAGCGCGAGTACCCGCACCGCGTCAGCGGCACGGCCTTGCAGAACCCCGATTTCGCGGCCTACGCCCGCGCCTTCGGCGGCCACGGCGAGCGCGTGGAGCGCACCGAGGAATTCGCACCGGCATTGGCCCGCCTGCGCCAGCAGGCCCAGGCCACACGCCTGCCCGTGCTGCTGCACTGCCTGATCGACCCCGAGGCGATCACGCCCAGCCGGTCGTTAAGCCAGATACGCGGTGGGTAATTCCATTTCTCAATCACCCGTGTCGTTGTTGCTTCGCCTTGTCGTGCTACAGCACTGCCTGCGGCTTCGCGCCTAGACACGAATGATTTGGAAAAGGAATAAGCAGGCCCAACCCTCAGGATTCTGGGGAATTGTCTGCTGCCCCGCCCTCGCGCCACTCGCGCAAGCGGCGCATGTTGGCATTGATCATTTCCAGTTGCGCACGTGTCAGGCGGGGCAGTTCCTTGGCGGCTTCCGATGAGCCATCCTCGGCACCTTGGCCGCAGGCCTGATGCGTTGGCGGCTGAGCCAAGGGATCGGGGAATTGAGCCATAGAAGATTCTTCCAAAAGATCTGCATAGCACACCGCAATTGCAAGCCGCGCCGCAGTACGTAACTTACCAGCAAGATTTACTTAACTATATCAACGAATCACCCTCATGGATAGTGAACTTCCTAAGCTGGATGGATGCAAGATGCAAAACAAGCGTTTGCGCAACGGTTACGTGAAGCCATGGTTACGGCTGGTTACGAACCCAGGCCGACCGTACTAGAACGCGAATTCAACACACGCCACTGGGGCAAGCCCATGACCTTGCATGGCGTGAGGCGCTGGCTGCTTGGCGAGACGATGCCCGACCACAAGAAACTCGCCACGCTGGCCAAATGGCTGGGAATATCGATTCAAGAATTGGGCTACAGCGATGTCCCGGGTACGCATCAGGTACATGAACGGCAGCCGATCTGGAATGAGGGGCTCGGGTATCAGGATCGCGAGCTTTTCGAAATCTACCTGAGCCTGCCGATTCCCAAGCGCCGCCTTGCGCGGGAGATGATTCTCGCCATTGCAAGAGCAAACGCCGCAGAGGAGGCCAACGCCGCAGACAGCCGCAAGCGGCCCTGAGATTTGGATTAGGGCCTGCGCCCATAGCGCACGACGCCCGTTCATAGAGCCGCAAAACGCGACCGTGTTCCCTGCCTTCTGCTGCCGTATAAGTTATCGCTGTCGGCCTCAAAATCCATCGCCGCCACCCCAACCGGTGCAGGAGCGATGAATCCTCGCCACGCCGTGATGAAGGCCTGGGTCGCATCAGCGTCCATGGGTTTGGCATACCGGTATCCCTGAGCGTAGGTACAGCCGATGCGCTCCAAGCAATTTGCCTGCTTGATGGTTTCAACACCTTCCGCCGTGGTTTCAAGCTGTAGGGCCTTCGCAAGCCGCACGATGGCATCGACAATGGCCACGGCCTCCCCTCTCGCATCATCATCCAGAGCGCATACAAACGAGCGATCTATCTTGAGTTTGTCCAGAGGAAAACTGCGCAGGTAAGACATGGAGGAATAGCCGGTTCCAAAGTCGTCCAACGCAACTCGCACCCCACGTCTGCGCAATGCGTTCAGCAGTGCACGCACCTCCTGGTTCTCCCCCATCAAACTGGATTCAGTCAACTCAATCTCTAGCCTGGCGCTGGACAGCCCCGTTCGCTCCAACACGGTCTTGACGATGGCCAGAACATCCGAACGGTCAATCTGCGCTGCGGCCACATTGACCGCCACGCGCAGCCCCACTGGCCAGGAAGCGGCATCCCAACAAGCACGCTCCAGTACCCAAGCCCCCAGCGGAACAATCAAACCACTTTCCTCCGCTGCCGGGATAAAGTCGGCTGGCGAGATCATCCCGCGCTCGGGGTGATGCCAACGCACCAAGGCCTCGAACCCGACCAAGGTCTCTCCATCCAGAGCAATTTGTGGCTGGTAGTAGACATCGAAGTGCCCTTGTTCCAAGCCACGGCGTATGTCGCTGAGCATGCCCAACCGCTGACGCGCCTGAAGCTCCAGTTCTCGACTGAAAAAATGTAGAGTATCCCGCCCCGCAGCCTTGGCTGCATAGAGAGCCATATCGCAGGCCTGCAGCAATGCATCACCGTTCTGACCATCCACTGGTGCAAAACCGACGCCCATGCTGGCGTGCACGTCAATGATGTGGTCGCCGAAAACCCAAGGCTGAGCCAATGCGTCGCCAATGCGGCGCCCCAGTTCCATGGCCCCCTTCTCGCCCAAGACACCTGGCAACAGCACTGCAAATTCGTCACCACCCAAGCGGGCCAGCAATCCCTGAGGAGGCACTTCGCCAGCCAGCCGCAACGCCACCTCACGCAGCAGGGAATCGCCCGCAGCATGCCCCAGCGAGTCAT
>JACPUE010000009.1 GCA_016192425.1 Burkholderiales bacterium
AGATCGTCAACGACCCGCGGGCCTTGAGTGCGGCGTTGTACGCAGCCCAGTTGCTGGTCTTGTAGCGGGTCTTCGGCCCCAGGGGTTCACTCATGCGTCGAGGCTACCAGTTCGCGCAACTGGGTTTGTGCAACAAAGCCCATCTTCAGAAAAAATTAGCGATTCATATTGATTAAAATAGGCAACACGGCTTTTGTCTCCAAACACACTTCCAAAAACTAGGAGCATGACACCAATTCCTCGCTCATCATGCTTAATTGCCTTTCTAATGTTTACTTGGTCAATAAATCCGCCAATATAACCAACGGTCCAGTTGTCGCCAATTTTATTGGATGACTGGCACATCATTAATTGAGCGCTCAAAAGAGAGGAAACCGAGTTGGCAATCTGATGCGTAAAGTCATTGGGCGGCGGCTGTTTTCTCTTAAAAAATCCAAACATTTTTAAACCTATAAGTTAATCCAAGAGAGTGGCTGAAACTATGGCAAGTTGCCTTCTAACGAATAGCGTTTATCTGCCGCGCTGCGATGTTGAAACGATCCATGGCGCCTCCCGCGGCAGATAAACCTTGTTGGACTGAACCGCCGGCGTTGCCGGTGGCAATAGGGGATTGAAAGCTTCGCACCCCCCGTGTGATGCAATTATGAACGGCTGAACCGCCGCGCCAGGCGTGCATCGATGCCGCCGATTCGTAAATGGGGAGCAAATCTGTTGCTGCCGCGTGACGCCTTGTACACCGTGCATTCCTTGGCGGGCAAGTGGCACAGCCACACCCCCACAAGCTGCTTGTGCAATGCAAACCGGTATGGACAAGACCCGCACACCTTTATGGCGGCCCCCGATTGAGCGGTGCGCTGGGGTGCACCGGGGGTGGCAAATGCACCTGCCCCAGCAGCACAGCTATCACCTGCAAACGCCCCACCTTGCAGCACGGACACACATCCACATCCATCTTGGCCACGCGCGCCATGAACGCCTGGGCCGACTCCATCGCTTCGCGCTTGGGTGCGGGCATCTGCAAAGCAAGCCTGGCAGCAGCGAGTTTGTGCGCTTTGCAACAGGGTGCCAATACCCCATAGTGGCGAATGCGCTTCGATCCGCTGGGCAGCACATGCAACAAGAAGCGGCGGACGAACTCCGTGCCCGCCAATCGCTGCAGTCGTTTGCCGCCTTGTGTGTTGGCGCGCACCGTGAACACCACCTCTTCGGGGTAAATGGCGCGGATGCGCTCATTGCTGATGGCCGTGCGGTGCGTGTAGCGGCTCAGGTACTCCAGCACTTGGGCAGGCCCACCCAGTGGCGTCTTGGCATAGACCACCCAGTCATGTTGGTAGAGCTGGCGTTGTCGTTCGCACCAGGCCTTGTCGTCACCTTGCGGGTCGCGCGCAAGATTGCCGCCGTGGTGCGCCGTTGCCAGCGCCGCCACAAACTTGCCCCGAAACACCTTGGACAAGGCCCGCACCGGAAACAGGAAGTCGGGTTTGCGCGTTGGCACGCTCCAATTTCCATCCTGGGCAAGCACCCCACACGCCATCACTGCATGCACATGGATGTGGCGCTGCAAATCCTGCGTCCAGGTGTGCAAGACCAGGCTGAACGCCGGTGTGCCGTTTGCGGCCCCCATCCACTTGGGGTTGGCCGCAAACTTGGCCAGCGTTTGCGCGGCGCAGGCAAACAAGGTGTCGATCACCCACCGTGGGTGTGCGCCATACAAGGCGTTGAGGCTGTGGGGCAGCGTGAACACCAGATGTGCGTAGGGCACCGGCAACACCTCAGCCAGTCTGCCCTGCAGCCAGGCGTCCTTGGCCCGCGCGCCGCACTGCGGACAGTGCCGGTTGCGGCAAGAATGGTATTGCCAGTGGCTGTGGCCACAGGCATCACACTGCAACTGCTGGCCGCCCAGCGCAGCGGTACGACAGGCAACGATACCCCGCCAGGCTTTGGCCTGGGGTGTGCTCAGGGCGTGGGTTGCCAGATACGCTGGGCCAAACTGGCACAGTGCATCGGCCAAGGTGGCCATGCTGACCAACAGCGCTTGTATCCGCTACAGCCGGGGCAAGCCCGCCAGCAGGTCCAGCGGGTCAGCGCCCTTTGGGGGCCTGAACTGCGGGCTGGTCAGGTGCAGGTAGCGCGCAGTGGTGGTGATGTGGTTGTGGCCCAGCAGTTTTTGAATGGTGTAGAGGTCTACGCCTGCTTCGAGCAGGTGGGTCGCAAAGCAGTGGCGCAGGGTGTGCACGCCCCCGCTCTTGGTGATACCGGCGTACGCACAGGCTGCGCGATAGGCGCGCTGGGCCATTTCGATGTACATCGGGTGGCTGCCTTGTTTGTCCGTAAAGAGCCATGTGTGCGGCCGCTCCCGACGGACATGGTTGCGCAGCAGCTCCAGCAGCGTGGGGCTGAGGACGGTGTAGCGGTCTTTGCCACCCTTGCCGTTTTGCACGCGCGCGCACATGCGGTCGCGATGGCTGTCGATGTCACTGATCTTGAGTGTGCAGGCTTCACCCACACGCATGCCGGTGGCATAGATGGTTTGCAGCAGGGTGCGCTTGCTGGGGCTTGCACAGGCGGCAAACAGGCGTGCGATCTCCTCGCGCGCCAGCAACTCAGGTTGTTTGGCCGGGGCCTTGGCAAAGACAATCTGGAAGTGTTCGCGTGGGTGGCCAAGCACGACCTGAAATAGAAATTGGGCCGCACAGGCGGCCTGGTTCATGGTGCTGTAGGAGAGGTGGCGCTCTTTGACCAGGTGCAGCAGATAGGCTTGCACTTCCTGGGCGCTGTAGGTGGCAGGGTCGCGTCGGTAGTGTTTGACCATGCGCACGATGGCTTGGATGTAGGTCTCTTGTGTGCGCTGTGCAAAGCCGCGCTGCACCATGGCGTCGAGCATGCGTTGGCGAAGTTCGCTCATGAGATTTCTCCTTCAAAGCCGGGGAACATTCCCCAGCCCGAAGGCTTGTCCTCAACGCCATTGACCGCAAGTCACGCACAAACAAAAAAGCGGTGGCGGCCTGTGAAAACCTGCCACCGCGTCAGCGGTTTAGTTCAACTTTGATATAGTCGGCAATTCACCGGATATGCCCGGTAGCCGTAGGATAACGTGGCGCTGAGAAAGCTGAAAAAGTCATTGACTTCATGTACTTACGTTTGCATATTGCATGCATGAACAGGTATAACAGAACCAACAAAGTCGCCGCAGCGCCACCCTTGGTGTCCAAACGTTTGCTAGACCAAGTTCGCGAGCGCATACGTTACCTGCACTATAGCCTCAAGACTGAAAAAGCCTATGTGTACTGGGCGCGCTTCTTCATCCTGTGGTCGTCCCAGCAAGGCGGCATGCGGCACCCGCGTGATATGGGCGGCAGCGATGCGGTGGCTTTTCTGACCATGCTCGCCAATGAACGACAGGTTTCCAGTCAACCATTGTGTGTCCCCCGACGGGCATGACAGGGCGATGCACCTTGCACTCGGCCTTCCCATGCAATGGGCGGGGGTTCTGCTTTCGGTGGCTGGGTTTGTGCTGACCCTGCTGTGACTCCTGGTGGACAGCCCAGCGCACGAACAAGCCGCATCAAGCCGTCACGATCCAGCCTTCCAACGGATCGGCATTTTCGGGCAGCCCATAGCGCGCATCGCCTTCGGCATGGCGCTGTTGCGTCCAGGCCGCCTGCAGCAGGCACAGCACGGCATCGAGCCGGTCGCCCTGTGCGTCCTGCACCAGGGCATGGCGCTGGGATTCGCGCAGTTGCAGCTGCAGGCCCAGGCGCGTACTCCCCAGTTCCAGCGCGGTGAGCAGGTCTTTGCGCGCGATGAGGCGCTCGGGCGTCTGGCGTGCGCGGTCGTCGCTTTTGTAGCTGCGCCGCCCCAGCACCTCGCGCGCCAGCAGGCCGGGGTAGGCCTCCAGCGCTACGCGGGCCGGGTCGCCTGCGTGCAGGCCCGGCAGGTGCACACCGGCATCCAGCAGCAGCGGCACGCCCGCGTGCAGCATGTAGGCCACGGGCGGGTTCACCCACTTCATGCTGGGGCTGGAGCCCGCGGGCAGGTCGGTGGCGCGGTGCGCAAACTTGCCGCCCGCTGGGCGCGCGGCGCAAAAGCCTGCGAACGCATCGCGGATCTGCGTGCGCGAGAGTTGGCGGTAGTGCCGCATGCAATCGACCCAGGCCAGCGGCCAGCCCAGTTGCTGCACCAGTTCGCGCGGCAGGCCAAAGGGCAGGTCGAAGCCGCCCACCCAGTGTCCGGGCGCAGCCAGCCAGCGGCCCAGGGCTTCCAGCGTGTCAAAAGTCTGCAGGGACTGCAGCCGCACACGCGCACCCACGCGCTCGCCCAGCGCCATGGCGATGGGTTTGCGGCGGCTGGGGCTGCTGGAAAAATCGACGCCCAGCAGCAGGGGGCTTGCGGTCACAGGCTACCCCAGCGCCAGGGCCGTGACGCCCAGCGCAATGCATGCCGCCCCCGCGATGCGCGCCAGCCGGTCGCCTTCGCCCAGCAGGTGGCCGCCGATGAGGGCCGCGAACAGCATGGACACCTCGCGCGCAGGCGCCACGTGCGACAGCGGCGCCTCGCGCATGGCGTACAGCACCAGCACGTAGGCGATGGGGCTGACCACGGCCACCAGCAGTGCAAAGCGCCACTGCGCGCTCCAGAGCACGGCGGCCGTGGGCAGGTCGCGCAGCACCACGGGCGCGAGCAGGGCCACGCGCACGAAGTTGCCCATGTAGTCCACGAGGATGGGCGACATCAGCAGCACCTTGACGGCGTAGCCATCGACCACGGTATAGCTGGCGATGAAGGCGCCGGTGGCCACGCCATAGACGATGCCTTTGTGCACGCGCGCACGTGCCGCAGGGTCGTGCGCCGCGCGCAGCAGCGCCGGGCCGCCCGCAATGAGGAACACCCCGCCCACCACCCCCGCAATGCCCAAGGCCCCCAGTGCCGAAATGCGCTCGCCCAGCAGCATGATGGCCACCAGTGAGGACAGCAGCGGCCCGGTGCCCCGCGCCAGCGGGTACACCACCGTGAGGTCGGCCTTGCGGTAGCCGCGCAGCAGCGTGACGTAATACACCACATGCAGCACGCCGCTGGCTACGACGATGGCCCATTCCGCCGCGCCCCACAGCGGCACCGCCTCGCGCCCCAGCCACCAGCCCAGCGGCGCCCAGAACAGCATCATCAGCGCCGAGGTGAAGAAGGCAAAGCGCGCGTCGCCCCCGGCCTTCTTGGCGGCGATGTTCCAGCAGGCATGGATCAGCCCGGCCAGGATGATGAGTGCGAAGGCAGTGAGGGACATGGAAAACAAGAGCCACGGTACCGCCGGGAGCTGTGGCGAAAGAGGGGCGGAGCAGTTGCGCCTTTCATCGCCAGCAGCACTTTGCCAGGCGCGGCCCAGGCCAGGGCGCGCAGCGCCTCAGGGGGGTGCCTACCCTACGCCCGACCGATGATGCTCGCCGTGGCCATGAGTTCTTCCAACAATGCGAACGACACCTTGCCCGACACCGCATAGGGATCGAGCTCGGGCTTTTCGGAGTATTTGAGCAGGATGGAATGGTTGATCTTGCTGAGGTTGACCTGGCCCATGGTCCAGCCGCCGAAGCGCCGCTCGGCGATTTCCTCGAAGTGCAGCAGCTCCACGTTCTTGTGGCGTGGGTCGCGCTGGATGTGGCCATAGAGATCGCTCACCGCAGAGCGCCCGCCCTCGATGGCCTGCAGGAAGATGCCCCCGCCGTAGCACAGCACGCCCGTGATGCCGCAGGCCGGGTTGTGCTGGCGCGACTGGGTGAGGATGGCTTCGATGGCCTCGGGCGAGGTGTCCACCGCGCGGCTGGCGTAGAGCAGGCGTACCAACATGGTCAGTTCTTTCCAGGGATGAGGGAGAGGAATTCGCGGCGCAGGGCGCTGTCCTTGAGGAACACGCCGCGCATCACCGAGTTGATCATCTTGCTGTCCATCTCGCGCACGCCGCGCCAGGACATGCAGAAGTGGCTGGCCTCCATGACCACGGCCAGGCCGTCGGGCTGGGTCTTTTCCATGATGAGGTCGGCCAGCTGCACCACCGCCTCTTCCTGGATCTGCGGGCGCCCCATGACCCAATCGACCAGGCGCGCGTACTTGGACAGGCCGATCACGTTGGTATGTTCGTTGGGCATGATACCGATCCAGATCTTGCCCATGACGGGGCAGAAATGGTGGCTGCAGGCGCTGCGCACGGTCAGCGGGCCGACGATCATCAGCTCGTTGAGGTGCTCGGCGTTGGGGAACTCGGTGATGGTGGGCGCCTGGGCATAGCGGCCCTTGAACACCTCGTTGACATACATCTTGGCGACGCGGCGCGCGGTGTTCTGGGTGTTGTGGTCGCCTGCGGTGTCGATCACCAGGCTGTCGAGCACGCCCTGCATCTTGGCCTCGACCTCGTCGAGCAGCCGTTCCAGCTCACCCGGCTGGAGGAAGTCGGCGATGTTGTCGTTGGCATTGAAGCGCTTGCGCGCCGCCTGGATCCGCTCGCGGATCTTGACGGAGACGGGCGTTCCTTCGTCGAGGGGGGCTGGGTTCATGTCGGCGGCCGGTTGTCGGAACATGGGGTGATGGTAGCAGTGATCGGCATCCGATGTTTCAAAGGGTTTTTGGCCTCCAACGCTTATTCTACAAGCGCTAGCAGCTATTATTTTTATAGCATGCTAGCAAAGTCAGTAGCGGTTGCCCGTGACCCACAGCGCCAGGCGCATGAGCACGAAGGCCACGCGGTCCAGGGCGCGTTCGTGCCAGGAGCGCAGGGCATAGCGCGCCGGGTCCAGCACCCTGCCCCCATGCAGCATGGCGTGCTCCAGGCGCGCGCGCAGGTCTTGTGCAAAGGCCGCATCCTCGACCACCACGTTGGCCTCGCGCGCCAGCAGCAGGCTCAGCGGGTCGAGGTTGGACGAGCCCACCGTGGCCCAGGGCCGTACGCCATGGGCATCGATCACCGCCACCTTGGCGTGCAGAAAGCTGGGGGCGTACTCGTGGATCTCCACCCCGGCCTTGAGCAGCGCACCGTACACCGGGCGCGCCGCGTGGTACTGCATGAAGTATTCGTAGCGCCCCTGCAGCAGCAGCCGCACCCGCACGCCCCGGCGCGCCGCCATCTGCAAGGCCACGCGCAGCTTGCGCCCCGGCACGAAGTAGGCGTTGGCGATGATGATTTCCTCGCGCGCGGCGGCAATGGCGCGGCGGTAGGCCTTTTCGATGCGGCTGCGGTAGCGCACGTTGTCGCGCAGCAGCAGCGCAGCGCGCATGCCGGGGCGGCTGTCGGCGTCGGGCTGCGCATGGTGGACAGCGCTGGCGGCGCGCAGTGCCTGCAGTGCCTCGGGAAGGCGGCGCTGGCTGGCGTCGCGCACGGCCTGCATGCGCCACCACAGTTGTTCCATGGCATCGCTGGCCACACCGACGAGTGCGCCCGTGGTTTGCACGGCAAAGTCAAAACGCGGTGCCGCAAGGCTTCCATGGTTGGGGTCGTGGAAATCGTCCAGCACGTTGATGCCGCCGCAGAACAGCATCCGGCCATCGACCACGCACAGCTTGCGGTGCAGCCGCCGCCAGCGGCGCGGCAGCAACAGCCCCAGCGGGCCCAGCGGCGAATACACGCGGCAATGCACGCCTGCGGCGCGCAGGCGGTCGGCCCATTCCTGCGGCAGGCGGCCGGTGCCCACGCCATCGACCACCAGGTGGGTGCGCACCCCGCGCCGGGCCGCACGCATCAGCGCGTGGGCCACCTCGGCTGCGGCGCCGGTGAAGTCAAAGATGTAGGTTTCAAACTGGATGTCCGACAGCGCAGCGTCCATTGCGGCGATCCAGGCAGGAAACAGCTCCTGCGCCCCCTGCAGCAAGTGGACCTGGTGGCCCTCGGCCAGCTCGAACGGTATGACCGCCATCGTGCGCGTCAAAGCCTGAATTCCGCAATCAGCGGCAAATGGTCGGACATGCGCCACCACACCCGACCGCGCGGCACCTGCAGGCCCACCGGCGTGAGGCCCCTGGCATACACATGGTCGAGCTGCGCCAGCGGCAGGCGGGCGGGGTAGGTGAAGGCGCGCGGCTCCTCATATTCGAGCAGGCCCAGCCCGGCCAGCATGTGGCGGATCTGTTGCCCCCAGTCGTTGAAATCGCCCGCCACCACCAGCGGCGCGCCGCGCGGGACTTCGCGGTCGACAAAGCGCTCCAGCAGCCCGATCTGGCGCACCCGGCTGCCCGGAATCAGGCCCAGGTGCACCACGATGGCGTGCACATCGCGCCCATGGGCCTGCACCTGCACATGCAGCAGGCCGCGCTGCTCGAAGCGGTGGTCGGAGATGTCCTCATGCTGGTGACCCAGCACCGGCCAGCGCGTCAGCAGTGCATTCCCGTGCTCGCCATGGCGGGTGTAGGCATTGGTGCGGTAAACGGCCTCGTAGCCTTCGGGCGCCAGAAAGTCGGCCTGGGGCATGTCGGGCCAGTGCTGGAAGTACTGCGCCTCGCGCCGGTGGTGCTTGCGCACTTCCTGCAGGCAGACGATGTCGGCATCGAGCTGCTCCACGGCCAGACCCAGGTTGTGGATCTCCAGCCGGCGCGCCGGGCCCAGGCCCTGCACGCCCTTGTGGATGTTGTAGGTGGCAACCCGAAGAATGTCGCTGCTGTGCATCAGTTGATTGTCTCCCAGCATGCACCGGGCCGAAAAGCCCGCTGATGGGGCTTTCCTACAGAACACAAAGGTCTACACTAAGGTGTCATCATTGTTGCGTAGCGGCGCCGCACGCACCCTTCCCGCCCATGGCAACTTCCCGCTCCCCGGACACGCTGGCTTTGGTGGTGGACAGCAATGTCACCTCGCGCAGCCTGCTGGCGGCGCAATTGCGGGACTACGGCGTGAGCAAGGTGGTGCAATGCAGCCGCATCCAAGATGCACGCAACCGCCTGGAGCACACGGTGTTCGACTATGTGCTGTGCGACCAGTACTTCCCCGACTCCCGCTCCACCGGCCAGACCTTGCTGGACGACCTGCGACGCGCCCAGCTGCTGCCCTTTTCGACCGTGTTCTTCATGGTCACCAGCGAGGCCACCTATGCAGCCGTGGCCGAGGCGGCCGAATCCGCACTGGACGGCTACCTGCTCAAGCCCTTCACACCCCTGACCTTGTTCGACCGCCTCAGCGGCGCCCGCCAGCGCAAGACCCACCTGCGCCCCATCTTCGATGCCATCGAACAAGGCGATTTCGAAGCCGCCGCCAAACTCTGCATCGCGCAGTTCACCGGACGCAAACCTTACTGGCTGTATGCCGCACGCATTGGCTCGGAACTGCTGCTGCGCCTGGGCCGCCACGAGGAAGCGCGCCTGCTGTTCGAGGCCATCCTCAAGGCACGTGCCATTCCCTGGGCCAAACTGGGCGTGGCGCGGGCGCAGATCGAAGCAGGCCACCCCACCCGCGCGGTGAATACCTTGCTGAGCCTGATTGGCGAAGACCCCGGCTACGCCGATGCCTACGACGTGCTGGGCCGCGCCCAGGTGGAAATGGGGCATTTTTCCGAGGCCATCGAAACCTACCGCACCGCCAGCGAACTGACGCCCGACTCCATCGTGAGGCTGCAAAAGCTGGGCATGATGTCCTACTACATGGGCGAGCGCGCCACCGCGGTGCAGGTGCTCTCGCGCGCGGTGGTGCTGGGCATCGACTCCAAGCTGTTCGACTACCAGTCGCTCGTGCTGCTAGCCTTTGCCTACTTCGATGAAAAAGACGGCAAGGGCATCGACCGCTGCATTGCGGACTTTGGCCGCATTCTTGAAAAGCACCCCGACAGCCAGCGCATCCGGCGCTTTGCCCAGGTGGTAGGCACCTTGCAAGCCATCCACCAGAACCAGGTGGCCCAGGCGGTGCAACTGGTGCGATCCATGGCCCCGGAGATCCGGCACTGCGCCTTCGACCTGGAAGCCGCCTGCAACCTGGGCAGCCTGCTGTCGGTGCTGGCCAATACCTCCATCAACCTGGAGGAAAGCCATGATTGGATTGAAACCGTAGGCATGCGCTACGCCAGCACCCGCGGCCTGTGCGAGCTGCTGGCCAGTGCCTGCCGCAGCTGCCAGGCCTACTCCGACAAGATCCGCGACTGCCTGCAACGCGTGAACCGCATGGCCGAAGAAGCCATGGCCCAGCACCTGGGCGGCGCTCCTGCCCAGGCCATCGACGCACTGCTGCAGGCCACCGGCAAGCACCTCAACACCAAGCTCATCGACCTGGCACAACAGCTCCTGCTGCGGCACCAGACCCATCTGCCCAACGCGCAGGCCTTGCAAGAGCTGGCCAACGACCTGCGCACCCAATGCGGCAACACACCCGCAAGAGCACTGCTCGGGCAGGACAGCGAACGCCAGCCCGGCGGTGTGGCGCTGCGCGCTCCCGCCACGGCCTCAGCAGCCTGACTGCCTGCGTATCTCCTCACGCCCCGGCAGGGCTGCAAAGCGCGGCAGCAGCAAGCAAGCCTCGGCGTTGGAGGGTGAATAGCACAGGTCCGCAGCCTCCAGCCAGGGCAGCCACTTCCAGTCCACATGCTCGCGCGGCGACAGGCGCACCGCAGTGGCCGCCGGAACCCGCAGGCCAAACACATGCTCGGTGTTGAGGTACGTGCCCGGAGCGTAGCGGTGGCGCCACTCGGGGTAGATGGCGTAAACGTTTTCCAGTTGCCAGTCCTGCAGCGCACAGCCTGGAGCATGTGCGTCGATGCCGGTTTCCTCCCACACCTCGCGCACGGCGGTATCCTCATAGCGCTCTTGCGGGTGGTTCTTGCTGCCCGTCACAGACTGCCAGAATTCCTGCGCATCGGCCCGGCGGATCAGCAGCACCTCCAGCGCCCGCGTGTACACCACCACCAGCACCGACTCGGGGATTTTCCAGTGCGGCTGCGGTTCTACCGCAGGCGGCTCACCTGGCGCCATGCGAGGCCCTGGCACGCACAGGCACCGGCGGCGGCAGTTCCTTGGCCTCCAGCGCACGCACCTGCACCACCAGTTGGTTGTGTGCATCCAGAAAGGCGGCGGCAATCACCTTGCCCTCGTTGGTATTGCTCCAGCCCGCCCCGGCGCCGCCCCCCAGCTTGCCAAACACCAGCCCTGCCACACCCAGGTCGGTGCTGCGTGCGGCGCCCGTGGACGCAGCCACCTGCTCGGTGGTCTCGTTGTCCGACAGCAGCAGCGCCGTCTGCGCCTCCTTGAACTTGACCTGCTCGGCCAGCCCCAGCAGCCCTGCCATGTCCCGCACCACCGGAATCAGCGCCAGGATGCCCGCCAGCCCCTGCCCTGCGTCCTGCTCGCTGAAGGTCAGGCTGGGCGTGAGGGTGTATTGCGCCTCGTAGCCACGCCCTTTGTGCACCGTGGAGTCCTTGCGCAGCACACCGGCTTCCTTGAGCTCCTGCTCCTGCATCGCCCCGCGCAGCCCCGCCGCGCGATCCACCACGCGAAAGCATCCGCTCTGCTGGGCCAGCAATTTGATCAAAGGAACGGGCGACGCTGGCAACTGATAACTGGCGCCCAGGGTGTACCCGCTGGGGTTCTCTGCCAGCGCCACCGTGGCCACAGGCGCATCACAACGCACCAGTTCGCGCGCGGCGTTCTGCGCCCCCTGGGGGCCCGCCGACCCACTGACCACCGAACCGCCCTGCCCCAGTTCAGTCTTCTTTTCGCCGCAGGCGGCAAGCAGCAGTGCGATGCCCGCCAGCACGGAACACATTCCAAGTCGTGACATGGTCTTCAAGACTCCCCATCGAAACAGTTGCCATAAAACAAAGGGCGCCCGAAGGCGCCCTCGTCATTCTGCACCAAGGCAGCCTCAGGCCGCGGCCTGCACGTTGCGCAGGCGGATGTGCAGCTCGCGCAGTTGCTTCTCGTCCACAGGCGACGGGGCCTGGGTCAGCAGGTCCTGGGCGCGCTGGGTCTTGGGGAAGGCGATCACGTCGCGGATCGACTCGGCGCCGGTCATCAGCGTGATCAGGCGGTCCAGGCCGAAGGCCAGGCCGCCGTGCGGGGGCGCGCCGTACTGCAGGGCATCGAGCAGGTAGCCGAACTTGGCCTGCGCGTCCTCGGGCGTGATCTTGAGGGCGTCGAACACCTTCTTCTGCACTTCGGCGCGGTGGATACGCACCGAGCCGCCGCCCAGCTCCCAGCCGTTGAGCACCATGTCGTAGGCCTTGGCAATGCACTTGCCGGGGTCGGTGTCCATGAGGTCTTCATGGCCGTCCTTGGGACTGGTGAAGGGGTGGTGCACGGCCACCCAGCGGTCTTCTTCCTCGTCATGTTCGAACATGGGGAAGTCCACCACCCACAGCGGCGCCCAGCGGTTCTCGAACAGGCCGTTCTTCTTGCCGAATTCGCTGTGGCCGATCTTGATGCGCAGCGCACCGATGGCGTCGTTGACGATCTTTTCCTTGTCGGCGCCGAAGAACAGCAGGTCGCCGTTCTGGGCCCCCGAGCGCTTGAGCACTTCGGCCAGCGCAGCGTCGTGGATGTTCTTGACGATAGGCGACTGCAGGCCATCGCGCCCATTGGACAGGTCGTTCACACGGATGTAGGCCAGGCCCTTGGCGCCGTAGATCTTGACGAACTCGGTGTAGGCGTCGATCTCGCCACGGCTGATGCCGCCGCCCTCGACCGAGCCACCGGGCACGCGCAGGGCCACCACGCGGCCGCCCTTCATGTTGGCGGCGCCCGAGAACACCTTGAAGTCCACGTCCTTCATCACGTTGGTCAGCTCGGTGAATTCGAGCTTCACGCGCAGGTCGGGCTTGTCGGAGCCGAAGCGGTGCGCCGCTTCCTGGTAGGTCATGGTGGGGAATTCGCCCAGGTCCACGCCCAGTTGCTGCTGGAACACTTCCTTGATCATGCGCTGGAAGATGGCGCGGATTTCCTCTTCGTTCAGGAACGAGGTCTCGCAGTCGATCTGCGTGAACTCGGGCTGGCGGTCGGCGCGCAGGTCTTCGTCGCGGAAGCACTTGGTGATCTGGTAGTAGCGGTCGTAGCCGGCCACCATCAGCATCTGCTTGTAGAGCTGGGGCGACTGGGGCAGCGCGAAGAACTGGCCGTCGTGCACGCGGCTGGGCACCAGGTAGTCGCGCGCGCCCTCGGGCGTGCTCTTGCCCAGCATGGGGGTTTCGATGTCGATGAAGCCTTCCTGGTCCAGGAAGTTGCGCACCTGGATGGCGGTCTTGTAGCGCAGCATCATGTTGCGCTGCATGTGCGGGCGGCGCAGGTCCATCACGCGGTGCGTGAGGCGCGTGGTTTCCGACAGGTTCTCGTCGTCCATCTGGAACGGGGGCGTGACAGAGGGGTTGACCACCGCCAGTTCGTGGCACAGCACTTCGATCTTGCCGCTCTTGAGGCTGTCGTTGGTCGTGCCCTCGGGGCGCGCGCGCACCAGGCCCTTGACCTGCACACAAAACTCGTTGCGCACGCCTTCGGCGGTCTTGAACATCTCGGCGCGGTCGGGGTCGCAGACCACCTGCACGTAGCCTTCGCGGTCGCGCAGGTCGATGAAGATCACGCCGCCATGGTCGCGGCGGCGGTTGACCCAGCCCGCCAGGGTGACGGTTTGGCCCAGCAGGGCTTCAGTGACTAGACCGCAATAGTGGGTACGCATGGCCATGGAAGAACTCTCGGCGCCGCCAGGGGCGCATTAGGGGGTGGACTGGATTGCCACAGGGGCCGGGTCGTTCGGTGCGACCACGCCCATGGAAACGATGTAGCGCAGCGCGGCATCGACGCTCATGTCAAGCTCGACGCACTCGCTCCTGCGCAGCATCACGAAATACCCGCCCGTAGGGTTGGGCGTGGTGGGAACATAAACGCTCACGTAGTCGTCGCGCAGGTAGGCCGCTACTTCACCGCCGGGCGCCCCGGTGATGAAGGCCACCGTCCAGACGCCTTCGCGCGGCCACTGCACCAGCACCGCCGTGCGAAAGGCATTGCCGCTTTCGGAGAACAGCGTGTCGGACACCTGCTTGACGCTGGAATAGATGGAGCGCACCACGGGGATGCGGCTGACCACCCGGTCGCCCCACTGCACGAGCTTGCGCCCCACAAAATTGCTGGCCGCAGCACCCACGCCGAGCAGGATGACCAGCGTGAGCAGCACGCCAAAACCGGGGATGTGGAACCCCAGCAGGCGGTCCGGGTGCCAGGCCTGCGGCAGGATCAGCAGGGTCTGGTCGAGCAGGCCCACGATCCAGTGCAGCACCGACACGGTGATCGCCCCAGGGACGATCACCAGCAAGCCGGTGAAGATCCATTTGCGCAAGGGCACCATGCGATGAATGCCTCAGTTCGACGTGCTGGTCGCCGCCGGACAGGCGGCGCAGGACGGCGCAGGCGCTGCGGCCGGAGCGCTGGCGCTGTCAGCGCCCTGGGCGGCGGCTGGCGCTGAAGCGGTATTGCCAGCGCTGCTGCCGCCCCGGAAATCGGTGGCGTACCAGCCCGAGCCCTTGAGCTGGAAGCCCGCAGCGGTCAGTTGCTTGGCAAAGCTCTCGGCGCCGCAGGCAGGGCACACCGTGAGCACGGGATCGGAGATTTTTTGCAGCACATCCTTGGCATGGCCACAGGAGCCGCATTTGTAGGCGTAAATAGGCATGTCGAGAGGTTGGACAACGTGCAAAGCCCTCGATTATAGGCGGCACCTGCCGCCAGCCATGGCTGGCCGTGGTCAACCGGCGGAAGGGCCTTCGTGGCTCCCCTCGTAGTGGTGGACGTGGCCCTTGTGGTCTGGAATGAACTGGGGCAGCAGCGAGCCCGCCAGCATGCCCGCCAGCGCCGCCAGCAAGCCCGCCAACTGCTGCGGAAAAGCCTGGGACAGCACGGGGCTGGCCACAAACCAGAGCCACACGCCCAGGCCCGACACCACCGCCAGCAAGGCGCCCTGGGTGGTGGCACGCTTCCAGTACAGGCCAAACACCAGCGGAATGAATGCCCCCACCAGCGGCACCTGGTAAGCCCCCGATACCAGCTCATAAATCGACGTGCCCTGCATGGTGATGGCATAGGCCAGCACGCAGGCGGTGAACACCAGCACCGAAACGCGCATGGCCTTGAGGGTCGTCGCGTCGCTCATGCCAGGGCGCAGGTTGCGCAGAATGTTCTCCACAAAGGTGGTGGAGGGCGCCAGCAGCGTGGCCGACGCCGTGGACATGATGGCCGAGAGCAGCGCGCCAAAGAAGGCGATCTGCAAAGCCAGCGGCATGCGCTCCATCACCAGGGTGGGCAAGACCTTCTGCGGATCGTCCTTGAGCAGTGCCTGCGCGGCCTCTGGCATCACCAGCATGGACGAGGTCACGATGAACATGGGAATAAAGGCAAACAGCAGGTACAGCAAGCCCCCGATGACCGGGCCGGTGCGTGCGGTCGCAGCGTTCCTGGACGACATGACGCGCTGGAACACGTCCTGCTGCGGAATGGAGCCCAGCATCATGGTGATGGCAGCTGCAATGAAGAACGTCCATTCCTTGAACCCGCCGTCCTGCGGAAAGAAGCGGAACTTGCCTTCGCTGGCAGCATAGTGGATGACCTTGCCTGCCCCGCCCGCCAGGTCGGCCGCAAACCATGCAATCGCCAGCAAGCCCACAGCGATCACGATCATCTGCACAAAATCCGTCAGCGCCACGGACCACATGCCGCCGTACAGCGTGTACACCAGCACGATCACCGTGCCGATCAACATGCCCCAGGTGACCGTCAGGGCGCCTTGCGTGAGCATGTTGAACACCAGCCCCAGGGCCGTGACCTGCGCCGCCACCCAGCCGAGGTAGCTGACCATGATGATGATCGAGCACAGCACCTCGACCGTGCGCCCGAAGCGCAGGCGGTAGTAGTCGCCCAGGGTGATGAGGTTCTTCTGGTACAGCCGGTAGGCAAAGAACAGGCCCACCAACACCAGGCACATGGAGGCGCCGAACGGGTCTTCGACCACCCCGCCCAGCCCGCTGTCGATGAAGCGCGCCGACACGCCCAGCACCGTTTCCGAACCGAACCAGGTGGCAAAGGTGGTGGCAATCACCACCGCCAGGGGCAGGCTGCGCCCGGCCACCGCATAGTCCGCCGTGTTGTGCACGCGGGTGGCGGCATACAGGCCAATGGCGATGGACGCCAGCAGGTACAGAACGATGAAGGTGACCAGCATGCGCCGCTCCGCTTGAATTGAACCGTGGTGAATGAACCCAAAACGACGCGCATTATCTGCGCATCCGGCGCGCAGCCCCGCTGCGCACCACCGCAACAGGCATAACCCCCTAGAAAACCCGCACCCGCACGATGATCTGCATCACGATCAGGCCGAGCACAAAGCCCAGGCCCGAATACAGCAGCCCCTGCAGCATGCGGTTGGTGCGCCGCTGCTCACGCAGCAGCTCCAGCAGCTCGCGCTGTTGCTGCGGTGCGCTGTGGCGCTGCAGGTGGTCGTGCAGCAGCCGGGGCAAGGCGGGCAGTATCTTGGCATAGTGCGGCAACTGGTCGCGCAGTTCGCGGCGCAGCCGCTGGGGGCCGAGCTGATCCAGCATCCACTTTTCCAGGAAGGGCTTGGCCGTGCTCCAGAGGTCCAGGTCGGGGTCGAGCTGGCGGCCCAGGCCTTCGATGTTGAGCAGGGTTTTCTGCAGCAGCACCAGCTGGGGCTGGATCTCGACGTTGAAGCGCCGCGAGGTCTGGAACAGCCGCAGCAGCACCATGCCGAGCGAGATTTCCTTGAGCGGACGGTCGAAATACGGCTCGCACACCGTGCGCACCGCCGCCTCCAGTTCGTTGACGCGCGTTTCGGGCGGCACCCAGCCGCTTTCGATGTGCAGCTCGGCCACGCGCTTGTAGTCGCGCCGGAAGAAGGCGGTGAAGTTCTGCGCCAGGTATTCCTTGTCGAACTCGGTGAGCGTGCCCACGATGCCAAAGTCCAGCGAGATGTAGCGCCCGAAGGTGGCGGGCTCCAGGCTCACCTGGATGTTGCCGGGGTGCATATCGGCATGGAAGAAGCCGTCGCGGAACACCTGCGTGAAGAAGATGGTCACGCCGTCACGCGCCAGCTTGGGGATGTCCACCCCGGCCTCGCGCAGGCGATCCACCTGGCTGATGGGCACGCCGTTCATGCGCTCCATCACCATTACCTCGGGGTGGCAGAAGTCCCAGTGGATGATGGGCACCTCCACGAGGTTCAGCCCTTCCATGTTGCGGCGCAGCTGCGCGGCATTGGCGGCTTCGCGCACCAGGTCAAGCTCGTCGTGCAGGTAGTTGTCGAACTCGGCCACCACCTCGCGCGGCTTGAGGCGCTTGCCGTCGGCCGACAGGCCCTCCACCCAGCCCGCCATCATGCGCATGAGGCTTAGGTCTTTTTCGATGACATGCAGCATGCCGGGCCGCAGTACCTTGACGGCCACCTCGTGCCGCTGGCCATTGCGGTCGCGCAGGCGTGCGAAATGCACCTGGGCAATGGAGGCGCTGGCCACCGGCTCGCGCTCGAAATGCTCGAACACCTCGCCAATCGGGCGCTTGAAGGCGCGCTCTATGGTGGCCACGGCCACGGCAGGGTCGAAGGGGGGCACCCGGTCCTGCAGCAGCGCCAGTTCGTCGGCGATGTCGGGCGGCATCAGGTCGCGCCGCGTCGAGAGCACCTGGCCAAACTTCACAAAGATGGGCCCCAGGCGCTCCAGCGCCTCGCGCAGGCGCTGCCCGCGCGGCGCGCGCAGGTCGCGCCCCACCGAGACGATGCGCGCCAGCAGGCGCAGCCAGGGCTTCTGGAAGCTGGTGAGCACCAGTTCGTCCAACCCATAGCGCAGCACCACCCAGACGATGGTGCCCCCCCGGAAGAACTGTTTCATGGAATGGTGCGGTCCACGGACCACCCCGAAGCGCCGCCTGCGGGCGGCACGCGGTCTTGCAGGAAGCCGCGCAGGGCCTGCGCCGCACTGCCCGCCAGGTTGGCCAGGGTATGTGCGGGCACGTCACCGATCAGGCGCGCCAGGTCGTCCTCCATATCCCAGCGCAGGTTGTCGGCCAGCCACTGGATGTCGCCAGCGAACTGCACGTCGCCGTCGATGCGCACGGCCGGACGCTCGCCACGCAAAGCAGCCTGCGCCAGATCCAGGGGCGATGCCTGCATGACCTCCAGGCGCAGGTCGGGCGTGGCCGCCGGGGGCGCCAGATCGAACAGGCCCGCAGGCGTGACCTGTAGCGCCATGAAGAACTGGCGCCACTGCATGCGCACCACCCGCCCCCGGCTGGGCGTCAGCCGCTGGGTGGCTGCGCTCTCCTGCATCAGCACATGGTTGAGCAGCAACACCACGCGGTGCTGCACCTCGTGCACCAGCCACTGCGGAGGCTGCGGACCGGCGGCCATGCGCTCGAAAACGCTGCCGAGAAAAGAAAAAGGGGACTGTGTTGCCATAGTCCCCGATTATTCCCTGAACCGGGCGCGTGGGCGCACGGCCCGGTCAAATACACATTACTGCAGCGCCTGCACGCCCGCCACCAACCAGCCGCTGCGCCCATCCTTGGGCTTGGTCATGTTCCAGACTTCGCGGAACGGGCTGGGGCCCGCCGAGGGTTCCTCGCGGATCAGGCCAGAAAACTCGACACTGGCCATGTAGGCGCCGCCCACTTCCTCGATGCCGAGCAACTGCGCTTCGAGCATGACCACATCGGTCTGGTTGGGCTGGCCAGCGCCCTGTGCCTCGCGCTCGGCGAGCTGGCTGCGGATTTCACCGAGCATGGTGTCGGTCATCATGGAGCGCAGGGTGGCCACATCGGCCTTGTCCCACGCTGCCTGCAGGGTGATGAAGTTGCGCCGCGCAGCATCGGTGAAGCCCGCCACGTCGAAGCCTTCGGGCACACCCCAGTTCTGCGAGCCGCCCAGCGCCGACCCGATGACCGAGCCCGCACCCTGGCGCTGCGCCTCGAACGCCATGCTGCTGCGCTCCCAGGGGCGCGCCGAGGCGTCATTGCCCACCTTGTCCGGGCTGTAGTCGCGCGGGGTGGCGGCCGCCTGGGGCGTGGCCGACGCGCCAGCGCCCTGGAATGCATACGGCGCCCCCCCTTGTGCGGCTGGCGTGCTCCGGCCGCGCAACACCATGCGCAGCACCGCGAAAGCAGCCACGGCCAGCAAGAGCACGAGCAGGATTTGCCCGAACCCCTCCCCCATCCCCAGCGAATGGGCAAGCCATGCCAGCCCCAGGCCTGCGGCCAGCCCCCCCAGCATGGCACCCCAGGGCTTCTTGGGGGCGGCCTGTGGCGCGGCAGTTGGTGCTGCAGGTTTTGCGGGCGCAGCCGCATTCTGGGTGGGTGCACCTGGGGCTGCAGGCGGGTTGGCACTGCGCTGGGTGACGTTGCTGGACTGCTGGCCCACCGATTTGCCTCCGCCCAGGCGCTTGGCCTGCGCTTCAGGCTGGGCGAACACCAGGGCCAGCACGAACAGGGCAGACAAAAGGGTTTTCATGGCGGGGGACTCCTTGGTTATCACGCAGGCACCTTCAACACTTGATACCGACATGCAGCGCCACTACGCCGCCGGTCATGTTGTGGTAATCCACATGGCCGAAACCGGCCTCGTGCATCATGGCCTTGAGCTCTTCCTGGCCGGGGTGCATGCGAATGGATTCGGCCAGGTAGCGGTAGCTGTCGGCGTCGCCCGTGACCAGTTGGCCCAGGCGCGGCAGGATGTTGAAGGAATACCAGTCGTAAGGCTTGGCCAGCGGCTGGGCCACGCGCGAAAACTCCAGCACCAGCAGCTTGCCGCCGGGCTTGAGCACACGGCACATCTCGCGCAGCGCGATGTCCTTGTGCGTCATGTTGCGCAGGCCAAAGGCCACGCTCACCAGGTCAAAGTGCTGGTCGGGAAACGGCAGCTGCTCGGCATCGCACACCAGTGTGGGCAGCACCACGCCCTTGTCGATCAGGCGGTTGCGGCCCACGCGCAGCATGGCTTCGTTGATGTCGGTGTGCACCACGCGGCCGCTGGCGCCCACCTTGCGGGCAAAGGCCAGCGACAGGTCGCCCGTGCCCCCGGCAATGTCCAGCACCTGCTGGCCTTCCTGTAGGTTGGCCACCATCACGGTGTAGGCCTTCCAGGCGCGGTGCAGGCCGCCAGACATCAGGTCGTTCATCAGGTCGTACTTGGTCGCGACCGAGTCGAACACGCCGCGCACACGGCGTGCCTTTTCTTTCTCATCGACCGACTGGAAACCGAAATGCGTGGTGCTCATGGTGGAAATGCTAGCGGTGAAGGGGTCAACCCCGCGAATGCGTGGGATATACGATTTTAAAGCCTTAGCGGCATCCAGGGCTTACCAGTAGAGCGCTACAAGCTATAAAAACTATAGCGCCCGAGGTGTTGCTAATTGGCTTTAGCCGCAGCCAGAACCTGAACCGCAGCCCGAGCCATGGCTGTGGGCGGGCTTGCGCCCCGGCATGGGGGTGTCGCGGTCCACGCCTGCGGCCTCCAGGCGGCGCAGGTAGTCTGCCCACCGCGCCTCCTGGTGCTGGCCCAGCGCGTAGAGGTAGTCCCAGGAAAAAATGCCGCTGTCGTGCCCGTCCGAGAACTGGAGCTTGACAGCGTAGTTGCCCACGGGCTCGATGCCGGCGATTTCCACGTTCCGCTTGCCGGTCTGCAGCACCTCCTGGCCGGGTGCGTGGCCCATGACCTCGGCCGACGGGGAATAGACGCGCAGCAGTTCAAACGGCAGGCGGAATGCGGCACCGTCAGAGAACACCAGCTCCAGCTGGCGCGACTGGCCGTGCACGGTGATGGATTGGGGGGTGGGGGAGCCCGGTGTGAGACCTGCCATGGTAGTGGCGCTTTATCAGTGTGGATGAACGACAAGTGCCTATTGTCCCACTCCCCTTGATGCAGCACGCTGCCTTCGCTAACCTTGTCGCCTAACTGGGGCTTGAGTTCTTTCACTCCCCCGCATGGCTGCTGGGGATTTCCATGGAGGCCTTGTCGGTATCGCCCACTTTGACCAGCAGCTCAATGACGGCCATGTCGTCAAAGTCGCCAATATCGGGAAGCGCCTGGATCAACCCGCTTTTTGTGGAGCATGTAGCAGCAAGGACAGCAGTCCCGCCAGCGCGACAAAGCCTGCAGTGGCCCAAAACGCGGCTTGAAAGCCTTGCAGTTGTGCGAGAAGATCGGGTTGCAAACGGCTGTGCCCCGTTACGCTGTGGGCCAGCGTAGACAAGGTTGCTACGCCAAACGCAGCGCCCAGTTGTCTGGCGGTGTTGAAAAGGCCAGAGGCCAAGCCAGCATCTTTGGCAGGCATGCCATCCATCGCCGTGTGGGTCACAGTCATCACCATCAGACCCAGCCCCAAGCCCATGAGCAGCATAGGTCCCAGGATGTCCTCCATGTATACAGGTGCCAGCGGCAGCACAGCCATCCAGCTGGCCCCCACCGCGCAGATCAAACCGCCGTACAGGGGCAAGTGCTTCACGCCACTGTCCATCCATTTGCGCGACATCACTGCTGCAACGGCAAACGTCAGCCCCAGTGGCAAAATTGCCAGACCTGCATCCAGCGCGCTATAGCCCACCACACCTTGCAGGGCCACCGAGCTGAAGAACGTGGTTGCTGTCATGGCCACGCCCAAGCACAGGACTAGCGCATTGCCTACCCGCACGTTGTGCACTTTGAAAATGTCCATGCGCACCAAGGGCTGTACTGCGCGCTTTTCCACGGTCACAAACCAATTCAGCAACACCACAGCCGCCAGCAAACAGCCCAGCACAGTGGCAGACGTCCACCCAAGGTGTGCCGCCTGCGAAATTGCAAAAAGCAAGGTGCCCATGCCCAGCGTGATGCCGACCGCACCGGGCAAATCCAGGCTGGGTTTGGGGCTGCGAACGGCGGCAGGCGCCAGGCTAAAGGCGACGCCTGCCATCAAAGCCACGCCAACCGGCACGTTCACATACATCACCCAGCGCCAGCCAGCTTGGCTGGTGAGCCAGCCGCCCAGCACCACACCCAAGGCCGAGCCAATGGAGCTGGAGGCTGCCCACCAAGAAATGGCCTGCGCCCGTTGGCGCCCTGCGGGATACACCGCGACGATGACCGCCAAGGTCGACGTCGCCAATGCCGACGCGCCCAGGCCCTGCACTGCCCGCGCTAGTAGCAACGCAGCGCCGCTCGCGGCCATGCCACCGACTAGGCTGGCCAAGGTAAACACGGCCAGGCCTGTTTGCAGCACAGCTTTGCGCCCCCACAAATCGCTGGCTCTGGCGGCCAAGAGCATGAAGCCCCCTAGGACAAGCAAGTAGGCGTCAATGACCCATTGCGTTGCCACTGCCGACAAATGCAGGTCGGCACGCATGGCGGGAAGTGCCACATTCACAATGGCGCCGTCCATCACCACCATGAAGGAGGCAAGGCAGGCAATAGCCACAGCCACCCACGGTGCAACGTGGGGATAAATTAATGACGGCGCGCTGTGCGCCACAGTGGAAGAACTCACGAAATCACTCCTGTTGTTTGGACCCATGAAGTGTTGAGCTGTAGTGGCAAAATGAGACAACGTTGTTTAGACAAAAAATACTGAAATTAGGTCATGGCACATGCGCAGCAATCCCCGTCTGAGCCGCCTTACACCTTGGCAGAAGCCCAGTTGGTGGAGGACAGCGAGCGCGCTGATGGCCCTGCGGTAATCGCCTTCGTGGGCGACCATGAACCCGATAGCGACTTTCCCTTGGACAACCGTGAGCATGATTGGCACAGCCATGTGCGCGGGCAGTTGTTTTGCGTGGAAAGTGGCTTGGTGCACGTGCGCAGCGCCCATGGCTCATGGATGCTGCCGCCCCTCCGCGCGGGGTGGATTCCGCCTGGGGTGCCGCATTGGGTCAGCATCACCGGTGTGCTCAGCGGTTGGTGCGTGCTGATTGCTCCACACGCCAGCGCAGTGCTGCCCAGCACGCCGTGTGTGATTGGCGTGAGCGAGCTTTTGCGCGCGCTGGTGCAGCGCTGCGTGACTTGGGCAGGCACCGAGCACTTGAGCCCGGAGCAAGACCGCATAACGGCGGTGCTGCTGGATGAGCTGTGCAACACGCCCCACCAGCCCTTGCATTTGCCCTTGCCCACTGACAGGCGCTTGCTGCGCATAGCCAAAGCCGTGCTCAAGAACCCCAGCGACACCCGCACCTTAGAACAGTGGGCACAGTGGGCGGGCATGTCATCCCGTACCTTGAGCCGCTTGTGTGTGGCACAAACGGGCAGCAGCTTTGCCCAGTGGCGCCAGCAAGCCGGGCTGACCCATGCGCTCGAATTGCTTGCCCAGGGCCGCAGTGTGGCTGATGTGGCCGATGCTTTGGGCTATGCAAGTCCGAGTAACTTCATCGCGATGTTCCGCCGCAGCTTTGGTGAATCACCAGGCCGTTTTTTTGCCAAGACCCCCCCTCGCCGGGCACTACTATGAACCACTACGGCACCGAGGCCCACTTCCCCTTCTTCAAGGCCGATGTCACGGCCTTGCTCTTTCCGGCCCCCCAGCCATAGCGGCCTGCAGGCGCGTGTGCAGCAAGCCGTCCAGCACGGGCAGGCGCTCATGCAGGGCGTCTTCCTGGGCGCTGTCGCGCTCCCGCTGGGCTGCCGCCCAGACAGGGGCAGGAAAATGGCTGTCCCAGGCAAAACGCGCAATCACATGCCAATGCAGGTGCGGCACCATGTTGCCCAGGGCCGCGAGGTTGACCTTGGCGGGCGCCAGGTGCTCGCGCAGCACCTGCTCGACCAGGGTGACGGCGTCCATGCAGTGCTGGCGCTGGGCCGCGTCCAGGTCGGAGAACTCGGCCACATGGGCGTTCCAGACCACGCGGTAGAAGGCCGGGAAGCCCGGCTCGTCGGCACGGATCACGCGCAGGTGCGTGCCGCGCCAGACCAGAAGTCCGCCGTCCGTCGTGCACAGCGGACAGGTCATCACCATCACACCAGCACCCGCTCGATGCCGCCCGCGTTGGCCTTGGCCACGTACTCGGGCAGCCAGTTCTCGCCAATGATCTGCTTGGCCATCTCGATGACGATGTAGTCGGCTTCGAGCAGGCCGGTGGAGAGGTCGTCCTGGTAGCGCGTGATGCCCTGCAGGCAGCTCGGGCAGCTTGTCAGGATCTTGATGTTGTCCTGCGCGCCCACGGCGCCGCTGGCGCGCAGCTGGGCTTCGCCCTTGCGGATTTCCTGCTCCTTGCGGAAGCGCACCTGGGTGGAGATGTCGGGCCGGGTGACGCCCAGCGTGCCCGACTCGCCACAGCAGCGCTCGCTCTTGAGCACCTTGTCACCCACCAGGGCGCGCACGGTCTTCATCGAGTCGCCCTGCTTCATGGGGTTGTGGCAGGGCTCGTGGTACAGGTAGCCGCCCTGCCCTGCGGGCAGCGTGATGCCTTTTTCGAGCAGGTATTCGTGGATGTCGATGATGCGGCAGCCGGGGAAGATCTTGTCGAACTCGTAGCCCTGGAGCTGGTCGTAGCAGGTGCCGCAGCTCACCACCACGGTCTGGATGTCGAGGTAGTTGAGCGTGTTGGCGACGCGGTGGAAGAGCACCCGGTTGTCGGTGATCATCTTCTCGGCCTTGTCGAACTGGCCGCTGCCGCGCTGGGGGTAGCCGCAGCACAGGTAGCCCGGCGGCAGCACGGTCTGCACACCCGCATGCCAGAGCATGGCCTGCGTGGCCAGGCCCACCTGGCTGAACAGGCGCTCGGAGCCGCAGCCGGGGAAGTAGAACACCGCCTCCGTGTCGGCCGTGGTGGTGGCCGGGTCGCGGATGATGGGCACGTAGTCCTTGTTCTCGATGTCCAGCAGCGCGCGCGCCGTCTTGGTGGGCAAGCCTCCGGGGAGCTTCTTGTTGACGAAGTGGATCACCTGCTCCTTGACCGGCGCCGGGCCCACGCTGGCGGGCGGGCGCTGCGTCTGGCGGCGCGAGATGCTGCGCAGCACGTCCACCGCCATGCGCTGGGCCTTGAAGCCCGCGCCCACCATGGCGGCGCGCAGCATCTTGATGGTGTCGGGGTTGGTGGCGTTGAGCATGGCCATGGCCAGCTTGTTGCCGGGGCGCCAGCTCTTCTTGCCCATCTTGCGCAGCAGGTTGCGCATGTTCATGGTGACGTCGCCGAAGTCGATCTTCACCGGGCAGGGCGTGTAGCACTTGTGGCACACGGTGCAGTGGTCGGACACGTCCTCGAACTCCTGCCAGTGCTTGATGGACACGCCCCGGCGCGTCTGCTCCTCGTACAAAAAGGCCTCGACCAGCAGCGAGGTGGCCAGGATCTTGTTGCGCGGCGAGTACAGCAGGTTGGCGCGCGGCACATGCGTGGCGCACACAGGCTTGCACTTGCCGCAGCGCAGGCAGTCTTTCACGCTGTCGGCAATGGCGCCGATGTCGCTCTGCTGCATGATCAGCGACTCGTGCCCCATGAGGCCGAAGCTGGGCGTGTAGGCATTGGTCAGGTCGGCATGCAGCGGCAAGGAATCTAGGGAGTTTTTGGCCTCTAGCGCCCGTCCATCAAGCGCTGCATGCTCCTGATTTCGTAGCAGCTTGCCCTTGTTGAAACGGCCCTGCGGATCGACGCGCTGCTTGTACTGGGCAAAAGGCCGCAGCTCGTCGTCGGACAGGAATTCCAGCTTGGTGATGCCGATGCCGTGTTCGCCCGAGATCACGCCGCCCAGGCTGCGCGCCAGGTGCATGATGCGCCCCACCGCTTCGTGCGCGGTCTGCAGCATCTCGTAGTCGTCGCTGTTGACGGGGATGTTGGTGTGCACGTTGCCGTCGCCCGCGTGCATGTGCAGCGCCACCCACACGCGGCCCTTGAGCACGCGCTGGTGGATGGCCGTGCACTCGGCCAGCAGGGGCGCAAAGGCGCCGCCGTTGAAGATTTGCTGCAGCGGGGTGCGGATCTGCGTCTTCCAGCTGGCGCGCAGGCTGTGGTCCTGCAGTTGCGGGAACAGTGTGTCCACCTCGCGCAGCCACTGCGCCCACAGGGCGCGCACCTCGGCCACCAGGGCCAGGGCCTGCTGCACGCGGTCTTCCAGCAGCTCGGCGCTGGGCAACTCGCTGGCGTCGTCGGTCTTGCCCAGCGGCAGGTTGCCCCGGCGCAGGAAGGCGTCCAGTTCGTCGCACAGGCGCAGCTTGTTGCGCAGCGACAGCTCGATGTTGATGCGCTCGATGCCGTCGGTGTATTCCCACATGCGCGGCAGCGGGATCACCACGTCCTCGTTGATCTTGAAGGCGTTGGTGTGGCGGCTGATGGCCGCCGTGCGCTTGCGGTCGAGCCAGAACTTCTTGCGCGCCTCGGGGCTAATGGCCACAAAGCCTTCGCCGCTGCGCGAGTTGGCGATGCGCACCACCTCGCTGGTGGCGCGAGCCACGGCGTCCTGGTCGTCGCCCGCGATGTCGCCCACCAGCACCATCTTGGGCAGCCCGCCGCGCTTGGACTTGGTGGCGTAGCCTACGGCCTTGAGGTAGCGGTCGTCCAGGTGTTCCAGGCCTGCCAGCACCACGCCCGAGCGCGCTGCTTCAGCAAACATGAAGTCCTTGATCTCGACGATGCTGGGCACGGCGTCCTTGGCATTGCCGAAGAATTCCAGGCACACGGTGCGCGTGTGCGCGGGCATGCGGTGCACCACCCAGCGTGCGCTGGTGATGAGGCCGTCGCAGCCCTCTTTCTGCACCCCTGGCAGGCCCGACAGGAACTTGTCGGTCACGTCCTTGCCCAGGCCCTCTTTGCGAAAGCTTGCGCCGGGGATGTCCAGCCGCTCGGTGCGCACCGGGGTCTTGCCGTCGGCCTCGAAGTAGCGCAGCTCGAAGCTGGCAACTGCAGCATCGTGGATCTTGCCCAGGTTGTGGTCCAGGCGCACCACCTCCAGCCATTGCGCATCGGGCGTCACCATGCGCCAGCTCGCCAGGTTGTCCAGCGCCGTACCCCACAGCACGGCCTTCTTGCCGCCCGCGTTCATGGCGATGTTGCCGCCAATGCACGAGGCCTCCATGGAGGTCGGGTCCACCGCAAACACATAGCCCGCGCGCTCGGCCGCGTCAGCCACGCGCTGGGTGACCACACCGGCTTCGCTCCAGACCGTGGGCACTTCGCGCTCCAGACCGGGCAGGCGCACCATCTCCACCTCGGTCATGGCTTCGAGCTTTTCGGTGTTGATGACGGCGCTGCGGTCGGTCAGCGGAATGGCGCCGCCGGTGTAGCCCGTGCCGCCCCCGCGCGGGATGACGGTGAGCCCCAGCTCGAAGCAGCCTTGCACCAGGCGGGCCATCTCGGCCTCGGTGTCGGGGGTGAGCACCACGAAGGGGTATTCCACGCGCCAGTCGGTCGCGTCGGTCACATGGCTCACGCGCGAGAGGCCGTCGAACTTGATGTTGTCACCCGCCGTGAGCCGCCCCAGCACGCGGCGCGCCTTGCGGCGCAGCTCGGCCATCTGCTGGAACGAGGCGTCAAACCGCGCCACCGCAGCGCGCGCGGCCTCCAGCAGCTCGCCCACCAGCGCGTCGCGCGCGGCGTCCTTGTCGGGGGTGCGGCGCTTTTGCACCTCGCCCAGGCGGTGCTCCAGCGCCTGCACGAGCTGGCGGCGGCGCTGGGGGTTGTCCAGCAGGTCGTCCTGCAGGTAGGGGTTGCGCTGCACCACCCAGATGTCGCCCAGCACTTCGTAGAGCATGCGCGCCGAGCGGCCGGTCTGGCGTTCCTGGCGCAGTTGCTGCAGGGTGTCCCAGGCCTTCATCCCCAGCAGGCGGATGGCGATCTCGCGGTCCGAGAAGCTGGTGTAGTTGTAGGGAATCTCGCGCAAACGCACGGGTTCGGGGGCCTGCGCCGTGAGGGCGGCCAACGCGGTGGGGGCATTCATTCGGTGGAACCTGGGGAAGGGCGGTGCGCCCAGTGGCCTGGGGAACTCGGAACCAGCCATTTTAAGAAATTGGCGCGCCCGGTGCTCCCTGAAGGCACCGGCTGCGCGCCACTGCCGCCCGCAAAGGGCAGCGCAGACTCTCAGAACAAGACGCGGCAGCGCAGCGTGTGCGGCACCTGCTGGAGCTTTTGCAGCGCCAGCTCGGACGATTCGGCGTCGATGTCGATCACCACGTAGCCGATGGCCTCGTTGGTCTGCAGGTACTGGGCGGACACGTTGATCTGGTTGTCGGAGAAGACGCGGTTGATCTCGGACAGCACGCCCGGCACGTTGCGGTGCACGTGCAGCAGGCGGTGCTTGCCGCTCTGCGCGGGCAGGGCCACCGCCGGGAAGTTGACCGACGAGGTGGTGGTGCCGTTGTCGCTGTAGCGCACGAGCTTCTCGGCCACTTCGACGCCGATGTTGGCCTGCGCCTCCAGCGTGGAGCCGCCGATGTGCGGTGTGATGATGACGTTGTCCAGCCCGCGCAGGGGCGAGACGAATTCGTCCTTGTTGCTGCGCGGCTCCACCGGGAACACATCCACCGCCGCGCCGAGCAGCTTGCCGGCCTTGAGCGCATCGGCCAGCGGATCGATCTCGACCACCGTGCCGCGCGAGGCGTTGATGAGGATGCTGCCTGGCTTCATGGCGGCAATTTCGGCGGCGCCCATCATCCATTGCGTGGAGGGCAGCTCGGGCACGTGCAGCGAGACGATGTCGCTTTGCGCCAGCAGCTCATTCAGGCTGGCGGCCTGGCGTGCGTTGCCCAGCGGCAGCTTGGCCACCACGTCGTGGAACACCACCTGCATGCCCAGCGCCTCGGCCAGCACCGAGAGCTGCGAGCCGATGGCGCCATAGCCCACGATGCCCAGCGTCTTGCCGCGTGCCTCGTAGGCGTTTTCGGCACTCTTGAGCCAGCCGCCGCGGTGCGCCACGGCGTTTTTCTCGGGCACGCCGCGCAGCAGCAGGATGGCCTCGGCCAGCACCAGCTCGGCCACGGAGCGGGTGTTGGAGTACGGCGCGTTGAACACGGCGATGCCCCGGTCGCGTGCGGCGTTCAGGTCCACCTGGTTGGTGCCGATGCAGAAGCACCCGATGGCCACGAGCTTGTGGGCGTGCGCCAGCACTTCGGCCGTGAGCTGCGTGCGCGAGCGGATGCCGATGAAGTGCACATCGGCAATGCGCTGGATGAGTTCGTCCTGCGGCAGCGCGCCGGAGAGGGATTCGATCTGGCTGTAACCGGCGTTTTGCAGCACCTGCAGGGCAGAGGGGTGCAGGCCTTCGAGCAACAGAAACTTGATCTTGCTTTTGTCGAGCGAGGTGGGGTTCATGGCAGTCCTGGGTCGGTGAAGCGCAGGCGGCCCGCCACAGGGGCGCCCAGCTTCGGGATGGCGGGCCATCCTAGCATGGTGCGGCGCACAAAACCGCCTTCTGGAGAGGCGCCACTACCAGCGTCAGGGACAAGGGCGAGCCCGCGCAACCCTGGGAAAACCCCGTCACGCCCCACCCCCCGGCATGGTTACAAAGACCCTTCGTTGGCAGGACGTCTTCATTTTGTAACAATTTCGCCATACGCTGCAGCCTTTTCCCGCCATCCCTCCCAAGGAGCAACCGCATGAAATTCCGATCGCTGGCCGTGAGCGCCGCCCTGGCAGCCCTGTGCACCCCTTTCGCCTATGCGCAGACCGAGATCCAATGGTGGCATTCGATGACCGGCGGCCTGAACGACTGGGTGGTGGACATTGCCAACAACTTCAACGCCAGCCAGAAGGATTTCAAGGTCGTGCCCACCTACAAGGGCACCTACGACGAGTCCATGACGGCCTCCATCGCCGCCTTCCGTGCGGGCAATGCGCCGCACATCCTGCAGGTGTACGAAGTGGGCACCGCCACCATGATGGCCGCCAAGGGTGCCGTGGTGCCGGTGGGCAAGGTCATGCAGGACGCAGGCTACAAGTTCGACGCCAAGGCCTACATCCCCGCCGTGGTGGGCTACTACACCGCGCCCAATGGCGAGATGCTGAGCTACCCCTTCAACAGCTCGACCACGGTGCTCAACTACAACAAGGACCTGTTCAAGAAAGCCGGTCTGGACCCCAACAAGCCGCCCGCCACTTGGCCTGAGCTGGTCTCGGCTGCCGCCAAGCTGAAGGCCTCGGGCGTGGCCTGCCCCTTCACCACCAGCTGGCAGGGCTGGACGCAGCTGGAGAGCTTCTCCACCTGGCACAACACGCTGTTTGCCACGCAGAACAACGGCTTTGGCGGCACCAGCGCGCGCCTGGCCTTCAACAGCCCGCTGCACGTGCGCCACATCGAAAACCTGGCCAACATGGCCAAGCAGGGCCTGTTCCACTACCGTGGCCGCGGCAACAAGGCCGATGCGCCGTTCTACTCGGGCGAATGCGCCATGCAGACGGGCAGTTCGTCCACCTACGCCAGTATCAAGAAGAACGCCAAGTTCGACTTCGGCATTGCCCCCCTGCCCTACTACCCCGACGTTCCCGGCGCGCCGCAGAACACCATCATCGGCGGAGCCTCGCTGTGGGTCATGGCAGGCAAGAAGCCCGCCGAATACAAGGGCGTGGCCGCGTTCTTCAACTACCTGACCAACCCCGAGGTGCAGGCCGCCAGCCACCAGCGCACGGGCTACCTGCCCATCACCCTGGCGTCGTTCGAGCTGACCGAGAAAGCCGGTTTCTACAAGCAGAACCCCGGCACCGACACGGCCGTGAACCAGATGATCCGCAAGACCACCGACAAGTCGCGCGGCGTGCGCCTGGGCAACTTCAACCAGATCCGCGCCATCATGGACGAGGAGCTGGAACTGGTCTGGGCCGGCAAGAAGACCGCCAAGGAAGCCCTGGACACCGCCGTGCAGCGCGGCAACGAGCAGCTGGAGCGCTTCCAGAAAGCCAACAAGAGCTGATCCTTTCGCTGACACACCACACGGCCGGGCCCCATGCCTGGCCGTTTTTGATGGAGACATTTTCTTGGCCATGGAAAAACGGGTGCGCTTCAAGAGCTGGTGGCTCCCCGCCTTGCTGCTGGCGCCGCAGGTGGCGGTGATCGCCGTGTTCTTCTTCTGGCCCGCAGGCCAGGCGCTGGTGCAGTCGCTGCAGCAGCAGGATGCCTTCGGCGCCTCGGTGGAGTGGGTGGGGCTGGAGAACTTCCAGCGCCTGCTGCAGGACGAGAGCTACATCGCGTCCTTCAAGACCACGGCGGTGTTCTCGGTGCTGGTGGCCGTGCTGGGCCTGGTGCTCTCGCTGGCGCTGGCCGTGTTTGCCGACCGCGTGGTGCGCGGCGCAGCCATCTACAAGACGCTCCTGATCTGGCCCTACGCCGTGGCGCCCGCCGTGGCCGGGGTGCTGTGGCTGTTCTTGTTTGCGCCGTCCATCGGCATCGTGAGCTATGGGTTGCGCAAGATCGGGGTGGAATGGAACCACCTGCTGAGCAGCGGCCAGGCCATGGCGCTGATCGTGCTGGCCGCCGTGTGGAAGCAGATTTCCTACAACTTCCTGTTCTTCCTGGCGGGGCTGCAGTCCATCCCGAAGTCGCTGATCGAGGCTGCGGCCATCGACGGGGCAGGCCCCTGGCGGCGCTTCTGGAGCATCGTGTTCCCGCTGCTTTCGCCCACCACCTTCTTCCTGCTGGTCATCAACATGGTGTATGCCTTCTTCGACACCTTCGCCATCGTGGACGCCACGACCGAGGGCGGCCCCGGCAAGGACACGGCCATTTTGGTCTACAAGGTGTACTACGACGGCTTCAAGGCGCTGGACCTGGGCGGCTCGGCCGCGCAGTCGGTGGTGCTGATGGCCATTGTGGTGGTGCTCACCGTCATCCAGTTCCGCTACGTGGAACGCAAAGTGAACTACTGATCATGGTTGAACGCCGCCCTCTTGCTACCGCCATTTCGCACCTGGTGCTCATCCTGGGTGTGATCGTGGTGGCCTTTCCGCTCTACGTCACCTTTGTGGCCAGCACGCACACGGCGCAAGAGATCGTGCAGGCCCCCATGCCGCTGCTGCCGGGCTCACACCTCCTGGAGAACTACCAGCAGGCCATCCAGGGCACCAGCGGCAGCGGCGCCTCCACCGCGCCTGTGGGCCGCATGATGGTGGTAAGCCTGGTCTGCGCACTGGTCATCGCCATTGGCAAGATTGCGATTTCTCTGCTGTCGGCCTTTGCCATTGTTTACTTCCGCTTTCCGGGACGCATGTTCTTCTTCTGGGCCATCTTCGTGACGCTGATGCTGCCGGTGGAAGTGCGCATCGGCCCCACGTACCAGGTGGTGTCGGATCTCGGCATGCTCAACAGCTATGCGGGCCTCACGGTACCGCTGATCGCCTCGGCCACAGCCACCTTTTTGTTCCGCCAGTTCTTCCTGACCGTGCCCGACGAGCTGGTGGAGGCCGCGCGCGTGGACGGCGCCGGGCCCATGCGCTTTTTCTGGGACGTGCTGCTGCCGCTCTCGCGCACCAGCATCGCGGCGCTGTTCGTGATCCAGTTCATCTACGGCTGGAACCAGTACCTCTGGCCGCTGCTGGTGACCACGGACGAATCCATGTACCCCGTGGTCATGGGCATCAAGCGCATGATCGCAGGCGGCGACGCCGCCAACGACTGGAACATCGTCATGGCCACGGCCATCCTGGCCATGATCCCGCCCGCGCTGGTGGTGCTGCTCATGCAAAAGTGGTTCGTCAAGGGTCTGGTGGATTCGGAAAAATAAACAAAATATGGCTCTAGCGCTTACTCAACAAGCGTAAGCAGCTACACTTTTTATAGCAAAAATATGGCATCCATCTCGCTGCGCAACATCGTCAAGCGCTACGGCCACGGCCCCAAGGCCAACCAGGTGATCCACGGCGTGAACGCCGAAATCCACGATGGCGAGTTCGTCGTCATCGTGGGACCCTCGGGCTGCGGCAAGTCCACGCTGCTGCGCATGGTGGCCGGGCTGGAGGAAATCTCAGGCGGGGACATCGCCATCGGCAGCCGCGTGGTCAACCAGCTGGAGCCCGCCGAGCGCGACATCGCCATGGTGTTCCAGAACTACGCGCTGTACCCGCACATGAGCGTTTTCGACAACATGGCCTACGGCCTGAAGATCGCCAAGGTGCCCAAGGACGAGATCAAGGCCCGCGTGGACAAGGCGGCCAAGATCCTGGAGCTGGGCCACCTGCTGGAGCGCAAGCCGCGCGAGCTCTCGGGCGGCCAGCGCCAGCGCGTGGCCATGGGCCGCGCCATCGTGCGCCAGCCGCAGGTCTTCCTGTTCGACGAGCCGCTGTCCAACCTCGACGCCAAGCTGCGCGCCCAGACGCGCCTGGAGATCCAAAAGCTCCACCGCGAGCTGGGCATCACCAGCCTGTTCGTCACGCACGACCAGGTCGAGGCCATGACGCTGGCGCAGCGCATGATCGTGATGAACGGCGGCAACATGGAACAGTTCGGCACGCCCGAAGAGGTGTACCACCGCCCGGCCAGCACCTTTGTGGCCAGCTTCATCGGCGCGCCGCCCATGAACCTGCTGCAGCAGGCCCCCGGCGGCAAGCCGGGCCAGACCCTGGGCATCCGCCCCGAGCACCTGGACGTGGTAACCAGCGGCGGCTGGGAGGTGCGCGTGGACACCGTGGAGCTGCTGGGCGCCGAGCGCCTGGTCTACGCCCGCCTGGGCGACGAGCCGCTGATCGTGCGCGTGGAAGAAGGCGCCACAGCCCCGCTGCCCGACAGCACCCTGCGCGTGCGCCCGCGCGAAGACCGCCTGCACTGGTTTGACGCCAGCACGGGCAAACGGCTGTGAGCGTCCCCATGTCTATGCCCGCCCCCTGGCCTTATCCGCGCTGGATCGCGCACCGCGGCGCAGGCAAGCTGGCGCCTGAAAACACCCTGGCCGCCTTCCGCCTGGGGGCGCAGCACGGCTACCGCATGTTCGAGTGCGATGTGAAACTCTCGCACGATGGTGTGCCCTTTCTGCTGCACGACACCACCCTGGCCCGCACCACCAACGCCGCCCGCGCCTGGGGTGCGCAGGCCCAGCCCACGGCGGGCGCACACGCCTGGGGCGCGCTCGCACAACTGGACGCGGGCGCCTGGCACAGCCGCGCCTTTGCGGGCGAGCCGCTGCCCACGCTGGCCGCCATCGCTGCCTACTGCTTGGCCAACGGCCACCTGCTCAACATCGAGATCAAACCCACGCCGGGCCTGGAAGAAACCACCGGCCGCGTGGTGGCGGAACACGCCGCCCGCCTCTGGCAAGGCCAGGCCGTGCCGCCGCTGCTGTCGTCTTTCAGCCCCCAGGCACTCGAAGGCGCGCGCGCCACGGCGCCCCACCTGCCGCGCGCCCTGCTGCTGGACACGCTGTGGGACGGCTGGCGCGAAACCGCCCAGGCGCTGGGCTGTGTGGCCATTGTGTGCAACCACGCACTGTGGGACGCGGCGCTGATCGCCCAGGTCAATGCACTGGGCATGCGCACCCTGAGCTACACCGTCAACGACGAATGGGCCGCCCAGCGCCTGATCGCCCTGGGCACCGACGGCATCATCACCGACCGCGTCGATCTGTTTGCACCCGCCTGAGTCCCTGAAACCGCATTGAAAAAACATCAACGCAAATCACTCTCATTTGTCATAATCTCGCGATCTTTTGATTGAATCAGACCCTGAGAGGATGACCGTGGATCGTCGCCACTTCATGCTGCAGCTCGGTGCAGCCCTTGGAACCACATGCCTTCCCGCCCTGGCCCATGCCCAGGCCGTCGGCAGCACCCTGCGCGTGGGCGGCGGCTGGCGCATGAACGAGCGCGACTACCAGATCGGCGCGCTCAGCGTCGATTGGGCGCAGGGCCAGGTCAAGACCGATTTCGCCCACACCGTGCCCACCCTGCCCCACGCCATCGTGCCCGAGGAAGGCGGCGGCTTTCTGGCCGTGGCCACGCGCCCCGGCACCTGGATGGTGCGCGTGGATGCGCAAGGCAAGCTGGTGCAGCGCCTGGCCATGGCCGACGAGGGCGACACCCGCACGCTGGACGGCCACGTCATCGCCAGCCACGACAGGCGCTGGCTCTACACCGGCGAGACCGACCGCAAGACGGGTGAGGGCTGGTTCAGTGTGCGCGACGCCAAAGACCTGCGCAAAGTGGCCGAGCACCGCACCCATGGCATCGACCCGCACCAGATTCTGGTGGACGCGCAAGGCCGCCTGGTGGTGGCCAACGGCGGCATTCCGCGCACCCCCGCGGGCGACAAGCGCAACCTGGAGCTGATGGATCCCAAGCTGGTACTGCTGAACCCTGAAAACGGCGAAAAGCTGGGCGAATGGAGCCTGCGCGACAAGCGCCTGGCGCCGCACCACATCGCCTGGAACCGCCCCCTGGCCGATGGCCCGCAGCTCCTGGGCATCGGCCTGCAGGCCGAGCACGACGACCCCTCCAAGCGGCGCGACGCCCCCCTGCTGGCAGTGTGGGATGGCAAGGAGCTGAAGATCCCCACCCACATGGTGGCTGACGGCTATGCGGGCGACGTGGCCGCAGGCCCCAATGGCGGCTTTGTGCTGACGGCGCAATTTGCCAACCGCATCGTGCTGTGGCAGCCCCAGGAGCCCGCCAAGCTGCTGACCATCGGCAAGGTGCAAAACCCCTGCGGACTGTGGCCGCTGGACGACGCGCCGGGCGTGGCCATCGGCGGTGGCCTGGGCCTGGCCCGCTGGCACGCCACCGAGCCCAGCAGCATGCTGCGCTGGCCTGCGGGGATGGCGGCGGGGAACCATTGGGCTGTATTGGGATGACTCCCCCCTGTGCCGCTGCGCGGCTTCCCCCCTCTCTCGCTACGCTGCGCTTCGCGGGAGGGGGGACGCACCCAGTGGACGGGCGGAGCCCGATCCACGGGTGCCCTGGCATGGCGATGGATGCGCCGCTGGTCAGTGAGTGAGCGGCCTCAACCCCTCCAACCACGCCGCAGCAGCCACTGGCAGGTGGCGCTGGCCAACACCAGGGCGGCGTAGGTGCCCATCTTTCCGTCGCGGCCCTGCCACCACAGGCCTGCGGTCAGTACGGCGCAGCCCACTATGAAAATGATAGCTGCCTGCGCCCACCAGGAGAGCGCTGGGGCCGATTTTGGCATCAGGACCCGCGCCAGGGGGACGAGCACCAGCGCCAAGGCCGCGGCAGGCGCGGCGAAGTTGAGCAGGTGGTTGAGCGCTTCCAGGGGCCCCATCGTGCAAAATGACGTAAATCAAGACTTGTGAAGACCGGGCGAACCCCGGGGCGGCAAGAATTTTATAATCGCGGACTATGTCAGTCTGGGCCCTGGGCATCAACCACACGACCGCGCCGCTCGATCTGCGCGGTCGCTTTGCGTTTGCGCTGGACCAGATCGCCCCCACGCTGCACGGCCTGCGCCAGTCGCTGAGCCAGAATGCTGCCGCCTGCGGTGCGGTGGAGACGGCCATCATCTCCACCTGCAACCGCACCGAAATCTACTGCGCAGGCGAGCGCCCCGCGCTGGACCACACCCTGGGCTGGCTGGCCCACAGCGGCGGTGTGAGTCCCGAGGTGCTGCGCGAACACTCCTACAGCCTGGAAAACGGCCCCGTGGCGCGCCATGCCTTCCGCGTGGCCAGCGGGCTCGATTCCATGGTGCTGGGCGAGGCCCAGATCCTGGGCCAGATGAAGGACGCCGTGCGCGCTGCCGAGAGCGCGGGCGCCCTGGGCTCCACGCTCAACCAGTTGTTCCAGCGCAGCTTTGCCGTGGCCAAGGAGGTGCGCACCAGCACCGAGATCGGCGCGCACAGCATCAGCATGGCCGCTGCCGCCGTGCGCCTGGCCGGGCAGTTGTTTGAAGACCTGGGCAGGACGCGCGTACTGTTCATCGGCGCGGGCGAGATGATCGAGCTGTGCGCCACGCACTTCGCCGCGCGCAACCCCAAGCAGATCGCGATTGCCAACCGCACGCTGGAGCGCGGCGAGAAGCTCGCCTCGCGCTTCGGCGGCTCCGTCATGCGCCTGGCCGACCTGCCCGAGCGCCTGCACGAATTCGACATCGTGGTGAGCTGCACGGCCAGCAGCCTGCCCATCGTGGGCCTGGGCGCCGTGGAGCGCGCACTCAAAAAGCGCCGCCACCGCCCCATGTTCATGGTCGACCTGGCCGTGCCGCGCGACATCGAGCCCGAGGTCAAGCAGCTCGAAGACGTGTACCTCTACACCGTGGACGACCTGGCCAGCGTGGTGCAGACCGCCCAGGCCAACCGCCAGGCCGCCGTGGCGCAGGCCGAGGCCATCATCGACGCGGGCGTGCAGAGCTTCATGCACTGGATGGACCAGCGCCATCCCGAGCACGGCGTGGTGCCGCTGATCCGCCAGATCCAGGACCAGGCCGACGCCTGGCGCGCCATCGAGATCGACCGCGCGCGCAAGCGCCTGGCCAAGGGCGAGGACATCGACACCGTGCTCGACGCGCTCTCGCGCGGCCTGGCGCAAAAGATGCTGCACGGCACCCTGGCCGAACTGCGTGCGGGCGACGCCAGCACGCGCGAACAGACGGCGCGCACGGCTTCGCGCCTGTTCCTGCGCTCTCAAAGCAAAAACACCCTCTAGCGCCCTATCCATAAGCGCTGACAGCTACATTTCTTGTAGCAAATCACCCTTGCCCATGAAACCCTTTCTCCGCACCCAGTTGGAGCGCTACGCCCGGCGCCTGCAGGAACTCGACTTTCTGCTTTCGCGCGAGGACATCATGGCCGACATGGTGCAGTACCGCGCCATCTCCAAGGAACACGCCGAGGTCACGCAGATCGCCGGCCGCTACACCCGCTACCTGCAGCGCGAGGCCGACCTCGCGGGCGCGCGCGACATGCTCGCCGACCCCGACATGGCCGAGATGGCGCAGGAGGAGATTGCTGGCTGCGAGGCCGAGCTGGCCCAGCTCGAAGACGAGCTGCAGCGCCTGCTGCTGCCCAAGGACCCCGACGACGCGCGCAACGCTTTCCTCGAAATCCGCGCCGGTACGGGCGGCGACGAGTCGGCCCTGTTCGCGGGCGACCTGGCGCGCATGTACACGCGCTACGCCGCCAATGTGGGCTGGAAGGCCGAGGTGGTGAGCGAGAGCCCGTCGGAGTTGGGTGGCTACAAGGAAATCGTGCTGCGCGTGGTCGGCGACGACGTGTACGGCGCGCTGCGCTTTGAATCGGGCGGCCACCGCGTGCAGCGCGTGCCCGCCACCGAGACGCAGGGCCGCATCCACACCAGCGCCTGCACCGTGGCCGTGATGCCCGAGCCCGACGAGCAGGAAGCCGTCAAGCTCAACCCGGCTGACCTGCGCATCGACACTTTCCGCGCCAGCGGCGCGGGCGGCCAGCACATCAACAAAACCGATTCCGCCGTGCGCGTGGTGCACCTGCCCACCGGCATCGTGGCCGAATGCCAGGACGGCCGCAGCCAGCACAGCAACAAGGCCAAGGCGCTGCAGGTGCTGCAGGCGCGCATCCAGGAAAAGGAGCGCAGCGAACGCGCCGCCAAGGAAGCCGCCGAACGCAAGGGCCTGATCGGCAGCGGCGACCGCAGCGACCGCATCCGCACCTACAACTTCCCGCAGGGGCGGCTGACCGACCACCGCATCAACCTCACGCTGTACAAGCTGCTCACCATCATGGAAGGCGACCTGGACGAAGTGCTGCAAGCCCTGCGCCACGCCCGCGAGGCCGAGCAACTGGCCGAGCTGGAAGAGAATGGAACACCCCCCTGAGCGGCTGCGCCGCTTCCCCCCTCTCTCCAATCGCTGCGCGATTGGGGAGGGGGGACGCAGCCAGCGCGGCGGGGCGGCCCTTGCGCGGCTGCCCTGGCCTGGACTGCGCCAGTTTCATGCGCGGCGGGTGGTGCATGGTGCTATGGATCACCGTAAGGGTTTTATGCAAAATATACCTCCAACGCCCATGGATAAAGCGCAAGCAGCTATCAATACAATAGCAAATACCACGGTGCAGGCGGCGCTGGAGCACGCCCTGGGCCTGGGGCTCGCGCGCATCGACGCGCAAATGCTGCTGCTGCACACGCTGGGGCGTCCCACGAGCGACCGCGCCTGGCTCATCACGCACGACAGCGACCCGCTGCCCCCCGGCCTGCAGGCGCGCTACGCCACGCTGTGCCAGCGCCGCCTGGGGGGTGAACCCGTGGCCTACCTCACCGGCAGCAAGGCCTTCTACGGCCTGGATCTGCGCGTGGACGCGCGTGTGCTCGACCCCCGCCCCGACACCGAAACCCTGGTGGACTGGGCACTGCAGACCCTGGCCGCCCGCACCGCCCCGCGCGTGCTGGACCTGGGCACAGGCAGCGGCGCCATCGCCCTGGCCCTGCAGCACCAGCGCCCGGACGCCAGCGTGCTGGCTGTGGACGCCAGCCACGACGCCCTGGCCGTGGCCCAGGCCAACGCCAAGCGCCTGGGCCTGCCCGTACAGTTCCGCCACGGGCACTGGTTGGACGGGCTGGAGGGCCCGTTCGACGCCATCGTGTCCAACCCGCCCTACATCCCCGCGGCCGACCCGCACCTGGCCGCCCTGCAGCATGAACCGCTGCAGGCCCTGGCCAGCGGCGCCGACGGGCTGGACGACATCCGCACCCTCATCGCCCAGGCCCCCGCGCACCTGGCCCCCGGCGGCTGGCTGCTGCTGGAGCATGGCCACGACCAGGCCCCGGCCGTGTGCGCGCTGCTGCAGGCCGCGGGTCTGCAGGCCGTGCAAACCCGCAAAGACCTCGCCGGCATCGTGCGATGCTCCGGCGGGCAAAGGCCGACAGTGAAATAATCACGCCCGATCCCTCTTTTACCCACCCCACGGGCGCACACGCCCCACCCTTTTGGAGCCCCCATGAGCGACATCCGCCAACGCATCGACGAACTCGTCAAATCCAACGACATCCTGCTGTTCATGAAAGGCACGGCCAGCTTCCCCATGTGCGGTTTTTCGGGCCGCGCGGTGCAGATCCTCAAGGCCTGCGGCGTGGACACCAAGGCCATCGCCACGGTCAACGTGCTGGACGACGACGAAATCCGCCAGGGCATCAAGGACTACAGCCAGTGGCCCACCATCCCGCAGCTCTACATCAAGGGCGAATTCATCGGCGGCTCGGACATCATGATGGAGATGTACGAGTCGGGCGAGCTGAAGAAGCTCCTGGGCACCGAAGCCTGAAGCCTTCTGCGCCCCACCCGCACGCAGCCGCCCTTCGGGGCGGTTTTCTTTTGGGCACAAACAAAGGGGCGTTGACAGGGCATTTCCGGCATTGAGCCCCCCGCGCTTCTGTGCTTGAATTTGGGCGTATCCGCTGCAGGAGCATGCCATGACGACCCATAGCCTTGTTCCCCAAACCATCAGCCTGGGCCTGCCCGTGGCGCGCATGCACAAGGTGTTCCACCCCGGTGACGTGGAGCGCAGGCTCGCCCGGCTGGACGGTGCCGCGCAGCGCGAGCACGAGGGCCTGCGCACGGTGTACGAGCGCATGCTGGAACGCGGGCCCGAGCGCTTCCAGGTCAAGCCGCGCGGCGTACCCGACATGGGCGCGCTGTACGAGCAGTTGCCCAACTTCACCGAAGTGCTGGACGACGTGCGCCGCCACGTGGCGCTGGCGCAGGACAGCAGCGATGGTCTGGAGCTGACCCCCATGCTGCTGCTGGGGCCGCCCGGCATTGGCAAGACGCACTTCGCGCGCCAGCTGGCCGAGCTGCTGGGCACGGGCATGAACCTGCTGCCCATGGGCTCGATGACGGCGGGCTGGCTGCTGTCGGGCTCGTCCTCGCAGTGGAAGGGCGCCAGGCCCGGCAAGGTGTTCGAAGCCCTGGTCGAGGGCGAATACGCCAACCCCGTGCTGGTGGTGGACGAGATCGACAAAGCCAGCAGCGAAGCGCAGTACGACCCACTGGGCGCGCTCTACAGCCTGCTGGAGCACGACACGGCCCAGGCCTTCACCGACGAGTTCGCCGAAGTGCCTATCGACGCGAGCCAGGTCATCTGGATCACCACGGCCAACGACAGCCGAGGCATCCCCGACCCCATCCTCAACCGCATGAACGTGTTCGAGGTGCAGGCGCCCTCCCCCGCACAGGCCCGCACCATTGCACGCAGCCTGTACGTGCAGATCCGCGCCGACCACGACTGGGGCCGCCTGCTGGACCCGGAGCCCGGCGACGATGTGCTGGACCTGCTGGCCGCCCTGCCCCCGCGCGAAATGCGCCGCGCCTTGATGACGGGCTTTGGCAACGCCCGCCTGGAGCAGCGCAGCACGGTACAGCCCGGCGACCTGCCCCGCGCCAGCCAGGGGCGCAGCCGCATCGGTTTTGTGCAGTAGCGGCGGCGCGGCGGGCTGCTGCGCTCGGGTACGGCCCGCGCGGCGGCACAGATACACTCAGGCCATTGTGTGCCTGCGCGCCACGCTCTTGCTCCGTGCATGACCCTGAGTTCCAGCCTGCTGCTCATCGGGCTGCTGATTGCAGCCAGCGCCTTCTTCTCCATGGCCGAAATCGCGCTCGCGGCGGCCCGGCGCCTGCGCCTGCGCCAGTTGGCCGATGAGGGCGACGCCCGCGCCGAGCGCGTGCTGCGCGTGCAGGACCAGCCGGGCGACTATTTCACGGTAGTGCAGATCGGGCAGAACGCCGTGGCCGTTCTGGGCGGCGTGGTGGGCGAAGGCGCGCTGAGCCCGCATTTCAGCACGGTGCTGGCCTGGTGGCTGCCCGAGCCGACTGCGCAGACGCTGGGCTTTTTGGCCTCGTTCATGGTCATCACCTCGCTGTTCATCCTGTTTTCCGACCTGTTCCCCAAGCGCCTGGGCATGGCACGGCCCGAGGAACTGGCCATGCGCCTGTCAGGCCCCATGGCTTGGTGCATGGCCGTACTGCGGCCTGTGGCCTGGCTCTACAGCCGCTGCGCGGACGGCCTGTTCCGCCTGTTCGGGCTGTCCTCCTTGCGCGACGAGCGCGTCACCTCCGAGGACATCCTGGCCATGATGGAGGCCGGGGCGCGCGCCGGGGTGCTGGACGAGAGCGAGCAGCAGGTCATCACCAATGTGTTCGAGCTGGACACGCGCACCGTCTCCAGCGCCATGTCGCCGCGCGAGCGCATCGCCTACTTTGTGCGCGACGAGCCCGATGCGGTGATCCGCCTGCGCATTGCGGCCGAGCCGTTCTCGACCTACCCGGTGTGCGAGGGCAACCTCGACCATGTGGTGGGCTACGTGGATGCCAAGGACCTGTTCCAGCGCGTGCTGAACAACCAGCCCATCTCGCTCAAGGACGACAGCCTGGTGCGCAAGGTGCTGATCGTGCCCGACCGGCTGACCCTGTCCGAGGTACTCGCCCAGTTCCGCCAGGCGCATGAGGACTTTGCGGTCATCGTCAACGAATACAGCCTGGTGGTGGGCGTGGTCACGCTCAACGACGTGATGAGCACGGTGATGGGCGGCCTGGTGTCGCCCTTCGACGAAGAGCAGATCGTGCAGCGCGACCAGGACTCCTGGCTCATCGACGGCATCACCCCCATCGACGATGTGCTGCGTGCCCTGGGCCTGGACGAGCTGCCGCACGCCGGGGAGTACGAGACGCTGGCAGGGTTCCTCATGGTCATGCTGCGCCGCGTGCCCAAGCGCACCGATGCCGTGGCCTGGGGTGGCTACAAGTTCGAGGTGATCGACGTGGACAGCTACCGGATCGACCAGGTGATGGTCACCCGCATTCCCGAGGGCACTGCGGCTGCGTCAACGCAGGCGGCCTGATCCGCCACCCCGTCAACCCAGGCGACCGTCGAAGCCCCAGTGGTGCTGCGCGGCAAACACCGCATTGGGATAGGCAGGCTTGCCGCGGCTGCCGTTGTAGCGGCCCAGCGCCATGTACAGGTCACCGCGTTCACGGTCCAGGTAGTGGCGCAGGATGACGCAGCCAAAGCGCAGGTTGGTCTGCATGTGGAACAGCTTGCCGGGGTCGCCGTCCCCGATCAGGCGCGTCCAGAACGGCATGACCTGCATGTAGCCGCGCGCGCCCACGCTGGAGACGGCAAACTTGCGGAACGCGCTCTCCACCTGCACCAGGCCCAGCACCAGGGACACATCGAGCCCCGAACGCATGCTTTCATACCATGCCGTCTGCAGAAACTCCCGGCGCACGTCCAGGTCGGCCTTGCGGCGCCGCAGGCGGTTGCTCATGGTGCCCAGCCAGCGCAAGTAGTGCAGCCGGGCTTCGGTGGTGGCGAACTGGGGCTCGGGCGGCGCGCTGTTGGCAATGGCCGAACTCAGCGCCGTGCGCACCGAGTCCATCAGCGGCTCCTCGATCTGCCCGCCCGCATGGGCCGCCCCTGGCGCCGCCAGCCAGGCCGCGGGGGCCAGGGCCCCGCCCAGCACCAGTGAGCGCCGGGCAATGCCCTGCGTCATGGGGCCAGGCGGCCCAGGACATGGGCCAGGACATCGGCCACTGCCACCTTGGTGGCGCTGGCGTCGCGGCGGTGCTGGTATTCGACCTGGCCTTCCTTGAGGGCGCGGTCGCCAATGGTGATGCGGTGCGGCACGCCAATGAGTTCCCAGTCCGAGAACATCACGCCGGGGCGCTCGCAGCGGTCATCCAGGATCACGTCCACACCCGCCTGCTGCAGCCCGGCGTACAAGGCCTCGGCCTGGGCCTTCACCTCGGGGAAGCGGTCCGGCGAGATGGGGCACAGCACCACGGTGAAGGGCGCAATGGCATCGGGCCAGATGATGCCGCGCTCGTCATGGTTTTGCTCGATGGCAGCCGCAGGCAATCGCGTAATGCCGATGCCGTAGCAGCCCATCTCAAAAAACTGGGGCTTGCCGTTTTCGTCCAGGAAGGTGGCATTCATGTCCTTGCTGTACTTGGTGCCCAGCACAAAAATGTGCCCCACCTCGATGCCGCGCTCGATGGCAAGCGCACCCTTGCCGTCGGGCGAGGGGTCGCCCGCGACCACGTTGCGCAGGTCGGCCACCACAGCGGGTTCGGGCAGGTCGCGCCCCCAGTTCACGCCTGTGAGGTGGAAATCCTCGGCATTGGCGCCGCAGATCCAGTCGGCCATCACGGCCACCTCGCGGTCGGCCACGATCTTGACGGCCTGCTTCAGTCCGATGGGGCCCAGGTAGCCGGGCTTGCAGCCGAAGTGCGCCTCGATCTCGCCCACCGTGGCAAAGCGGAAGCCCGCATCCAGCCCCGGCACCTTGGAGACCTTGATCTCGTTCATGTCGTGGTCGCCACGCAGCAGCAGCAGCCAGACCTGGGAGCGGACGATCTCGCCCTGCGCGTTGGTCTCGTCGGTGGCCAGCACCAGCGACTTGACCGTGGTCTGCAAGGGCACGCCCAACAGCTCGGCCACGTCGGCGCAGGTGCTCTTGCCCGGGGTGGGCACTTTTTGCAGGGACGCTGCGGCGGCGGGACGCTGGCCCTGGGGCGCCAGGGCCTCGGCCTTTTCCATGTTGGCGGCGTAGTCGCTCTGGGGGCAGTACACGATGGCGTCTTCACCCGTGGCGGCAATCACCTGGAACTCTTCCGACATGTCACCGCCGATGGCGCCCGAGTCTGCCGCCACGGCGCGGTAACGCAGGCCGAAGCGGTCAAAAATGCGCCGGTAGGCCTGGGCCATGGTTTGGTAGCTGGCCTTGGCGGCATCCAGGTCGCGGTCAAAGCTGTAGGCGTCCTTCATGGTGAACTCGCGCCCGCGCATCAGGCCAAAGCGCGGACGGCGCTCGTCGCGGAACTTGGTCTGGATCTGGTAGAAGTTGCGCGGCAACTGCTTGTAGCTGCGCAGTTCCTGGCGCGCGATGTCAGTGACCACTTCCTCACTGGTAGGCTGCACGACGTAGTCGCGGCCATGGCGGTCCTGGATGCGCAACAGCTCGGGGCCCATGGTGTCAAAGCGCCGGGTCTCCTGCCACAGCTCGGCGGGCTGCACCACGGGCATGGCCAGTTCTACGGCACCGGCGCGGTTCATTTCCTCGCGCACGATGGCTTCCACCTTCTGGATCACGCGCAGGCCCATGGGCATGTAGGTGTAGACCCCGGCTGCGAGCTTCTTGATCATCCCGGCGCGCATCATGAGCTGGTGGCTGACCACCTCGGCATCGGCGGGGGCTTCCTTGAGGGTGGAAATGAAGAACTGGGAGGCTTTCATCGGACGCAATCGGCTGGAAAGGGCGCACCACGCTTGCCGCGCATCAAGCGGCGTGCATAATGGATGCAGTTTAAAAATTTGGGGTTCGATTATGCTTGACCGGGACGGCTTTCGGCCGAACGTCGGCATCATCCTGCTCAACCACAAGAACCAGGTGTTCTGGGGCAAGCGCATCCGCACCCACAGCTGGCAGTTCCCGCAAGGGGGCATCGACCGGGGCGAGTCCCCCGAACAGGCGATGTTCCGGGAGCTCCACGAAGAGGTAGGGCTGATGCCCGACCACGTGCGCGTGGTAGCCCGCACCCGGGATTGGTTGCGCTACGAGGTGCCTGACCGGTACATCCGCCGCGATGCGCGCGGACATTACAAGGGCCAGAAACAAATCTGGTTCCTGCTCCAACTGCTGGGCCACGACTGGGATCTGAACCTGCGCGCCACCGACCATCCGGAGTTCGACGCCTGGCGTTGGAACGATTACTGGGTTCCGCTGGATGTGGTCGTGGAGTTCAAACGCGGCGTTTATGAAATGGCGCTGACCGAACTGGCGCGCTTCATTCCGCGCCAGGATCACCGCAACCGCTACCTGCGCGGCAGCATGCGCGCGCGCGAGCAGGATGCCGCCTCAGGCTCTGGCACACAGCATCGTGGCGGGCAACTGCTGCTGCACCCTGGCGTGGAATTGCCGCCGGGCGCAAGCTTCGACCCCACGCCCCCCTCGGCCATCGTGCCCGGCAGCAGCCCTACCGGCAACGACAAGCCACAGAACCCGCACTGAACTCAAACGGCGGTGAGCACCAGGTTGTCGCGGTGCACCATCTCCGCTTCGCCGGTGTAGCCCAGCAGGGCCTCGAACTCCGAGGAGGGTTTGCGGCACAGCAGGCGCGCTTCGGCGCTGGCGTAATTGGCCAGCCCGCGGGCAATCTCCACCCCGGCCGGGTCACGCACGGCAATCACGTCGCCACGCGAAAAATCGCCCTCGACCGCCGTCATGCCGATGGGCAGCAGGCTCTTGCCCTCGCGGCGCAGCTTGGCCGCTGCGCCTTCGTCCACGGTCACGGCACCGCGCAGTTGCAGGTGGTCGGCCATCCACTGCTTGCGCGCCTGGGTCTTGGCAGTCTGCGCCACCAGCAAGGTGCCAATCGGCTCTCCATGGGCCAGGCGCAGCAGCACATCGTGCTCCCGCCCCCAGGCAATCACCGTGGAAGCGCCAGAGCCCGCCGCACGCTTGGCGGCCAGGATCTTGGTGATCATGCCGCCCTTGCCGATGCTGGAACCCGCGCCCCCCGCCATGTCCTCCAGCACCGGATCCCCTGCCCGGGCCTCGTGCACGAACTGCGCTGTGGCGTCGCGGCGTGGGTCGGCGGTGTACAGCCCTTTCTGGTCGGTCAGGATGACCAGCGCATCGGCCTCCACCAGGTTGGCCACCAAGGCGCCCAGGGTGTCGTTGTCGCCGAATTTGATTTCGTCGTTGACCACCGTGTCGTTTTCGTTGATGACGGGAACCACCCCCAGGGCCAACAGCGTGAGCAGGGTGGAACGGGCATTGAGGTAGCGCTCGCGGTCGGCCAGGTCGGCGTGGGTAAGCAGCACCTGGGCACTGCCCACACCGTTCTCACGCAGCTTGGTTTCGTACATCTGGGCCAGCCCCATCTGCCCCACGGCAGCAGCGGCCTGCAGTTCATGGACCTCGCGCGGACGCTGCGTCCAGCCCAGGCGCTTCATGCCCTCGGCAATGGCCCCGCTGGACACCATGATGACCTCGCGGCGCACGCCCCCATCACCGCGCACCAGTGCTGCCAGTTGGCGGCTCCATTCCCCGATGGCGGTTTCGTCGAGCCCGCGCCCCTCGTTGGTGACGAGGCTGGAACCGACCTTGACCACAATGCGGCGCGCATCACGCAGCACGGACGATGTATTTTCTTGGCTCATTGGTGCTCTAGCGCCCATTCAACAGGCGTCGATAGCTACTATTTTTATAGCACTTAAGGCTTGGCTGAGGGCTCTGCGGCAAACCGGGGATCAACCTCGGCTACCGGCCCGGCTTCGGCCACTTGCTGGATATGGACCTGCTCATAGACAGCGCGAATCAGCGGCTCACAGCCCTCGCGCGTCAATGCGGAAATCTGGAACACCGGCCCTTTCCATTTGAAGCGCTTGACGAAGTCTGCCACACGGGCGGCGCGCTCCTGGGCGGGCACCATGTCCAGCTTGTTGAGCACCAGCCAGCGCGGCTTGTCATGGAGCGCCTTGTCGTACTTCTTGAGCTCGGCCACGATGGCCTTGGCCTGCGCCACGGGATCGACCGCCTCGTCGAACGGCGCCATGTCCACAACGTGCAGCAGCAAACGGGTTCGCTGCAGATGGCGCAGAAACTGGTGCCCCAGGCCTGCGCCCTCGGACGCGCCCTCGATCAGGCCAGGGATGTCGGCAATCACAAAGCTCTGCTCCGGCCCGACGCGCACCACGCCCAGATTGGGATGCAAAGTGGTGAAGGGGTAGTCCGCAATCTTGGGCCGCGCGTTGGAAACGGCGGCGATCAGGGTGGATTTGCCCGCATTGGGCATGCCCAGCAGGCCGACATCGGCCAGCACTTTGAGTTCCAGCTTGAGGTTCTTGCGCTCGCCAGGCCAGCCGGGGGTTTTTTGGCGCGGTGCGCGGTTGATGGCGCTTTTGAAACGCATGTTGCCAAAACCGCCGTCCCCGCCCTTGGCCAGAACGACCACCTCGCCGGGGTTCAGCAGTTCGAGCAGCACCTGCCCTGTGTCGGCATCGCTGATGATGGTGCCCACGGGCATCTTGAGGGTGATGTCGTCGCCTGCTGCACCAAACATGTCCGAACCCATGCCGTGCTCACCCCGCTTGGCTTCGTACCGGCGTGCATAGCGGTAGTCCACCAGCGTGTTCAGATTGGGATCCGCCACCACGTACACATGCCCCCCACGGCCGCCATCGCCGCCGTTGGGCCCGCCGAATTCCTTGTACTTCTCGTGGCGGAACGACACGCAGCCGTTGCCGCCATCGCCCGCAGCGACATCAATAAAGGCTTCATCAACGAACTTCATGGGGTTTCCAGTGTACAAAAAGGCAGCCTGCCGGATGGCGGCAACGCGGCTCCTCCTTCAGCACCGCGAAGAAGAAGCCACAAACAACAAAGCCCCGCAGCGCGGGGCTTGTTGGAGTGCGTCCGTCCAATCAGGCCGGAGTCACATTGACCGTGTGACGGTTCAGTGCACCCTTGGTGCCGAACGACACATGCCCATCCACCAGGGCAAACAGGGTGTGGTCCTTGCCGACACCCACGTTCGTGCCGGGGTGGAAGCGTGTGCCACGCTGGCGCACGATGATTGAGCCTGCGCTGATCAGTTCGCCGCCAAACGCCTTCACACCGAGCATCTTGGGCTTGGAATCGCGCCCGTTTCGCGTAGAGCCGCCGCCTTTTTTCTGTGCCATGACATCTGCTCCTGGAAATTAAGCGGCGATCGACCCGATCAGCAGTTCGGTGAACTGCTGGCGATGGCCCTGGCGTTTCTGGTAATGCTTGCGACGGCGCAGCTTGAAAATGCGCACCTTGTCGTGCTTGCCATGCGCCACGATGGTGGCCTTGACAGAAGCGCCGGACACCAGGGGCGTGCCTACCTTGAGTTCAGCGCCGTTGCCGACTGCCAGAACCTGGTCGATCACGATTTCCTGGCCTACGTCCGCAGCAATCTGTTCTACTTTGATTTTTTCGCCGGAAGCAACGCGATACTGCTTGCCGCCGGTTTTTATGACCGCGTACATGTTGACCTCTTTCAGTGATTGCACAGCAGCAAAACCGCTCTCTGTGCACGTTTTTCACGTCTTTCCATGGATGAACTTCCAAGGAACCTGCGATTGTAGCACTCCAGCCTGAAAAACAACAAGCACACCAATGGCGCCTTCGCCCAGCAAGACCCGTTCCTATAATTGCCCGTTCTTGCTCGCATCGCCCATCTTGACTGCCTCCACCCCCCCATCCCCGCTTTCCCTGATCGCCCAGGACATGCACGAGGTCGATCAGGTCATCGCCCAACGCCTGGCATCCAACGTTCCTTTGGTGGGACAAATTTCGCAATACATCATTGCCGCTGGCGGGAAACGCTTGCGCCCGGCCCTGTTGCTGCTGGTGGCAGGGGCACTGGGCTGCCAGAGCGCCCAGCGCTTCAATCTGGCGGCAGTGGTGGAGTTCATCCACACCGCGACGCTGTTGCACGACGACGTGGTGGATGCCTCGACCATGCGTCGCGGCCGCGCCACAGCAAATGAAACATTCGGTAACCCCGCAAGTGTGCTCGTGGGGGATTTCTTGTATTCGCGCGCCTTCCAGATGATGGTCGATGCAGGGCAGATGCGGATCATGGAAATTCTGGCTGACGCGACCAATGTGATTGCAGAGGGCGAGGTCATGCAGCTGATCAACATGCATGACGCCTCGCTGGACGAGAGCGCTTACCTGCAGGTCATTCGCTCCAAAACCGCCAAGCTGTTCGAGGCAAGCAGCCGTTTGGCGGCCGTCCTGGCAGGTTGCGATGCCGCACTGGAGCAGGCCTGCGCGACGTATGGCCAGGCATTGGGCACGGCATTCCAGATCATTGATGACGTACTTGATTACGACGGCGACTCCCAGGAGATGGGCAAGAACCTGGGCGACGATCTGCGCGAGGGGAAAGCCACTCTGCCCTTGATTGCCGCCATGCGGCGAGGCACTTCGGCACAGGCGCAGATGGTGCGCCACGCGATCGAAAATGGCAGCACAGACCAGCTCGATGCCATCGTCGCGATTGTCCGGGAGACTGGGGCGCTGGACGTGGCCCGGGAGGCCGCCACCGCCGAAGCCCGCCGCGCCATGGATGCCTTGTCGACACTTCCCGACAATTCCCACCGCGCAGCTTTGCTACAATTGGCGGCTCAGCTGTTGCAGCGCAGAACCTGACTGACGGTTCATGCGTTTCAGCCATCGGGGTGTAGCTTAGCCTGGTAGAGCGCTACGTTCGGGACGTAGAGGCCGGAGGTTCGAATCCTCTCACCCCGACCAGAATGCCCCTTCACGGGCGCCATTCAGTCCAAGAGGTCGCCGGTGCTGCGATTTACAGCACCCGCCGCTTCAGCGATGATAGGATGGTTTCGCGTTTCCCTTTCATTCTGGTTACATGGCTGCAGTTGATTCCACCCAACGAGATTCCGCATCGGTTGCCTTGCCCGGCCTGGGCAGGGCGCTGATTTCTGCAGGCAAACTCACCCCCAAGGCTGCAGAAGACATCTACCGGAAGTCTCAGGCAGGCCGCAACAGCTTCATTGCGGAGTTGACGGGCTCAGGCGCGGTTTCGGCCGCCGATCTGGCGCACACCGTCTCCGCTGTCTTCGGCGCCCCCTTGCTGGATCTGGACGCCATCGATCCCCAGCGCCTGCCCAAGGATCTGCTGGACTCCAAAATCTGCCATTCCTACCGTGTGCTGGTGCTCAGCAAGCGCAGCAACCGCCTGATCGTCGCTACCGCGGATCCCACGGACCAGGAAGCCGCCGAAAAAATCAAGTTCACCACCCAGATGGGCGTGGACTGGATCATTGCCGAGTACGACAAGCTCTCCAAACTGGTCGAGGCATCGACCAAGACGGTGGGTGAGTCCATGGAGTCCTTCACCAGCGGCGACTTCGACTTCAACGACGTTTCCACCGAAATACCTGACGAGCCAGAAGACACGGGCGCGGGGGCGGACGTTGAAGACGCCCCCATCGTCAAATTCCTGCACAAGATGCTCCTGGATGCGTTCAACATGCGCGCTTCCGACTTGCACTTTGAGCCCTACGAGCACCACTACCGCGTTCGCTTCCGTATCGACGGTGAGCTGCGTGAAATCGCATCCCCTCCGGTCGCCATCAAGGACAAGCTGGCTTCGCGCATCAAGGTCATCTCCCGTCTGGACATCTCGGAGAAGCGGGTGCCGCAGGATGGCCGCATGAAGCTCAAGGTAGGGCCTGACCGCGTCATCGATTTCCGTGTCAGCACGCTACCCACTCTGTTTGGCGAAAAGATCGTGATCCGTATCCTGGATCCCAGCAGCGCCAAGATGGGTATCGACGCGCTGGGCTATGAGCCGATCGAGAAGGAACGCCTGCTCAGCGCAATCAGCCGCCCCTACGGCATGATTCTGGTGACCGGGCCGACCGGCTCCGGCAAGACGGTGTCGCTTTACACCTGCCTGAACCTGCTGAACAAGCCGGGGGTCAACATCGCCACGGCAGAAGACCCCTCGGAAATCAATCTTCCAGGGGTGAACCAGGTCAACGTGAACGAAAAGGCCGGCCTGACCTTCGCCGCTGCCCTGAAATCGTTCCTGCGCCAGGATCCTGACATCATCATGGTGGGTGAGATCCGCGACCTGGAAACCGCCGACATTTCCATCAAGGCCGCCCAGACTGGTCACCTGGTGCTCTCGACGCTGCACACCAACGACGCGCCCACCACCCTCACACGGATGCGCAACATGGGCATCGCGCCCTTCAATATTGCATCCAGCGTGATCCTGATCACTGCCCAGCGCCTGGCCCGAAGGCTGTGCCCGCAATGCAAGGCACCGGCCGATATTCCCCATGAAGCCTTGCTGGAAGCAGGTTTCAAGGACGAAGAAATCGACGGCTCCTGGGTGCCCTACAAGCCTGTGGGATGCTCAGCCTGCAACAACGGATACAAGGGGCGTGTGGGCATCTACCAGGTGATGCCCATCAGCGAGGACATCCAGCGCATCATTCTCCGGGACGGAAGCGCACTGGAAATCGCCGAGCAGGCGCGCAGCGAAGGGGTGCGTTCCCTGCGCGAATCCGGACTGCACAAGGTCAAGATGGGGAGCACCTCTCTTGAAGAAGTGCTGGCGGTAACCAACGAATAACTACAACCTGACAAGGTGGAGATCTATGGCAACGGCTGCAAAGGCAAGCATCAAGGATTTCGTCTTTGAATGGGAGGGCAAGGACCGCAACGGCAAGATCGTGCGGGGAGAAATCCGTGCCTCAGGGGAAAACCAGGTACAAGCCTCTCTGCGCCGTCAGGGCGTATTCCCGACCAAGATCAAGAAGCGCCGCATGCGCTCGGGCAAGAAAATCAAGCCCAAGGACATTGCGCTGTTCACCCGCCAGATGGCCACCATGATGAAGGCCGGCGTACCCTTGCTCCAGGCATTCGATATCGTGGGGCGTGGCAATACCAACCCCAGCGTGGGCAAACTGCTCAACGACATCCGCGCCGACGTGGAGACCGGCACCTCGCTCAATGCGGCATTCCGCAAGTATCCGCTGTACTTCGACAGCCTCTACTGCAACCTGGTGGAAGCAGGCGAGGCCGCTGGTATTCTGGAGGCACTGCTCGACCGCCTGGCCACCTACATGGAAAAGACTGAGGCGATCAAGGGCAAGATCAAGTCGGCCCTGATGTACCCCATCTCGGTGGTCATCGTCGCCTTCGTCGTGGTGACCGTGATCATGATTTTCGTGATCCCTGCCTTCAAGGAGGTGTTCACCTCTTTCGGTGCGGATTTGCCGGCTCCCACGCTCTTCGTGATGGGCATCAGCGACGTGTTCGTGAAATGGTGGTGGCTGATCTTCGGCGTGCTGGGCGGAGGCTATTACTTCTTCATGCAGGCCTGGAGGCGCAATGAAAAAATGCAGATGTTCATGGATCGTCTGCTGCTGCGCATCCCGATCTTCGGCGACCTCATCAACAAGTCGGCCGTCGCCCGCTGGACACGCACGCTCTCCACCATGTTTGCTGCCGGTGTGCCATTGGTGGAAGCGCTGGACTCCGTGGGGGGCGCTGCAGGCAATGCCGTCTTTGCCATGGCCACCGACAGAATCCAGCAGGAAGTCTCCACCGGCACCAGCCTGACGGCGGCCATGACGAACGCCAACGTCTTCCCCTCCATGGTGCTGCAGATGTGCGCCATCGGCGAAGAATCCGGCTCCATCGACCACATGCTGGGCAAGGCAGCCGACTTCTACGAGCAGGAAGTCGATGAAATGGTCGCAGGTCTTTCCAGCCTCATGGAACCCATCATCATCGTGTTCCTAGGCACCTTGATCGGCGGCATCGTGGTGTCCATGTACCTCCCGATCTTCAAGCTGGGCCAGGTTGTCTGATGTTGCTGGATCCGCAGTGGGACGCAGCCCTGGTCGGCGTCCTGGGCCTGATGGTGGGCAGCTTTCTGAACGTGGTGATCTACCGCCTGCCCCGCATGATGGAACGGCAATGGGCGCGCGAGCATGCAGACTATGCGCGCTCCACTGCGGGTGACACCACCCCCCCCGCTGAGCCGCCGGACACAGCCCCGTTCAATCTGGCAGTGCCCCGCTCGCGCTGCCAGTCCTGCGGGCACCAGTTGCGCTGGTACGAGAACATCCCGGTGCTCAGCTACCTTGCCCTGCGGGGGCGTTGCGCCTCCTGCAAAACCCCGTTCAGCGCCCGCTATCCCGCCGTCGAGCTGCTGACGGGGGCCCTGTTCTTCTATTGCGCCCAACGCTGGGGGCTGGGCCCGACAGGACTGGCGTGGTGCGGGTTCAGCGCAATCATGGTGGCCCTGGCCTTCATTGACTGGGACACCACCTTGCTCCCCGATGACTTGACCCTGTCTTTGCTGTGGGCCGGCCTGCTGGCATCCGTATTCCAATGGACCACCATCCCCTTGGCTGACGCCGTGCTGGGTACTGCAGCGGGCTACCTGTCCCTCTGGCTGGTGTATTGGGGCTTCAAGCTCGCTACCGGCAAGGAAGGCATGGGCTATGGCGACTTTAAGCTGTTTGCGGCCATGGGGGCCTGGTTTGGCTGGCAGGCCCTGGTTCCACTGATTCTCATGGCCTCTGTGGTGGGCGCCGTGGTCGGCATTGCCATGAAACTGGCCAGCAGCCTGCGCGAGGGAGGCTATGTCCCCTTCGGCCCCTTCCTCGTGGGCGCTGGGCTGATGGGCATGGTGTTCGGGCCTGCACAGGTGCTGAACGTGGTGCTGGGAACGCTGGGCCTGTGACGACCCAACGCTCCTCGGCCTGGCAGGTCGGCCTGACCGGCGGCATTGGCAGCGGCAAGAGCACGGTAGCGGCCATGCTGGAGGCTTGTGGTGCAGCCGTGGTGGATGCTGACCAGATCTCGCGCCAGTTGACCGCAGCCAACGGCGCAGCCCTCCCCGCCATTGCCCAGGCGTTCGGCCCCTCGCTCATCGCAGCCGATGGCGCCCTGGACCGCGCCCGCATGCGCGGACTCATCTTTCGCCAGCCGCAAGCCCGCCAACAGCTCGAAGCCATCATCCACCCTCTGGTAGGGCAGGAAACCGCGCGCCAGGCCCAGGCAGCCATGGCCCAGGGCCGCCGAATGGTGGTTTATGACATTCCCCTGCTGGTGGAGTCCGGGCGCTGGCGCCGCCAGCTGGACGCCGTGATCGTGGTGGATTGCCGCGAGCAGACCCAGATCGACCGCGTGGTGGCACGCAACCAGCTCAGCCCCGATGCGGTGCGCGGCATCATGGCCGCGCAGGCCAGCCGCAGCCAGCGGCGCGCCTGCGCCGACGTCGTATTGTTCAACGACGCCATTCCCCTCCCCCGCCTGCAAGCACAGGTGTCCTTGGTGGCCCGCAGGTTCGGGCTATGATCCTCCCGTGATCCTGTACGAATACCCCTTCAACGAACGCATCCGCACCTTCCTGCGGCTTGAGCACCTGTTCAGGCGCCTGGGCGAACTGATTCCGCGCGCCCACCCGCTGGATCACCACTTTGCGCTGACCACCATCTTTGAAATCATGGATGTGGCGGCCCGCGCCGACCTCAAGGCCGATGTGCTCAAGGACATCGAGAAGCAAAAGCACGTGCTCGATGGCTACCGCGGCAACCCTGCCATCTCGGAGGCTGCGCTCGATAGCATCATCGCCCAGTTGGACCGCTGCTTTGGCAATCTCAACACCCAGGCAGGCAAGACCGGCCAGCCCCTGAGCGAAAATGAATGGCTCATGAGCATCCGCAGCCGCGCGGGCATCCCGGGCGGCACTTGCGGGTTCGACCTGCCCAGCTACTACGCTTGGCAGCACCGGCCAGCCCCTGAGCGGCAACAGGCCCTGGAAGGCTGGGCGGGCACCCTGGCGCCGCTGGCCGAATCCATTTACCTGTTGCTCAAACTGTTGCGCGACTCCGGCGTCCCGCAAAAAGTGGCCGCCGAACGGGGCCAGTTCCAGCAAAACCTGCCGCAGGGGCGCACCTTCCAGTTGCTGCGCCTGCGCATTGATCCCGCGCAGGGATTGGTGCCCGAAATCAGTGGCAACAGGCTGATGGTGTCGGTGCGCCTCATGCACCAGATGCCCCAAGGGCACCTGCAGGCCAGCACCGAGGACGCCGTGTTCGAACTGGCTTTGTGCGCATGATGAAACAACACCCCCCTGAGCCGCTGCGCGGCTTCCCCCCTCTCTCCAATCGCTGCGCGATTCGGGAGGGGGGACGCTCCCGGCGCCCGCACGTGGGAATGCTGGCGGCCCTTGCGCGGGAGCCCTGGCGCTGGCCCCGCGCCAGTCTCATGCACCCTGGAAGTTGCCTGCGCGCAATGGATCACTTAGAACTTGTCCGTAAATTATTTGATGCCACGCAGCGCTCTTTTCGGGATGGGATGCAAGGCGCGGTGCGCAGCCCATAGCCCCGCAGGGCGAAGCATCGCAACGCCGCAGACCGCCCGAAAAGAGCACTGCCCTTCGGGTTGGGGCGAAATCGGGCGATTGCGCCCCAACGTGGCATCAAATAATTTACGGACAAGTTCTAAATGCATCCAGACAAATCAGCATCAACGGCACCGCGCAAGGTGCGCTGCCCGGCCTGCCAGGGCTGGAGCCTGTTCAGCCCCGCAAACCCCTGGCGCCCGTTTTGCAGTGAGCGCTGCAAGCAGATGGATCTGGGCGCCTGGGCCAGTGAGGGTTTTCGCGTGCCCGCCGAAGCGCCACCGGCGGACGCCACCTATGGCGATCCCCGTACCAGTATTGACTGAAAAATGGCTCTTGCGCTTTGTGGACAAGCGCTAGCAGCTATCAATTTGATAGTATTGCCGGATCGAACGGCGCGCCGTGCTCTTGGGCCAGCCAGCCCAGCACCGGCAATGCTCCCGGCAGCACCGGGCGCACCTCCAGGGGCCAATGCTGCCAGGCCATGGTCTGGCCTTCGCGCATCTCGAAGTCCCCGGTCCATTCGTGCACCTTGCACCAGTGCAGGCGCACCAGGGCGTGGGGGTAGTCGTGTTCGGTCACCTTCCAGACCGCAGCCGGGCCGATGGTGATGCCCAGCTCCTCCTGCAGTTCGCGGCGCAGCGCCTGCTCCACGGTCTCGCCCGCCTCGATCTTGCCGCCGGGAAATTCCCAGTAGCCCGCATACACCTTGTCCGGCGGCCGCGTGGTCAGCAGCAGTGCGCCATCGGCGCGGATCAGGATGCCCACCGCGACCTCGGTGTGCTTGCGCTGCACGGGTACCGCCTCAGCCACCGCGCCGCCCCGCGTAATCGCGCGCGAACTGGTAGGCCACGCGGCCGCTGCGCGAGCCGCGTTCCAGCGCCCAGACCAGGGCCTCGGGGCGCGCTGCTGCGATGGCATCGCTGCCCAGCCCGAACGATGCCAGCCACTGTCCGGCAATGGCCAGGTACTCGTCCTGGCTGAACGGGTAGAAGCTCACCCACAGGCCAAAGCGCTCGGACAGCGAAATCTTCTCCTCCACGCCCTCGCCCGGGTGCACCTCGCCGTCGTCGGTATGGGTGTAGGTGAGGTTCTCGCGCATGTACTCGGGCAGCAGGTGGCGCCGGTTGCTGGTGGCGTAGATCAGCACATTGGGCGTGGCGGCAGCCACCGAACCGTCGAGGATGGACTTGAGCGCCTTGTAGCCCGGCTCGCCGTCCTCGAAGCTCAAGTCGTCGCAGAACACGATGAAGTATTCCGGCCGGCCCGCCACCACCTCGACGATGTCGGGCAGATCGGTCAGGTCGGCCTTGTCCACCTCGATCAGGCGCAGGCCCTGCGGCGCATAGGCATTCAGGCAGGCCTTGATCAGCGAGGACTTGCCCGTGCCGCGCGCGCCCGTGAGCAGCACGTTGTTGGCCGACAGGCCGCGCACGAACTGCTCGGTGTTGCGCTGGATCTTTTCCTTCTGGCCGTCGATTTCCTGGAGGTCTGCCAAGCGCATCGCCGCCACATGGCGCACAGGCTCGAGCGCACCATGCCCGCTGCTGCGCTTGCGGTAGCGCCAGGCGATGGCCGCCTGCCAGTCGGGCGCGGCCAGCGGCTGCGGCAGCACGGATTCGATGCGCGCGATGAGCTGCTCGGCACGTTCGATCAGATGTTCAAATTTTTCGTTCATTTTGGCATTCAGCGCTTACCCATCAAGCGCCACCAGCTATCGAATTAGTAGCAAAATACCGTGCACTCGCAAAGCCTGCCACGTTTGCACGTGGCACGGCCCAGGCCAGAGCCCCCGTGCAAGGGCCGCCCCGCCGCACTGGGGGCGTCCCCCTGCCCGCAGTGCGCAGCAATGCGAGAGCGGGGGGAAGGCGCCGAAGGCGACCCAGGGGGGTGTTCCACCTCAAGAGCGGTAGTCGGCGTTGATGGTCACATAGTCGTGGCTCAGGTCGCAGGTCCAGACGGTGTCCTGCGCCGTACCGCGGCCCAGCAGCACGCGCACGGTGATCTCGCTCTGCTTCATCACGCGCTGGCCGTCCTCCTCACGGTAGGTGGGGTTGCGCCCGCCCTGCACGGCCACGTGCACGTCGTCGAGGTAGAGGTCGATGCCGGTCTGGTCCAGATCCTCAATGCCAGCGTAGCCCACGGCCGCCAGGATGCGGCCCAGGTTCGGGTCGCTGGCGAAGAACGCTGTCTTGACCAGCGGCGAATGGGCAATGGCGTAGGCCACCTTGCGGCATTCCTCGCCGGTCTTGCCGCCTTCCACGCGCACGGTGATGAACTTGGTCGCGCCCTCGCCGTCGCGCACGATGGCCTGGGCGAGCTTCTGCGCCACCTCCAGCAGCGCGGCCTTGAGCGCCTGGCCCTCGGCGCTGGACAGCGATTCGATGGGGGCGTGCGCGGCCTTGTGCGTGGCCATCAGCATGAAGCAGTCGTTGGTCGAGGTATCGCCGTCAATGGTGATGCGGTTGAACGACTGGTCCGCCAGCTCGCGCACCAGGCCCTGCAGCAGGCCGGGCGCAATGCGCGCATCGGTGGCCACGAAGCCCAGCATGGTCGCCATGTTCGGGCGGATCATGCCCGCGCCCTTGGCGATGCCGGTGACCGTGACGGTGGCGCCGCCGATCTGCACCTGGCGGCTGAACGCCTTGGCCACGGTGTCGGTGGTCATGATGCCCTCGGCCGCGCGCGCCCAGTGGGCGGGCTGCGCGTCGGCAATGGCGGCGGGCAGCCCGGCCTCGATGCGGTCCACGGGCAGCGGCTCCATAATGACGCCCGTGGAGAAGGGCAGCACCTGGGCCGCATCCATCTTCAGATGCCGCGCCAGCGCCGCGCTGGTGGCGCGCGCACGTGCCAGGCCTTCGGCGCCCGTGCCCGCATTGGCGTTGCCAGTGTTCACCACCAGGGCGCGGATGGGCTGCCCCGCTGCCAGGTGCTCGCGGCAAACCTGCACCGGTGCGGCACAGAAGCGGTTCTGCGTGAACACGCCCGCCACGCTCGCGCCTTCATCGAGCAGAAAAACGGTCAAGTCCTTGCGGTTGGCCTTGCGCACGCCAGCTTCGGCAACGCCGATGCGCACGCCAGCCACAGGGTGCAGATCGGCGGGGTTGGGGGCAGAGAGATGTACGGGCATGGGGGGTGATCCTTCCAAAAGCAGGGGCGATGATAGGACACCCCAGCAAAATTATGGGCTGCGGCACATGCCACTGGCGCGATCCATGCCAGGGCCGCCGTGCAAGGGCCGGCTCGCGCAGCGAGGCGAGAGAAGGGGGAAGCGGCGAAGCCGCTTCAGGGGGCTGCTCCTAAGTCAAGCGAGTTGGCCGTGGCACTGCTTGTACTTCTTGCCGCTGCCGCACGGGCAGGGATCGTTGCGCCCCACACGGCCGCCAGCAGCCACCTTTTGCTGCACGCTGAGCGTGCGCTCGTCCACCGTGGTTTGAACCTCGCCGGTTTCGGTCGGTGCGGTGTAGGTGACGTTGGCGATGCGTTCGGCACGTGCCTCCAGGTCCTCGGCAGCCTGGTCGATCTGCGCGGGAGACTGCACCTGCACGGTCATCAGCACGCGGGTGACCTCGTTCTTGACCACGTCGAGCAACTGGCGGAACAGCTCGAACGCCTCGCGCTTGTATTCCTGCTTGGGCTGCTTCTGCGCATAGCCGCGCAGGTGGATGCCCTGGCGCAGGTAGTCCAGCGCGCTGAGGTGGTCGCGCCAGTGGGTGTCGATGTTCTGCAGCAGCACCATGCGCTCGAACTGGGTGAAGTTATCCTTGCCCACCAGCTCGACCTTGGCATCGTAGGCGCCATGCGCGGCGGCCAGCACTTTTTCCAGGATATCGTCGTCGGTGACCGACTGCGCACCCGCCACCATCTGCTGCAGCGGCAGGCTCAACTGCCACTCGTCGGCCAGGGCTTTCTCCAGTGCGGGCAGGTTCCACTGCTCCTCCACCGATTCGGCGGGCACATGCTGGCGCACCAGGTCCATGAAACAGCCTTCGCGCATGCCGGCGATGACTTCGGCCAGTTCGCCGGCGTCCAGGATGTCGTTGCGCTGCTGGTAGATGACCTTGCGCTGGTCGTTGGCCACGTCGTCGTATTCGAGCAATTGCTTGCGGATGTCGAAGTTGCGTGCCTCCACCTTGCGCTGGGCCGATTCGATGCTGCGCGTGACGATGCCCGCCTCGATGGCTTCGCCGTCGGGCATCTTCAGGCGGTCCATGATGGCCTTGACGCGGTCGCCCGCGAAGATGCGCATCAGTGCATCGTCCAGGCTCAGGTAGAAGCGCGAGGAACCGGGGTCGCCCTGGCGGCCCGAGCGGCCGCGCAGCTGGTTGTCGATGCGGCGCGACTCGTGGCGCTCGGTGGCGATGATGCGCAGGCCGCCCAGCGCCTTGACCTTTTCATGGTCTTGCTGCCACTGCGCACGCAGCTGGGCAATGCGCGATTGCCTGGTGCCTTCGTCCAGGCTCTCGTCGGCCTCGATGGCGCCCACGTCTTTCTCGATGTTGCCGCCCAGCACGATGTCGGTGCCGCGGCCTGCCATGTTGGTGGCAATGGTGATCATGCCCTGGCGGCCGGCCTGGGCCACGATGTCGGCCTCGCGGGCGTGCTGCTTGGCGTTGAGCACCTGGTGCGGCAGGCCCACCTGGGTCAGCAGCTGGTCGATGATTTCGGAGTTCTCGATCGAGGTCGTGCCCACCAGCACCGGCTGGCCACGCTCGTGGCACTCGCGGATGTCGGCAATGGCGGCCTCGTACTTCTCGCGCGTGGTCTTGTACACGCGGTCGAGCTGGTCGTCGCGCTTGCTCGGGCGGTTGGGCGGGATGACCACGGTTTCCAGGCCGTAGATTTCCTGGAATTCGTAGGCCTCGGTGTCGGCCGTGCCGGTCATGCCCGAGAGCTTGTTGTACAGGCGGAAGTAGTTCTGGAAGGTGATGGAAGCCAGCGTCTGGTTCTCGGCCTGGATCTCCACGCCCTCCTTGGCCTCCACGGCCTGGTGCAGGCCATCGCTCCAGCGGCGGCCCGACATCAGGCGGCCGGTGAATTCATCGACGATGACGATCTCGCCGTTCTGCACCACGTAGTGCTGGTCGCGATGGTACAGGTGGTTGGCCCGCAGCGCCGCATACAGGTGGTGCATGAGCGTGATGTTGGCCGGGTCGTAGAGCGAAGCGCCCTCGGCAATCAGGCCCTGGCTGGACAGGATGCGCTCGGCGTTCTCGTGGCCCTGCTCGGTCAGGAAGACCTGGTGCGACTTTTCGTCCACCGTGAAGTCGCCGGGCTTGGTCACGCCCTCGCCGGTGCGCGGGTCGGCCTCGCCCTCCTGGCGCACCAGCAGCGGCACCACCTTGTTCATGGCAATGTAAGTGGCGGTGTGGTCCTCGGCCTGGCCGCTGATGATCAGCGGGGTGCGCGCTTCGTCGATGAGGATGGAGTCCACCTCGTCCACGATGGCGTAGTTGAGCTTGCGCTGCACGCGGTCCTGCGCCTCGTAGACCATGTTGTCGCGCAGGTAGTCAAAACCGTACTCGTTGTTGGTGCCGTAGGTAATGTCGCTGGCATAGGCGGCCTGCTTTTGCTCGCGCGGCATCTGCGGCAGGTTGATGCCCACCGTCAGGCCCAGGAAGTTGTACAGCCGCCCCATCCACTGGGCATCGCGGTTGGCCAGGTAGTCGTTCACCGTGACCACGTGCACCCCGTGCCCCGACAGGGCATTGAGGTACACGGGCAGCGTGGCGGTCAGCGTCTTGCCCTCGCCCGTGCGCATTTCGGCGATTTTGCCGTAGTGCAGCGCCATGCCGCCGATGAGCTGCACGTCGAAGTGGCGCATCTTCATGATGCGCTTGGAGCCCTCGCGCACCACGGCAAAGGCCTCGGGCAACAGGTCATCCAGCGTGCTGCCCTGCTCCACGCGCTGGCGGAACTCCTGCGTCTTGGCCCGCAAGTCCTCGTCGCTCAGTGCCTCGAACTGGGGCTCCAGCGCATTGATGCGGGCCACCGTCTTGCGGTATTGCTTGAGAAGCCGGTCATTGCGGCTGCCGAAAATTTTGGTGAGGAAGTTGGTGGCCATGCGAACAGATCCGCCCCGTGCGCCCGAAGGCACACCGGACGGCCAGAAGCTTGATTGAAAGGGACTCAGTTGGGGATGCCCCGCAGCTTGTCAAGCATCGACAAGCGGTGGAACGGCGCCAAATAGCGCGGATTTTACCTGCCAGCCGTGGGCGCCCCGCCGTTGCGTTGGGGCAGGGCCGCCAGCTTCTGCGTTGCCTGCTGGCCGGCGGAGAGGAATTTCTGCGGATCCTGGGGCACACCCTGCACCAGCACCTCGAAGTGCAGGTGCGACCCGGTGGAGCGTCCGGTGCTGCCCACTTCGGCAATCTTCTGGCCACGGCGCACCAGGTCGCCGCGCTTGACCAGCACCTTGGAGGCATGGGCATAGCGGGTCACGAGCTGGTTGCCATGGTCGATTTCGACCATATTGCCGAATTGCGGGTGGTATTCCTGGGTGACCACCACGCCTGCGGCGGCAGCCACGATGGATGCCCCCGTGTCAGCCGTGAAGTCCAGCCCCGCATGCAGCGCCGACTGCCCGGTGATGGGGTCTATGCGCCAGCCGAACCGCGAGCCGACGTCCTTGCCCGGCGCGGGCGACTCGGTGGGCACCATGTGCTTGCGGATGTGCTGGTCAAAAAGGCGCGACTCCAGCACCGTGAGCAGGTCGATGCGCTGGCCGCTGATCTGGTCCAGTTCCTGCAGAGTGGCGTCGAGTTCTTCCATGCTGAGCAAGCGCCCCGCCATCAGCGCCCCGCCCAGGCCCGGTGCACGGCCCGCTGGCTTGGCTGCCGTGGGCTCTATGCCCGCCAGCCCGGAAACGCGCTCGCCCAGGGATTCCAGCTCGACCATGCGCGCCTGCATTTCGCCCAGCTTGCGCGCCATGGCGTCGAGGTTCTGGCGCATGAAGCGGTCGCGCTGGGCGAATTCATCCTCCACCACCAGACGCACCAGCGAACCCACCACGGGCCAGCCTTCGCGCGCGCCCTTGAGAAACACCAGGTGGTACAGCAGCGCGGCCACTGCCATCAGCACCAGCGATGCACCCAGCATCGCCGCCATCAAGCGCGTACCGGTCAGATGGATGGTGCGGCTGCGGCATAGCCGCGAGTCCATGATAATCAACTGCATTCCTGCTTCCTGTGTCCTTGACCGAACATGCTCCGCCGCCACCACGCCATCACGCTGCAGCAGGCTGCCGATGAGTCACCCACATTGGCCAAGCTGGCTGCGCTCACGCGCGAGTCCAGCGAACGCCTCAAGGCGGTGGAGCCGCTGGTTCCACCGGCGCTGCGCAGCGCACTGCAGGCCGGGCCCATCGAGGGCGACACCTGGTGCCTGGTGGTCAAAAGCAATGCAGCCGCCGCCAAATTGCGCCAACTGTTGCCCGCCTTGCAGGCCCACCTGCGCAGCAAGGGCTGGCAGGTTAACGCCATTCGGCTGAAAATCCAAACCTGAGGTCTCGTCCGATCAGGGTTTTCCCCAATCAGCCCCCGGCTTCATGGCTGCGCAAAGCCCGGCTGAGCAGCACCACCGGCACCAGCCCCACCAGCACCAGCGCCAGCGAGGGCAGCGCCGCCTCGCCCAGCCGCTCGTCGCGTGCCAACTGGTAGGCCACGACGGCCAGCGTGTCGCTGTTGAAGGGGCGCAGCACCAGGGTGGCGGGCAGTTCCTTCATCACATCCACAAACACCAGCAGCGCCGCCGCCGCCGTGGAGCGGCGCAGCAAAGGCCAGTGCACCCGCGCCAGCAAGCGCGCGCTGCCAGCGCCCAGCATGCGGGCCGAATCGTCCAGGCTGGCCGGGATGCGCGCATACCCGCTCTGCACCGATTGCAGCGCCACCGCACAAAACCGTACCAGGTAGGCCCACACAATGCCCAGCGCCGTGGTGGTGACCAGCGCCCCCACGCCCCACTGCGGCGCCAGCGCCTGCAGCCAGCCCACGGGCAGCAGCAGCCCCACCACGATCACCGCACCCGGCACCGCATAGCCCAGGCTGGCCAGGCGCACCACGCCGCGCGTGAGCAGGCCAGCGCCGCGCCGCACCGCAAACGCCAGCGCCAGCGCCACCGCCACCGACAGCAGGGCCGTGATGCCGCCCAGCCGCATGCTGTTCCAGCCCCAGGCCAGAAAGCGGTCCCAGGGCAGCACCGACCAGTCGGCCACCAAGGGCCGCAGCATGAACAGCACAGGCGCCACAAAGCCCAGCAGCACCGGCAGGGCGCACACCGCCCAGGCCAGCGCAGCACGGCCTCCGCACAGGCGCACCGGCGTCGCCTCGGCCGACCCGCCCCGGCCTGCACCCGAGGCCGCAAAGCGCATGCGCCGCTGCGCGCGCTGCTCCAGCCCCAGCAGCACCAGGACCAATGCCAGCAGCAGGGTGGAGAGCTGCGCCGCCGCCACGCGGTTGTCCATGGCCAGCCAGGCCTTGTAAATGCCGGTGGTGAAACTCTGGATGCCAAAGTAGCTGGTCACGCCAAAGTCGGCCAGGGTTTCCATCAGCACCAATGCCACCCCGGCGGCCACCGCCGGGCGTGCCAGCGGCAGGGCAATGCGGGCAATGCGCCGGGGCAGCGGAGCCCCCAGCATGCGCGCTGCTTCCATGAGGTGCGCTGCCCGCTCGCCCAGCGCGGTGCGTGCCAGCAGGTACACATAGGGGTACAGAGAGACGACAAACACCAGCACCGCCCCCCACAGGCTGCGCACCTCGGGGAGCAGGCGCCCTTCCCAGCCCAAGGCCGTGCGCAGGCCCACCTGCAGCGGGCCGCTGAACTGCAGGAAATCGGTGTAGGCATAGGCCGTCACATAGGCCGGCATGGCCAGGGGCAGCAGCAGCAGCCATTCGAACGCCCGCCGCCCTGGAAAACTGAACAAGGTGACCGCCGCCGCTGCAGCGCTGCCCACCACGGCCGCCCCCAGGCCCACCCACAGGCACAGCCACAGCGTGGTCCAGACATAGCCCGGCAGCACGGTGGCCGCCATCTCGCGCAAGATGGCCCAGGCCGGTGCGCCGCCCTCGCCCCAGGGCCACCAGGCGCCCAGCAGCGCCAGCACCGGCAGCGACAGCGCGCCCGCCAGCAGCAGCAAGGGAAAGGGGCGCAAAACGGCGGACAGGCGTGGCAAGAGAGCGTCTCGAAGGGCTGCGGGGAGGGGATTCGGCCCGGCAAAAGACGCCAGCCAAGGGAAATGCGAATTCTACGCATTCGAACCTCCCGCCTACAATGCGGGCATGTTTCTGGAAGTCTCCCAACTGCAGGTGCGTTACGCCGGACAGGCAGTGGCCGCAGTGCAGGATGTGTCCCTGGGCCTGGCAGCGGGCCAGATCGGCGTGCTCATCGGCCCCTCGGGCTGCGGCAAGACCACCTTGCTGCGCAGCGTGGCCGGGCTGGAGCCCGTGGCGGCAGGCACCATCCGCCTGGGGTCGCAGGTGGTGGGCAGCCCCGGCCACAGCGTACCGCCCGAGCAGCGGCGCATCGGCATGGTGTTCCAGGACTACGCGCTGTTTCCGCACCTGAGCGTGGGCCGCAACGTGGCCTTTGGCATAGAGCACCTGCCCGCTGCCGAGCGCAGCCTGCGCGTGGCCGAGGTGCTGCAGCTGGTGGGCCTGGAAGGCAGCGCCCAGCGCTACCCGCACGAGCTCTCGGGCGGCCAGCAGCAGCGCGTGGCGCTGGCACGCGCGCTGGCACCGCGCCCCCAGCTCATGCTGCTGGACGAGCCCTTCTCCAACCTCGACGTGGACCTGCGCGAGCGCCTGGCCCACGAGGTGCGCACCATCCTCAAGCAGGCGGGCGCCACGGCGCTGTTCGTCACCCACGACCAGCTCGAAGCCTTTGCCATTGGCGACGTGATCGGCGTGATGCACCAGGGCCGCCTGCACCAGTGGGACGACGCCTACACCCTCTACCACCGCCCGGCCACGCGCTTTGTGGCCGACTTCATCGGCCACGGCGTGTTTGCCCCCGCCACGCTGGTGCAGCAAGGCAGCAGCGTGGTGGTGCGCACCCCCCTGGGCGACCTGGCCAACCTGACCGACTGCCCCCTGCCTTCGCGCTACCCCGGCGGGGCCTGCGACGTGCTGCTGCGCGCCGACGACATCGTGCACGACGACGCAGCCCCCGCGCAGGCGCAGATCGTGCGCAAGGCCTTTCGCGGCTCGGAATTCCTGTACACGCTGCGCATGGACAACGGCCAGATGCTGCTGGCCCATGTGCCCAGCCACCACGACCACGCCATCGGCGAATGGATAGGCATCCGTCCCCAGGTGAACCATGTGGTGACCTTTGAGCGCGGAATTTCATAGCAAAAATCGGCTCCAGCGCTTATGCAGCAAGCGCAATGCGCTATATTTTTTATAGCAAATAGCCCCTGCTGCATCTGCCCGCAGCGCGTGCACCCCCACGGCCTGCGGGGGCGTCATGCCGGCGTCACGGCACCTGTCCAGAATGAATTGCATCTGGTTACAGGTTGCCTCCATGAATTCTTTGGAACGCCTTTATGAATCGCTCGCCGCAGGCGCAGCCGACAAGCGCCACACGCACGCTGCACTGGCCACGCGCGCCGAGCATTTGACCGCACCCGCCGAACCTGTCACGCCCGAGCACACCAACGACGACGTGCGCCAGCTCTTTGCCCAGAACGAGGTGCAGGAAACCCTGGCCGTGGTGGAGAACGGCCAGCCCATCGGGCTCATCAACCGCCACATCTTCATGGAGCAGTACGCCCGCCCGTTCGCGCGCGATGTGTTCGGGCGCAAGAGCTGCATCGCCTTCATGGACAAAAGCCCGGTGATCGTGGACCGGGGCCTGCCCATCGAGACGCTGGTCAGGGCCGCCGTCGAAGCGGGCACGCGCGTGCTCAAGGACGGCTTCATCACCACCGCCGAGGGCCAGTACCTGGGCCTGGGCACGGGCTATGCGCTGATGAAGGCCATGTCTGACATCGAGGCCGAAAAGACGCGCCAGCTGCTCTCCAGCATTGGCTATGCCAGCCTGATCCAGCGCTCGCACCTGGCCGAGTCCGACCTGGCGCTGCGTGAAGGGCTGCCCGACCACGCCCTGCTGTGGCAGCCGCGCGATGTAGTCGGCGGCGACGCCTACTTCTTCCGCCGCACGGCGGCGGGCCTGGTGGGCTGCGTGTTCGACTGCACGGGCCATGGCGTGCCAGGCGCGTTCATGACGCTGATTGCGCTGTCCTTTCTGGAACAGACCGTCACCCCGGAGTGCGAGAGCTTCGACCCCGGCGCCACACTGGGCGCCATGAACCGCTACATCAAGCGCGTGCTGCAGCAGCGCCAGCGCGAGGGCGACAGCAGCTACGGCAGCGGCAGCCGCCCATCCAACGACGGGCTGGACGCGGCGCTGTTCCTGCTGGCGCCCGATGGCGCTTCGCTGCAGTTTGCCTCGGCCCGGCTGCACCTGCTGATTGCGCCCGACGATGGCAGCGCGCTGCGCACCATCGACGGCGACCGCGACGGCATCGGTTACGCCGACACCGCCGACGACCAGGCTTGGACCACGCAGCAGGTGGTGCTGGGCGGCCCCAGCCTGCTGGTGATTCCCACCGACGGCGTGATCGACCAGATCGGCGGGCCGCGCCAGATCGCCCACGGGAAGCGGCGGCTGGTGCAGTTCATGGAGCAGCGGCGCGGCGTGAGCGCGCGCGCCCTGTGCGCCGAGTTTGCCGAACACTTCCACCAATGGCAGGGCCTGGAGCGGCGCCGCGACGACGTGTCGTTGCTGACCTTCCGCTGCGGCGCACCCGCGCAGGAGCAGGCATGAGTCCGCAGGAATTCGAACGCTTCCAGCACAACTCGCAAGACTGCGGCGTGCTGTTGTACTACGCAGGCGAATTCACGCCCGCGATGATTGCTGCGGCGGCCGACTCCCTCAAAGGCCGCCTGGCCAGCGAAGAAGCCGGTTCGGCCGCCAAGCGCAAGGTGTTTTCCACCTTCATCGAAATGGCGCAGAACGTGCTGCACTACGCCGCCGCCAGCGCCACGCTGGGCAATGGCGCGCCAGTGGCCAGCGGCGCGATTGCCGTGGGACGCGAGCGTGCGTCCTGTGCCGAAAGCCACTACTGGCTGGTGTGCAGCAACCCGGTGCACGTGGAGCACATCGCGCGCCTGACCGAGAAGCTCAGCGCGCTGCGCTCCATGAGCCTGGCCGAAATCAAGGAAAGCTACCGCACCCAGTTGCGCAACAGCGAGCACGCAGACAGCGACGCCATCAGCCGCGGCGCGGGACTGGGACTGCTGACCATTGCGCGCGACGCCAGCGCGCCACTCGAATACAGCTTTGCTTCCACCCCCGACCCGCAGGCGCGCACCGCACTCTTCCATGTGAAGGCGCGCATCTGAATCCGTTTTCGACTTTGCCTTTGTAGAGGAGCCCACCATGCACAACCTGCACATCGAGCGCAGCAACGTCACCCCTGAAATCCTGTTCATCCCCGCATCGCAGCGCATGGAGATTGCCGGCGAGTGCTACCCCGAGAACCCCCTGCCTTTCTTCCAGCCGCTGCTGCACACGCTGCAGCAGTACTTCGAGCAGCAGCGCCCCGCGCGCTTCGAAGCCCACATGCAGCTGCAGTACATCAACAGCGCCTCGACCATGGGCCTGCGCGCGCTGTTTGCGCTACTCGACCGCGCAGGCCGCCAGGGCACGGACATCCGCGTGGTCTGGGCCTACGACGCCGAGGACGACGCCATCGAGGAACTGGGCATGGATCTGGTGGAGGACTACCACCACATCCAACTGGAACGCCAGCCGCTGAGCCTGGCCTAGCCTTTGCGCAGCGCGTCCACCACCTGGTGCAGGTGCTGGGCCCAGGCGCGGCGGTCGCGCTCGCCGGCAGGCTCGGGGCTGCCAAAGTGCAGCACGGCATCGATGGCCGGGCACGAAAGCGTGCGCCAGACCGAGCCCACCAGGGTCTCTTCGCCCTTGTAGCTGGGGTAGTAGCAGGTCTCGCCCGTGGCACGCTCCACAAAGCGCAGGCCCACGGGCTGCACCGAGGCGTGCGCCTCCAACGCCGCCTGCAGCAGGTTGGCGTGGAAGGGCAGCAGGGTGCGGCCGTCGCCCGTGGTGCCTTCGGGGAACACTGCCAGCACTTCACCCTCCTGCAGTGCCTTGCGCATGGCGTGCACCATGCGCATGGCGTCGCGCCGCGAACTGCGCTCGATGTACAGCGTCCCCGCCGCCGTGGCCAGGGCACCAATGAGGGGCCAGCCCTGCACGTCGGACTTGGAAATGAAGCGGCAATAGCGCGCCGCATGCAGCACCGGAATGTCGAGCCAGGAGATGTGGTTGGCCACCAGCATCACCGGCCCCTGCACCGCAGGCTGGCCCTGCACCACCAGGCGAATGCCCGCATGGCGCAGCAGCGCCAGCGACCAGGCCTGCACGCGCGCCTGTTGCTGCGCGGGCGAGAGCGTGGGAAAGCGCAGCGCCACGACCCCCAGGCCGTGCAGCAGGTGCACGATCAGGCGCACAACGCGCCAGCAGGCGACAAAGCTTCGCATGGTGAGAAATTGGCAAGGTGTCTGGCCGCTGGCGGGCGCCAGGCTGCATATCAGTTATCCATTCCGCGAACGCACCACCCGCAGCGCATGAAACCGGCGCGCCCCAGGCCAGGGCTCCCGCGCAAGGGCCGCCCCGCCGCGCTGGGAGCGTCCCCCATCCGCGAGCGAAGCGAAGCAGAGAGGGGGGAAGGCCCGTAGGGCCTCAGGGGGGTGTTTCACTTCATTCCCGCTCGAAGGCTACCTGCCCGCCCACCAGGGTGCAGCGCACCCGCGCGGGCAACTCGTAGCCCGAGAACGGCGTGTGCTTGCCTTGGCTGCGCAGCGCGGCGGGCTCGGCCAGCCAGTGCGCACCGGGATCGACGATGCACACATCGCCCACCCCGCCCTCGACCAAACGGCCGACGCTGGCCTGCAGGGTGCCCAGCGCCGTGCCAAGCACGGCAGCAGGCGCACTGGTGACCACGGCCAGCGCACGCTGCAGCGGCACGCTGTCGTCCTGCGCCCACTTGAGCGCCAGGCTCAGCAGCAGCTCCAGCCCAGTGGCGCCGGGCTCGGCCTCGGCAAACGGCAGGGTCTTGGCATCCTGCTCCACCGGGGTGTGGTCGGACACCAGGGCGTCGATGGTGCCGTCGCGCAGCGCGGCGCGCAAGGCGTCGCGGTCGCGCTGCTGGCGCAGCGGCGGTGTGAGGCGCGCACGGCTGTCGAAGAAGCCGATGTCATGGTCCGTGAGGTGCAGTGAGTTGATGCTCACATCGCAGCTCACCTTGAGCCCTGCGGCCTTGGCCTGGCGCACCAGATCCACGCCTGCCGCGCTGGAGAGGCGGCACAGGTGCACGCACGCATCGGTGGCCTTGAGCAGTTCAAAAATGGTGTGCAGCGCAATGGTTTCGGCCGCCACGGGCACGCCGCTCAGGCCCAGGCGCGTGGCCAGCGGGCCGCTGGCGGCCACGCCCGCGCCCAGGTGCAGCTCCTGCGGGCGCAGCCACACGGTGTAGCCGTAGGTGGCGGCGTACTGCAGCGCGCGCTGCAGCACCTGGGTGCTGGCCAGCGCCACGTCGGCCTGGCTGAAGCCCACGCAGCCCGACTCGGTGAGCTCGGCCATTTCGGTGAGCACCTCGCCCGCCAGGCCGCGCGTGAGTGCGCCCAGCGGGAACAGGCGCGATTGGTGGAGCTTTTCAGCGCGGAACTTGAGCATTTCCACCAGGCCGGGCTCGTCGAGCACCGGGTCGGTGTCCGGCGGGCACACCAGGCTGGTGACGCCACCGGCCACAGCGGCGGCCATTTCGGATTCGAGCATGCCTTCGTGCTCGTGCCCCGGCTCGCGCAGGCGCGCGGCCAGGTCCACCAGGCCCGGCAGCACCAGGCAGCCCGAAGCGTCGATGCTGCGGTGGGGCGCAAAGTCGGGCGGCACGCGGTTCACACCTACGATGCGCCCCGCAGCGAGGGCAATGTCGCAGGTTTGGTCAAGGCCCGAGGCGGGGTCGATCACCCGGCCGTTCTGGATCAGAATTTTCATGATTTCAAGCCAAATTGGCCGCCAGCGCTTATGGAATAAGCGCTAGTAGCTATTAAATTAATAGCAAATGGTTTCACTTTATATCCGTGATGCATGAAACTGGCGCACCCCAGGCCAGGGCTCCCGCGCAAGGGCCGCCAGCATTCCCACGTGCGGGCGCTGGGAGCGTCCCCCTGCCCGCAGCGCACAGCGCTGCGAGAGCGGGGGAAGGCGCGCAGCGCCACAGGGGGGTCACGCCTCATTCCCCGCCACGATGGACATGACCGCCATGCGCACGGCGATGCCGAAGGTCACCTGCGGCAGGATCACGCTTTGCGGCCCATCGACCACGGCGGAGTCGATCTCCACGCCGCGGTTGATGGGGCCGGGGTGCATGACGATGGCGTCCGGCTTGGCCCAGCGCAGGCGCTCGGGGGTCAGGCCGAAGCTCTTGAAGTACTCCTGGCTCGACGGCAGCAGCGCGCCGCTCATGCGTTCGTTCTGCAGGCGCAGGGCGATAACGACGTCGGCGTCCTTGATGCCCTCTTCGAGCGTGTGGAACACGCGCACGCCCATGTCTGCCAGGTTGGACGGCACCAGGGTGCGCGGCCCCACCACGCGCACTTCGGCGCAGCCCAGGGTGGTCAGGCCGTGGATGTCCGAGCGCGCCACGCGCGAGTGCAGCACGTCGCCGACGATGGCCACGGTGAGGTTGGAAAAATCCTTCTTGTAGTGCCGGATGGTGTACATGTCCAGCAGGCCCTGCGTGGGGTGGGCGTGGCGCCCGTCGCCTGCGTTGATGACGTGCACATGCGGCGCCACGTGCTGGGCGATCAGGTAGGGTGCGCCCGATTCGCTGTGCCGCACCACGAACAGGTCGGCCGCCATGGCCGAGAGGTTGGCGATGGTGTCCAGCAGCGACTCGCCCTTGCTTGCCGAGCTGCGCGCGATGTCGAGGTTGAACACGTCGGCCGACAGGCGCTTGGCGGCAATTTCGAAGGTGGTGCGCGTGCGCGTGCTGTTCTCGAAGAACAGGTTGAACACGCTCTTGCCGCGCAGCAGCGGCACCTTCTTGACTTCGCGCTCGTGCACGCTGACGAAGTTGGCCGCCGTGTCGAGGATGTGCGTGACGATGTCGCGCGGCAAGCCCTCGACGGACAGCAGGTGGATCAGTTCGCCGTTGCGGTTGAGTTGGGGGTTGCGGTGGTGTCGCACGGAATTCACGCCTCCTGAACCTGGAACACAAAACTGCCGCCGTCGGTGCGCGCCAGCGCCAGCGACTGGCTCGCGGGCAGCGTGACGCGTGCGGCGGCAAAGTCGGGCTGCACGGGCAGTTCGCGCCCGCCGCGGTCCACCAGCACGGCCAGGCGCACGCGTGCGGGACGGCCGTAGTCGTACAGCTCGTTGAGCACGGCGCGCACGGTGCGGCCGGTGTAGAGCACATCGTCCAGCACCAGGATGTCGGCGCCGTTCACATCGAAGGGCAGCGCGGTGTGCGCGCTCGACGCCAGGCCGCGCTGGGCAAAGTCGTCGCGGTGCATGGCCGAAGACAGCACGCCCGGCGCGCCCTCCAGGCCCAGGTCCTGTTGCAGGCGCTGCGCCAGCCAGGCACCGCCGGAGGCGATGCCCGCCAGGCGCGTGTGCGGCTCGCGCAGGCTGCGTACGCCGCGCAGCAATTCGCGGTACAGGGCCTCGGCGTCGAGCACCAGGCTGCCCTGCGCGCCCGAAGAAGCTGTGGTCATGAAAGACTCCTCAAAAACTGTTCCAGAATGATGCAGGCCGACGCGGCATCGGCGTCGCGCGCGTTGGCGGCCAGCGCCTCGGTGGTGCTGTAGCGCTCGTCCACCTCGTACACCGGCAGGCCAAAGCGCCCGCGCAGCTGGCGCGCAAAGCGCTGCGCGCGGCGGGTGTTGTCATGGCTGGCGCCGTCCGGGTGGTAGGGTACGCCCACCACCAGCGCATCGGGTTGCCATTCGGCAATCGCCCGAGCCACCGGGGCAAAGCGCGCATCACCCTCGGCCTGGATGGTGGGCCGGGGCGACGCCGTGCCCAGCATGCGTGTACCAAAGGCCACGCCGGTGCGGCGCAGCCCAAAATCGAAAGCGAGAAAGGTCTGGAAATGCGCGGGAACGGCAGCGGAGGCGGACGGGGCCGGTGCGCTCATGCGTGCCCCGCCCCCGGCGAGATCTGCCACGCCTGCAGGCCCAGCAAGCCCAGCGCGCTGTCGTAGCGCTTGTCGATGGGGGTGTCGAAAATCACCCCCAGGTCGGCGCCCACGGTCAGCCAGGTGTTCTCGGCCAGTTCGGATTCCAGCTGGCCCTCGCCCCAGGCCGAATAGCCCAGCGTGATCAGCACACGCCGTGGGCCCGCGCCCGTGGCCAGGGCTTCGAGCACGTCCTTGGAGGTGGTCATCTCCAGCCCGCCGCCCGGGATGACCATGGTGGAGGCGTAGGCGGATTCTTCGCCCTCCTCGCCCTGGGCCTGCATGGGCTCGTGCAGCACAAAGCCGCGCTCGGTCTGCACCGGCCCGCCCAGGAACACCGGCGCATCGCTCAGGTCGGGCCTGCCCAGGGGCAGATCGACCTTTTCGAACAGGCCCTGGAGCTTGATGTCGGTGGGTTTGTTGATGATGAGCCCGAGCGCGCCGCGCTCGCTGTGCTCGCACAGGTACACCACGCTGCCCGCAAAAGACACATCCTCCATACCGGGCATGGCGATGAGGAAATGGTGTGTCAGGTTCATGGGCGCAGAATGGGCGGGCATCGCCCAATTTTACGGTCAACATGTCCGCTCCCTACCGCACGGGGCTGGTCTGGTTCCGCCGCGACCTGCGCGCGCAAGACCACGCTGCCCTGCACCATGCCTTGCAGCAGTGCCAGCAGGTGCACTGCGCCTTCGTCTTCGACCGCACCATCCTCGACCTGCTTCCGCGCAGGGACAGGCGGGTGGAGTTCATCCGCACATCGCTGGTGGAGCTGGACGGCCAACTGCGCGCCCTGGCGGGCCACCCGCAGGCGGGCCTGATCGTGCTGCATGGGCATGCCGACACCCTCATCCCGGAGCTGGCCCAGGCGCTGGGCGCAGAGGCCGTGTTCACCCACCATGACGACGAGCCCGCCGCACTGGCACGCGATGCGCGGGTGCGCACGCAACTGGCACTACAGCGGCGCCCACTGCACACCTGCCAGGACCACACGGTATTCGAGCGCAGCGAACTGCTCACCCGCACCGGCAGCCCCTACACCGTGTTCACACCCTACAAAAAGGCCTGGCTGGCGCGCATCGACGACGCCAGGCTGGCCCCCTGGCCGGTGCAACCCAGCGCTGCAAGGCTGGCACCACGGCCTGCCGAGCACTGCGGCCCGGTGCCCACGCTACAGCACTTGGGCTTTGAACCCGCCGACCTGGACCTGCGCGTCCTGCCTGCGGGCAGCCAGGGCGCGCAGCAACTGCTGCAGGACTTTGCGGACCGCATCGACCGCTACGACCAGGCGCGCGACTTCCCCGCCATCAAAGGCCCCAGCTACCTCAGCACCCACCTGCGCTTTGGCACGGTGTCGGTGCGCAGCCTGGCGCGCATGGCGCTGGAGCGCGCTCACCAGGGCAGCACCGGCGCCGCGGTGTGGCTCAGCGAGCTGGTCTGGCGCGACTTTTACTTCCAGATCCTGCACCACCATCCGCATGTGGTGGAGCGCAGTTTCAAGCCCGCCTACGACGCCATCGCCTGGGAGACGGGCGCGCAAGCCCAGGCGCACTTTGCCGCCTGGTGCGAGGGACGCACCGGCTACCCGCTGGTGGATGCGGCCATGGCACAAATCCTGCGCACAGGCTACATGCACAACCGCCTGCGCATGGTGGTGGCCAGTTTTCTGACCAAGGACCTGGGGATCGACTGGCGCTGGGGCGAGCGTTTTTTTGCGCTGCACCTCAACGACTACGACCTGGCAGCGAACAATGGCGGCTGGCAATGGGCCAGCTCCAGTGGCTGCGATGCGCAGCCCTACTTCCGCATCTTCCACCCCGTTACGCAAAGCCGCCGGTTCGATCCCCAGGGCCGCTTCATCCGCCGCTACCTGCCTGCGCTGGCCGCATTGCCCGATGCTGCGCTGCATGCGCCCTGGGAGGCCTCGCCCCTGGAGCTGCAGGCTGCGGGCGTAGTGCTGGGGCGCGACTACCCCCACCCCATCGTGGACCATGCGGCGGCGCGCGAGCGCACCCTGCAGCGCTATGCGGTGGTCAAGGCGGTGGCAAGCTAGGGGGAGGCGCCTGGAGCGGGCTCCGCGCTGTCCTGCACTTCTGGCGCCATCTGCATGCCTTCCACCCCCAGCGAGGCGCCCGAGGCCAGGCGCATGCGCAAGCCCATGTCGGTACGGTTGTCGGCATGGGCGACGGCTTCGGCCTGGGTGATGGCGCCGCTTTCAAACAGCGCGTAGAGCGCCTGGTCGAAGGTGCACATGCCCACCTCGCCGCTGCGCTCCATGGCAGTGCGCAAGCCCTCGATCTGGCCCTTCTGGATCAGGTCGGAGACATAGTGCGACAGCAGCATGACCTCCACCGCTGGCACCCAGCCGCCCTGCGCACCGGGCACCAGGCGCTGCCCCACGACGGCCTTGAGGTTGAGCGACAGGTCCATGAGCAGTTGCCGGTGCGCCTCTTCGGGAAAGAAGTTCAGCACCCGCTGCACGGCCTGGCTGGCGTTGTTGGCGTGCAGTGTGGACACGCACAGGTGGCCCGCTTGCGCATAGTGCAGCGCATGCTGCATGGAGACGCGGTCGCGGATCTCGCCGATCATGATCACGTTGGGCGCCTCGCGCATGGCGTGGCGCAGGGCCTCGTCGTACGACAGGGTGTCCAGCCCCACTTCGCGCTGCGTGACCAGTGACTTCTTGTGCGCGTGCAGGTATTCGATGGGATCTTCCACCGTCAGGATATGGCCTGCCGTGCGCTCGTTGCGGTAGTCCAGCATGGAGGCCAGGGTGGTGGTCTTGCCCGAACCTGCCGCGCCGACCACCAGGATCAGTCCGTTCTTGAGAAACGCCAGATGCTTGAGCACGGGCGGCAGGTGCAAGGCGTCGATCGACGGAATCTGCGGCGACACGTAGCGCACCACCATGCCGACCTGCCCACGCTGCAGGTGCACGTTCACCCGAAAGCGTTCGGCGGGGCTGGTCTGGTAGGCGAGGTCGCATTCCATGCGCGCCTCGAACTCGGCTATCTGCGATGCGCGCATGACCGAATACGCCGCCTCACGCACCTGCTGGGGCGTGAGCGGTTCGTGCGGGAGGGCGACGAAGGCGCCCTGGCGCTTGAGCGTGGGCGGCGCCCCGACCGTCAGGAACAGGTCGGAGGCGCCTTCCTGCGCCATTCGGGCCAGGCAGGCCTGCAGCCAGGGGCAGGCGGCGGCGGGCGGTGCATCCATGGGTTCGCCTGCTCCCGCCAGCAACCTTCAGGCAGGAGCGGCCGCCTGCGCCTGCTGGGCGTAGTGCTGGATCAGGCTCAGCAGCTCGTCGTCCGAATAGGGCTTGCCGAGGTAGTGGTTCACGCCCAGTTCCATGGCATGCTCGCGGTGCTTCTGGGCGATGCGCGAAGTGATCATGATGATCGGCAGATCGTGCAGGCTGGCATCTGCGCGGATGTTGCGCGCCAGGTCGAAGCCGTCCATGCGCGGCATTTCGATGTCCGACAGCACCACCGTGGGCCGCTCTTCCTGGAGCTTTTCCAGGGCCTGCAAACCATCGGCTGCCAGGGCCACGCGATAGCCCTCGCGCTGCAACAGGCGCTGCGTGACACGGCGCACGGTAATGGAGTCGTCCACCACCAGCACCAGCGGCACCTGCCCTGCGGCCGGTGCGGCCAGCGCGGGGGTGGCAGTACCCGTATCGGACACGACCGTGACCGACACCGCACCCAGCGGCAGGCTGCTGGCCGTTGCGCGGATCTGCTCGCCGTACACCGTGGCCAGTGCCACCGGGTTGTAAATCAGCACCACCGCGCCCGAGGCCAGCACCGACATGCCCGCAAGGCCCGGCAGGCGCGAGAGCTGCGGCCCCAGGTTCTTGACCACCACTTCGCGGTTGCCCAGCACTTCGTCCACATGCATGGCGATGCGCTGTGCCGCGCTGCGCAGAATGACCACGGGGCGGGTCTTGCCCACGGCTGGTTCGTTGCTGTGCTGGGATGCCTGCAGCAGCGCCCCGCACCAGAAGAAGGGCAGGCTTTCGCCAGCCATTTCAAATGCGCCGCTGCGGTACGCCGCTTCAAGCTCGACCGAGGGCACGCGGCGCACGATTTCCACCAGGTTGGCAGGAACGCCGATGGCCAGATCGCCTGCGCGCAGCATCACCACCTGCGTCACCGCTGTGGTCAGCGGCAGCACCATGCGGAAGGAGGCGCCCTTGTCCTGTTCGGTCTGGGTTTCGATGCGTCCCCCCAGAGCGTTCACCTCGGCACGCACCACGTCCATGCCGATACCGCGCCCTGCCAGGCTGGACACTTCGGAGGCTGTGGAAAAACCCGGCGTGAAGATCAGGTTGGCTGCTTCGGCATCGCTGACGGAGGCGTCGGCAGCAAGCATGCCCTGGGCCACCGCCTTGGCACGGATGGCAGGAAGGTTGAGGCCCGCGCCATCATCCCGGAAGGCGACCGACACGTCGTTGCCTTCGTGGTGCAGGTCAATGGTGATGGTGCCCGATGCCGGTTTGCCCTTGACGGCGCGCTGGTCAGGAGACTCGATCCCGTGCGCCACGCAGTTGCGCAACAGGTGCTCGAACGCAGGGGTCATGCGGTCCAGCACGCCACGGTCCATCTCGATGGAGCCGCCGGTGATGTCCAGCTTGATCTGTTTGCCCGTCTCCTTGGCGGCCTGGCGCACCACGGCGTACAGGCGCTCGGAGATGCCCTCGAACTCCACCATGCGGGTGCGCAGCAGGTCGCGCTGCAGCTCACGCGCCTGTCGGCCCTGAGCAATGAGGTCGTCTTCAGTGCCTTCCATGGCGCGCAGCAGGTTGCGCTGGATGGTGGCCACGTCGTTGACGGACTCGGCCATCATGCGGGTGAGTTCCTGCACACGCGTGAAGCGGTCGAACTCCAGCGGATCGAAGCCCGCCGCCGTGTCCTTGGACTGCGCCAGGCGGGACTGCATCTGTGATTCGGACTGGAGTTCGATGTCGCGCAATTGCTGGCGCAGACGCTCCAGGTTGCCGGTCAGGTCTGCCATGGAGCCGCGCAGTTGGGCCAGGCGCGCTTCCATGCGCGAGCGGGTGATCATCACCTCGCCCGCCTGGTTGACCAGCCGATCCAGCAGCTGGGCACGCACCCGCACCGAATGCGCGGCTGCCGGACGTGCGGGTGCAATGTCCAAGCCCTGCGGCCGGGCCAGCAGCGGACGGACCGGAGCAGGCGCAGCAGGGGCTGTTGCGGCAGGGGCCGCTTCGCTCACAGGCGCTGCCGCTTCAGGCGTTGCGGGCGCTTCGTCGGCACGGGCGGGGGTGACCACCACAGCCTCTGCCGGCGCCTGGGCACTGATGGCCCGCAGCGCGCCAAAGTTGGCCTGCAAGCCGTCGAAGCTGCCCAGCAAGGGCTCCACGTCGGCAGACTGCACGGTTTCCACATCGATCTGCTCGATGGCGGATTCGAGCCGGTGGGCCATTTCGCCCAGGCGCATGGCGCCGGCCAGGCGGGCACTGCCCTTGAGTGTGTGCAAGGCACGCAGCACCTCGGTGCGCGCACCCATGTTGTCTGGGCGGGCCGCCCACTGGCGCAGTGCTCCACCCAGGGCGGGCAACAGTTCTGCCGCTTCTTCTTCGAAAATGGGGAACAGATCGGGGTCGATCACGTCCACCGCATCGATATCGTCGTCGATGTCCAGCGTCACACCGGAAAGCTCCGGCGCAGGGGCAACGGCCTGCGCTGGCGCCACCACCGACAAAGGCGGCGCCACGGGCGCATGGACCACCTGCGGCGGCATTACGGGCGCGCTTTCCTCCTGCACGGGGGGCGTGGTTTCGGCCGCAGGCCCCTCGGCCTTGGCAGCCTCTTGCGCCAGCATGGCCTGGGCGTTTTCGATGCGCCAGGCTTCCATGGCCTGCTCGGCATCTTCTACCGGCGGCGACTGGGTGCTGACAACCTCGGTTTCAAGAATCCGGCGCAGGGCTTCAAGCACATCGGGCTGCGCCTCCTTGAGGAAGCCTGCCGCAAATTGATGCAACAGACGGCGGATGTCTTCTGCGGCATCCAGGAAGGTTTGTGCGTCTTCTGCCGTACCGCGCGCCTGCAGCTGCACATGCTCCAGCGCATGTTCGAGCAGACGGGCTGCATCCGACAAGGCGTTGAAACCCACCGTGGCCGAACTGCCTGCCAGCGAATGGGCCAGGGCCACTGCCGTATCGGGCAGCGGCTCCTGCAACTCCATCGACCATTCCTGCAGGCTGGTGACCAGGCGGCGTGACCACTCGTCTGCTTCATTGAGGTAGACGTTGTAGAGCGGGATGCTGATGTGCAGATCGCCGATGACCTTGACCGTCTCGTCCATGGGCACGGGAGCCGAAGGTATCTCGGCCTGCGTCGGCACTTCCTCCGGAACCTCTTCTGGCGCCAGTTCTGGAACCGGGGTTGGCGCCAGGGCCACTTCGGGCTCCGGCTCTGCCTCCAGCACCGGGGGCAAGGTCTCGGGCCCTTCCTGGTCCAGGGGTTCCAACTCTGGCAGCGCATCCAGCGATGGCAGCTCTTGCGCAGCCGTCTCGCCAGAAAGCTCGACCGGCTGTGGAATCAGCTCCGGCACATCGAGCAAGAGATCGACGGTCTGGGCGGATACCGCCGCTTCGGGCGCCACTTCGCCCTGTGTCCCCAGGGCGGCAGAGAATTCCGAGAAATCGATGTCTTCCGCCAGTGCAAGCGGTACAGGTTCTTCGGCAGGAACTGCGGCTCCAAGCTCGGGGAACTCCAGCGGTGCGGTGTCCGAGAAATCGGGCATCGGCACGGATTCTTCCTCGGGTGTGCGCTCGGTCGCCTGGACATCCGGGGCGGCTTGCGTCGCCTCCATGGCCTCTGCCACGGGAATAGACGGCAATGGGCCAGGAAGCACCAGTTCGACCAGCTCGCCCCGCAGGCGCAAGGCATCGGCAGCCGCCGAGAACGCCGACGCCTGCCAGGCATCCGCCTGTCCCTGCTCGATGTCATCTGCCCACCGGACAAAGGCATGCAGTGCCTTGTCTGACAGATCCATCAGCGGTGGCTGCATGGGTTTTTGCTCTGCCAGCCAGGCATTGAGCAGTTGCTCCATGGACCACGCTGCTTCGCCGAATTCGTTCAGGCCCACCATGCGCGAACTGCCCTTGAGCGTGTGGAACGCACGGCGCAAGGTGGTTTGTTCGCTCAGGTCTCCGGGCTCGGAACGCAAGGTCTGGATGGCGGCCAGACCGTTCGCCACCACTTCCCGCGCCTCCTCCAGGAAGATGCCCAGCAGTTCTTCGTCCTCTTCATCAGCACCGGCCGCAGGAGCCGCAGCAGGAGCGGCCACCGGCACCGATACGGGTATGGTGGCCAGGGCATCGAAGGCGGGCGCTGCGGGCGGCGCCGTCATGTCGGCGGCTGCCTCCACGAGGGGCGCGTGTTCAGGAATTGCAAGCTCCTGGACCGGCGCAGGCGGCAGCAGTTCATCCATGAGTGCCGCGGGAGGCGATGCCGCCAGATCGGCCACGACCTCCGGACTTGTCGGCTGCGCAGGCGGCACGTACAAACTGGAGCGTGGCACCACATCGGGCAGCGGCACGGGCGCGCGCTCCTCGAGCTTGTGCGCCAATGCATCAGGGCTTTCGTCCTGGTCGGTGGCGCGCGGACGCGAACGGCCCATCAGCAGGCGAAGCTCTCCCAGCTCCTCGTCATAGACAAAGAGCTTGCGCGCCATCGCACGCTGGTAGCTCAGCATGTCGATGAGGAAACCCAGGGCGCCCAGGCTGTTGCCCAGCTTCTCGAAGGTCTGCTTGCGCTCGGCTTCATCTGCGGGCTCATTGACCATCAGGCGTTCGACGGTATCGCGCATGCGCAGCACCGCGACAGATGCCTGATCCAGGCCCAGCACCGAGAGCACGCCGCGCATCTGGGCAAGCCGCCCTGGCACACTGGCCAAGGGAGACACATCGGCCGGGTTACGGAAGAACTGATCCATCGACCGCTCTGCCTCACCCAAGGTGGCGCGCAACTCATCCACCACGCTGCCCATGGTCTGGTTGTCGCTGACCCTGCGGTACAGATCCTCCATCCAGGGTTCGAGCGGTTCAGGTTCGGCCCCGCCGCAGACGGCATCGAGGCGCTGTGCCAGATGGGTTGAGCGTTCGAGCAATTGCTCTTCAGGAGTATCGGTTTCCTCCAGGGCTGCCTGGAGGTAGAGCACCGAAGTGGCCACTTCCATGGCCAGTGCCGGCGCAGGCGGCTCACCGCTGCGCGTCGTCTGCTCTACAGCGCGGGTCAGGGCCTGCGCCAGGGGTTCGCTGCTGCGATGGAGTTTGCGCAGGGAATCGCACACCAGCGAAAACTGGTCTGCGGACGGCTTGAGCTTGTTGCGATCTCCGCCAGCGAATGCGGACCAGGTTTCTGCAGCGGCCGAAATACGCTTGCGGGCCTGCGCCAGCACGGCAGGATCAAACCGGCCAAACCGCCGGGCTTCGTAATCAACCGGAATGGAGCGGTCAAGACCAAAGGCCTTGCGCACCGCAGCCAGACACGGAAGATCCATTCCCTCCGGTGGCTTGGCCTGTGCGCAGAAGAACAGCAAGTCCTGCACCAGGCGGTCTGCCACACCTGCATCGCCCCGCGCCAAAGTGGCGTACTGGATCAGGATGCGCGAAGCCACCCGCTTGGCATACACATCGGCAGCAACCAGCCCACGGCTGAAGCCTTCAAAAAAGCCCGCGCAGATTTTCCAGAAGGCGCGCACCTGCCGATCGGCCTGGCCCGCAGCCAAACCCAGCGACAGCTCGCGCAAGTCCCGTGCGGCACCGACATTCCCGTCCTTGACGATGCGCAGCACCGCATGGTCGAGACGTGCACGCGCCGCAGGCCCATAGGCGATGGACGTTGCAGGCAAGGGCGTGTCCGGCTCCCGGAACCGGCGCTCCACGGGCCAGAGATCCGCCGGGTGGACACGCTCCACGCCTGTCAGAACCTGGACATCGCGGTACTGGGGAAACAAGGCCACAGGCGAGACCGGCTTGCTTGCCAGCACACTCTCCAAAAACTCGCTCAGCGCGAAACTGGCGCGCTCGATGGCGCCTGCAGCATCGTCCGTGCAGAGCTCCGGGCGCTGCACAAAGCGCTGCACTGCAGATTCCATGGCCCGCAGCACAAGCGCCGGAGAGGCCATGCCCACCATCTCGAGAGCGCCCCCCGACTGGTGAAGCAACTGGCGCGCCATGCGCAAACTGGAAACATCCAGGCTCGCCAGATCGGATTCGCGGGCCAGGTCGGCCTCATGGACAAACCGGCGCAATGCTTTGACAGCGCCATCCAGGGATTTGCGCAGTTCTTCCAGCACCCACGCCAAAGGCCCCAGATCCTGCTCGGACTGGGTGCCTTCTGCCTGCGGTGCGTTGACGGCGTCGAGAGATGACATGGATTGGTTCCCGGCTGCACTGAGCCCGAAGTTGGTTTGTCGTCAGGCAATCTTGAATCGCGACACGGACTGGCGCAGTTCCTCGGCCATGGTGGAGAGTTCTCGCACCTGCTGTGCCGTGGCCCGCGTACCCTCACCGGTTTGCTCGGTCACCGCGAAGATGTGCTGGATGTTGTCAGCCACTTCGTTGGCGAGCGATGCTTCGCGGGAGGTCGAAGAGGAAATCTGCTCAATCAGATCCGCCAGACGGCGCGACACGCGGTCGATTTCGGTCAGCGCCGTACCCGCGCTGTCGGACAGGCGCGCCCCTTCCACCACACCCTGCGTGGAGCGTTCCATGGCGGCCACAGCATCTTGCGTGTCGGTCTGAATGGCTTTCACCAGGGCAGAAATCTGGCGCGTGGCGTCTGCGGAGCGTTCAGCCAGCCGCTGCACTTCCTCGGCCACCACGGAGAAGCCTCGGCCTGCTTCACCGGCGGACGCTGCCTGGATGGCGGCGTTCAGTGCCAGCACGTTCGTCTGCTCGGTAATGTCGGAAATCAGCTCGGTGATTTCACCAATCTCCTGCGAGGATTCACCCAGGCGCTTGATACGCTTGGAGGTTTCCTGGATCTGGTCACGGATGGAGTTCATACCGCCAATGGCGTTCTGCACGGCCTGCAGGCCCGAATCAGCAGCTTGCAGCGATTGGCGTGCCACCTGGGCAGATTCTTCGGCCTGCACGGACACGTCGTTGATGCGGCCTGCCATGTCCAGAACCGACTGGCCGGTCTCGCGGATTTCGCGCAACTGCTCGGTGGAGGCCGCAAGAAGTTCCGTGGAGGTGTTGTCCACCATGGCCGTCGTCTGCGCCACCCGGGTCGCCGTCTTCTGCACGCTGCCCACCAGCTGCCGCAGTTCCTCCACCGTGTAGTTCACCGAGTCTGCAATGGCGCCGGTGATGTCTTCGGTCACCGTGGCTTCCTGTGTCAGGTCACCTTCGGCAACCTGCTGCAGTTCGTTCATCAATCGCAAAATGGCGGCCTGGTTGGCGTCGTTGATACGCTTGGCTTCCTGTTCCTGGCGACGTGCATCGCGCTGCTGCATTTCGGCCATTTGCTGGCGGTGGCGGCTGTCAAGCAGTTGCACACGAGAAATGCCCACACCGCACAACAGCACGAACATACCAGCCAACACCAGCGCACCCAACTGGCCTGCGCCCACACCGGTCTGGGCAGACAGCTTGTTCTGCAGCGTTTCCAGCTGGCGGCGCAGCGGCTCGCTGTCGCCGATGATGGCTGTCTGCGCCTCACGGGCCGACACCAGGCCCTGCAGGTTGCCCAGGATGGCGCCTGCCTGGTTGCGGGTGTCCTCGTACAGCTTGATCAGTGCGGCCAGTTGCTCGCGCGTCTGTGCGTCCTTGGTGGCTGCGAGGCGCAGCTCAGGGCTGCCATCCAGCAGGCCTTGGGCAATTTCCTTGAACGAGTTCAAGTCCTTGCCCAACAGGAACACGGCTTCGGGGCTTACGCCTTCAGACGTCTGGAACTCGTTGGCCGATTTGCCGATACGCTGGGTCAACATCACCAACTGACCGGCAGCAGAAATCTCGGACGCCGAAGCGTTTTGCTGCAGCTTGAGTGAAGAAATGGTTTCAGCGATTTCCAGCAGGTCGGAAGACTGGCGGTTGATGGTTCGCAGTGCGTCCCCCACCTGTGTCAGGATTTTTTGCTGGCCCATCACGACGGCGGCATTGCGCTCGGCGCGCTCCATCAGCGGGGTGACGGCTTCGAGTTCAGGCTTGTACGGCTCGCCCAAGGACTGCACGCCCAGTTCGTTGTCGCCGCTGTTGAGGGCGCGCACGTTGCGCGCCAACACGCCCGAGCTTTCCACCACGTCAGGGAAGGCCTGGGGACTGCCCACCAAGGCCTGCGATACCGACTTGGCCAGTCGCTGCGACTGCATCAGGGACTGGCCCGTGGCCGCAAGCTGCTGTGCCGTGCGGTCGGCCTGCTGCAGCACCCAGCCAGCGATCAGGGCCAGCAGCACCACACCCAGGGCCAGCAACATCAGCAAGCGGCGCTGGTGGGCCGCCGCCGTTGCCTGGCCCAGCACGGGCAGCACAATCAGGTCAGCTTCCGAATCTGCCGAAGGCAGTTCGCTGGCAGGGGCGTCCGGGTCTCCCTGCACACTGTTGAGCGCATCAGCCTGGTAGGGCCTGAGCTCGTCCAGGGCGAGCAGATCCTGGTCCGAGGCGGGCCCTGCATCGGTCTGCGGGGCATCCGACTTGCGGTTGAACAGATTTCCAATTTTGTTGACAACAGACATGGGACAGCCTTACAGAAGAACTCAAGCACTGATGCTCAGAAAAGCGTTGTTTTGCGACAGGGCTTGCAAATTCAGCTCCTGCCAGCGATGACCTTCGGCATCGATGTAGGTCGAACCAAAAAATGAGGGGACGTCTGGCGTCGGCGGCTCGGAGGCCACAAAGGCATCGGTTCCGCGCAGGCCGGCCAGACGATCGACCAGCAGCGCCGCATTGACCTCCAGCGCCGGGTTGAGTGCCAGCAAGCTCGCCTCGGACAAGGCCTGCTCCGTGCGCAGGGGCACCTGGCCCAGCATGCCTGCCAGATCCACCACGCCGGTGAGTCCGCCGCGCAGATTGGCCACGCCCATGAACCATTTTTGCGTGTAAGGCACAGGCTGCACCACGGTCCAGGGAAAGATCTCTCCCGCATGGCCCAAGGGCAGAAGGTATTTGTTGCCGGCAGCCTCGACGGCCAGCCAGGAAGAAACGGACAAGCCCTCGGTGCGCGCCGCCTGCAGGCGGCTGGCGAGTCGGATCTGTAGTTCTCGTAGTGCTTCGCGATTGGCCATATCAGGACTGCAGGCTTTTTCAGTTCAGTGCGTCGATCTTGGCCTGCAGTTCAGCCGGATCGACCGGTTTGGTGATGTAGCCGCGCGCGCCCTGGCGCATGCCCCACACCCGGTCGGTTTCCTGGTTCTTGCTGGTGCACATGATGATGGGTACATCGGCGTACTGGGGATCACGGCTGATGGCACGCGTGAGCTGGAACCCGTTCTGGCCGGGCATCACGACGTCCATGAGGATCAGGTCGGGCTTTTCCTCTGCCAGGCGGCGGAACGCTTCTTCTGCGTTTTCCGCCGTACGCACCTGCATGCCTTTTTTCTGCAGCAGATCGGTGAGGAACATCAGCTCGGTCTTGGAATCGTCCACGACAAGCACTTTTTGAATAGGCATCACACTGCTCCTTGATCGGGGTTGCCATACTGCTGCACGGCCTGCAGCAACTGGTCTTTGGTAAATGGTTTGGTCAGGTAATCCTGGCAGCCCACCATGCGCCCCCGCGCCTTGTCAAACACACCGTCCTTGGAGGACAGCATGACCACCGGGGTGTTCGCAAAGCGGGAATTGCGCTTGATGATGGCCACGGTCTGGTAGCCGTCGAGCTTGGGCATCAGGATGTCGCAAAAGATCAACTGGGGATGGTAATCGTTGATTTTTGCCAAGGCATCGAACCCATCGTCCGCCAGCACGACCTCGTGTCCGCCCTGCTTGAGAAAAATCTCCGCGCTGCGCCGGATGGTGTTGCTGTCATCCACCACAAGCACTTTGAAAGGTGCGCCAGTTGTAGTCAATTGTCACTGCTCCCGATGGGAAAAATAAACAACGCTGGCAAGTACCGAGCCCGGGATAACCCTGGAATCCTCCCCCCTGCCTGCAACGCATGCGGAAACCGCAAGCCTGCCCTAGTGTTGGTCACAGCTTAAGGGGCCTTCACATAGAATGCAACGATTGTATCTAGCCATCTGCGCTGGTTCGCGCTGGTTTTCTGCTTTTGCGATCCCCTTCACAACGCACCGGGCCATGTCTCACCAGCCGCTCCCCCCCTCCACAGAAGATGAACGCAGCGAGGACGCGCCCATGCATCCCGCCTGCGTGATGGTGTTCAACGCTTGCGACCCCAGCGGTGCCGGTGGGCTCACGGCCGACATCGCCACCATTGCCTCGGTAGGTGGCCACCCGGTGGCTGTGGCCACAGGGGCTTACGCACGGGATACCGCGCGGATCTACGAGCATTTCTGCCTCGACGACGAGGCCGTGACCGAGCAAGCCCGCACCGCCCTGGAAGACCTGCCGGTGCAGGTCATCAAGGTGGGTTTTGTCGGTAGTGCCGAAAACATCAGCGCCATTGCAGAACTGTCCAACGACTACGCCGAACTGCCCCTGATCAGTTACATGCCCGACCTGTCCTGGTGGCAGGAAGACCAGATCGACCAGTACCTCGACGCGTTCCGCGAGCTGCTGCTGCCGCAAACCTCGGTGTTGGTTGGAAACCACAGTACCCTGTGGCGCTGGCTGTTGCCCGAGTGGAGCAACGAGCGCAGCCCCTCGGCACGCGACCTGGCAGCAGCCGCTGCAGAGATGGGCGTGCCCTACACCCTGGTGACTGGCATTCCCCAGCCGGACCAGCAGATTGAAAACGTGCTCGCCAGCCCTGAAACCGTGCTGTGCCACGCCCGGTTCGAGCTGTTCGACGCCACCTTCACCGGCGCAGGCGACACGCTGACCACGGCCTTGGCCGCCCTGCTGGCCTGCGGGAGCGACCTGGCCACGGCCTGCACCGAGGCGCTGGAATACCTGGACCGCTGCCTGGATGCAGGCTTTCGCCCCGGCATGGGGCATGTGATACCCGACCGCATGTTCTGGGCCGAGCCCGAAGAAGCGGACAATCCCGCATCCGACGAAGACGACAAAGACGACCAGCCCAGCCTTGAAGGCTATGGCTTTCCCTCCCATGACACCAAGCACTGACCTCAACCTTCCCCTGTTCGAACGCGCCAAGGCCGTGATTCCCGGCGGCGTCAACTCTCCCGTGCGCGCCTTCCGTGCCGTCGGCGGCACGCCGCGTTTCGTCAAGCGCGCCCAGGGCGCCTATTTCTGGGACGCCAACGGCCAACGCTTCATCGACTACATCGGTTCCTGGGGCCCGATGATCCTGGGCCACGGCCACCCGGCCGTGCTCGAAGCCGTGCAGAAGGCCGTGCTCGAAGGCTTCTCCTTCGGCGCGCCCACCGAGCGCGAGGTCGAGCTGGCCGAGGAAATCCTCTCCATCATGCCCTCCATGGACATGGTGCGCCTGGTCAGCTCGGGCACCGAAGCCGGCATGAGCGCCATCCGCCTGGCGCGCGGTGCCACGGGCCGCAGCAAGATCATCAAGTTCGAGGGCTGCTACCACGGCCATGCCGACGCCCTGCTGGTCAAGGCCGGCTCAGGCCTGGCCACCTTCGGCAACGCCACCAGCGCTGGCGTGCCGCCCGAGGTGGTGCAGCACACGCTGGTGCTCGAATACAACAACGTGCAGCAGCTCGAAGAAGCCTTCGCGCTGCACGGCAAGGACATCGCCTGCCTGATGATCGAGCCCATCGCGGGCAACATGAACTTCGTGCGCGCCAGCGTCGCATTCACACGCCGCTGCCGCGAGCTGTGCACGCAGTACGGCGCGCTGCTGGTGTACGACGAGGTGATGACGGGCTTCCGCGTGGCGCTGGGCGGCGCACAAAGCGTGTATGCCAAGGCCATCCCCGGCTTCGAGCCCGACCTCACCGTGATGGGCAAGGTCATCGGCGGCGGCATGCCGCTGGCGGCCTTCGGCGGCAAGCGTGCGGTCATGGAACACCTGGCGCCGCTGGGCGGCGTGTACCAGGCAGGTACGCTGTCGGGCAACCCCGTGGCCACGGCCTGCGGCCTGGCCACGCTGCGCGAGATCCGCAAGCCCGGTTTCTACGAAGCGCTCTCGGCCTCCACACGTTCGCTGATCCAGGGCCTCAAGGCTGCCGCCGACGCCGAGGGCGTGCCCTTCAGCGTCGATAGCGAAGGCGGCATGTTCGGCTTCTTCCTGATGCCCGAGCTGCCGCAGAACTATCCCCAGGTCATGCGCACGGATGGCACCCGCTTCAACCAGCTGTTCCACGGCCTGCTGGACCGGGGCGTGTACATCGCGCCGGCACTGTACGAGGCCGGGTTCGTCAGCGCCGCGCACACGGCGCAGGACATCGCCGCCACGGTGGATGCCGCCCGTGCAGTCTTCCAGTCCTTGCGCTGAAGCCCGGCGCACTGCTCCTCTCCCCCTCCTCCTGCGAATGTCGGCCCTGAAGCTCGTTTTCTCAGCCATCGTGCTGGCGCTCAACACCCTGCTGTTCTGCGCCTCGATGACGCCCTTTGCGCTCATCAAACTGCTGCTGCCTTTTGCCCCGGTGCGGCGCGCCACCGACCGGGTGCTCAACTTCATCCCGCAGTTGTGGATCAGCGTCAACAACTTCTGGCTGATGGCAGTGAACCGGTCCCGCTGGCAGGTCAGCGGCCTGGAAGGCTTGCGGCCCGACGGCTGGTACCTGGTGACCAGCAACCACCTGAGCTGGGTGGACATCGTGGTGCTGCAGCGCGTGCTCAACCGCCGCATCCCCATGCTCAAGTTCTTCCTCAAGTACGAGCTGATCTACGTGCCCGTGCTGGGCCTGGCCTGGTGGGCACTGGACTTCCCGTTCATGCGCAGGGGCGGCGGCGCCAACGCGCGCAAGGACCTGAAGGCCGCACGCGAGGCCTGCGAGAAATTCCGCCTGCTGCCCACTTCGGTGATGAGCTTTGCCGAGGGCACGCGCTTCACGGCCCCAAAGCACGCCGACCAGCAATCGCCCTACCAGCACCTGCTGCTGCCCAAGAGCGGCGGGCTGGGCATGGCGCTGAGCACCATTGGCGAGCTGTTCACCGGCCTGGTGGACGTGACCCTGGTGTACCCCAACGGCACCCCCACCTTTGTGGACGCCATGTCGGGGCGCCTGGGGGATGTGGTGGTGGTCGTGCGCCAGCAACCCATCCCGCCCGAGCTGTTCAAGAACGGCGCGCGCCAGCGCGCCCAGCTGCAAAGCTGGCTTGATGGCGTCTGGCAATCCAAGGACGCCCTGATCGCTCAGATCAAGGCGACGCCCCCCGCTCCTTGAGCCACAAGAGGGCTGTTGGCGGCCGGGCCGCGTGCTGAGTCCTTTGCGTTCCCCCTGCCCTCAGACCAGGGCGCGACCCAGACCAGCGCCCCCGCGCAAGGGCCGCCCCGCCGCGCTGGGGGCGTCCCCCCTCCGCGAGCGAAGCGAAGCAGAGAGGGGGGAAGGCGCCGAAGGCGACTCAGGGGGGTGCCCCCCCATCAATGCCGGAAATGGCGCACGCCCGTGAACACCATGGCCACGCCGCGCTCGTTGGCGGCGTCAATCACTTCCTGGTCGCGCATGGAACCGCCGGGCTGCGCCACGCAGGTGGCGCCCGCATCGACCACCACGTCCAGCCCGTCGCGGAACGGGAAGAAGGCATCGCTGGCCACCACCGTGCCCTGCAGGCTCAGCTGGGCCGCCTCGGCCTTGATGCTGGCGATACGTGCCGAATCCAGGCGGCTCATCTGGCCCGCGCCCACGCCCATGGTCATGCCGTTCTTGCAGAACACGATGGCGTTGCTCTTGACGTACTTGGCCACCTTCCAGGCGAACAGCAGATCGTTCAGTTCTTCAGGCGTAGGCTGCTTGATGGTGACCACCTTGAGGTCGGCCAGCGCCAGTTCGTGGTTGTCGGCCGTCTGCAGCAGCAGGCCCGAGCCCACGCGCTTGGCGTCCATGGCGTTGCGGCCCTGGTCCCAGGCGGATGCGCCGCCCTGGGGCAAGGCAATTTTCATCAGGCGCACGTTGACCTTGGGCTTGAAGACCTCCAGCGCCTCGGGCGTGAAGTCGGGTGCCATCAGCACTTCGACGAACTGCTTGACCACGGCCTCGGCCGCCGCCTTGTCCACCGTGCGGTTGAAGGCGATGATGCCGCCGAAGGCGCTGGTGGGGTCGGTCTGGAAGGCCTTGCTGTAGGACTCCAGCGCATCCTTGCCCACGGCCACGCCGCAGGGGTTGGCGTGCTTGACGATCACGCAGGCGGGCGCGTCAAAGCTCTTGACGCATTCCCAGGCGGCATCGGCGTCGGCGATGTTGTTGTACGAGAGTTCCTTGCCCTGCAGCTGCACGCCGGTGACCAGCGAGCCGGGCGCGGGGTGCAGGTCGCGGTACAGCGCGGCCTGCTGGTGGCTGTTCTCGCCGTAGCGCAGATCCTGCACCTTGGTGAAGATGCCGTTGCTCTGGCCGGGGAACAGCGCACGCTGGGGCACATAGGACTCGGACAGCTTCTCGGCCTCGAAGCTGACGGACGACAGGTAGTCACTGATCGCACCGTCGTACTGCGCGATGCGGTTGAACGCAGCCACCGACAGCGCAAAGCGCAGCTTGTCGGACAGCTTGCCGCCGGCCTTGAGTTCGGCCAGCACGGCCTCGTACTGGTCTGCCGAGGTGATGACGCCCACGTCCTTCCAGTTCTTCGCGGCGCTGCGCACCATGGCGGGGCCGCCGATGTCGATGTTCTCGATCGCGTCGGCCAGCGTGCAGCCCGCCTTGGCCACGGTGGCCTCGAACGGATAGAGGTTGACCACCAGCAGGTCGATAGTGGCTATGCCGTGTTCTTTGAGCGCCGCCATGTGCGCAGGCAGTTCGCGGCGCGCCAGCAGGCCGCCGTGCACCTTGGGGTGCAGGGTCTTGACGCGGCCGTCCAGCATCTCGGGGAACTGGGTGACCTCGGCCACCTCGGTCACGGGCAGGCCCTCCTTGGCCAGCAGCTGGGCGGTGCCGCCGGTGGAGAGCAGCTTGATGCCCAGGGCGTGCAGGGCACGCGCGAATTCAACGATGCCGGTCTTGTCTGAGACAGAGAGAAGTGCGTTCATGGTGGAGGTGGTGGGTTTAAATAAAATCGGGCTCTAGCGCTTGTCCATCAAGCGTAAGCAGCTATTATTTTGATAGCAAATCACAGCAGCTTGTGCTCTACCAGTTTCTTGCGCAGCGTGTTGCGGTTCAGGCCCAGCCATTCGGCCGCGCGCGACTGGTTGTGGTCGGCGTGGCTCATCACCACTTCCAGCAGCGGTTTCTCGACCACGCGCACCAGCATGTCGTACATGCCGTCGGGCGTCTCGCCGCCCAGGTCGCGAAAGTAGCCCTGCAGGCTCTCGCGCACGCATTCCTCGATGTGTTTCTTGCTCATGCGGCCAATCCCTCTTGTTCTTGTGGCTCTGCGTCCAGGCCGTGGCCGGGGGCAGGCAGGCGGTCCATGCGCTCGCCCAGAGCGTCGAAGAACCCTGCCACCGCCTCCCATTGCACGCGGCTGTCGGCAATGGTGTTGATGTGTTGTCGAAAATCCTCGCCCCCCGGCAGGCCGCGCACATACCAGCCAATGTGCTTGCGCGCACTGCGCACGCCGCTGGCTTCGCCGTAGAGCTGGTAGTGGTCCTGCAGGTGGTCCAGCAGCAGGCGCCGCACCTCGGCCACCAGCGGCGGCGCCAGCTGCTCGCCCGTGGCCAGGAAGTGGCCGATCTCGCGGAAGATCCAGGGCCTACCCTGGGCTGCGCGGCCCACCATGAGGGCGTCCGCCCCGGTATGGGCCAGCACCTCGCGCGCCTTGTGCGGGCTGGTGATGTCGCCGTTGGCCACCACCGGAATGGCGACCTGCGCCTTGACGGCGGCAATGGTGTCGTACTCGGCCTGGCCCTGGTAGCCCTGCTCGCGCGTGCGCCCGTGCACGGTGAGCATCTGCACGCCCACGTCCTCGAACCGGCGCGCCAGCGCCACCGCATTGCGCTGCTGAGCGCTCCAGCCGGTGCGCATCTTGAGCGTGACGGGCACGTTCAGCGGCGCGCAGGCCTGCACCACGGCCTGGGCAATGGCCACGGCCAAGGCTTCGTCCTGCATCAGCGCGGAACCGGCCCATTTGTTGCACACCTTCTTGGCCGGGCAGCCCATGTTGATATCGATGATTGCAGCGCCGCGGTCCACGTTGTAGCGCGCCGCATCGGCCATCATGCCGGGCTCTGTGCCTGCAATCTGCACGGCAATGGGGCCGGGCTCGCCGGCGTGGTCGGCGCGGCGCGAGGTCTTGAGGCTGTTCCACAGATCAGGCCGCGAGGTCACCATTTCGCTGACCGCGTAGCCCGCCCCCCACTGCTTGCACAGGCGCCGGAACGGGCGGTCGGTAACCCCGGCCATCGGCGCGACGAACAAGCGGTTCGCCAGGAGGTGGGGGCCGATGCGCATGGTGGGGAAAGCTGTGGGTGCTGAAAAAGGAGGCAGGATTGTAGCTGCTTAAACTTTCAGCAAACGGAATCATCCAGCACATGCGCCGCAGCCCCTACACTCGCCTTCCATGGAATCCTGGATGCACGCCCTGCTGCAATGGCTGGCCCTGCCGCAATTCGGCCTGAGCACCGTGTTCATCGTGGCGTTGGTGTCGGCCACGCTGTTGCCCCTGGGCTCGGAGCCCGCGGTGTTCGGACTCATCAAGCTCAACCCCGAGCTGTTCTGGCCTGCCATTGTGGTGGCCACCGTGGGCAACACGCTGGGCGGCGGCATCAGTTGGTGGATGGGCCTGGGCGCCCACAAGGCGGTGGACCGCGCCCGTGGCTACCACCGCGAAGCCCATGCCCTGGCCTGGCTGCAGCGGTTTGGTGCCAAGGCCTGCCTGCTGAGCTGGCTGCCCGTGGTGGGCGATCCGCTGTGCGCCGTGGCGGGCTGGCTCAAGCTGCCGTTCTGGCCTTGCATGGCCTACATGGCGGTGGGCAAGTTCCTGCGCTACCTGGTCATGACCTCGGCGCTGCTTTACTTCGTCTGAACCATCGGCAGCAGGCGGTCCCAATCGACCGCCCGCGTGGTATCCACCTGCAGCACATGGCCTTGCTCGGCAGCGGCAAACGGCTGGCGCGCGGCCCATTGCGCCTGCAGCACCGCCTCGTCGGCCTCGGACGGATCGCCGCCCGCCTGTTGGCGCGCACGCACGCGCTCACGCAGCACGGCCAGCGGCGCCTCGAACGCCAGGATGCGGCAGACCACGCCCAGCTCTTGCGCCAGGGCCAGAAACGGCGCACGCATGGCCGGGTCCAGAAAGCTCGCATCCACCAGCACGGTGTAACCCGATTGCAGCAATGCGCAGGCCTGCTGGCGCAGGTGTCCGTAGGTGCGCTGGGTGGCCTGCGCGGTGTAGATACCGCCCCCGATGGCTGCGCTGTCCGCCCCGGGGGCCAGGCCGAAAAGGCGCTTGCGCTCCACATCGGCACGCAGGCGCACTACGCCACGCGCTTGCACCAGGACCAGGGCCTGCGTGCTTTTGCCCGAGCCCGACAGGCCATGGGCAAGCCACAGCTCCACGCTGCGGGGCTGCATGCACTGGCGGGCGAGCGCCAGGTAGCGCGCGCATTCGGCGCATGCTGCGGCCTGCGCAGGCGCAGGCAAGGCCTGGGTAGCGCGCATGCCCGCCACCCGCGCACGCACCAGGGCGCGGTACACGGTGTAGTAGCGCAGCACGGACAGCCCGGCAAAGTCGCCCTCCTGCGCCAGCCAGGCGTCCAGAAAACGCCAGGCCAGATCGGCCCGGCCACGCGCCTGCAGGTCCATGACGAGAAAGGCGATATCAGCCACCACGTCGATCCAGCGCAGCGCTGGGTTGAACTCGATGGCATCAAAGGCCTGCGGCTGCCCGTCCAGCAGCACCAGGTTGCCCAGGTGCAGGTCGCCGTGGCATTCGCGCACCCGCCCTGCCAGGCGCCGCGCCTCGAACACCGGCGCCAGGGCATTGCCCTGCTCCCGGCACCAGGGGCCCAGCTGCTGCAGCGCGGGCAGCAGCGCATCCCATCCGCCATCGGCCAGGGCCTGCAAGGCCACCAGGCAGCCGTGCACCGGCGCCTGCACCGCCTGGGGTGTGCCCCAGCCCTGCGCGGGGCTGGCCACGGCAGCCGTGGCATGGAAGCGGACGATTTCGCGCGCCAAGGCATCCATGTGCGCACCACCCAGCTGCCCGGCCTGCAGGCGCTGCAGCAACAGGTCTTCCTGCGCAAAGCGGCGCATGCAGACGGCAGGCTCGGCGTGTTGGGGGGCCTGCTCCAGGGGCTGCAGCCGCAAATCCTGGGCAGCAGTGCCCGACAACCCCACCAGCCCCAGGTACAGCTCCGGTGCGGTACGGCGGTTGATGCGCAGTTCCTCTTCGCAGGCGGCACGCCGCAAGGCGCGGGTGCTGAAATCGAGGAAATCGAGCTTCAGGGGCTTCTTGAACTTGTACACACGGTCTCCCGCCAGCAGCAGCCAGGAGATGTGGGTTTCGATCCAGTCCACCCCTGCCACACCGGGGCCGAAGACAAGAGGCTGGCCCTGCAAGGCGCGCAGGCGCTGCTCGGCCTGCATGCCAGGGGGGTCAGCCTCTGCTGGAGGCAAAGCGCCGCTCCGGCTCCAGCGGGGAGGGGAGCGTGACCTCGGGCTCGAGGTCTTCTTCCTCGTCGGGGATGCGCTCGACCGTGACCGAGGGATCGCCCTTGCGGGTCGGCTCCTCCACCACCACCTGGTTGCGCCCGCCTTCCTTGGCCAGGTAGGTGGCAGTGTCGGCGCGCGAGAAAAACTCCAGCACCGACTCGCCGGGCACATACTGGGTGACGCCGATCGACACCGTCACCTTGCCACGCATGAGCCCATTCCAGGCCTGCGCCTCGACCTGGGCGCGGATGCGCTCGCAGGTGTTGAGCGCGGGCAGCAGCGAGGTCGCGGGGAAGATCAGCAGGAACTCCTCCCCCCCGTAGCGCCCGAAAATGTCCCCTGCGCGCACGTTCTCCTGGGCAACGCGGGCAAAGTGGCGCAGCACCTCATCGCCGCCCAGGTGGCCCAGCTCGTCGTTGATGCGCTTGAAATGGTCCAGATCAATGACCGCCAGGCACAGGGGAATGCCCGTTTCGTCGGCCACCTGGCGCTGCTCTTCCAGGGCCGCCACGATGTAGCGCCGGTTGAAGCAGCCCAGCAGGGTGTCGCGCTGCGCGTCTTCCTGGATGTTCTTGATCTTGCGGCTGGCGCGGTGCAGGATGTGGTGCAGCAACTGCACCTTGGCAATCAGGAACAGGAAAGCCGGAATGGCAGCGCCCAGCGCCAGCAGATGCATCAACTCCAGGCGCAGCAAGGCTTCGTTCTGCTGCTCCCAGTAATGCAGGGCCACCACCGTGGCATAACCGGCAATGAAAAAGAAGCCCAGCAGATAGGCCAGCACGCGCTGGATGCGGTACATGCCATAGGCCAGGGCCACAAAGGCAAACGGCGCCAGCGCAATCTGGGTGATGGGATCCAGGTAGAACACCACCAGCAACCCGCTCAGGGCACAGGCCACGATGGGAAACTTGAGCCGCCTCTCGGGCAGCTTGCGGTTCAGGCCCGACTTGAAGATGACCTGAAACATCAGCAGCCCGCCACCGATCATGGCGCCCAGCACGGTGACTGTGCGCGTCTGCACCACTCCCATGGCATGGAACACCACCACCACCATGAGGTACAGGCTGACCAGGCTGATGGCGATCAGCCATTTCTGGAACCGGGTGCGCTGGCCCGGCAGGCGGCGCACATCGACCTCGCGGCGCGACAGGCGCACCACCTCGGCTGCGGAGTCGTCGAAATCCATGATCGCATCGGTCAGTGGAAAGACGTCCGTGGTCGAGAACTGCGGTTTGCTGCGTGCGGCGAACATGGATCAAAGGGAAAGAAACAGCCCTGCCGACCCAAGCCGCCACCATGGCGGCGACATTCGGGTCAACTGTGCGACAGTATCATGCTGGCGCCTGGCAAAAACAACTCCAATGGCTACAAACCGGGCCCACAAAATCCCAGGGGAAACCATGACACCCCCCCTGTGGAAAGGAAACCGCGCATGTTACGGTTCCTCTCCAAACACCGCCTCGGGGTTTACCAGTAGCGCTGTGCACCCAATGGATCAACGCCGCACATTGCGGCGCAGGTGGCTCCAGCCTTCCAGGCTGTAGAGCAGCAGCGCCGTCCAGATCAGCCCGAAACCCAGCATGCGCCCAGCCTCGAACAGCTCGCCAAACCACCACACCCCCAGCAGCAGTTGCATGCTGGGCGAGATGTACTGCAGGATGCCCATGGTGGCCAGCGGTATGCGGCGTGCGCCTGCGGCAAACCACAGCAAGGGAATGGCCGTGACCGGACCTGCCAGCATGAGCCAGCCCAGGGTGGCCGTATCGCCCTGTACCAAGGCCCCCTGCCCCTGCATGGCCCACCAGCCCAGCACGGCCAGCGCGACCGGTGCCAGCACCATGGTCTCCAGCGCCAGGCCCTCCAGCGCGCCGAGCACGGCCACCTTGCGCAGCAGCCCGTAAAAGCCGAAGGTCACCGCGAGGATGAGCGCAATCCACGGCACCCGCCCGGCCTGCACCGTGAGCCACAGCACCCCGCAGGCTGCCACGGCCACCGCCGCCCACTGCCCTGGGCGCGGGCGTTCGCGCAAGAACATGAAGCCCAGCCCCACATTGACCAAAGGCAGGATGAAGTAGCCCAGGCTCGCATCCACCACATGCCCGTGGTGCACGGCCCACACATAGGTGAGCCAGTTGGCCGCCAGCAACAGCGCCGACAGCGCAAACGCGCCCAGCACCCGGGGCTGGCGCAGCACATCGCGCATCCAGGCCCACTGGCGCCGCAGCGCCAGCACCCCCAGCACCAACACCAACGACCAGAGGGTGCGGTGCAGCACCACCTCCAGCGCGGGTACGCCGGACACCCGGTGAAAGTACAGCGGGAACAGCCCCCAGGACAGGTAGGCCAGGGCCGCGTAAGCCAGGCCGGGGTTCACACGTTGAACAGGAAGTTCATCACGTCGCCATCCTTGACGACATAGTCCTTGCCTTCGGCGCGCATCTTGCCCGCATCCTTGGCGCCCTGCTCACCCTTGAACTGGATGAAATCCTCGAACGCGATGGTCTGCGCGCGGATGAAGCCGCGCTCGAAGTCACCGTGGATCACCCCGGCCGCCTTGGGTGCGGTATCGCCGATGTGGATGGTCCAGGCGCGCACTTCCTTGACGCCCGCGGTGAAGTAGGTCTGCAGGCCCAGCAGCTTGAAGCCTGCGCGGATCAGGCGGTTCAGGCCGGGTTCGTCCTGGCCCAGCTCCTTGAGGAACTCCAGCCGGTCGGCGTCGTCCATTTCGGCCAGTTCGGCTTCGATCTTGGCGCAGATGGCGACCACGGGCGCATTCTGCTTGTCTGCGTATTCCTTCAGGCGGTCGAGCAGCGGGTTGTTGTCAAATCCATCCTCAGCCACGTTGCCCACAAACATGGCGCGCTTGGCAGTGATGAGGCACAGCGGCTTGAGCAGCGCGCTTTCCTCATCGTTGAATTCGAGCGCACGCACGGGCGTGCCCTGGTCCAGCGCGGCCTGCACGCGCGTGAGCACCTGCACCAGCTTGGCGGCTTCCTTGTCGTTGCCGCTCTTGGCCGCCTTGGTGTAGCGCTGCAGGCTCTTTTCCACGGTGCCCAGGTCGGCCAGGCACAGTTCGGTCTGGATGACCTCGATGTCCGCGATCGGGTCCACCCGGCCCGCCACGTGGATCACGTTCGGGTCTTCAAAGCAGCGCACCACGTTGACGATGGCATCGGTCTCGCGGATGTGCGCCAGGAATTGGTTGCCCAGGCCTTCGCCCTTGCTGGCACCAGCCACCAGGCCCGCAATGTCCACAAACTCGACGATGGCGGGCACGATGCGCTCGGGCTGGATGATCTGCGCCAGCTGTTGCAGGCGCGGGTCGGGCACTTCCACCACGCCCGTGTTGGGCTCGATGGTGCAGAACGGGTAGTTCTCGGCGGCAATGCCAGCCTTGGTCAGCGCGTTGAAGAGGGTGGACTTGCCCACATTGGGCAGGCCCACGATGCCGCATTTCAGGCTCATGGCAGGGCTTTCTGGTGTCTGTCGGGAAAACCGGCGATTTTAGAACCTGTTTGCGATCTTTTCATGGGGTACGCAAGGCAGCATACAGCCACGATCTAGGCGCCTGCCGCAGCCCATGCTGGCAGCCTGGGCAAGGCGGGCAACAACGAGCGTGGCTGTATGCTGCCTTGCCCGAAGGGTTGCCCCGCGAAAAGATCGCAAACAGGTTCTTACGGCCCGCGCTCCTACAATCCCCCGCATGGCGCAATCCTTCGACATTTGTATCCGCGGCGCAGGCGTGGTGGGACGCACGTTGGCCCTGCTGCTGGCACGCGAGCGGCTTTCGGTCGCCCTGGTGGCCAACCCTGCAGCTCCTGTTTTCGGCACGGATGTGCGGGCCTATGCCCTGAACGCTGCATCGCGCAGCCTGCTGGAAGGCTTGCGCACCTGGCCCGATGCCGACCACGCCACCCCCGTCACGCGCATGGAAGTGGCGGGCGACCAGGACGGGCGGGTGGTGTTCGACGCCGCCACCCAGGGCACGGACGCCCTGGCCTGGATCGTCGATGTACCCGCACTGGAAGCGCGCCTGCAGGACGCCGTGCGCTTCCAGCCCCTGGTGGAGGTGGTGACCGAGCCCGTGGCCGCACCGCTGACTGTGGTCTGTGAAGGCCGCGCCAGCCGCACGCGCGAGGAGTTTGGCGCGCAATTCGACGTGACCCCCTACCCCCACCACGCCATTGCCACGCGCCTGGAGTGCGAACACCCCCACGGGCAGGTGGCGCGCCAATGGTTTGCACCGGACAGCAGCATCCTGGCATTTCTGCCGCTCGATGGCGCCCAGGGCCACGGCGTGGCCGTAGTGTGGTCCGTGCAGCCTGCACTGGCGCAAGAGCTGCAGGCCCTGGACGACGAAACCTTTGCCCGGCGCCTGCTGGCCGCCAGCCAGGGAGCGCTCGGTGGCCTGCGCCCACGCTGCGCTCGCGTGGCCTGGCCCCTGCAATACGCCCGGGCGCTGCATTGGTGCGGCACGCTGGCAGACAAGCCCGGCGCCAGCTGGGCCTTGGCCGGAGACGCAGCGCACAATGTGCACCCCCTTACCGGCCAGGGCCTGAACCTGGGCCTGGGCGACGTGCAGGCCCTGGCCCAGGTGCTGGCACAGCGCGAAACCTGGCGCAGCGTGGGCGACCTGCGGCTGCTGCGGCGCTACGAACGCCAGCGCAAGACCGCCCTGCTGCCCATGGGCCTGACCACCGACGGATTGCAGCGCCTGTTTGCGCTGCCCCAGCCGCCCTGGCAGGTGCTGCGCAACTGGGGCATGCTGGGCTTTGACCGCAGCGGCCCGCTCAAGGAATGGATGGCCCGCCAGGCCATGGGAACGCGCTGAAGCCAAACCACTCCAACGCCCATGCCGCCCCCTGGGCCCCCCTCCCCCCTCTCGGAAAGACCCGCTTCATGCACGCAATGTTTCCCCTGCTGGCCGCCGCCGCCGCCCTGACCCTGGGCCTGCCCGCCGCCGCGCAGGAAGCCACCATCCGCAAATCCCTGGGCGAGCGTCTTCCGCAGCTCAAGTCCATCGACGAAGTCCAGCCCACTGCCATGCCCGGGCTGTACGAAGTGCGTGTAGGCACCGACCTGTTCTACACCGACGCCAAGGGCAACTACCTGATCCAGGGCGAGCTGTTCGACACCCGCGCACGGCGCAACCTGACCGAAGACCGCATCAACAAACTCACCGCCGTGGACTTTGCGGCGCTGCCCCTGAACGATGCCTTCACCATCGTGCGCGGCGACGGCAAGCGCAAGCTGGCCGTGTTTGAAGACCCCAACTGCGGCTACTGCAAGCGCTTTGAACGCGACCTGCAGAACGTGGACAACGTCACCGTGTACCTGTTCCTGTACCCCATCCTCAGCCCCGACTCGGCCGAGAAGTCGCGCAACATCTGGTGCGCCGCCGACCGCGCAGCAGCCTGGCAGGATCACATGGTGCGCGACAAGCCCTCCCAAGCCGCCACCTGCGACACCAGCGCGCTGCAGCGCAACCTGGCGTTCGGCCGCAAATACAAGATCACCGGAACGCCCACGCTGATCTTCCCCAACGGCACGCGCGTGCCCGGCGCCATTGGCGCCAAAGACGTGGAAAAGCGCCTGGCCGAAGCCGAACAGGCCAAGCAGTAAATGGCGCGCACCCCATCCGCCACCCCCGCCGCGGTGCACTACCGCATTGAGGCACCCGACCCGCGCAACCACCTGTTCCAGGTCACGCTGACCATGGCCAGCCCCGCTGCAGCGCAAGAGCTGGTGCTGCCGGTGTGGATTCCGGGCAGCTACCTGGTGCGCGAGTTTTCGCGCCACCTGCAGGATGTGCAGGCGCGCCAGGGGCGCAAGGCCTGCGCGGTCACGCAGATCGACAAGCACCGCTGGCGCGTGGACTGCCAGCCCGGCAAGCCGCTGGAGCTGCGCTACGCCGTGCACGCGCACGACGATTCGGTGCGCACCGCCTGGCTGGACAGCACGCGTGCCTTCTTCAACGGCACCAGCCTGTGCCTGCGGGTGGAAGGCCAGAACGCACAGCCGTGCAGCGTGGATATTAATGCTCCTGAATTGATAGCTGGCAGCGCAGATTGGCACTGCGCCACAGCCCTTATTCCTCAAAAAATCAACGCCCAGGGCTTTGGCCGCTACCAGGCCCGCGACTACGACCACCTGGTGGACTGCCCGGTGGAGATGGGGCCGTTCTGGAGCGCGCGCTTCACGGCCTGCGGCGTACCGCACCGCGTCGTCGTGGCCGGAGCGCCCGCATCGTTTGACGGCCAGCGGCTGGTGCAGGACATGCGCCGCATCTGCGAAACCACCATCCGCTTCTGGCATGGCGAAGGCCCTGCCCCCTTCGACAACTACCTGTTCCTGCTCAACGTGGTGAATGAAGGCTTTGGCGGACTGGAGCACGGCAACAGCACCGCACTCATCTGCGGCCGCCGCGACCTGCCGCGCCAGGGTGAAGCCAAGCTGACCGAGGGCTACACCACACTGCTGGGCCTGGTGTGCCACGAATACTTCCACGCCTGGAACGTCAAACGCCTGCGCCCGGCCGAACTCACGCAGTACGACTACACGCAAGAGAACTACACGCGGATGCTGTGGTTCTTTGAAGGCTTCACCAGCTACTACGACGACCTGCTGCTGCGCCGCGCCGGGCTGATCGACCACGCCAGCTACCTCAGGCTGCTGACCAAGGCCGTGCAGCAGGTGCTGCAGACACCGGGGCGCGCGGTGCAGACCGTGGCGCAGGCCAGTTTTGACGCCTGGATCCGCTACTACCGGCCCGACGCCCACACGCCCAACAGCACGGTGAGCTACTACACCAAAGGCGCGCTGGTGGCCCTGTGCCTGGACCTGTGCCTGCGCCGCGAGGGCCGCACCACCCTGGACGAAGTGCTGCGCGCCCTGTGGCAGCGCAGCGCGGGCGGCCCCATGGACGAAGCCCTGCTGCGCGAGGTATTGCAGGCCCTGGGCGGACGCAGCTTCGACGCCGAGCTGGACGCCTGGGTGCACTCCACCGCCGAGCTGCCGCTGGCCGAGCTGCTGCAGGCCCACGGCATCGCGCTGCAAAGCGACGCCCCGCAGCCCGCACAGCGCCTGGGCCTGCGCGTGACCGAGGGCAGCGCCGTGCTTATCAAAACCGTGCTGCGCGGCGGCCTGGCCGAGCAGGCAGGCATGGCACCGGGCGACGAATGGCTGGGCATCGAGGTGCAAGGCCAGGGCTGGCGCATCACCCACCTGGACGACCTGGCCCTGTACGCAGGCAAAGCCCCCCAGGTGACGGCACTGGTGGCACGCGACCGCCGCCTGCTGCGCCTGCCGCTGGCGCTGCAGCGCCCCGCACGCAGCAAGCGCAAGGCCAGCGCGCCCGAGCCGCCCGACACGGTAACGCTGGCCGTCACCGATGCAGCGCGTGCCGCGCGCTGGCTGGACGGCAGCTGAGGCCACGCTGCGCTGCAGGTCTGCAATTGCGCAGACCCGCAGCGCAGGAATGCACAGCCTGCAGGGGGCTTTTGGGCGCGGTGCTTGGGTATAGTCCCAAGGCTTGTCCAGGAACCTCAACGGAGACCCCATGACGTACGAATGCATCGAAGTCCGCACCGAAACCGACAAGGTCGGCATCATCCAGCTCAACCGCCCCAAGCAGCTCAACGCGCTGAACGACCAGCTCATGGACGAGCTGGGCCAGGCGCTCAAGGCCTTTGATACGGACGAGAAGATCGGCTGCATCATCGTGACCGGCAGCGAAAAAGCCTTTGCCGCCGGTGCCGACATCACCGCCATGGCCAAGTACAGCTTTGCCGACGCCTACAAGGGCGACTTCATCACGCGCAACTGGGAAACCATCCGCTCCATCCGCAAGCCCGTGATCGCCGCGGTGAGCGGCTTCGCCCTGGGCGGCGGCTGCGAGCTGGCGATGATGTGCGACTTCATCATCGCCGCCGACAACGCCCGCTTCGGCCAGCCCGAGATCAAGCTGGGCGTGATTCCCGGCGCGGGCGGCACGCAGCGCCTGCCGCGCGCCGTGGGCAAGTCCAAGGCCATGGACCTGTGCCTCACAGGCCGCATGATGGACGCCCAGGAGGCCGAGCGCGCCGGGCTGGTCAGCCGCGTGGTGTCCTACGACAAGCTCATGGACGAAGCCCTGGGCGCCGCCCTGGCCATCAGCGACTTCTCGCAAATCGCCGTGATGGCTGCCAAGGAGGCCGTGAACCGCGCCTACGAAGGCACGCTGTCCGACGGGCTGATGTTCGAGCGCCGCCTGTTCCACGCCCTGTTTGCCACCCAGGACCAGAAGGAAGGCATGGACGCCTTCGTGAACAAGCGCAAGGCGCAGTTCCAGCACCTCTAAAAAACTCTGGCCTCAGGATTTGTCGCCCGGATTTTTTGTTCTATAATTTCGGTCTTCGGTGGTATAGCTCAGTTGGTTAGAGCGCAGCATTCATAATGCTGATGTCCCAGGTTCAAGTCCCGGTACCACCACCAAACACCAAGCCACGGGCTCGCAAGAGCTTGTGGCTTTTTTCTTGCGCCGTAAAATTCGCGCTTTTCAGCCCCTGGATACACACCATGCCCCGCTGTACTTCTTTCGTGCGCCAGATGGCGGCCACCCTGGCGCTGGGCGCCTGTGCATTGATGGCGGCAGCCCCCGCCAGCGCACAAAACAACCAACCCATCACGCTGAATGGGCTACGCAATTTTCCGGAGGCCGCTTTGCGCGGCACGCTGGTCGTCACGTCAGCCACCACCGCCAGCATCAACGGCAACGCCATCCGCATGGCGCCCGGCATGCGCCTGCTGAGTCCTGACAACAGTCTGGTCATGCTGCACACCATGACAGGCCAGGAGCTCACGGTCAACTATCTCATCGAATACAGCACCGGCATGCTGCTGACCGCCTGGATCCTGACCAAGGCCGAGGCCGCGCAGGCGCGCGCCGGCAGCAACGCCACCACCGTCAACTACAACACGGGCGGCGCCAGCCAATAAACCTTTTTCCCGTGCCGCAGGCGGTGCGCCATCGCATCGCCCGCTGCGCCATTGCACCAGCCCCCGCGAGATCCGCCATGGCTAAAAAAATCTACATCAAGACCTTCGGCTGCCAGATGAACGAGTACGACTCGGACAAGATGGTGGACGTGATGCACGCTGCCGAGGGCTACGAAACCACGCAGGACCCCGAAGAGGCCGACCTGATCCTGTTCAACACCTGCTCGGTGCGCGAGAAGGCGCAGGAAAAGGTGTTCTCCGACCTGGGCCGCGTCAAGCACCTGAAGGAGCGCGGCGTGAAGATCGGCGTGGGCGGCTGCGTGGCCAGCCAGGAGGGCGAGGAGATCATCAAGCGCGCGCCCTATGTGGACATCGTCTTCGGCCCGCAGACCCTGCACCGCCTGCCCGAGCTGCTGAGCGCCCGCGTGCAGCAGGACCGCCCGCAGGTGGACATCAGCTTCCCCGAGATCGAGAAGTTCGACCACCTGCCCCCGGCGCGCATGGAGGGTGCCAGCGCCTTCGTCTCCATCATGGAAGGCTGCAGCAAGTACTGCAGCTACTGCGTGGTGCCCTACACGCGCGGCGACGAGATGAGCCGCCCGTTCGACGACGTGCTGGTGGAAGTGGCCGACCTGGCCGACCAGGGTGTGAAGGAGATCACCCTGCTGGGCCAGAACGTGAACGCCTACCGCGGCGCCATGGGCGGCACCAGCGAAGTGGCCGACCTGGCGCTGCTGCTCGAATACGTGGCCGATATCCCCGGCATCGAGCGCCTGCGCTTCACCACCAGCCACCCCAACGAATTCACGCCGCGCCTCATCGACGCCTACGCACGCATTCCCAAATTGGCCAACCACCTGCACCTGCCGGTGCAGCATGGCAGCGACCGCATCCTCATGGCCATGAAACGCGGCTACACGGCCATGGAATACAAGAGCACGGTGCGCAAGCTGCGCGCCATCCGCCCCGACCTGGCCATGAGCAGCGACTTCATCGTCGGCTTCCCTGGCGAGACGGAGGAGGACTTCGCCAAGATGATGAAGCTCATTGACGACATCCATTTCGACAACTCGTTCAGCTTCATCTTCAGCCCGCGCCCCGGCACGCCCGCCGCCAACCTGCACGACGACACGCCGCACGAGGTCAAGCTGCGCCGCCTGCAGGAGCTGCAGGCCGTGATCAACGGCAACATCAAGAGCATCAGCGAGGGCCTGGTAGGCAAGGTGCAGCGCATCCTGGTCGAGGGCGCCTCCAAGCGCGACAGCAACGAACTCATGGGCCGCACCGAGTGCAACCGTGTGGTCAACTTCGCCGGAGGCGCCCGTCTCATCGGGCAGATGGTGGATGTCACCGTCACCGAGGCCAAGACCTACACGCTGCGCGGCGAGGCGCACGGCATGGAAGGCGTTAACGCAGGTACGCACTGAACACGGGCAATCTGTGACATACGCCACGTTTGCGCGATGAATGCAATTTTCATCCTCTCCACCAAAAGCACTACATTTTCGATAGCAGCAAATGTAGAAAAATAGAGCGTCACAGTGGTCTTTTACGACCAAAACAGCAGCAACACCAGCCGATAAGGCGAGCAGATGCTTTATTACGATAGAGGGCTGCGCTATGGCTGACAGCACCGCCTGCGCCCCCTGTTCTGTTCTGGATTGAGATTGCCTGTGAACGCCTATCGTCTCGCCCCATCTTCGTTGCTGCGCACGCAGCGTCTGGCCCGGCTTGGTGCCGCTGCATGCGGGCTGGCGCTGACGGCTTGCACTGCCCCACCCAAGCCACCCGCACCCGAGCCAACCCCAGCGCCTGCACCTGCACCTGCACCAGCCTCTGCCGCACCTGCACCGCGCCTGATTTTTGCGGGCTTTGCGATGCACTCGCAGTCGGATGCGTTTCGCAACGATGTGCTGGCTGCCGAAAAACTAGCCCGCGAAATTGACCCGAACGCCCTGATGCTGAAGCTGGGCAACCCCACGCGCAGGCAGACAAGCGACTGGCCCCAGGCTACCCAGGAAAACCTGGAACTGGTAATGACCAAAGTGGCCGAGGTGGCGCGGCCACAAGACCGCTTGCTGCTACTGATCTCCACACACGCCAATCCTGGCACGCTGAACGTGCAGGCAGGCGGCAAAAACCTGCCACCGCTCACCGCACAGAATCTCAGCGCTGCCATGGCATCAGTGCAAAATATCCCGACCATCGTTGTGCTGTCCGCCTGCTACAGCGGCTCTTTCGTCAAGCCGCTGCAGGCACCCAACCGCGTCGTGCTGGCGGCCACCGATGTGAACCGCATGTCATTCAAGTGCCAATATCCTGCAGAGCACACCTATTTTGGTAACGCACTGTTTGGGCAAGACCAGGCAGCACAGCGCTCGGTGACGCAGTGGATGGGCACGGCCCAGAAAACCATTGAGGCGCAAGAAAAGCACAAGCGCATGCCGGCCTCCCGCCCCATCATGGCGGTAGGTGATGATGCCAAGGGCTGGGCACAACGGTCGCTGAAAGACTGGCTGCAGCCCTACGAGGCTCGGTAAGCCACTGGCACCAGCCCCACCAAGAATCCGCCCATGCGCACAACGGCACGCATGCGGCGCCCCCAGTCTCCTGTCAACTCTTGCACACTGGATTGCACGCCATGGATGCCATCACCGCAGCCCCACTGCCTGCCAACGCTTCACTGCAGGGTCCGCTGCTGGAAGCCTACCTGGACGAAGCGGAAACGCTGAGCGAACAAACATCGCCCGGTCTCAGCGACAACGAAGCACTGCGGGCGTTGCTGCATGCACAGACGATGCAACCGCAGACGCTACCCGAGCTGTTTCGCATCTGCAATCTGTGGGTGCATACAGGCGAGCCGCAGCACGCTCTGGCCGCGCTGAATACCCATGGGGAAGCGCTGGTGCAAGACCTGCCTGCGGCCGAGCAGCACGAGGCTCGCATATCCTTGGGTTTTTACCACCTGAAGGCCACCTGCGCACAACCCGCAGACACCGCATCGATGCAAGCCTGCATGCAGGCCATGCAAACCCTGCTGACCACACCAGCGGTGGATCAGCAGTCAGACCACGCATGGGAGTACTTGCAGGCGCAGGCGGAAGAATACGGGCAGCACGACACTTGGCGCGCCTGTGTGCTGGCCCGGCACAGGCTGGCCACGGCCCAACCTGCGCGCAAGCTCTTTCGCGCCTGGGACGATGCCGTGCTGGCCCTGCGACTGGGCCAGGCATGTGCGGACCAAGGGCAATCGGCTGCAGCGCATCAGCACGCCTTGGAGGCCATTCGCAGCCTGCAACATGCCGCACCTGGGCAAGATGTGGATCATGACGACTGGCTGCGGCTGGGCGAGCGCCTGGCTACCCTGATGCCACAAGGCATGGAGACCGTGCGCCAGCAGGTGCAAGCGCGACTGCCCGCTGCCATGCCGCTGCCACAACAACGTGACGTGTGGGTGAAGATGGAACGGCTGATGGCCCAGGCCCAGCATGCGCAAGGGCAACTGGAGCAGGCCTTGGTTCATGCCCGGGCGGGACGTTTTGGTCTAACCAGCGATTCCGGTGAAACGTTCAGCAGCCTGGTGATGGACTGGCTGATGGAGGCTGGGCGCGACGAGGATGCCGCCCAACTGGCGCTGGAGTGCATTGCCAACGAACGATCTCCCAGCGATCAGCACGCCGCCCAACGGGCCAAGGAGCACCTGGACAAAGCCGCTGCAGCCACCCCGCTGACCGCCACCTGGCACACCGCCCTGGCCTGGGCCGCGCATATGCCCGATACCGACGGGATTTGCGGCGACGAGGAGGCCAACGCCTTCAAAGAGCATCATCTGCAAATAGCCCTGGCGCTGGAGCCCCACCATCCAGGCGCATTGGCCTTGCAAGGGCTGATGGCCTATCAAAAGCGCGACTTCGGCCAAGCCCTGCCCCTGCTGGAGCGCGCCGCCCGCAATCCAGCCTTTAGCACCTGCGATGTGCTCAAGGCCCTGTGGACCTGCCGCGCCCGGCTGCACGGCATCGACAAAGCCATTCAAATGCCTTTTGTGACGGCCCAAAGCGGGGGCTGGTGCTACAACATGGGTGTGTGGATCGACATGCAATGGCAGGACGAGATGGAGATGGAGCCCTGGCCCGAGACTGCGGCGACAGACTTGGCCGCCCGCTATTACGAGCTGGGGCAACTGCACTTTGAGGCCTTTTTTGCCACGGGCGAGGGCACGTTCCGCGATGCCGACGTACATGCGTACTCCATGTTGTGCAACAACCTGGCCATCTACCGCCGCTACACCCAGCAGCAGTACGACAAGGCCATTGAGCTGCATCGCAAAGGCCTGGACGCCAGCCCCTTTGCCGAGCACTGGGACGGGCTGATGAAGTGCCAAATCGACGCCGAGCGCAAGGCCGACTTCATTGCCACCGCTGACACCCTGTGGCACTACGCACAAGACTATGGCTACGGACGCCACAATCCGGCCTGGTACTTCAAGCGGGTGACCACTGCGCTGTACGAACTGGACAGGGACAAGGAAATCTCTATCTGGCTGCAACGCCTGCAAGAGTGGTGGCAAGCGCTGGACAGCGATGAACGCGAAGACCCGGACACATTGGAAGACTACCTTGGAGCGCAACTGGTGATCTTGCGCGACATGGCCTGGAGCCAGCCCGCCGATGTGCTGCTGCGACTGCAAAGCGTGCTGCCCGAAGCCCGCAAATTCCCTCTTCCCGGTGTCTGGCGGCTGGCGGGGGTGGCATTGGAGCGCGCCGGACAATTGGAGCAAGCCATGACCTGGTACGAAGACGCCCTGAAGAAAGTGCGCCCCGGCAACGAAAATGATGTCGAACAGGCCGGATACACCCGCGAAGAAATCGCGCGGTGCAAAAAGAAAATCCGGGCGGCCAAGCCCTGGTGGAAGATCTGGTAATGACAGTGCCTGCCGCATCGCACAGCAGTTATGGTGCGCGTAATGTCATCAACGCCCCGGCCTTGCGGGCGGCCATTGCGCAGCGCAGCCGTGAGCGCCAAGATGCGGCGGAGGTACAGACTTGGCTGCTGAACCATTTTTACCGGCACCTGGTGGGCAATCTGCAAGCACCCGCCCCCAGCCTGCAGCCAGTGGCAACGCTGGAGCAGGCCCAAACCCTGCTGCGCCCGGCACCGCTGCCCGCGTGGATCGGGCCGCGTCTGAAAAACGCCGACAGCTCCCCCCTGTGGTGGCTTGACCCCCAAGCCCCCGAGGTACTGGCGCTGGAGACCCGGCTGGTCGAGTTTTTACAGTCGCGCCAGGGCACACCGCTACAGGGCAAGCTGCAGCGCATCAACGCCCCGCAGGCGATGGCCCTGTGGGACGCCGAGCACGCTACCATGCATGCCAAGGCCGCTGCGGGCTGGCGCGAGCACTGTCCCGATGCCGTGCGCGAGGTGTGCGCTTTTGCAACGGGCCGCTTTGTCGAACTGCGCCCTGAGAGCCCCCACCTGCGTGAGGAAATGGCCTACGAGAGCCAGATGATGCGCCACTGCCTGGGGCAGTTTGCCACGCGCCGCACCCTCAGCGGTGGCTACGGCGAGCAATATGCCAGCGCCTGCGAACAAGGCCGCATGCGGCTGTTTTCATTTCGCAGTGCGCAGGGCGCGCCGCACATCACCATCAGCGCACACACAGAGGCCGACGGCACACTGCGCATCGACCAGATCAAGGGCAAGCAAAACCGGGCCCCAATCGCCCGGTATCGCGAAGAAGTGCTGACACTGCTGAACCTGCTGCCCACCACCAACCCCACCCCGGCCGATGCGCTGGCCATGGGCGTTGCGCGCACTGCCAAGGGCTGGCAGGCGGTATCCAACATCACCGATGATGCCGAGCAGTTGGCGCTGGTACGCCAGCAGCCCGCCCTGGTGCGAGAGCTGCCACCAGCCGCGGCCCTGGTGCACTGGGTGGTGGCCGCCCAACGCCCCGAATTACTGGATGGCCTGACGCTGACGCCCGCGCTGCAACAGGCCCTGGAACTGGCGGCCCACACATCGCCAGGAGGGGCGGCGTAATGGGCACCTTCATTCTGGGCTTGGTCTGCTGGCTGCTGCTGTGGCTGGCATGGCGCGTGGTGCGCTGGATGCTGGGTCCGTTTCTGCGCTGGTACGCACGCCCCCGCCAACGCCGCCAATACGTGCTGCCCGCCCACTGGAACTGGACGCTGGCACTGGCCGATCCGATGGCCTTTGCCCAGATCCAGGGCGGCTTTGCGGACGCCCGCATGCCCAGCCTGCGCTCCGAACTGCAAAGCAGCCTGCGCCCGGCCCTGCTACACCAGCTGGGCCTGCGCGCCGACATGATCGATGCACAGATTCAGGATGCCCTTCCACGACGCCTGCGCGCACACTGGTTTCGGCTGGACCTGGACACCCTGCACAAAGACGACGACGCCCGCGACGCCTTGGCACTGGCCTGCGCACGCGTGGCATTTGCTGTGCGCACTGCAGCCCTCCTGGGATGGATTGACGCCGACACACAGTGGGAGCTACTGCACCACAATGCCCTGCGCGCAAGCGAATGCTTTGACAGTTGGAGCGACTACGGCCATGCCCTGGCCCGAGGCCGCCAGCAGTGGATTGCCAAGGGCCGTGCGGACAGCCTGGGCTGCGCATTCACCCCAGCCGATGTGAACGCTTGGCTGGCCAACCGGGATCATCCCTGGCACTGGCTGCCCTGGCCCCTGCCGACGCCCCCCGAGCGCCCCCAGCGCTGAATTGCAAGCTTTTCAAGCTGCTCCCGCTCAGCCAGTTTTATTTTTTAGCTACAAAAACAGTAGCAGAACTCAGCGAGGGCCGCCAAAAGGCATCTTGGGCATGCCGCCGCCCAGGCCTTTCATGCCGCCCATGCGCTTCATGAGCTTCATGAGGCCGCCGCCCTTCATCTTCTTCATCATGTCCTGCATCTGCTCGAATTCCTTGAGCAGGCGGTTGACATCGTGCACCTGCACCCCGGCGCCTGCGGCAATGCGCTTCTTGCGCGTGGCCTTGATGAGCTCGGGCTTGCGGCGCTCCAGCGGAGTCATGCTCTGGATGATGCCTTCCTTGCGCTTGATGTCCTTCTCGGCCTTGTCCAGGTCCACCTGACCGGCCTTGGCCGTGAGCTGCGCGGGCAGCTTGTCCATGAGGCTCGACAACCCGCCCATCTGCTTCATCTGCTGGAGCTGGCCCAAGAAGTCGTTGAGGTCGAAGCCGTCGCCGCTCTTGACCTTGGCGGCGAGCTTCTGCGCAGCCTCCATGTCCACGCCCGCGGCCACCTGTTCGACCAGGGCCACGATATCGCCCATGCCCAGGATGCGGCCGGCATGGCGCTCAGCGTCGAACACCTCCAGGCCGTCGATTTTTTCGGACACGCCCGCGAACTTGATCGGCGCGCCCGTGATGGCGCGCACCGACAGCGCCGCACCGCCGCGCGAGTCGCCGTCCAGCTTGGTCAGCACGATGCCGGTGAGCGGCAGCGCCTCCTTGAATGCCTTGGCGGTGTTCACCGCGTCCTGGCCCTGCATGGCGTCGACGACGAACAGGGTCTCGACCGGGTTCAGCGTGGCGTGCAGGTCCTTGATTTCCTGCATCAGCACCTCGTCGATGGCCAGGCGGCCGGCGGTGTCGACCAGCAGCACGTCGAAGTAATGCTTCTTGGCATAGTCCAGCGCCGCCACGGCGATGTCGTGGGGCTTCTGGTCGGGCGTGCTCGGGAACCACTCGGCACCCGCCTGCCTGGTCACGGTCTTGAGCTGCTCGATGGCCGCCGGGCGGTACACGTCGCCGGACACGGTCAGCACCTTCTTCTTGCGCTTTTCGATCAGGTGCTTGGCTAATTTTGCCGTGGTGGTGGTCTTGCCCGCACCCTGCAGGCCGGCCATCAGGATCACGGCGGGCGGCTGGGCGGCGAGGTTGATGTCGCTCACCCCCTCGCCCATGGTGGCGGCCAGCTCGCGGTTGACGATGCCCACCAGCGCCTGGCCCGGCTTGAGCGAGCCCAGCACCTCCTGGCCCAGCGCCTTTTCCTTGACGCGGGCGATGAAGTCGCGCACCACGGGCAGGGCCACGTCGGCTTCGAGCAGGGCCATGCGCACCTCGCGCAGCATGTCCTGCACGTTGGATTCGGTGATGCGGGCCTGGCCGCGCATCTCCTTGACGAGGCGCGAGAGTTTTTCGGTAAGGGCGGAGGCCATGTCGGGGGTTCCAGGATAGTCCGCAAAGGGCTGCGGAAGGAGGGTTCGCGCCAGGCCGCATGGCCGGGGCGAAAGGTACACTGTGCAGCATGATTTTAGCGAGTAGCTCCCCCGTGGGCCTGTGGCTCGGGCTGGCCGCTGCCGTGGCCTACGCCGTACCGGCGCTGGCAGCCACGGCGCTGCAGGCACGCAGCGCGCGCGCAGCCTTGTGGCTGGCCTGGGTTCTGCACGGCAGTGCACTGGCCTGGGGCATGCTGGAAACCACGCCCCGCTTTGGGTTTGCACCAGCACTGTCTGTCACGGCATGGCTGGTGCTCACCGTGTATGCCATCGAACGCCAGTTGTTCCCCCAATTGCAGGCGCGCTGGGCGCTGGCGGCGCTGGGCAGTGTGGCCGTGCTGCTGGCGTTGGTGTTTCCGGGCAGCGCATTGCCCCTGTCGGCAACAGCCTGGCTACCACTGCACCTGGCGCTAGGCATTGCAGCCTATGGCCTGCTCGCAGCAGCCGTGGTGCATGCCGCCTTGATGACGCACGCCGAACGCCGCATCCGGCTGGCCGAAGACCCCCACAGCGGCATGCCTTTGCTCACGCTGGAGCGCCTGACATTCCGGTTTGTCACCGCAGGCTTTGTGCTGCTGACCGCAACGCTGGCCGCAGGCATGCTGTTCAGTGAAGCACTCTACGGCCGCGCCTGGCGCTGGGACCACAAGGCGGTGTTCTCCATGCTGTCCTGGATCACCTTCGCGGCGCTGCTGGTGGGCCGCAAGCGCTTTGGCTGGCGCGGCCGCAGTGCCGTGCGCGTGCTGTACGCGGGCGCCTTGCTGCTGCTGCTGGCGTATGTGGGATCGCGCTTTGCGCTGGAAGTCGTCCTGGGGCGCGCCGTATGAAGTACCTTGTGCTGTTGGGCGTGCTGGCGCTGGCCTATTCCCTGTGGCGCCAGCAAAGGTGCAGCCCCCCTCCTGCCCAGCGGACACCGCCCCGCCCCACGGCAGCCCCGCAGGACATGGTGGCCTGTGCCCATTGCGGTGTGCACCTGCCCCGCGACGAAGCCATCACCCACAACACGCGCCACTACTGCTGCACGGAGCACCAGCAACGCGATGCACGCTGAGCCCCAGCCTACTGCCTGGCCCCTGCCGTCCCCTGGCGCCGACGACACACCGTTCTTGCGTCTGTGGCACGGCTTCCTGACCGGGCGCGTCATGGTGGCCTTGGCGCTGCTGCTGTTGATGGCGGCAGGCCTGGTGCTGAACCAAAGCACCGCCCCCTGGATGCTGGCACTGTGCCTGGGCTATCTGGCAGCCACCACCATGGTGCGCGTTATGTCCCGGCACCAGGCGCCGCGCCCCCAGGCCGGTTTGCACTGGCTGCCCACCATAGGCGTGGACCTGGCGGTAGTAGCCGTGCTGCAACTGCTGTACAGCGGTGGCATCAACTTCACCCCGCTGTTTGGTTTGCCCATTTTGATGGCGGCGGTGCTGGGAACCCTTACCCTGGCACTGGGCACGACGGCCGCCGCCACGCTCCTGCTGCTGGGCTGGGCCGCCTGGATGGGCACTACCACCGCCGGTGGCGACGCGGCGCCGCGCTACCTACAAGCAGCACTCACGGGCACAGGCTACTTCATCGTCGCGTTCCTCACGCACCAGTTGGCCACACGCCTGGTGCGCGAACAACACTTGGCCCAAACCAACCGCATGGCGGCACAGGTACAGGGACAGGTCAGCGGCCTGGTGATCAAAAACCTGAACGACGGCGTGCTCGTGGTGGACGAGTCTTTCACGGTGCGCATGGCCAACCCGGCAGCGCTGGCGCTGCTGGGCTGTGCCGCCCACTTGCAGCCTCCGTTCAGCCTGATGGAGAACCGCTACTGGCATCCCTTGATGCTGCTGGCACGCCGATGCTTCCGCCAGGGCCAATCGCAGGTGGCCGACGTCAACCTGCTGGCAGAGGGCCAAAGCCCCGTGGGCCTGCATGCCCAGACCTGGCTGACCTCTGCAGGCCAGGAATACGCCACCACAGAGGAAGAACGCCTGTGCGTGGTGTTTCTGCACGACCTGCGCGAGATGCAGGCCCGCCTGCGCACCGAAAAGCTTGCCGCCATGGGGCGCATGTCGGCTGCCGTGGCCCATGAAATCCGCAACCCGCTGGCCGCCATCGTGCAGGCCACCGCCCTGCTCGAAGAAGACCTCAAGGACCCCGCGCAGCGGCGCCTGACCCAGATGGTGCAGCAGAACGCCGACCGGCTGGCGCGCATTGCCGAGGAGATCCTGGACATCGCGCGCGTCAAGCACCAGATCAGCCATGCAAGCCCCTCCACCATTGCGCTGGACGACAGCGTGGCGCAGGTCTGGCACGACTGGCGCAGCCAGGATCCCGCACACAGGCGCGGCCAGTTCCATCTGGGAGCGCAGGGCACCCATGTGGAGTTCGATCCAGAGCACCTGCGGCGCGTGTTGGTCAACCTGCTGGACAACGCACTGCGCTACATGGGATCCGAGGAAGATTCCCTTCAGTTGTCCACGCGGGTGACGGCGTCGGGCCGCGCGAGCGTACAGGTCTGGAGCGACGGCGCGCCGCTGGACCAATCGATTGAGCGGCACCTGTTCGAGCCCTTTTTCTCGTCCGAAAGCCGCTCCAGCGGCCTGGGCCTGTACATCTGCCGCGAACTGTGCGAGCGCCACGGCGCCACCATCGACTACCAGCGCACGGGCCGCGCCACCCAGCGCGGCGATATGCAGGGCAACGCCTTCACGGTAAGCTTCCGCAAGACCGGGCGGCTGAAGGAGCCCACGTCCTTGTTTGACACCGTTGTAGTTTGATTCCCATGAACGCCCCTGCCGCATCCATTCTGGTGGTCGATGACGAGCCCGACCTGCGCACGCTCTACGAACTGACCCTGCTGCGCGAGGGCTACCACGTAAGCACCGCCGCTACGCTGCAAGAGGCGCACGAGCATTTGCAGACCCAGCGCTTTGACGCGGTCATTACCGACATGCGCTTGCCCGACGGTTTTGGCATGGAGCTGCTGCACGCGCTGCGCGACCAGCAGCGCCCCGAGCGCTGCGTGGTGATGACCGCCTATGGCTCGGCCGAAAACGCCGTCGAGGCGCTGCGCTCAGGTGCATTCGACTATCTCACCAAGCCGGTCGATCTGAAGCAGTTCCGCTCCGTCGTGGCCTCGGCCGTGCAAGGTGGCGAGGGCGTACCCGCCCCACGCAGCCAGCGCGCGGCCGTCTCGCGCAACGAGGCAGCGGCAGGTGTGGCCAGCAGCAACCCGGCCCTGGACCGCCTGGTGGGCGAATCCGAGACCATGCGCACCGTCAAGCAGCGCGTGGCCAAAGTGGCCCAGGGCATGGCGCCCGTGCTTATCCGGGGCGAATCGGGCACCGGCAAGGAACTGGTCGCCCGCGCCCTGCACTCCAGCAGCCAGCGTGCAGCGGGGCCCCTGGTGGCCGTCAACTGCGGCGCCATTCCCGAGAACCTGCTCGAAGCCGAGTTTTTTGGCGCCCGCAAGGGCTCGTACACCGGCGCAACCGCCGACCGCGTGGGCTACTTCCAAGCCGCGCAGGGCGGCACGCTGTTCCTGGACGAAATAGGCGACCTGCCGCTGTCCATGCAATCCAAATTGCTGCGCGCGATCCAGGAACGCAGCGTGCGCCCCCTGGGTTCCACGCAAGAAGAAACGGTGGACGTGCGCATCCTCAGCGCCACGCACCACGACCTGGCTGCCGCCGTGCAGGCCGGACGTTTCCGCCAGGATTTGTACTACCGGCTCAACGTCATCGAGATCATCATCCCTCCCCTGCGCGAGCGCAAGGAAGACCTGCCCGCGTTGTGCCAGGCCCTGCTGGAGCGCATTGCGCGCGAATCCCATAGCCCCGTGGCCCACCTGACGCCCGCCGCCCTGGCCGCCATTGCCAGCTACCCGCTGCCAGGCAACGTGCGCGAACTGGAAAACCTGCTGCACCGCGCAGTCGCCCTGAGCGAAGGCGACGAACTGCATGTGGACCCCTTCACCGGCAACGGCGCCCCTGCAGAAGCCTTGGCGCCCTCACCCACGCCAAGCGGCCCAGCCACCGCCCCATGCGCATCCAACGGCAGCGATGCCGCCCCTGCCCCCCCCTTGCCCAAAGACCTGCAGGCCTGGCTGGACCAGCAGGAACGCGACATCCTGGTGCGCGCACTGCACGCCAACCACTTCAACCGCACGGCCACGGCCACCCAGCTGGGCATCAGCCTGCGCCAGATCCGCTACCGCATTGCACGGCTAAACATCCAGGGCCCGCAGGATGATCCGCATGCCGATGCCGAGCACTGAGCCTGTTGCGCAGCCCTGGCAAGGCGGCTGGCACACCGGAGCCCATACGCTCGTCTCCCCCCATTTCGGCCTGCGGCCTGGCGGCGCCCTGGTCGATCTGATCGTGGTGCACTCCATCAGCCTGCCGCCGGGCGAGTATGGCGGGCACGCCGTGCAAGACCTTTTCATGGGCCGCCTCGACTGGGATGCACATCCCTACTTCCAGGGCATCCGGGGCCTGCAGGTATCGGCACATTTCTTCATCACCCGCGAGGGCACGCTGTGGCAGTTTGTCGATTGCGACCAACGTGCCTGGCACGCCGGGCGCTCCAGCTACCGGGGCCGCACGGAGTGCAACGACGACTCCGTAGGCATTGAACTCGAAGGGCTGGAAGGCCTGCACTTCGAACCCGCACAGTACGTAGCCCTGGCCAGCCTGTGCAAGGACCTGGCGCTGCGCTACCCGATTGGCCACGTGGCCGGGCATGAACACATTGCCCCCGGCCGCAAGGCCGACCCGGGCGTGGGCTTCGACTGGCGCCACCTGCAAGACCTGCTCGGCTGGGCGCCAGAGCGCTTCCCAGCCACCACGCGGGGCTAAACCCCATCACTCCTGTGTCCAGGCCTGCACGCGCAGGCCGGGTGGTGCGCTGCACGTTTTTTTCATCCCAGATACACTACATATGGTGTTTTGATTTCAATCAAGCATTACCTATAGTGTTCGATTGATTACCATCAATTCTCCACGCGGCGCATTCTGCGCTGTTCCTTGTCTGTATTCAGCCCACTCCTTTGGAGGACACCGTGCCCACCACCCAGCCCAGCCCAGCTCCCGCGCTCCAGACGCCGCCCTTGGCGCCCATGGCCCCCCCCTCACCCCACGCTCTGCCCCTGCAGGGGGCGCAGAGCCTGTCCCACTACCAGATCATTCGGCGCAACGGCGCGGTGGTTCCATTCGATCCCCCCAAGATCGCGGTGGCGATGATGAAGGCCTTCCTGGCAGTCCATGGCACACAAGGCGCCGTATCGGCCAGCGTGCGCGAGGTGGTGGAGGAACTCACCCATTCCGTGGTGCGTGGGCTGCTGCGTTCACGCCCCCATGGAGGCACCTTCCACATCGAGGACGTGCAGGACCAGGTGGAACTCGGACTGATGCGCGGCGGCCACCACGAAGTGGCCCGCGCCTACGTGCTCTACCGCGAGCAGCGCGCCCAGGAAAGGCAGCGCAGCGCAGCGCCACCCGGCGATGCCCGCCCCACCCTGCATGTGACGGACGGCGCACAGCGCAGGCCGCTGGACGTGCAAGGCCTGCAGGCACTGGTGGACTCGGCCTGCGCAGACCTGGCCGCCGCAGTGCAGCCAGCACCCATCGTGCAGGAAACCCTGCGCAACCTGTACGACGGCATTGCGGTGCAGGACGTCCACAAGGCCGCCATCCTGGCCGCACGCACCCTGATCGAGAAGGAGCCCGGCTACACCTACGCCACGGCGCGCCTGCTGCTGCACTCCATTGTCCGGGAAGTGCTGGGCCACGAGCAGACGCACGCCGAGCTGGCCCCGCACTACGGTGAACAGTTTGTCCAGGGCCTGCGCAAAGGGGTGGAGCACCACCTGCTGGACGAGCGGCTGCTGCAGTTCGATGTGCAGCGCCTGGGCGCAGCACTGGTGCCCTCACGCGATCTGCAGTTCGACTACCTGGGGCTGCAAACCCTCTACGACAGGTACTTTCTGCATGTGCAGCAACAGCGCTTCGAGCTGCCCCAGGCCTTTTTCATGCGCGTGGCCATGGGGCTGGCGCTGAACGAGATCGACCGCGAGGCCCGCGCCATCGAGTTCTACGAGGTACTTTCTTCCTTCGACTTCATGTCGAGCACACCCACCCTGTTCAACAGCGGAACGCCGCGCCCGCAGTTGTCGAGCTGCTACCTCACCACCGTGCCCGACACGCTGGACGGCATCTACGAATCCATCAAGGAAAACGCCCTGCTGTCCAAGTACGCAGGCGGCCTGGGCAACGATTGGACGCGCGTGCGCGCACTGGGCAGCCACATCCAGGGAACCAATGGCCAATCCCAGGGCGTGGTGCCTTTCCTCAAGGTGGTCAACGACACCGCCGTGGCCGTGAACCAGGGGGGCAAGCGCAAGGGCGCAGTGTGCGCCTACCTGGAGACCTGGCACCTGGACATTGAGGAATTCCTGGATCTGCGCAAGAACACAGGCGACGACAGGCGCCGCACGCACGACATGAACACGGCGCACTGGATCCCTGATCTGTTCATGAAGCGCGTGGCTGAGAACGGCCTCTGGACCCTGTTCTCGCCCGCCGACGTGCCCGACCTGCACGACCGCTACGGCGCCGATTTCGAGGCGGCCTACCTGGCCTGTGAAGACAAGGCACGGCGCGGCGAAATCCACCCCGCCAAGACCGTGCAGGCCACGGACCTGTGGCGCAAGATGCTGACCATGCTGTTCGAAACGGGCCATCCGTGGATCACCTTCAAGGACGCCTGCAACGTGCGCTCGCCCCAGCGCCATGCGGGGGTGGTGCACTCGTCCAACCTGTGCACCGAGATCACCCTCAACACCAGCGACCACGAGACCGCCGTGTGCAACCTGGGTTCGGTCAATCTGGCACGCCACATCAAGGATGGCAGCATCGACCATGACAAGCTGCAACGCACGGTGGCCACCGCCATGCGCATGCTGGACAACGTCATCGACATCAACTACTACGCCGTCAAGAAGGCGCGCGATGCCAACCTGCGCCACCGTCCGGTAGGGCTGGGCCTGATGGGATTCCAGGATGCGCTGCATGCGCTGCGCATCCCCTATGCCAGCGAGGCCGCCGTTGCTTTTGCCGACCACTCCACGGAGGCGCTGTGCTACTACGCCTACTGGGCATCGTCCGACCTGGCGGCAGAGCGTGGACGCTATTCCAGCTACCCCGGTTCTCTGTGGGACCAGGGCATCTTGCCGCCCGACAGCATCGACCTGCTGGCGCGCGAGCGTGGCGGCCATGTGGAAGTGGACCGCAGCGCCACGATGGACTGGAACGCGCTGCGCCGCAAGATCGCCCGCGACGGCATGCGCAACTCCAACTGCGTGGCCATTGCACCCACAGCCACCATCTCCAACATCGTGGGGGTGGACGCATCGATCGAACCCTGCTTTGGCAACCTGTCGGTGAAATCCAACCTCTCGGGCGAGTTCACCGTGATCAACCAGAACCTGGTGAACGAGCTCAAGGCACTGGGCCTGTGGGACGAGGTGATGCTCATGGACCTCAAGCATTTCAAAGGCTCGCTGGTACCGATCGACCGTGTGCCGCAAGAGATCAAGGTGCTCTACGCCACCGCGTTCGAGATCGATCCACACTGGCTGGTGGAAGCTGCCGCACGCCGACAGAAGTGGATCGACCAGGCGCAAAGCCTGAACATCTACATGGCCGGCGCATCGGGCAAGAAGCTCGATGCGCTGTACCGGCTGGCATGGCTGCGCGGTCTCAAGACCACCTACTACCTGCGCACGCAGAGTGCCAGCCACGTGGAGATGAGCACCGTGAACAAGCGGCAGCTCAACGCTGTCTCCACCGATCTGGATGCGCAGGCCCTGGCCGCTAGCACATCAACGGCAGACACACACGATGGCGACATGCCCGCCAGCGATGTGCGCATGTGCGCCATCGACGACCCTTCCTGCGAAGCCTGTCAGTGATCGTGCGCACGCAAGACGCGATCCCTGCATCGCCTTGCGTGTGTTTTGACGCAACAAATCCGCGCAGCGCAACGCAAGCGTGCTTTTCTTTTTGCAGCGCTGCTTTCATAATTCACGCACTGGAAAAACCATGTTGACCTGGGACGAAGAAGTCACCTCCGCATTGGCACCTACCGCATACGCTGGTCTGCAACAACACCGCGTGGTGGACACGCCACCGCCCACATCCACCACCGCAGCATCCACACACCGCGCTGCTGCAGGCCCCACAGGCCCTGCCTGCACCGCTACCGAATCCAGAGCACCCGGCACACACCGCATCCAGGCCGCCGACAAGCGCATCATCAACGGCAAGACCGACGTCAACCAGTTGGTGCCCTTCAAGTACCAGTGGGCCTGGGACAAGTACCTGGCCACCTGCGCCAACCACTGGATGCCGCAAGAGATCAACATGTCGCGCGACATCGCACTGTGGAAGAACCCCCAGGGCCTGACCGAAGACGAGCGCCGCATCGTCAAGCGCAACCTGGGCTTCTTCGTCACGGCAGACTCGCTGGCGGCCAACAACATCGTGCTGGGCACCTACCGCCACATCACCGCGCCCGAGTGCCGCCAGTTCCTGCTGCGCCAGGCTTTCGAAGAAGCCATCCACACGCATGCCTACCAGTACATCGTCGAGTCGCTGGGCCTGGACGAAGGCGAGATCTTCAACGCCTACCATGAAGTCCCTTCCATCCGCAACAAGGATGAATTCCTGGTGCCGTTCATCGACACCATCATGGACCCGGCCTTCCACACCGGCACGCCCGAGAACGACCAGAAGCTGCTCAAGAGCCTGATCGTCTTTGCCTGCCTGATGGAAGGCCTGTTCTTCTACGTCGGCTTCACCCAGATCCTTGCCCTGGGCCGGCAGAACAAGATGACCGGCGCCGCCGAGCAGTACCAGTACATCCTGCGCGACGAATCCATGCACTGCAACTTCGGCATCGATCTGATCAACCAGATCAAGCTGGAGAACCCGCAGCTGTGGACAGCGCAGTTCAAGGAAGAGACCAAGGCCCTGTTCACGCAGGCGGTCGATCTGGAGTACCGCTACGCCGAAGACACCATGCCCCGGGGTGTTCTGGGCATGAATGCTTCGATGTTCAAAGGCTACCTGCGCTATATCGCCAACCGGCGCGCACAGCAGATCGGGCTGGAGGCACTGTTCCCCCACGAAGAAAACCCGTTCCCGTGGATGAGCGAAATGATCGATCTGAAGAAGGAGCGCAACTTCTTCGAAACCCGCGTGATCGAGTACCAATCGGGCGGCGCACTTTCCTGGGATTAGTACAGCGCCATGCCACCACACACAACGCCCCACATGCCACGGCACACCATGCGCCGTGTTGCAGGGCGTTTTTGCATTCATGGAGATGGGAGGGTCCCCAACCCCATGGATCGCTTCAGGTCTTGCACAGGCCTGAAGTGCTCTCAATCCAATGACCCAAGGAGAAAATGATGGCAACTGCGAAGAAACCGGCCGCCAAGAAGGCCGCCCCCGCGAAGAAAGCTGCACCCGCCAAGAAGGCTGCAGCTCCTGCGAAGAAGGCTGCACCCGCCAAGAAGGCCGCCGCCCCGGCAAAGAAAGCAGCTCCTGCGAAGAAGGCTGCACCTGCCAAGAAGGCTGCTGCTCCTGCAAAGAAGGCCGCACCCGCCAAGAAGGCCGCTGCCCCTGCGAAGAAGGCTGCACCCGCCAAGAAGGCCGCTGCTCCTGCAAAGAAAGCCGCACCCGCCAAGAAGGCCGCTGCCCCTGCAAAGAAGGCCGCACCCGCCAAGAAGGCCGCTGCTCCTGCAAAGAAAGCTGCACCCGCCAAGAAGGCTGCTGCCCCTGCAAAGAAGGCTGCACCCGCCAAGAAGGCCGCTGCTCCTGCAAAGAAAGCCGCTCCTGCCAAGAAAGCTGCAGCCAAGAAGCCTGCCGCAGACAAACCTGCCGCTGCCCCTGCAGCGCAGACCACGCTCAACCCCCAGGCAGCCTGGCCCTTCCCTACGGGCGCCAAGCCCTGAGGTTCAGAACCTGGCTCTGCCCCCAACCCGGTGCCCTGCACCGGGTTTTTTTTGGCAAATTAGGCTTCGAGTGCCTTTGGACCGAAGTCCAACGTGTAGTTTTGCGGGCCACGCGCCGCAATCTTGAGGGCGCCCATCCGGTTGCCCAGCTCGGCGCAGCGCACCAAGGGCCAGCCCTGCTCCAGCCCGAACAGCAGAGCGCCACGCCAGGCGTCACCACAACCCGTGGGATCGACCACCGCCGCGGGAGCCACCGGTGCAACCATGGTGCATTCGCCTTGCACCCAGACCTCGCACCCCTTGCCCCCCAGGGTCACGACCAGCCCCTGCACCTTGCGGGACAGCCCTGCCAGATCCAGCCCCGTGCGCTCGCACAGCATCTTGCCCTCGTAGTCGTTGACAGTGACCCAGGTGGCCTGCTCCACGAAGCGCAGCAGCTCATCGCCAGAGAACATGGGCAGGCCCTGCCCTGGGTCGAAAACGAACGGAATTCCAGCTGCGTGCATCTGCTGCGCATGCTGCAGCATGGCGTCCCGGCCGTCGGGGGCGATGATGCCCAGACGGATGCCCTGCGCGTTCTGGACGCCTATGGTTTGTGTGTGGGCCTGCATCATGGCACCAGGGTGGAAGGCCGTGATCTGGTTGTTGTCGCGGTCGGTCATGATCATGGCCTGGGCGGTGTAGGTGTCCTGTACCTGCCCCACGCAACGGGTGGTGATGCCCAGCGCCTGCAGGCGCTGCAGGTAGGACTCGCCATCGCTGCCCAACACAGCCATGGGCACTGCCTCGCCGCCCAGCAAACGCAGGCTGTAGGCAATGTTGCCAGCGCAGCCCCCAAAATCCCGGCGCAGTGCAGGCACCAGGAACGACACATTGAGGATGTGCAACTGGTCGGGCAGGATTTGCTCGGCAAACCGCCCCTCAAAGCCCATGATGGTGTCAAAGGCGAGCGAGCCACAAATCAGTACAGCCATAATCACTTTCGTTGTTTCCGCCGCACCGGCAGCGATGAGGAATTCAGGGATAAAAAGCCACCACCCGGTAGCCCGTGATGCGGGCCCCTGCAGGGCTCAGCATCAGTGTGCGCGAAACACTCCATTCGCCTTGGGCCGCCAACTCGGATGGTGCATTCCAGTGCTTCGGCAGCAACACACGGCGCAGCACTGGCTGGTCAGCGGCATCGGTCAGAGTCAGTTCCACGGCAGGCATGGCCACCGGGATGGCCGAGCGGTTCTTGAGCACCAGGGAAAACTGGTATTCGTCACCCCGCAGCTTCTGGAACGAAGAACTGTCCACCTCGACCGCAGCGATATCGCGCCGGGACGACAGCGTGCAGCCCCACTGGCTGCACAGGGCCTGCAGACCTGGCCGCAACGCGGGAATGCGTGCCGCCAGATCATTCCTTTCCTGCACTGCCACTTGCACTGCCAACAAAACCAGTGCAGCCACGAGCGTCAAGGAGAGCGTCGCACGCACCCATGGTTTGCGCCAGAAGGCCTTGCGCCGGGCCGCACGCATGAACGACAGCTCCTGCACCCCTGGCTCAGCCGGTTCCCGATCATCGTCAGAGCCGTCGGGTTCAGGCACTGCCACAGAGACAGAGGGCGGCTCCGGAGCCACACGGGGTGGTGCGGCTTCTTCGGCTGGCACGGGGGCGGACAGGTCGAGGTCTTGTGCTTTTTCACTGGCTGGCTCAAGCCCGCTCTTCATTGGGGGCTCGACGGACTGCTCCATCGGCTCTCGGGCGGCTGTAGCGGGCTCCGCAGTACGCGGCGTTGAACGCAAAGGCGCAAAGGCCTTGTCAGACACCTTGGGCAAGAGCTCCAACGCCGGCACCTCGGGCAATGGAGCGGGCACAGCGCCCGCCTTTTCAGTATCAGCATCCGGCGCAGGCAATTCATAGCCCGTCTCTGCAGCGGGCGGCAGCTCGATGGACGGCCACTCGATCGCCCCCCCCGCCTCTCCCGCTCGGAACTGCTCAGTTGGCACAGGGTCTTGGGGCGGCACATGGGGTGCTTGCATGGCTGGGAGTGGCGACGTGCCGCTCGCCAGCACCGAGGGCAGCGCCTCCTCTGCGCCACCGGGCACCGTCCCTTGCACCAAGAATGCAGGCACCACCGGCTCCGGCACATGCAACACCGAGGGAGTGTCTGCCTGCGGCCCCGAAGGCACGGGCACCTGCACCGAAGATTCGACAGCTGGCGCAGCAGCGGCCGTGTCAACAGATGGCAGCGGTGACGCCAGCGTATTGGCTAAGTGCCTTGGCCCGGACGAAACCTCTGGCGCTCGCGCAGGTTCGGCCTCGGGTGCGCCCCACAGCCGCTCCACCGGCTCCGTGCGCCGTACAGGCGCGGGAGGCGCTCGCAAGCGATCCAACGCCATGTCTGGCAGCAAAGGCGCTGGCACGTTCGCCTGCAGGTGGGCCGAGGCATCAAACACCAACTGGCAATGCCCGCAGCGTACCCACCCATCCGAGATGCGCAACTGGTCTGCCACCACCTTGAACAGGGTTCCACAGGACGGGCAGCGGGTGGTCTGGCTCATGGGCTGTGGATTGTAGGGCCGACTCGTCGTGTGCGGCACTGTGGCGCGTCAGCGCCGGGCGGTCATCAGGATCCAGCCGTCTTCCTGGTCGGCCACCGCAAGCTCAAGCCATGGGGCGTAGGCCTGCATCAGCTCGTCGGCCTGGCGCTCCAGGATGCCCGCCAGCACCAGATGCCCGCCTTGGGCCACATGGCTGCACAGCAGCGGGGCCAGCACCCGCAGGGGCGTGGCAAGAATATTGGCCAGCACGGTCTGGTAGGCACCCTGGGCCAGTTCGGGCAGCCCGGTACGCAATTGCACGCCATTGGCTTGCGCATTGAGTGCTGCAGACTCCACGGCCGCCGGATCGATGTCCACCGCATCGATGTCCGTGGCGCCGAACTTGGCCGCACCAATGGCCAGAATGCCCGAGCCGCAGCCGTAGTCCAGCACCCGGCCCAATGCGGCCGGGTTGCCCTGGCGCGCGATCCAGCGCAGGCACATGCGTGTGGTGGGGTGGGTGCCGGTGCCGAACGCCAGGCCGGGGTCCAGGCGGATCACCCGTTGCGCCTGGGCCGGTGGCTCGTGCCAGGTGGGCACGATCCAGAAGTCGGGCGTGATGTCCACCGGTGCAAACTGCGACTGCGTCAGCCGGACCCAGTCCTGGTCCTGCAGCGGCGCCAGCGCCACCACGGTGCAGCCTTCAAAAAAGTCCTGCACGGCCAGCAGCGCCTGTGCTTCGAGCGCGGCCTCCTCGGTAGCAAACAAGGCCACCACCTTGCTGCGCTGCCAGCCCGCCTGGGGCGGCGGCATGCCGGGCTCGCCAAAGAGCGCCTGCTCGGCCTCGGTCTGCGCGTCGGCGTCCTCCACCGACACGCTGAGCGCTTCCAGCGCCTCCAGCGCCTCGCTCAAGGTTTCCACCCGGTCTTGCGGGCACAGCAGGCTCAGTTCATGCATGATCAGGTTTCCGCCCGGCGGGGTGCCCAAGTCACTCAGCGCTGGCGCTGGGACAGCCACTCTTCCAGGTAGTGGATGTTGGTGCCGCCTTCCATGAACTTGGCGTCCACCATCAGTTCGCGGTGCAGGGGCACGTTGGTGTTGATGCCTTCGATCACGGTCTCGGACAGGGCCGTGCGCATGCGGGCCAGCGCCTGCTCGCGCGTGTCGCCGTGCACGATGAGCTTGCCGATCATCGAGTCGTAGTTGGGCGGCACAAAGTAATTGGTGTAGGCGTGGGAGTCCACGCGCACGCCCGGACCGCCCGGCGCATGCCACATCGTGATCCGCCCCGGCGAGGGGATGAACTTGTAGGGGTCCTCGGCGTTGATGCGGCACTCGATGGCATGGCCCCGGATCTCGATCTGGCGCTGGGTGAAGGGCAGCTTTTCGCCCGCAGCCACCATGATCTGCGTCTTGACGATGTCCACGCCCGTGATCCATTCGGTCACCGGATGCTCCACCTGCACGCGGGTGTTCATTTCGATGAAATAGAACTCGCCGTTCTCGTAGAGGAACTCGAACGTGCCCGCACCCCGGTAGCCGATCTTCTTGCACGCAGCGACGCAGCGGTCGCCAATGCGGTCGATGAGCCGCCGTGCGATGCCCGGCGCAGGCGCTTCCTCGATCACCTTCTGGTGGCGCCGCTGCATGGAGCAGTCGCGCTCGCCCAGGTACACGGCGTTGCGGTGCTTGTCGGCCAGGATCTGGATTTCGATGTGGCGCGGGTTCTGCAGGAATTTCTCCATGTAGACCGCCGGGTTGCCAAACGCAGCGCCTGCTTCGGCCTTGGTCATCTGCACCGCGTTGATGAGCGCAGCCTCGGTGTGCACCACGCGCATGCCGCGCCCGCCACCGCCCCCCGCCGCCTTGATGATGACGGGATAGCCAACAGCCTTGGCAATGCGCCGGATCTGCACCGGGTCGTCAGGCAGCTCGCCGTCCGATCCCGGCACGCAGGGCACGCCCGCCTTGATCATGGCCTGCTTGGCCGACACCTTGTCGCCCATGATGCGGATCGATTCGGGCGAAGGGCCAATGAACTGGAAGCCGCTGCGCTCCACGCGCTCGGCAAAGTCTGCGTTTTCAGACAGGAAGCCATAGCCTGGGTGGATGGCCTCGGCATCGGTCACCTCGGCCGCCGAGATGATGGCCGGCATGTTGAGGTAGGACAGCGGCGAAGGCGCCGGGCCGATGCACACCGCCTCTTCGGCGAGCTTGACGTACTTGGCATCGCGGTCAGCCTCGGAATAGACCATCACGGCCTTGACGCCCAGCTCATGGCAGGCGCGCTGGATACGGAGGGCGATTTCCCCCCGGTTCGCAACCAGGATCTTTTTGAACATATCAGTTTTATTCGATCACGAACAGCGGCTGGCCGTATTCCACGGCCTGGCCGTTCTCGCCCAGGATGCGCGTGACCGTGCCAGCCTTGTCGGCCTCGATCTCATTGAGGATCTTCATGGCCTCGATGATGCAGAGCGTCTCGCCTTCCTTGACCACGCTGCCCACCTCGACAAAAGGCTTGGCGCCGGGACTGGCGGAGCGGTAGAACGTTCCCACCATGGGTGACTTGACCACATGGCCCTTGATTTCGGCTGCTGCCGGAGCAGGCAGTTCGGCTACCGGAGCAGCCGCAGGCTGGGCCGGGGCTGCAGCGGCTGCGTGCGCAGGGGCTGCAGCGGGCACATACTGCTGCACCACGGTCGGGCCGCTCTTGACGATGCGAACCTTGCCCTCGGCCTCGGTAATTTCCAGTTCAGAGACGTTGGACTCCGAGACCAGGTCGATCAGGGTCTTGAGTTTTCGCAGATCCATGTGAGCTCCCTCAGCAAAACTGAACAGGGCGCGAATGTACCCCAATTCGCGCCATCTTGGGCCTACGATCGACTTTTTTATTCAATAGCCGTCAACCACGGCATAGCCAATGGCCCCGGCTCACACCTGCCCCACCCAGGACTGCAGGTCGTCCGCCGTCAGTTTGCCCATTTTACGGCGCAAGATGCTTCCATTTGTATCGAACAGCACCGAAAACGGCAACCCCCCATGCAAATTGCCCAGGGAACGGGTGAGTTCGATTCCTCCCTGCCCCGCCATCACCACCGGAAATGCCACCGGCGAACGCTCCAGAAAACCCTTGACGGATGCGAGCTGATCGATCGCAATTCCCAGCACCTGCCAGTTTTTTGAAGAATTTTCACGAAAGAAGCCATCAAGCAATGGAAGCTCGGCAATGCATGGAGGGCACCAGGTCGCCCAAAAGTTGAGGAGCAGCGGCCTGCCACGCAGCGACTGCATGGCCAGGCTGGCGCCTGCGGGTGTTTCAAAGCTGCGATCCCAGAATGCAAGCCCGGCCTCCTGCTCCGCTGCCGTGGGGCGGCTGCGCCACCAGGCCCAGCCGCCACCAGCCGCGGCAGAGGCCAACCCAACCCCCGCCACCCACATCCACTGGCGACGCGACAAGAGCGGGCCCTGGCCTGAGGCAGCGACCAGATCCGCCTGAGCGGCGTCCGGGGGCTCTTGTGTCAAGCGCTGATTCACGTTTCGTTCTCCAACAAGCGGCGCACGGCCTGTACATCGCCCCTGGGTGCGCGACCCTTGCGGTCCAGGCGCAGCGCGCCGCGCAAGTCGTCCAGGTCATACACCAGCAGGTGCACACCTACCACCAGCCCCAGCGCCCGGTGCGGGCAGGCCACGCTGAGCACATCCACCGGCTGGCCATGCAAGCCCGGCAGTGTTCCGGGCTCGTAGTTCACCCCCTGGTTGATCAAGGAGATTTCGGCCAATTTAGGATCGTCGCAGAACAACTGCAGGTAAATGTCCGACAGCCGCGTGGCCGTGCCGTGCCACACCGCCCCGCCCAGGTGGGGCCGGAACGCCGCCAGCCGCTCCATCCACTCCAGCGCCAGTTCACGCAGCGCACGCAGCTCGGCGGGCTGGGTGTCGGCGCAGAACAAGGCAATGTGCTCGCGCACGGCATCTTCCACCACATCGTTGTCGGGCAGGGGGGTGCGTGTCGGCAAGCCCAACAGCTTGACCGCACGCCGCTTGGCGGGGCCGTACTCCAGCCCATCCTCCACCACCATGCGGGCGGCGGCCTGGGCGATTTCGGCGTCATGGGGTGAGGATGTCATGGCACCTGCATTGTGACGGCTGCGCGCGCCTTTCCGGCCTATCCCCCCGCACAAGCCAGGGCCGCCCTGGGCTTCCATACACCAGACAATGCTATTATTTTTATAGCTGCTTGCGCAATTAGAATGCGCCTTGACTGCCAATTCCATTCAGAGAATCTATCCATGCACATCCACATCCTGGGCATTTGCGGAACCTTCATGGGCGGGCTGGCCGCGTTGGCACGTGCGGCGGGCCACCGTGTCACGGGCTGCGATGCAGGCGTCTATCCCCCCATGAGCGACCAGTTGCGCGCCCTGGGCATCGACCTGATCGAGGGCTACGGCGCAGACCAGTTGGCGCTGCAGCCTGACCTGTACGTCATCGGCAACGTCGTGGGCCGCGCGCGCCTGGCCGACGGCAGCCCCAAGTTCCCGCTGATGGAAGCCATTCTGGACAGCGGCGCCGCCTACACCAGCGGCCCCCAGTGGCTCAGCGAACATGTGCTGCAAGGGCGCCATGTGCTGGCCGTGGCGGGCACCCACGGCAAGACCACCACCACGTCGATGCTGGCCTGGATCCTGGAATGCGCGGGCCAGCAGCCGGGCTTTCTGGTGGGCGGGGTGCCGCTGAATTTTGGCGTGTCGGCCCGGCTGGGCGCTGCCCGGCGGCCCCAGCCCGGCACAGGCCCCATGGGGGATGCGCCGCTGTTCGTGATCGAGGCTGACGAATACGACACGGCGTTCTTCGACAAGCGCAGCAAATTCGTGCACTACCGGCCGCGCACTGCGGTGCTGAACAACCTGGAATTCGACCACGCCGATATTTTTGACGACCTGGCCGCCATCGAGCGCCAGTTCCACCACCTGGTGCGCACCGTCCCGCCTTCGGGCTGCGTGGTGGCCAACGGCCTGGAGGAAAGCCTGACCCGGGTGCTGCACCAGGGCTGCTGGAGCCCGGTGCTGGGCTTTGGCGCCGCAGTGAGCGACTTTACGGCGCAGGGCGAACCGCACGACTTTGCAGTGCTGTACCAAGGCAGGCAGGTCGCCCAGGTGCAATGGGCGCTGGGCGGTGTGCACAACCAGCTCAATGCGCTGGCCGCCATCGCAGCAGCCCACCATGTGGGCGTAGCCCCGCAGGACGCGGCCCAGGCCCTGGCCCGGTTTCAGAACGTACGCCGCCGCATGGAGCAGCGCGGCGTGGTGCGCGGTATCACCGTGTACGACGACTTTGCGCACCACCCCACGGCGATCCGCACCACGCTGGACGGGCTGCGCCGGCGCGTGGGCAAGGGCGCGCGGATTCTGGCCGTGTTCGAGCCGCGCAGCAACACCATGAAACTGGGCACCATGAAAGCCCAGCTCCCCTGGGCGCTGGAAAGCGCCGACCTGGCGTTCTGCCACACCGCCGGGCTGGACTGGGATGCCGCCGCAGCGCTGGCACCCATGGGCACCGGCCCCGGCGGCCGCGCGCAAACCGCCCCCGATGTGGAGCGCCTGGTAGCGCAGGTGGTGCAGGCTGCACAACCGGGCGACCACATCGTCTGCATGAGCAACGGCGCCTTTGGCGGCGTGCACGAGCGCCTGCTGCGGTCGCTGGAATGAAACACCACCCCCCTGTGGCGCTGCGGGCAAGGGGACGCTCCCAGCGCGGCGGGGCGGCCCTTGCGCGGGAGCCCTGGCCTGGGGTGCGCCGGTTTCACGCGACGCGGTGCAGCAACTGAAGTGACTTCCCGCGCAATCGCTATTAATTTTATAGCTATTGGCGCTTGATGGACGGGCGCTACAGGCCTATTTCATCAATAACTGATGGTCATGCCCTGCAGGTCGATACGCACCATAGGGCGGGCCAGTGCAGCCGAAACAGCGCGCGCAAACTGGCCCAGCCACTGCCGGTCGCTCAGCCGGGACAGGCCAGCGTCCCGCGCCACCACCAGCACCTTGTCGGCCAGCAGCACCTTGCCGCTGGCGCGCAGGGGCTCGCACTCCATGGCGGTGAATTCGCCATCAAGCCAGAGCCGCGCCTCTTCGTGCGCCATGGGTTCGACGCCATCGAGTTCGAAACGAAATTCCTGGCTTTGGTCCAGGGACACCGTCACCACGCTTTGCATGTAGGGCCTCTCAGTGGGAAATAAAAACAGCTCCGAGCTTACACCTTGGCACGCTTGCGCCGTGCCAGCACGGCCTGGGACAGGTCGGCCAGCGCGTGGAGCGAGTCGTCCCAGCCCAGGCAGGCGTCGGTGATGCTCTTGCCGTATTCCAGCGCACAGGGCTGATCCTTGCCCGGCGTGAACTTTTGCGCACCCGCCACCAGGTGGCTTTCGATCATGACGCCGAACACGCTGTGCGAACCGGCTGCGATCTGCGCAGCAATGTCGTGCGCCACATCGCGCTGCTTTTCGTGCTGCTTGCTGCTGTTGGCGTGGCTGCAGTCCACCATCAGCGAGGGCAGGAGCTTGGCGGCTTCCAGCTCCTTGCAGGCAGTGGCCACGCTGGCGGCGTCGTAGTTGGGGGTTTTGCCGCCGCGCAGGATGACGTGGCAGTCCTTGTTGCCCTTGGTGTTGACGATGGCCACCTGGCCGTTCTTGTGCACCGACAGGAAATGGTGGCCCCGGCTGGCCGACTGGATGGCGTCGGTGGCAATGCGGATGTTGCCGTCGGTGCCGTTCTTGAAGCCGATCGGCGCCGACAGGCCCGAGGCCAGCTCGCGGTGCACCTGGCTCTCGGTGGTGCGCGCGCCGATGGCGCCCCAGGCGATCAGGTCGCCGATGTACTGGGGCGAGATCACGTCCAGGAATTCGCTGGCTGCGGGCACGCCCATGCGGTTGATCTCGATGAGCAGCTGGCGCGCAATGCGCAGTCCTTCGTCGATGCGGTAGCTCTCGTCCAGGTAGGGGTCGTTGATGAGGCCCTTCCAGCCCACGGTGGTGCGTGGTTTTTCGAAGTACACGCGCATCACGATCTCCAGCGTGTCCTTGTACTGGGCGCGCACCTCCTTCAGGCGGCGGGCGTATTCCAGTGCGGCTGCCGGGTCATGGATGGAGCATGGGCCAATCACCACCAGCAGGCGGTCGTCCTTGCTGTGCATGATCTGGTGGATGGACTTGCGGGTTTGTGTGATCAGCTGCTCCACTGCCGTGCCACGGATGGGGAAGAAGCGGATCAGGTGTTCGGGAGGGGGCAGCACGGTGATGTCCTTGATGCGTTCGTCGTCGGTCTCGCTGGTTTTCTCGACGCTTTGGTACCAGGCATCACTGGCGCTCAGGGCTTTGGGGCTCATGGGGTGCTTTCTGTGAGAAGTGGAGGAAAAGAAAAACGCTCAAAAACAAAAAACCGCCGGGCTTTGCAGCTTCGGCGGTTGGGTGGGAAGTGTCTGGGTGCTCGCGCGCTTGCCTCTCATCCGCCTGGGACCGAGAACCAAAACCAAAAGTAAAAAGCGAAACGCGATGGCATAGGGGCCGAATGTAGCATATTTGCGTTGCACTGCAGTATCGCGCCCGCGCCCGGCATGTCAGCCACGCAGGCGCTTCCACCAGGCCGCCATGCGCATCCAGGGCGACTCGCTGGGCGGTGGCGCAGACTCCGGCACGCCGCTGAGCAGGCTGGTGCCGCCCTGCTCGTACATGTCGATGAGCAGCACCCCCTCGCCCAGGGTGCGCCAGGCCAACAGTTCCACCCGGTCGAACGCGGCGCCTTCGCGAGAACTTCGGCGCTCCAGCGCCTTGAGCCAGTCTTCGGCAGCGCGGCGCAGTTCGCGCAGAGCGCTCTGGTAGGCGCCAAACTCATACAGCGCATGCCATGCCGAGCCCAGCCCGGTGATGAAGCGCTGGTGCTCACGCACCGTGCGCACCAGTCCCTGCGCGTGCTGTGTGACCAGCGCCGCCTCCTGGCGCGCATGGCGCCCCTTGACGGCCTCGTCGATCACCTGGGCCAAGGCCCCCACGCTGTCGCGCATCTGGCGCGAATCCTCGTCCGCCACGCCCTCGCGCAAAAAACGGCTGATATCGCCAAATGTCTGGAGCGATTGCAAGGACAAGGGGCGGGAGACAGCCATGGCCCGATTGTCCAACCTTCCCCCGCCACGCGCACCGGCCACCCACGCCCCCAGCCCAGAGGTGGTGCATGGCCGCAACACCTGCGGGCCCTTCCGCCCCCAAACCCCAGTAGCGGGCGCGGCCCCACCAGGGCTCCCGCGCAAGGGCCGCCCCGCCGCGCTGGGAGCGTCCCCCCTCCCCAATCGCGCAGCGATTGGAGAGAGGGGGGAAGGCCCGCAGGGCCTCAGGGGGGAGCCCCCTCCACTTATGCCGTGCCGCCCACCGTCAACCCGTCGATGCGCAGGGTGGGCTGGCCCACGCCCACGGGCACGCTCTGGCCTTCCTTGCCGCAGGTGCCGACGCCGCTGTCCAGGCGCATGTCGTTGCCTATCATGCTGACCTTTTTGAGCGATTCAGGGCCGCTGCCCACGATGGTGGCGCCTTTGACGGGGTAGAGGATCTTGCCGTTCTCCACCCAATAGGCCTCGCTGGCCGAAAACACGAACTTGCCCGAAGTGATGTCCACCTGGCCACCGCCAAAGTTGGTGGCGTACAGGCCCTTGCGGATGCTGGCGACGATCTCCTTCGGGTCCTTGTCGCCTGCCAGCATGTAGGTGTTGGTCATGCGCGGCATGGGAATGTGGGCATAGCTTTCGCGCCGCCCGTTGCCCGTGGGCGCCACGTTCATCAGGCGTGCGTTCATGCGGTCCTGGATGTAGCCGCGCAGGATGCCGTCCTCGATCAGCACATTGCAGCCGCTGGGCTGGCCCTCGTCGTCCACATTGAGCGAACCGCGCCGGTCTGCCAGGGTACCGTCGTCCAGCACGGTCACGCCCTTGGCGGCCACGCGCTGACCGATGCGCCCGCTGAAGGCGCTGGAGCCCTTGCGGTTGAAGTCGCCCTCCAGCCCGTGGCCCACCGCCTCGTGCAGCAGGATGCCGGGCCAGCCGGGGCCGAGCACCACGGTCATTTCACCGGCCGGCGCCGGGCGGGATTCCAGGTTGACCAGTGCCGTGTTCACGGCCTCGTCCACATAGCGCCCGATCTGTGCGTCGTCGAAATACGCCAGGCCGAAGCGCCCGCCGCCGCCCGCGGAGCCCATCTCGCGGCGGCCGCCCTGTTCGGCAATCACCGTGACCGACAGGCGCACCAGCGGGCGCACGTCGGCTGCCAGGGTGCCGTCGGCACGCGCCACCAGCACCACGTCGTATTCGCTGGCCAGCCCGGCCATGACCTGCACGACGCGCGGATCGCGGGCACGGGCGCTCTGCTCCACTTTCTCCAGCAGCGCTACCTTGGCCGTGCTGTCCAGCGAAGCGATCGGATCGACTGCCGGGTACAGGCTGCGGCTCCTGGCCACCTTGCGCGCCCTGGCGGGCACCCGCGCAGAGCGCCCGGCCGCCGCAATGCTGCGCACCGTGCGCGCGGCGTCCAGCAGGGAAGCCTCGGAGATGTCGTCCGAGTAGGCAAAGGCGGTCTTTTCGCCGCACACCGCGCGCACGCCCACCCCCTGGTCGATGGAGAAGGAGCCGGTCTTGACGATGCCTTCCTCCAGGCTCCAGCCCTCGCTGCGGGTGGCCTGGAAGTACAGGTCGGCATCGTCCACGCGGTGGGCGCGGATCTCGGCCAGGGCACGGGCCAGGTGGCTTTCGTCCAGGCCAAACGGTGTCAGAAGGCACTGCTGGGCTTGCGCAATGCGGTCAAGGGTGGGCGCGCTACGCGGCGCGCCGGTCGATGGGCGAGAGGTCATTGGTAGATTTTAGGCGCGCCCCAGGCCAGGGCTCCCGCGCAAGGGCCGCCAGCCGCGCTGCGGGCAGGGGGAAGGCGCCGAAGGCGACTCAGGGGGGGTGTTCCACTTCAAGCTGCCACCGGCTTGCCGGGCACCGGCAGGCGCTGCGCCCGCGCCACCGACATGAGAATGCCCAGCGCCAGCCCCAGCGTGACCATGGCCGTGCCCCCGTAGCTGATGAAGGGCAGCGGCACCCCCACCACCGGCAGCATGCCGCTGACCATGCCCATGTTCACAAAGGCATAGGTGAAGAAAATCATGGACACGGCCCCCGCCATCAGCCGTGCAAACAGCGTCCCCGCCCCCATGGCAATGGCCAGCCCGCGCCACACGAGCAGCAGGAAACCCACCACCAGGTACAGGTTGCCCAGCAATCCGAATTCTTCGGAAAACGCGGCGAAGATGAAGTCCGTGGTGCGCTCCGGAATGAACTCCAGGTGTGTCTGCGTGCCCGCCATGAAGCCCTTGCCGAACACACCGCCCGAGCCGATGGCGATCATCCCCTGGATGATGTGAAAGCCCTTGCCCAGCGGATCGCGCGTGGGGTCCAGCAAAGTGCAGATGCGCTGCTGCTGGTAGTCGTGCAGGATGGGCCAGCGCACGCCGTCGGCGCACCAGTCGTCGCCCATCACCACCAGCACGGCAACCCCCGCCAGACCCAGCAGCACCGGGGGCAGCACCAGCTTCCAGGGCAGGCCGGCAAAAAAGATCACCGAAAGCCCCGAAGCCAGCACCAGCAGCGCGGTGCCCAGGTCCGGCTGCTTCATGATCAGCCCCACCGGCACCGCCAGCAGCAGCCCGGCCACGGCAAAGTCCAGCGGCCGCAATTGCCCCTCGCGCCGCTGGAACCACCAGGCCAGCATCAGCGGCATGGCGATCTTGAGAATCTCGCTGGGCTGGATGACGATGCCCACGTTGACCCAGCGCTGCGCTCCTTTTTTGGTGATGCCGAACAAGGCGACCGCCACCAGGAGCGCCACCCCGGCCAGGTACAGCGGCACGGCAAACGCCATGATGCGCTGGGGCGGCACCTGGGCCGCCAGGAACAGGATGCCCGCAGCGATGAGCATGTTGCGGCCATGGTCCACAAACCGGGTGCCATGGTCATAGCCTGCCGAGTACATGGCCAGCAGCCCCGCTGCCGCCAGCATCAGCACGATGGCGACCAGCCAGCCGTCGAACCCCCGGAACAGGGGCAGAACGCGTTGCAGCAGGGTGGGGTTGTCGATCGTGGTAGCCATGGCGCGATTATCGCGGCCACGGCGCAGCGCCCTGGCCTCAGGCGCGCTGGCGGAAGGCCATGACGGCCTGGTTGCGCAGCGTGCGCAGCAGCCCCAGCACCTTGTCGTCCACCGCCAGGGCGCCGGTGCGCTCCTGGTCGGCGTAGATCAGCGCAAATGGCCGCCCCTTGATCTGCAGGGGCAGCAGCAGAAAAGTGGGCGCATTGAGCCCTTTGCGGTACCAGGCCGGAAGGCGCTCCTGCATGCGCGCTTCGGTGGCGTCGCTGATGAGGGTGTCAGCGCCGCGCACACAGACGGCGGTGAACAGGTCGGCCGTGTCGCGCAAGGGCACCGCCAGGGAGCGCACCGCCGCTTCGCTGCCATCGCCCAGCCCGAAGCGCCCCGTGAGCATGTCGGTGCGCGCATCGCGCAGCGCAAAAACGATGCGGCCCGCACCCAGCGCGCGGAACATGGCCTCCAGGATCATGCGCAGCACATCATTGAGCACAAAGCCCTCGTGCACCATGGCGTTGGTCACGTCCTGGATGCCTGCAGACAGCACCTCCGCCATCTGCGCCTGGGCCTGGGGGCCGCTGGCGGGGGCCTGCACCGTCAGCGGCTGGGTGGCGTGGAGGTGCAGCTCGTGCGGGGCAAGCGCGTCGTCGGCCTGCGCGTGCGCCTCGGGCTGCGGCAGGCGCAGCAGGCGCGCGGCGGCGCTGTCGGGCGCCACCTGCAAGTCCAGCGCCTGCGCCAGCGCCACCAACTGCTGGCGCGCACGCAAGGTCGCTTGGGCAAAGGCCTGCGGATCCAGCGCCAGGGTGCGGGACCAGTCCGAGCCCAGTTTTTGCAGGCGAGCGTCCAACTGCGGCGGTTCGGTCTGCAGAATGGCCGTGGCCACTTCGTTGGCCGCCCGTGCCAGCCAGCGCAGGCCCTCAGCCCCTTTTTCGGGCGGGCGGTGGGGAGGCGCTCCCAGGGGTTTGCGGATGCAGCGCTGCAAGGCATTGGGCAGGCCCCAGACCCGCGCCACGCCAGCGCCCAGGTCTTCCAGCCCCAGCCCCAGCACCTGCAGGGCGGCAGCCTCCTCGTCGGTGCCCGCCGCGACGGCTGCGCGGATCTGTGCGGCCTCTTCGGCAAAGTAGAAGGAGCACAGCATGCGGCCCAGGTTCTGGAACAGGGCACCGATGAACGACTCCTCCGACAGCGCCGTGCCCCCCAACTCTGCGGCCAGCGACGCGGCCATCATCGCGCGCAGGAATTCCTCGCGCATCTGACTGGCATGCTGTTTGTCCTGCATGTGCTCCAGCAGCACCAGGCCCAGTGCCATGTTGCGCACGGCGTTGAAGCCCACCAGGCTGACCGCCCGCGAGACCGTGCTCACCGAGCCGTGGCTGGCATGCACGAACAGCACGCTGTTGACCAGGCGCAGCAGCTTGTGGGTCAATGCCACGTCCTTGAGGATTTCGCGCGTGAGATCGCTGATGCTGTCGTCCTCTGAACTGGCCACGCGCTGGATGCGTACCACCGAGTCCGACAGCGCTGGAAAGTCGCTCTTGTGGCGCATACGCCGCAGCAGGAAATCCAGCGTGGCGTTGCCCGCTGCGGTCGAAGCGCTTACCGGCGCCGCCCAGGCCTGCAGGGCATCGCGGAACTCCGCTGCCGAGGCGTAGCGCTGCGCCGGGTCGCGGGCCAGGGCGTGCCGCAGGATGGCGCGCAAGGCGTCGTCCACGCCGCTGCCCAGGTCCTCGGGCAGTTCGATGCGGTCGTTGGCGATGCGGTACAGCGCCTGCCAGGTGTCGGCCTGGTGGATCAGTGGCTGGCCCGTCAGCAGCTCCACCAGCACCAGCGCGGCAGAGTAGATGTCCATGGCGGGCGCAGGCGGCATGCTGGCCGTGGCCTCGGGCGCCATGTAGGCGGGGGTACCGCTGGCCAGTTGCGCGTCGGGCTGGCTGGCCACGGCGGCGGCCAGGCCAAAGTCCATGACACGGGCATTGCGCTGGGCGTCCACCATGACGTTGGAGGGCTTGAGGTCGCGGTGCACGATGCCCGCCGCGTGCGCCGCCTGCAGGCCGTCGAGCACATCCACCAGCAGTGCCACGGCCTCGTGCGGCGCGCAGCGCCCCTGCCGTTCCAGGTGCTCGGCCAGCGTGCAGCCGGGCACATACTCGAACACGATGAATGGCTGCTGCCCCTGCACGTCGGCCTCGAACACCGGCACGATGTGCGGATGCGCCAGGCGCCCCACGTGGCGCGCCTCGCGCAGCCAATGCTCCAGCACGGCGGCGGCATCTTTCCCCTGCACCGGCGGCAGCAGCTTGATGGCCACCTCGCGCTGCAGGCGCGGGTCGTGCGCCAGCCACACGCTGGCCTGCGCCCCCCGGCCCAGCAGGCGCCTGAGTTCAAAGCGCCCTACGGCAGCGGGCTGCGCAGCGCCGCCGGTCAGCAGGCGCTTGGCGGTGGAGAGCGGGGCAAAATCGGACATCGTGGGCTTCGGTTGTAACAACCTGTTTGCGCATCTTATGCCCGCCACCGGTTTTTGCACCAGTGTTTGCCCCCTGTCCCTTGTTTGTCGCACCATGGCCACAACCCATCTGCTCTATCTGCACGGTTTCCGCTCCTCGCCGCAGTCCGCCAAGGCCCGGCGCATGGCACAGCTGGTCACCCAGCAGCACCCTGGCGTGCACTTCTGGTGCCCGCAGCTCCCCCCTTCGCCACGCCTGGCCATGGAGCAGGTGGCCCAGGGCATTGCCCAGTGGCCGCGCGGCCAGATGGCGGTGGTGGGTTCCTCGCTGGGGGGCTACTACGCCAGTTGGGTGGCGCACCAGGCGCACTGCCCCAGCGTGCTGCTGAACCCTGCGGTGAACCCTGCCCGGGACCTGGAGCGCTACATCGGCGAGCAAACCGCCTGGCACCAGCCCGAGGAGCGCTTTTTCTTCCGGCCCGAGTACGTGCAGGAGCTGCGTGCGCTGGATCTGCGCGGCCAGCCCCCGGCCGGGCCGGAACTGGCCATCGTCGCCCAAGGGGACGAGGTGCTGGACTGGCGCGAGATGGTGGCGCGCTACCCCCATGCCCAGTTGCGCCTGCTGAAAGGCGGCGACCATGCGCTGAGCGACTTCGGCACGCACCTGGGCGCCATTGCGGATTTTCTGGAACTGGCCTGACCCCTCCCCCGCGCCAAGCCCATGGGACAATCGCGCCCATGTACGCATTGTTTGAAGAGGCCGGCAAGTTTCTGACCGGACGCATCCTTTCCGAAGCCGAGAGCTCGGCCCAGATCGAGCTGGACTCGGGCAAACGGGTCAAGGTCAAGGCAGCCCACATCCTGCTGCGCTTTGAAAAGCCCGCCCCGGCCGAGCTCTTGGCCCAGGCGCAGGCCGCGGCCGCATCCATCGAGCTGGACCTGGCCTGGGAATTCGCGCCCGAAGACGAATTCGGCTTTGCCGACCTGGCGCGCGACTATTTTTCGGACCAGGCCAGCCTGGCCCAGCAGGCCGGGGCGCTGCTGCGCCTGTACGAGGCGCCGCACTACTTCCGGCGTGCGGGCAAGGGCCGCTTCAAGAAAGCCCCGGCCGAGATCCTGCAGCAGGCGCTGGCCGCCATCGAGAAGAAAAAGGCGGTGATGCAGCAGATCGAGGAATGGGCCGGCCAGCTGGGCCGTGGCGAATGCCCGCAGCCCATCCGCGACCAGCTCTACAAGATCCTGTTCCGCCCCGACAAGAACGCGCCCGAATACAAGGCCGTGGTCGAAGCCAGCCGTGCCACGCACACCGCGCCGCTGGATCTGCTGCAAAAGGCCGGTGCCATCGATTCGAGCTACCAGTTCCACTGGAAGCGTTTTTTGTTCGACTACTTCCCCAAGGGCACGGGCTTTCCGGCCATCACCGCGCCCCAGCCGCCCGCAGACCTGCCGCTGGCCCCGGTGCAGGCGTATTCCATCGACGACTCGCAGACCACCGAGATCGACGACGCGCTCTCCGTGCAGGGCCTGGGCACGGGCACCGTGGTGCTGGGCATCCACATCGCCGCGCCGGGCCTGGCGATCCAGCCCGGCAGCGAGCTGGACAAGCTGGGGCGCACGCGCCTGTCCACCGTGTACATGCCGGGCTACAAGATCACCATGCTGCCCGACCCGGTGGTGCAGATCTACACGCTGGATGCAGGCCGCGCCAACCCGGCCGTGTCGCTGTACGTGACCATTGACGAAGCCACCCTGGAGATCACCGCCACCGAAACACGCCTGGAGCGCGTGCCCGTGGCCGTGAACCTGCGCCACGACCAGATCGACCACATCGTCACCGAGGCCTGGCTGCAAGACCCGTCGATTCAGCACGAAAACACGCCCCAGGCCTTGCTGGAAAGGCGTGAGCAGCTATCCTTTTTGTACCGCCTGGCACTCAAACTGAAGGCCGGGCGCGAGCTGGTGCGCGGCAAGCCCGAAACCTTCAACCGCCCCGACTACACCTTCCGCCTGCACGGCAACGACGGCGCCGAGCCGCAGGGCACGGAGCAGGTCGCCATCGGCACGCGCAAGCGCGGCGCGCCGCTGGACCTGATCGTGGCCGAGGCCGCCATCGTCGCCAACAGCACCTGGGGCCAGATGCTGGCCGAACACGGCGTGCCCGGCATCTACCGCAGCCAGGCCAGCCTGGCACCGGGCGTGAAGGTGCGCATGGGCACCAAGGCCCTGCCGCACGCGGGCATCGGCGTCAAAAGCTACGCCTGGGCCACCTCGCCGCTGCGCCGCTACACCGACCTGGTGAACCAGTGGCAGATCATTGCCTGCGCGCGCCACGGCAAGACCGCCGCGCTGGCCGCGCCGTTCAAGCCCAAGGACGCCGACCTGTTCTCCATCATCAGCAGCTTCGATGCCGCCTACAGCGCCTACAACGGCTACCAGGCCGGCATGGAGCGCTTCTGGACGCTCAAGTACCTGGAGCAGAACGGCATCACCGAGCTGGAAGCCACCGTCTTCAAGGAAGGCCCCGGCGGCAGCTTTTTGGTGCGCGCCGATGCGCTTCCGCTGGTCTTCCCGGTGCTGGGCGCGCAAAACCTGCCGCGCGGCGCGCGCATCCGCGTGCGCCTGGGCGAGGTCGATGAGATCGCGCTGGACGTGCACGGCACCCTGATCGAGCGCCTGGACGACCCTGCGGACCCGAGCGACGACGGCCCCGTGGACGAGGCCGAGGACGACGAAGCCATGCAGGCCGGCCCCATCGCCATTGCCGTGGACGTCAACGAGCCCGAGGCCGGCGCAAGCACCGATAATCCCTCCCCGTGAAACCGCTGACTTCCTTCCTCTCCCAGTGGAACACGCTGCAGCTGACGCTGGGCGTGTCGGTGGCGCTGCATGCCGCCGTGCTCTCGGTGCGCTTTGTCGATCCCGCAGGGTTTGACCGCATGTTCCAGGACACGCCGCTGGAGGTCATCCTGGTCAACGCCCAATCCACCGAGAAGCCCGACAAGGCCCAGGCCATTGCCCAGTTCTCGCTGGCCGGGGGCGGCGACGCCGACAAGGGCCGCGCCACCAGCCCCCTGCCCTACTCGGCACTGACCACCGTGGGCGACGACTTCGAGGAAGCCCAGCGCAAGATGGACGCGCTGCAGGAGCAGCAAACCCTGCTGCTCGCCCAGTTGCGCAAGGACATTGCCGCGCTGCCCGCACCCGACCCGCGCAAGCCCGCGCAAAACGCGCAGGAAGCGGCCGAGCAGGAGCGCCGCCGCCAGCTCATCAAGATGCTGGCCGAGATCGAAAAGCGCATCAACGAAGAAAACTCCCGCCCCAAGAAGCGCTACATCAGCCCCGC
>JACPUE010000064.1 GCA_016192425.1 Burkholderiales bacterium
GCTTCAACCTGCGCTACCCTGGGCAGTACTTTGACGCAGAGAGCGGGTTGCATTACAACTACTTCCGCTCGTACGATCCGAGGACGGGACGGTATACGCAGAGCGACCCGATTGGGTTGGATGGGGGGTGGAATCGGTTTACCTATGTGGAGGGGAATCCGCTTTTGTTCGTTGATCCACTTGGTTTATATACAGAAATCATTGTTTGGGGACAGGCGCCTGGTCTGACATCGTCATGGGGGCACATGTCGGGAAATATCAATGGACGTAACTATTCTTTCGGTCCAGATGGGTGGGATAAAACATATAAAACTGCCGAGGATTATATAAATCGTCAAGGTAGTTCAGACATTGATCGGGAAGGTCGAGGGATAATTCTTAAACTTACACCAACGCAAGAAGGAGAGCTTGCTCAGTGTGTTAGTTCATTCTCGAATTATCACGCTGGTACAAATAATTGCGCCAACCCTTGGCTTCAGTGTTTGCAGAAAGGTGGTTTTGTCTCGCCTGGGAACAGGCCAGATATCATCCCCAGCGATGTTTGGAGAATTATTGAATCGTCCCCAAATGCAACCGGGCAGACCCGCTATCCTGGGCGTAGGCCGATTTACTGGTCACGCTAAAGTATGCGGATATCTTTTCTCGTGTCTTTGGTTGTCATTTTGGTGGCCATCTTCGGCGTGGCTGCATGGCCTGAAAAATACAATTTGATTGCTGAGGGAGATGTGGTCGTTCGAAAGGCGATGAATCAAGAGCCATCATTCGAGGATGCGCTTTATGTATTAAAGCCGGGAGAGCGACTCGCTGTGAGTGGATGCGTTGATTCGAAGAGTGATGTTGCTGTGAGAGTTATCGCGCCATCGGGAATGGCTGGATATGTCGGTGTTGGAGACTTTAGGCTTAAAAGAATAGCCCATTCAATTGGAGATATTCTTTTGATTTTTGATGAGAGGATGGTCTGGAGTTGTAGGTATTTCTATGAGAATAGAAAGATAGATTGATCTTGACAAAATAAAAAGCCACCTGCCTCCCGCCAGCGGTAAAGCTGCGGGATTGCAGGTGGCTTATTCTTTTAGCCGCTGGGTTGTCGGGCGCTACGCCTTCTTGTCCTCAGGCGTCACAAACCCAATAGGCCGCTTGGGCGGATCGGGCGGCGTGGTGAGTTCGCGCACGGCATCGAGCAGTTGACGCAATTGCAACCGGGTGTTGCGGCTGAAGGTATCGTGGGACAGCTCCAGGGATTCGGTCTTCATCTCCAGCTCGGCCAGCCGCTTGGCCACATCGGCATTGGCGGCCAGCGCCTCGCGCAAATGCACGAAGGCGCGCACCACATAAATCCCCATCTCCACCGCCTGGGCGCTGGCCAGCACATTGGCCGCCTGGATCGCCCCATGCTCGGTAAACGCATAAGGCTGCACCTTGGAGAACTTGAGCTTTTGCAGGTGGTCGCAGTTTGCGACCACCTCGGCCTTCTCGGCGGCGTTGAGCTGAAACAGAAAGTCTGATGGAAACCGCTCCCGGTTGCGCTTGACCTGCTCATTGAGCCGCTTGGTGGGCACCCCGTACAGCGCGGCCAGGTCCACATCGACCATCACCCGCAGACCGCGAATCACCTGAATCCGCCCCTCGATGCGCGGCACCAAAGCCGTGTTGCTGGTGTTGGCTGCAGTACTCATGAATTGGACGCCGACGAGTTGAAACGATGCGCCGCATGTTTGAGCAGCAGCCCTTCGAGCACCGCACGGGCCACCCCCTTCTCCTCGGGCGTGAGCTGGCCCATGGCCTCGAACTGCAAGCGCAAATCATCGTCCGGGCCGCGCTCGCCGTCCTCAAACAACAGCCAATCGGTCGTCACCCCAAAGCACTTGGCAATCTTCTTGAGCGCCTCCGCGCTGGGCTGGGAGGTATTGGCCTCATAGCGCTTGATCTGCTGCACATGGATGCCGGTGGCATCGGCAAAGCTCTGCTGCGTCAAACCGCGTTCGCGGCGCAGGGCAACCGGTTGTTTGTCGAAGCTGTGCTGTATCGATACCGCTCAGGCATCCCCTGGCGCGATTTGCCTGAACGGTTCGGGGATTTCCGGGTGGTGCATCTGCGCCACTCGCGGTGGAGCAAGAGCGGGGTCTGGGAGCGGGTCTTCAAGACCCTGTCGCAAGACCCGGATAACGAGTACGTGATGATCGATTCGACCATCGTTCGAGCCCACCAGCACAGCTCAGGGGCTAAAGGGGGGCTCCAGAAAAACAGGCCATCGGACGCAGCCGGGGCGGTCTGAGCACCAAGATTCACACCACGGTGGATGCGCTGGGCAATCCGACGGGGTTTCACCTCACGCCCGGGCAGGCGCACGACCTTGATGGGGCGGACGTGCTGCTCAAAGGCACCCAGGCCGATGCGATCCTGGCCGACAAGGCGTATGACGCGCAGGAGCGAGTCATCGAGCCGCTGCTTGAGGCAGGCAAGACCATTGTGATTCCACCGCGAGCCACGCGCGTGGAGCCACGCGGCTACGACAGGCATGTGTACATAGCGCGCCATCTGATTGAGAACTTCTTTGCCAGGCTCAAGCAGTACCGCTGCATCGCCACGCGCTACGACAAAACCGCACGCAACTTCCTCGGTGCGATTCATCTCGTTGGTGCTCTGGTTTGGCTCAATTGATGACGGGCCCTGGTTCAACAAAGAAATCCCGCTCGGCGGCACTGATGGTCATGGCAAGGCTTGGGGGAAGCAATGAAACGGCCATAACGATAAACCTCGATTCATTGAGTGGGAATTGGCTACAGTGGCGGGTGCGCCCGCCCATGCCCTCTGGGCGCAGGAGATTTCCCATCGACACACTTGCCCAAGAACAGGCCTGGAACAGCGCGCACATGGCCGCGCCCGTCCAGCAGCCCCGCTTTCGTGTCTGGACGTATGCGGCGCCGGCCGTTGTGCTGGGCTGCTCGCAGCGCAGCCTTCTGCCTGCCGTGGCGCAGCGTTTGCCGCAAGGGGTGGAGTTGCAGGCGCGCCCCTCGGGGGGCGGCGCGGTGCTGACAGGGCCGTGGATGGTCAGTGCCTCGGTGGCGCTGCCGCTGTCGCATCCCTGGGTGCAGGGGCGCCTGCCCGGCAGCTACCGGGCGCTGGGCCAGTTGCATGTGGAGGTGCTGGCCAGCCTGGGTGTGCCCTCGCAGGCCTTGCCGGAGTCCGAGGTGGATGCCGCCAACGCGCGCCTGGGGCCGGTGGTCGGCTGGGCTTGTTTTGGCAGCCTGGCGCCATGGGAAGTGACCGACGCCCAGGGCCGCAAGCTGGTGGGCCTGGCCCAGCGCCGCCAGCGCACCGGGGTGCTGCTGGTGGCGGGCACGCTGGTGCATCTGCCTGACTGGAGCCTGCTGTGCCAGGCGCTGGACCAGCCGGGCGACCTGGCCCGCATGCACGAGCGCACCATACACTGCGATGCCCTCAGCGCCCAGCCTTGTGGTAGTGACCTGCTGGCCCAGCGGCTGCGCCAGGCCTTGGCGCAGGCCCTGTGTTGAGGGCCTGGGTGCGGCCGGGTCAGGCCGCCTGCAGTGCCCGGCCCTGGTTGGCCGCCTGGGCAATGTGCTGCTGGGCCACGCCCAGGGCCTGGGCCTTGGCGGCATCGCCCATGGCCACGCCCTCGGCGCGCACAAAGCGCACGTCGGTAATGCCCAGGAAGCCCAGCACGGTTTGCAGGTAACTCTCCTGGTGTTCCATGGCGCGGCCGCCTTCGCTGGTGGAGTACACGCCGCCACGGCTGGAGGCGATGATTACCGTCTTGCCTTTGGCCAGGCCTTCGGGGCCGTTGGCGGTGTACTGGAAGGTGCGGCCGGGCTGGGCGATGCGGTCGATCCAGGCCTTGAGCTGCGTGGGAATGCTGAAGTTGTAGAAGGGCGCACCAATCACCACCACATCGGCTGCAAGAAACTGGCTCACCAGTTGTTCGGACACGGCGTTTTCGCGCAGCTGCGCTTCGCTCAGGCCCTCGGTCTGGCCGGTGCGGGGGGCCATGGCGTCCATGGTGTAGTGGGCCGGGGCGTTGGCCACCAGATCCAGGTGTTCCGCCTGGGTGCCAGGGTGGGCGGCGACCCAGGCCGACACGACCTGGGCCGTGAGCTGGCGCGAAACGGATTGGTTGCCGGTGATGGCCGAATCGATGTGAAGCAGTCGCATGGTGATCTCCTGGGGTGGGGCCACGGTGTGTGGCGATGGATAGATTGTGGAGATACCTCCAGTTTTTGATAAGTTGGCAAATTTGCGATAGATTGTTCCATTGGTAGAACAATCGGGGGCCAAGCCATGCAGGATCTCAACGACATGCTGTACTTCGCCGAGGTGGTGGAACGCGGGGGATTTGCAGCGGCAGGCCGGGCGTTGGGCATCCCCAAGTCGCGCCTGTCGCGCCGCGTGTCCGAGCTGGAGGCGCAACTGGGCGTGCGCCTGCTGCAACGCACCACGCGCAAGCTCTCGCTCACCGGTGTGGGCGAGGCCTACCTGCGCCACTGCCAGGCGGTGCGCGAGTCGGCCCAGGCCGCGCTGGACACCGTGGCCCAGGTGCAGACCGAGCCGCGCGGCAGCCTGCGCGTGACCTGCCCGGTGACGCTGGCGCAGACCGTGCTGGCCGAGCTGATGCCCGCCTTCCTGCAGCGCTACCCCCAGGTGCGCGTGGAACTACAGGTGATCAACCGCGTGGTCAACCTGGTGGAAGAAGGCGTGGACGTGGCCTTGCGTGTGCGCGCCTCGCTGGAGGAAAGCGGCAGCATGGTCGTCAAGCGCCTGGACGTGGCGCGCCAGGTGCTGGTGGCCAGTCCCGAGCTGCTGGCACGCCAGGGTACGCCCAGCACGCTGGAAGACCTGGAACGTATGGACAGCATCGCCATGTCGGCCCCCGACGGCAAGGCCGTGTGGCAGCTCATCGGCCCGCACGGCGCGCAGCAGCAGGTGCAGCACAGCCCGCGCTATGTGGCCGACGACCTGCTCACGCTCAAGTTCGCTGTGCTGGCGGGCACCGGTATCTGCTGGCTACCCGACTACATGTGCCACGACGAAATCCGCGACCGGCGCCTGGTGCGCGTGCTGCCCGACTGGGCGCCCACGCCTGGCATCGTGCATGCGGTGTTCCCCTCGCGGCGTGGGCTGGCGCCCGCCGTGCGGCATTTCCTGGACTTTCTGGGTGAATCCATGCCGGGGCGCAGCAGTGTTGCCGCGCGTGCGCAGCCAACGGGGTGAGGCCGTCCTCGGTGCCGGGAATTCTCTGTGCAGGCACTGGTTTCCGGTCACAATGCAACCAATTGAAACAAAACTTGCGTGGGCCGTGCAAGCGCGTCTTTGCCGCCCACCAGGCACCCATTGCCGGGGACTACCGCCGTGACTGCACACCCGATCGACCAGGACATCCGCCAGGCCCGCACCTTGCCTGCCGTGCGTGCCATCGTCATCCCTCCGAGCCCGCAGGCTCTGGTGCGCTTGCAGGAGATATTGGCTGAACGGGAGACGGACATGGACGCGCTGGACCAACTGGCCTCGTCCGACGTGGCCCTGGCGGCAGCGCTGATCCGCACCGCCAACAGCCCGCTGTACCGGCTGGATCAACCCGTGCAGACCGTGGGCATGGCCCTCACGGTACTGGGCCTGCGCCCGGCGGCAGAGCTGCTTTCCGCCTTCATCACGCGCCAGGCGCTGCAGGTGCGCTCGCCGCTGCTGGAGCATTTCTGGGAAAGCTCGCAGCGCCGCGCCATTGCCTGCGAGCACATCGGCAGCCAGCTCTACAGCCTGCCGCATGGGCTGGGCTACAGCTACGGCCTGTTCTGCCATGTGGGCATCCCGGTGCTGGTCAAGGCCGTGCGCGGCTATGCCAGCACGGTGACCGAGGCCCTGGCGCGCAAGGATCGCAGCTTTACCCAGACTGAAAACGCCAACCACCGTACCGACCATGCCGTGGTGGGCGCCATCGTGGCGCGCACCTGGCACCTGCCCGGCGATGTGGCGCAGGCCATCTGGCTGCACCACGACTTTGGCTGCCTGAATGACGAACGCTTCGACCCCACCGTGCGCAGGCTGGTAGCCCTGGGCGCGCTGGCGGATTTTCTGGTGCACCAGCACGAGGGCGTGCCCCCTGCACGCGAATGGCAGCAGCATGGCCAGGCGTGCCTGGCCTTCCTGCAGGTCACGCAGGACGAACTGGACCACTGGATCGACACCTTGTACCCGGCGCTGGAGGCCGTGGGGCAGCATTGAATCTCGGAACTTCTGTCGGGGTTGAACCACCAACCAGCGCACAATGCAGCCCCGCAGGCCCTGATCGAAGCGCAAATTCCTGCGCAGCGGCACCGGGACATGGGCTGTGCGCAAGGGGCTATGCTGCTGCGGGGGAGACCTCGGCGTAGCCCAGGTGTTTTGGACCAGGCCCTTCTAAGCGGCGCCCCTGCAGGGCACGCCTGCCAGGGGCTCCACAAGGTGAAGAATGATTGCAAACTGGTTTGACCACGCGCCGCGCCGCGTGCTCGCGTTCATCAGCGCTGCATGCATTGGCATGCTGGCGTTCGGCTTGTACCTGCAGCATGTGGTGGGGCTGGAGCCTTGCCCCATGTGCATTGTGCAGCGATATGCTCTTATTTTTGTAGCTATCCTCGCAGGACTGGCAAGCGCTAGCGGCAAAAAAGGCTGGTGGATGAGCCTCACCGCATTGGCGGTGCTGAGCAGCGGTTTTGGCGCATTCACGGCGGCGCGCCAGAGCTGGCTGCAGTGGTACCCGCCCGAGGTGGCCATGTGCGGGCGCGACTTCTACGGAATGATCGAGAACTATCCCATCCGCCGCGCCATTCCCATGATCTTCAAAGGCTCGGGCGACTGCACGGCCATCGACTGGACCTTCCTGGGCGGCTCCATCGCCAACTGGTCCTTCGTGTGGTTTGTGGTGTTCGGGCTGGCCATGCTGTGGCTGCTGGTGCGCGGTATCCGGCAGTAACATGGCGGGGCGCTGGCCGCAGGGGGCCGGCATGAAGGCACCACCATGGTCAAGTCATCCGCCATCGAGCTGTTTCGCCGCCTGGAGCAGCTCAACCAGATCGGCGCCGCACTCTCGCGCGAGCGCGACATCGACCACCTGCTCGAAAACATCCTCGAAGCCGCCAAGGCCCTGACCGGCGCCGATGCGGGCACGCTCTACAACATGACGCCCGACGGCGGGGCGCTGCGCTTTGAGATCATGCGCACCGACTCGCTGGGCATCCGCCAGGGCGGCACCACGGGCCAGCGCATCGGGCTGCCCGACCTGCCGCTGCGCCGCGCCGACGGTTCGCCCAACGATGCGCTGGTGGCCGCCCACGCCGCCATCCATGAGCGCACCGTCAACATTGCCGATGTGTATGCCGAAGCGGAGTTCGACTTTTCGGGCACGCGCGCGTTCGACCAGCGCACCGGCTACCGCTCGCAGTCCTTCCTCACCGTGCCCATGAAGAACCACGAGGGCGCAGTGATTGGCGTGCTGCAGCTCATCAACGCCATCGACCTGGCCACGGGGCAGGTGGGGCCGTTTTCGCAGGAAGACCAGAGCCTGACCGAGTCGCTTGCCTCGCAGGCGGCCATCGCGCTGAGCAATCGGCTGCTCATCACGCAGCTGGAGACGCTGTTCGAGTCCTTCGTCAAGCTCATCAACGTGGCCATCGACGAAAAATCGCCCTACACCGGCGGCCACTGCGAGCGCGTGCCCCAGCTCACCATGATGCTGGCCGAAGCCGCCGACGCCACCACCACCGGGCCGCTGGCAGATTTCCGCATGAGCGAGCGCGACCGCTACGAGCTGCAGATGGCCGGCCTGCTGCATGACTGCGGCAAAATCACCACCCCCGTGCATGTGGTGGACAAGGCCACCAAGCTGCAGACCCTTTACGACCGTATCGGCCTGATCGATACGCGCTTTGAAGTGCTCAAGCGCGACGCCGAACTCGATGCCCTGCGCGCCCAGCTGGCCCTGCGCCCGGTGCAGGACGCGGGTGCCGAAGCCGCAGCCCAGGCGGCGCTGCAGAGCGAGCTGCAGGCGCTGGAAGCCGACCGCGAATTCCTGCGCCGCTGCAACCACGGCAGCGAGGCCATGCAGCAGGCCGACCAGTTGCGTGTGCGCGTCATCGGCACGCAGCGCCAGTGGCGCAGCCCCGAGGGCGTGCAGACCAGCTTTCTGAACGCCGAGGAGATGGAGAACCTCACCATCCGCTCGGGTACGCTCACGCAGGCCGAGCGCGACACCATCAACTACCACATTGTCGCCACCATCAAGATGCTGGAGACGCTGCCCTGGCCGCGCCACCTCAAGAACGTGCCCGAATACGCCGGGGGCCACCACGAGCGCATGGACGGCAAGGGCTACCCGCGGGGGCTGACGCGCGCGCAGATGTCCTGGCAGGCGCGCATGATCGGCGTGGCCGACGTGTTCGAGGCCCTGACCGCTGCCGACCGGCCCTACAAGAGCGGCATGAAGCTGTCGCAGGCCCTGGCCATCATGGAGCGCATGGTGCACAGCGGCCACATCGACCCCGACCTGTTTGACGTGTTCGTGCAGGGCAAGGTGTACCAGCGCTATGCGGAGCAGTTTCTCGATCCGGAGCAGATCGATGAGGTGCGGCTGTAGTGTTGCCGGCTGGCGCAGTCGCACCTTAAAATGCACAGAATTCTGTGCATCCACAGTCCGAGGAGTTCAGCATGGGTATAGCAGTTTCCGATGTGGTGCCTCTTACCCAGGCACGTGCCAATCTCTCCGAACTGGCCGACCAGGCGAAGGCGGGCGCCGAGAAGATCATCACCAAGAACGGAGAAAGCTACGTTGCTCTGATTGATGCTGAGCGGCTGGACTACTATCACCGGCTGGAACGCGAGCGTATCCACCTGCTGTTGATCGACGATGCCCGGCGCGCACTGGCCGACATCGAGGCAGGGCGCACGCAGGCAGCCGATGCGGCGCTGGAAGGCCTGCAAGTACGCCGTTCTCCGGGCAAGGCTTCTTCCAGAGCCAGAGGCTGATGAGCAGCTCCAGCGAAGCGCTCTGGCGCGTTGAAGCCACGGCCAGCTTTCTGGAGCGGCTGGAGTCCATCGAGGCTTTTTGGGCCGAGGCCGACGCGGCCCATGCCTTCGATGCCTTGCTGGCCGAGCTGCGTGCCACTGTGATCCCCAACCTCGCACGTTTTCCACGCATGGGGCGCCGGTATCTGAGCCGCCCGCCGCAAAGCGCCGAGGCCCTCGCACAGTTGGCTGTATTGCCCAGCGGTGCAGCCCTCTCGCTGCGCGAGTATCTGCATGGCGATTACCTGGTTCTTTATTCCCTGGCCGATGCACGGCAGACGGTTTACCTGCTGTCCATCCGGCACCACCGGCAACTGTCGTTCGATTTTGCGCGTCTGTGGCCTGGGGCATGAGGCCTTTGCAGTCCTTGCTCTGTCAGAGCTTCTTGACCAGCACCTGGCTGCGCCTGTCCCAGTTGTACTTGCGCTTGCGCGCCTCGGGCAGCCATTCGGGGTCCACCACCACGAAGCCGCGTTTGATGAACCAGTGCATGGTGCGCGTGGTCAGCACGAAGATGGACTCCAGCCCCAGGTTGCGTGCGCGCTGTTCGATGCGCTTGAGCAGTTTTTCCCCGTCGCCCGTGCCCTGGCTTTGCGGCGAGACGGTGACGGCGGCCATTTCGCCGGTGCGCTTTTCGGGGTAGGGGTAGAGCGCGGCGCAGCCGAAGATGACGCCGTCGTGCTCGATGATGGTGTAGTTGGCGATGTCGCGCTCGATCTCTGTGCGGTCGCGCTTGACCAGGGTGCCGTCCTTTTCGAACGGCTCGATAAGCTGCAGGATGCCGCCTACATCGTCGGCCGTGGCCTCGCGCAGTTCTTCGAGCTTTTCGTCCACGATCATGGTGCCTATGCCGTCGTGCACGTAGATTTCGAGCAGCAGCGCGCCGTCCACCGCAAAGGGGATGATGTGGCTGCGCTCCACGCCGCCCTCGCAGGCTTTCACGCAGTGCTGCAGGTAAAAAGCGGTGTCCGTGGGGCGCTGGCTGGCGGGCACGCGCGCCAGCAGTTGCCTGGCCTGGGCCAGCGGCAGTTCGGTGTCTATGGGGTTGTCTTCGCCCTCGGGGACACTCGGGTCCATGCGGATGCCGGGCACCTCGGACAGGAACAGCAGCTTGTCGGCCTTGAGCGCAATGGCCACCGAGGTGGCGACCTCTTCCATGCTCAGATTGAAGGCCTCGCCCGTGGGCGAGAAGCCGAAGGGCGACACCAGCACCAGCGCGTCCATGTCCAGCGCGCGCTGGATGCCCGCCACGTCCACGCGGCGCACCAGGCCCGAGTGTTCAAAATCCACCCCATCGACAATGCCCACCGGCCGTGCGGTGATGAAGTTGCCCGAGATCACCCGCACCGTGGAGCCTGCCATGGGCGTGTTGGGCAGGCCCTGGCTGAAGGCGGCCTCGATTTCGAAGCGCAATTGCCCGGCGGCCTCCTGGGCGCAGTCCAGCGCCACCGGGTCGGTGATGCGGATGCCGTGCGAATACTTGGCCGCATGGCCCTTGGCGGCCAGCTGTTCGTTCACCTGCGGGCGAAAGCCGTGCACCAGCACGATCTTCACGCCCATGGCCTTGATCATGGCCAGATCCTGCACGATGCTGGGCAGCTTGCCTGCCGCGATGGCCTCGCCCGTCAGCCCCACCACAAAGGTCTGGTGCCGAAACTTGTGGATGTAGGGCGCCACCGACCGGAACCAGGGCACAAAGGTGAAGTTGAAAACGGTGGACATGCGCGGAAGGTGGGCAGCAGGTGCGGCCAGAGGCGGCAAACCTTGGTGGAGCCAAGCGCCCGCAGGCTGCGGGCGCACGATTGAAGCCTCTATTGTTGCGCAGACAAGTTCTCACACGCCATCCATCAATCGCTGTGCAGTGCCCTTGGGTGCTGCGCGGCGCAAAAAGTCAGCCAGGGTGCGTCCTGCTTCATGTGCAAACTGCGCTTGCTGGCCTTCCAGCATCCGCCATTGTTCAATGCGATCCAGGCGAAAACTGCGAAAGTCCTGCCGCTGCTCGCACCATGCCACCAGAGTCCAGACACGGCCCCAGTAGAAGCAGCCCAAGGGGCGCACGGTGCGTTCACTGCCGACCCCTTGCGCATCAGCATAGGCCAAACACACTCTCTGGCGGGTTTGCACCGCTGCGCGCAGGCCAGCCAGCACCTGTGCCACTGCAGGCTCCAGACCGTTGGCCGGAGCGTACAGCCCCATGGCTTGGGCTTGTACCCGTGCGCCTGCTGGCAAGGCTGCCAGCACCTTGCCCAGGGCACTTTGCGCTTGCCGTGCCAGTGCCGGATCCAGCCAGGACTGGCCCATGCGGATGCAGGCCACCAGTGCCTGGGCTTCGTCTGGGGAAAACATGAGCGGGGGCAGGTCAAATCCGCGCCCCATGCGATAGCCCACCCCGGCTTCTCCTTCGATGGGCACCCCCTGTGCCACCAGGTCGGCCACGTCGCGATAGACCGTTCGCGGCGATACCTCCAGGCGCTGCGCCAGATACTGTGCGGTACTCAAGCGCCGTGAGCGGATGAGCTGCACCAGTTGGAAAAGGCGATCGGCTCGGCGCATGCTTGGGGGTGCTTGGGGGGCGGGCAGTGATGATAGCCCGCAGCACCGCCATGGCATGCCGGCATGAAGCCCGGTTGGGAGCGGGTGCCCCGCAAAGCGGGATCTTCACAGGACACCGCGGGCCAATGCCGCCGTGCTGGCGTTGGCTCAGCGTTGCTCGGCATGCAGTCCCACGCGATTGCCGTCAAGGTCTTCAATATGGGTAAAAAAACCCATGCCCTCGGGCAGGGCCGTGACCTCCAGGGCCACATGCGCCCCAGCGGCCTGGGCACGTTGCAGGGCCGCATCCAGGCTGGGGTTGGCGTCCAGATACACCAGGGTGCCGCCGCGAGCGATGGGGGGCGCAGTCGGTCCCATGATCAAGGCGCCCCCCACGCCCTGGGCGGCGCCGTCATAGGCAAACACGGCGCCCTGCGAAGGGCCCATGGCTTCGCGGCGCATGGGGCGTCCCAGTACGGTTTCGTAAAACGCCTGAGCGGCGTCCAGTTGAAGGGTGGGGATTTCAAACCAGCTGATGGCGTTGGTTGTCATTGTGAACTCCTGTGTCGGTGAAAAGGAGTCCACATGGTGCGCTCCCCCTGCTGACAGCGTGGTGGCAGCAGGGGCGGCATGGCTGCGCTGCGCGGAAGTTTGTAGCGTGGGGCGCCAAATGCAGGAAAGTGGTGCGCAAGGAACTGGTTCTGGGTTGTCACAATCGCACCCATGCAAGGCATGAAATCCACCGACCGCAGCCCCTGGGCCGTTTTCCTGGTGTTCCTGCGCTTGGGTCTCACGTCCTTTGGCGGGCCGGTGGCGCACCTGGGGTATTTCCGCGAGGAACTGGTGGTGCGGCGGCACTGGCTGGGCGAGCGCAGCTACGCCGACCTGGTGGCCTTGTGCCAGTTCCTGCCCGGCCCCGCCAGCAGCCAGGTGGGCATGGCCCTGGGGCTGGCACGCGCGGGCTACCGGGGGGCGCTGGCGGCGTGGCTGGGGTTCACGCTGCCTTCGGCGGTGGCGCTGGTCCTGTTTGCATTGGGCCTGGCCCACTGGGGTGATGCCGTGCCTGCCGGGCTGCTGCACGGGCTCAAGGTGGTGGCGGTGGCCGTGGTGGCGCAGGCGGTGTGGGGCATGGCGCGCAACCTGTGCCCGGATGCGCCCCGCATCAGCCTCATGGCGGCGGCAGCCTGCGCTGTGCTGTGGTGGCCCTCGGCCTGGGCGCAGGTGGGGGTCATCGCTCTGGGTGCGCTGGTGGGGCTGGCAGCGTTGGCGCCAGGGCAGGGCGGCGCGCACGAACCGCTGCCCATCACCGTGGGGCGCCGTGCGGGCATGGCCTGGCTGGCGCTGTTTGTGGCGCTGCTGCTGGGGCTGCCCTGGGCAGCGGCGGTGTTTCCGCATGCCACGTTGGCGGTGGCCGATGCCTTCTACCGCGCGGGCTCGCTGGTGTTTGGCGGCGGGCATGTGGTGCTGCCCTTGCTGCAGGCCGAGCTGGTGCCCGCCGGTTGGGTGGGCCAGGACATTTTTCTGGCAGGCTACGGCGCGGCCCAGGCGGTGCCCGGCCCCTTGTTCACGTTTGCGGCGTTTCTGGGCGCATCGCTGCAGACCGGGCCCCAGGGGGTGTGGGGTGCCGTGGTGTGCCTGCTGGCCATTTTTGCCCCTTCGTTCCTGCTGGTGGCGGGCGCGCTGCCGTTCTGGGAGGGGCTGCGCGCCCAGCCGCGCATGCAGGCGGCGCTGGCAGGCGTCAACGCCGCGGTGGTGGGCCTGCTGGTGGCAGCGTTGTACCAGCCGGTGTGGACCAGCGCCATCCACACCCCGCAGGACTTTGCCCTGGCGCTGCTGGCGGGCGCGGCCCTCATGGCCTGGATGCTGCCGCCCTGGCTGGTGGTGGCCGCCAGCGCCGGTGCGGGGTGGTGGCTGGGGGCTTGAGGGACCAGGGCCCGCGCGGTGTCAAGCGGCATCCCGAAACACCTGCCAGTGCCGCGCAAAAGGCTCCAGGATCAGCGAGTCCTCTGCATTGGCGGCGCTGCCCTGGTGGGTGGCGCTGATCCCATGCCGGGCCAGCAGCTGCGCCATGTCCTGGGGTGACACCATGCCCTGCGCCATGAGTCCTTCGACCAGGGCCACCAGCGCTGCGCGGTGCTGGCCCAGCAGTTGGTGGGCCCGTTGGTACTGCGCTTGCAACAAGGCTTCGATGGCGGCGTTGCTGGGCTCCACATCGGTGTTGATGTGGTGGTCCATTTCCACGGTCACGTCGGTGCGGCTCAGGCGTTGCCCAAAGCCATGGTGGCGCAGAAAGCGCGCCGCATCGGCCGTGGCTTGCTTGAAGTCCTGCTCTGCGCCGGTGGTGCAGGCCGACGCACCGAACACCTGCTCCTCGGCCGCCCGCCCTGCCAGGCCCACGCAGACCATGTCCAGTGCGTTCTGGCGCGTGGTGACCTTGAGGCCCGCGAAACTGTTGTAGCCGCCCTCGAACGAGGCGATGTTGATCTTCATCTCCTGGGGTGCCTGGCCGAGCAGGAGGCTATAGACCAGGCCATGCCCTGCCTCGTGCACTGCCAGCAGCGCCCGGAAGTCGGCGTTGGCGCGCTGCTTGATGCGGTTGAGCTCCAGCGTGACCGCAAACAGCGCCTGGTGGCTGTGGCCCCTGGCGTCGTGGCCGCGCACCAGCAGGTGCTGTTTGTCGGGGCTCAGGTGGATAGGGAAGGCCTGCTCCAGGCCCAGCATTGCCGGATGCTGCAGCACCCACAGCGCTGCATTCACCAGGTTGGCGCTGAGGATGGTGTGCACCGACGAAAACAAAGGCCGGGTGCCCTGGGCCGGGAACACGGCGTTGGCATACAGCTCGTCCAGCACGTCCTGCCCCAGGGAAAAGCGCACGCCGCACTGGGCGGCGATATGGCCTACATAGCCGTCGCAGAGCTTGCGGATGAGCTGCTCGTAGGTGGCCTTGCTGAACGAGGGGTAGATCACATGGGCATTGCCCAGTCGTGCAATCTGCTCGGGCTTGAAGCGTTCGCCCAGCGCCTTTTTCACGTCGATGAGCGAGAGCTTGCGTGTGAGCCGGTGGAAGATGTCGGCGTCGGTGTCGCAGTCCTGCACGCGCTGCGCGGTCTCGTGGTACATCTCGTCCAGGTTGCCGCACACGAAGATCAGCAAGCGGCTGTAATCGGTGTCCCACGACTGGCTGTTTTGCTGGAAGCGCGCATACAGCGACTGCACCTTGCTGCTGGGCCACTGCATGATCTCGCCCAGCGGCTCGCGCAGCTTGAGCATGCGCTTGAGTTCCTGGGCGTCCCAGGCGTCCAGGTGAAAGCGGTAGGGTGCCTTGCCCGCGCGTGCGCCGTCGCCATCGTCTTCGGCGCGCTCGGCTTCGTATTGCGCATCGGCCAGTTTGCGCTCGATGTTGGACAGGGCGCTGAGCGCCGGGGGCAGGCGTCCGTCGGACAGCAGGGTCCAGACATCCTGGTAGCGTTCGACCTTGACCTCTTCGCGCTTGGCGTTGACGGTGCGAAAGCGCTGGAACTCGTCCAGCACCAGCACCCCGGGGGCGCCTTCGGCAATGCCCGAGTCGGCCAGCATTCCCGAAATGGTGGAGCTGCGGTAGCCCGCGCCGTGGCTGAAGCCGTCCATCTGCACCTCGACAAAGCGGTCATAAAAGCCCAGCAGCTGTGCCAGGCGCCGTGTGAGCTGGGTCTTGCCAGTGCCCGTCAGGCCCCAGAGGCACACGATCACCGGGCGCTGGATGAGCTGCGGCAGCACATACCAGGCGCGGATGGCGTCGATGACGCGGTCGATCACGTCGTCCATGCCGATCAGTTCGGCCTTGAGCTGCTCAGCCGCCGCAGCCAGTTGCCGCTGGCGCTGCGCCAGCTCGGCGCTGGGCAGCGGCGCCGAGGTGGCGCTCTGGCGCGGCTCCAAGGGGATTACTCCCCGCAAAAGGGTGTTTTGCATATCAATCGTTCCAATGAGAGTTCGATGGGATCGCCTTGCGCAAGGCGACCCGGTCTGCGCGGCGCTGTGCGCCCTGGCTGCGGATGTGTTTGCCCGCAGCGTTGGAGACGGCGCGCTGCGCCAGGGCTACCGCCACCGGATTGCGGGGCGGGGCGCTGGCTTCGAGCAGCAGCACCAGCGGCTGCTTCATGCGGCGCAGTTTCTTGATTTCGCCCTGGGCGTAGGCCCGGGACCGTTTTTTGGCACTCATGTGCACTCCACAAACAAAAAACCCCGGCGATGGAGCCAGGGCTTGCGGAGCGCCGGTAGCTGTTACCGAATGCGCTGGGGCCTTGGCTGGACTGAATGACAGGGCACAGTCCAGCCGGGGCGGTGGACGGTGGTCAGGTGGGGGCGAACAAGGGAACAAACATAGGGATGACCTCCGGAGCTCTCAGGGGCCGCCGTTGCAGCGGGCGCAGGCCTGAAAGAAGGCGCGATTGTGGCGGCTGGGTACGGGCTTGGCAAGCGCGGCGGCCCGCGCGTGTCGCGCGAAACGCACAGCACGGCCCGATAATTGCGCCCCATGTCTTTGCCCGATCCGCGTCTGCCTGCACCTTCCCGCGCCTTCACCCTGGAGTTTCCCGAGTCCCTGCCCGTATCCGGGCGGCGCGACGAGATCATGGAGGCGATGCGCCAGCACCAGGTCATCATCGTCTGCGGCGAAACGGGTTCGGGCAAGACCACGCAACTGCCCAAGATCGCGCTGGCCCTGGGGCGCGGTCAGCGCCCCAGTCAAGGTTCTGGCGGGGCAAGTGGCAATGCGCAGCCGGGGCAGAAAGGCCAGCTCATCGGCCACACGCAGCCGCGCCGCATCGCCGCCAGCAGCGTGGCCAAGCGCATCGCCGAGGAGCTGAAAACGCCGCTGGGCGAGGTGGTGGGCTACAAGGTGCGCTTCCAGGACCGCCTCTCGCAGGGCGCCTCCGTCAAGCTCATGACCGACGGCATTTTGCTGGCCGAGACGCAGACCGACCCGCTGCTCAAGGCCTACGACACGATCATCATCGACGAGGCGCACGAGCGCAGCCTGAACATCGACTTCCTGCTGGGCTACATCCGCCAGATCCTGCCGCGCCGACCGGACCTGAAGGTGGTGGTGACTTCGGCCACCATCGATGCGGACCGCTTTGCCAAACACTTTGAAAGCAGCAAGGGCCCGGCGCCGGTCATTCAGGTGTCGGGCCGCACCTTCCCGGTGGAGCAGCGCTGGCGGCCATTTGAGGAAAGCCGCGATTACGGCCTGAACGAGGCCATCGCCGATGGTGTGGACGAGCTTTGGCAGGGCAACGCGGGTGGCGACATCCTGGTGTTTCTGCCCGGCGAGCGCGAGATCCGCGAGGCCGCCGACCACCTGCGCAAGCACCTGGCGCACCAGCCCGTGACGCGCAACGCCGAGGTGCTGCCGCTGTTCGCGCGCCTGAGCCAGGCCGAGCAGGATCGCATTTTTGACGGCCACACGGGCCGGCGCATCGTGCTGGCCACCAACGTGGCCGAGACCTCGCTCACCGTTCCGGGCATCCGGTACGTCATTGACGCAGGCACGGCGCGCGTCAAGCGCTACAGTTTGCGTAGCAAGGTGGAGCAGCTGCTGGTCGAGCCCATCAGCCAGGCGGCGGCCAACCAGCGCGCCGGGCGCTGTGGCCGCGTGGCCAACGGCATCTGCATCCGGCTGTACGACGAGAAAGACTTCGCGGGCCGCCCGCGCTTCACCGACCCGGAAATCTTGCGTTCATCGCTGGCGGGTGTGATCCTGCGCATGAAGTCGCTGCACCTGGGCGTGGTGGAGGAGTTTCCGTTCATCGACGCGCCCTCGGGCCGGGCCATTGCCGACGGTTACCAGCTGCTCAACGAACTGGGCGCGGTGGACGACAAAAACGAACTCACGCCCATGGGGCGCGAACTGTCCAAGCTGCCGCTGGATCCGCGCGTGGGCCGCATGATCCTCGAAGCGCGTGCGCGCGGCGCTTTGAGCGAAGTGCTGGTGATTGCCAGCGCCCTGAGCCTGCAGGATGTGCGCGACCGCCCCATGGACGCGCAGCAGCAGGCCGACCAGCAGCACGCCAAGTTTGACGACGACAAGAGCGAGTTTTCCGGCTACCTCAAGCTCTGGCAGTGGCTGCAGGACGCGCGTGGCGGTGTGCCGCAGCTGCCCTCGGCGCGCCAGCAGCAGGCCCAGGCGCGCACGCGCGGCCCCTCGCAGGCCGTGCTGCCGGTGGCGCAGCGCAAGGCCGCCACACCCGCGCAGCCTGTGCCCGTGTCTGCAGCGGCCGCACCCACGCACAAGCTCAGCAACCGCCAGTACGAGCAGCTGCTGCGCCAGAACTTCATCAACGTGCGCCGCGTGCGCGAGTGGCGCGACGTGCACAGCCAGCTGCTCACCGTGGTGACGGAGCACCACTGGGCGCTCAACACCCAGCCCGCCAGCTACGAGGCGTTGCACCTGTCCATGCTCTCGGGCCTGCTGGGCAACATCGGCTTCAAGCCCGAGGAAGAGGACGTTTACCTGGGCGCGCGCGGCATCAAGTTCCACCGCCACCCGGGCGCGCACCTGCGCAAGAAGCCGGGGCGCTGGATCGTCTGCGCCGAGCTGGTGGAGACCACGCGCCTGTTCGGCCGGGGCATCGCCGCCATCGAGCCGCAATGGCTGGAAGAGGTGGGCGCGCACCTGCTGAAAAAACAGGTGCTCGACCCGCACTGGGAGAAGAAGGCCGCCGAGGTGGTGGCCTTCGAACGCGCCACGCTCTATGGCCTGGTGGTCTATAGCGGCCGACGCGTGGGCTACGAGAAGGTGGATCCGCACGCCGCGCGCGAGCTGTTCATCCGCGAGGCCCTGGTGGGCGGCGAGGCGCCGCAGGACTGGGACAAGCGCCTGCCCTTCCTGGCCGCCAACGACAAGCTCATCGCCAAGGTGCAGGAGCTGGAGCACAAGTCGCGCCGCCAGGACGTGCTGGTGGACGAGGAACTGATCTTCGCCTTCTACGACCAGCAGGTGCCGCAGGACGTGTGCAACGGCCGCAGCTTCGAGCACTGGTATCGCCAGGAGAGCAAGGCGCGGCCCGACCTGCTCAAGCTCACGCGCGACGAACTCATGCGCCACGAGGCGGCGGGTATCACCACCAGCGCCTTTCCCAAAATGGTGCGGCTGGGCGGCGTCGATTGCACGGCGGCCTACCTGCACGAGCCCGGCGACGCGCGCGACGGCATCACCGTCACCATTCCGCTGTTCGTGCTCAACCAGGTGCAGGAGGAGCGCTGCGAATGGCTGGTGCCCGGCATGCTCAAGGACAAGATCCAGGCCCTGCTCAAGAGCCTGCCGCAGCGCCCGCGCAGCCGCTTCGTGCCGCTGCCCGAGAGTGCCACGCGCCTGGCGGAATTGCTCGGCACACCTGACCGTGTCGGCCACACCGGGTTGACCGACGCACTGCTCAAGCAGGTGCGCGACGAAACCTCGCTCGACGTCAAGCGCGCCGACTTCAAGCTCGACATGGTGCCGCCGCATTTGTTCATGAACTTCCGCGTGGTGGACGAGCATGGCCGCCAGCTCGGCCAGGGGCGCAACCTGGGGGCGCTCAAGGCGGAACTCGGGGCTAAGGCACGCGGGGCCTTCCAGGCGCTTGCTTCGTTAAAGATAGCGCCTGTCGCAGGCAGTAAGCCAGATTCAGATAAAAAACCATCTGAAAATACCGTAGATAAAGCGCAAGCAGCTCCTGAAAAGAGAGCAAAACCCGCGCCCACGGCGCAGGCCGAGCAGCGCTACACCGCCTGGACCTTTGGCGAACTGCCCGAGCTGATGGAGATCGGCAAGGGCGGGCAGACGCTGATCGGCTTTCCCGCACTCATCGATGCGGGCGACGCCGTCACCATCGAGGTGTTCGACGAGCCCGAGGTCGCGGCGGCCAAGCATCGTGCCGGCCTGCGCCGCCTGTGCGCGCTGCAGATCAAGGACGCGCTCAAGTACCTCGAAAAGAACATTCCCGACCTGCAGAAGATGGCCGTGGCCTACATGCCGCTGGGCACGCAGGAAGAGCTGCGCGCGCAGATCCTCGACGTGGCGCTGGACCGCGCCTTCCTGCAGGGCCTGCTGCCCACCAACGCCCCGGACTTCGAGCGCCGCGTGCAGGAAGGGCGCGCTCGCCTGACGCTGATCGCCAACGAGGTGGCGCGCCTGGCGCTCACCATCCTGCAGGAGTACGCGGCGGCGGTGCGCAAGATCAAGGACACCAAGGGCGCCCCCGAGGCGACGCAGGACGCGCAGCAGCAGCTGCAGCGCCTCATGCCCAAGCAATTTTTGGCGGCAGCGCCCTGGCCGCAGTTGGCGCACTTCGCGCGCTACCTCAAGGCCATTGTGCTGCGGCTGGACAAAGTCCGCGCCGACCCGGCGCGTGACGCCGCCCGCCTGGCCGAGCTGCGCCCGCAGGAACAGCGCTACTGGCGCCTGGTGGCCGAGCGCAAGGGCCAGGTGGACGCGCGCATGCAGGAGCTGCGCTGGCTGCTGGAGGAACTGCGCGTGAGCTTCTTCGCCCAGGAGCTGCGCACGCCGCAGCCGGTGAGCGCCAAGCGCCTGGACAAGCTCTGGGCGCAGATCCAGAGCTAGGCTTCGTGCGCCGTCGCGCTTACCTGCTTTGGGTCGTATGGCACCCATGTTGCAAATGCGAATTAATCGCAATTAAAATGCCGGTGAGCCACTTTTTTTGCCGCCATGGACACCGACCTCCAAGCCCTTGCCCCCCAGGAACACCTGAGCCTGTGCCGCGCCTATGGCGAGGTGCAGGAGCGCTGCACCCGTGTGATGGCCTGGCAGCAGGCCGAGATCGAGCGCCTGCGCACCCAGGCGATGCGCCTGCGGGGCGCGCTGGTGGTGCGGGACACGGCGCTGGCCTATGCGCGTGAAGACCACGACCGCCTGATTGCGCGCCTGGCGCTGGAGCGCGATCCCCAAGCCATTGCGGCCGATCTGGTGCTGTGCCAGACGGGCTGCCTGGGGCATGGCAACTTCTGGCGCGTGCAGGACCAGTGCCGCCGCAGCGGCAAGGCCTGTGTGCTGGTAGAAGGCGCGGGCCGCCTGGAACATGCGCCTGAGCCCATCGATACTGGCGGTGTGCCCTGACTCGCATTCGCTTGCGTTTGCAAGGAGGCGCGCAGGCTATGCCACATTCAAGCTGCGTCCAGCGTGCTGACTTTGGCCAGGGCTCCCGCGCAAGGGCCGCCCCGCCGCGCCGGGAGCGTCCCCCCTCCGCGAGCGAAGCGAAGCAGAGAGGGGGGGGAAGGCGCGAAGCGCCGCAGGGGGGTGTTCCCTAATACCGCGTGTCCACGCTGTTGCGCATGGCGGTGCGGGCCACGGCGTCCAGCGCCTCGCCCACCACCGTGTGCTCCGACACCACGCGCAGCGCGCCTTGCGCCATGAGCCGGTCGCGCAGGCGCCGCGTCATGGACTGGGAACGCCCGCTTGCGCTGGTGAACAGGAACAGCGTGCCGTGCGGGCCCACCCAGGTGAGCTGGGTGCGTTCCCACTGGTCGTCCACACGCAGATCCACCCAGGTGCCCACGGCCATGTCGGGCACGTTGCTGGGGGTGGGCGCGGTGTCCGGTGCCTCCAATTCCTGGCCGCTGGCGCCAAAGGATTCCATGAAGCCCGACTCCTTGGCCTCTGCCGGGGCGAGCCAGGGCTCGTCTTCGGCGGGCGCTTCCAGGCGCGGGGTGCGGCCCTGGGGCGCTGCGGCGGAGGCGGGCGCAGGCGAGGGCGTGGTCTTACCCGTGCTGGGTGCGGCGGTGCCCTGGAAAGCCATCTGGTGCAGGCGCATCAGGCAGTCCATGAAGGCGCCCAGCTCGGTGGGAGGGTAGCCGATGCTGGCCAGGCCTTCGCGCAGGCGGGCCAGCAGCTTGGGCACCAGCCGTGCCAGCCGTGCGGGGTTCTTGCGTGTTTCCTCGGGCTGCGCGCTCCAGAGCAGGGCGTCCACAAACTCGCGGTAACGGCCGGGGTCGGCCTGGCCGTTATCGTTGCTCAGCCGGGCCTGGGCCAGCACCTGGGACCAGGGGCCCTGCAGAAAGGCGCCGATCTCCGCGGGCACCAGGTCAAATTCGGGCAGGTGCCGGATTTGCTTGGCCAGGCGCGAGGCCAGCAGGTGGCGTTGTTCGGCGCGCCACAGCGACTCGATGGCGCGTTTGCGCTCTTGCTCGCGCTGGGCCTCGCTTTCCGCCCAGCGCTGCTGGAGCAGTTCCAGCACGGGCTCGAAGTCGTCCCGGCTGTGGATCGTGGCCCGTGCCAGGGGCAGGGCGTTGTCGTGCAGGGCCAGCAAAAAACTCTCGAAACCGGGTGCCTGCACGTTGTCAAAGCCCAGGCTGCGGTCGGTGATTTCCTGCAGCAGCCTGCGGGCCGGGTGTTCGCGGTCGCTGAAGAAGCGCGGGTCGGCCACGGCCAGTTGCATCAGCGCAGGCTCCAGGGCACGCACCACCTGTTGCACCGGAGGCAGCAGGCGCGGGTCTTGCGCGATGTTGTCCACCATCAGCGCCACCACTTCCTGGCTCAGCGCCTGGCCCAGGCCGCTGCCTGCCCCTGGGGGGGGCTGGATGGGGGCGCGCGGGCTGCCCAGCCGTTCCATGAGGCGATCCACCTGGTTCATCTCCTGCAATGCCTCGAAGGCGGCGGGCACGGTGGGTTCGAAATCGGGTGGGGGCAGGGTTTCGGCTTCGTCGTGGGGCCCATCAAAGGTGCGGGCAAAGTGCGCGGCGAAATCCGCCACCCGGTTGGGTGCGGGGGCGCCGCCCAGGTCCCCCAGCAGCAGGTGGCGCAGGCGCTCCAGGGTGAGCAGGGCGTCTTGCTGCCCCTGGGGGGATGCTTGGCCACCCTTGGGCGGCAGAACCGGCGCTCCCTGTGGCATGGCGGGCGCTGTGGCCACGGCGGCGTGGGCGGGGTCGTTGGCAAAGCCTGGGGAATGGCCTTGCAGGCTGCCCGCCGGGGCGTAGGCATAGCGGCCGTCGGCCTGGCGGATGGCAAAGCCTATGGGTTTGATGCCTGCCTGCTGCAGCTGCGCCGTGAGCTCGGCGTACAGGCTGCGCAGCTCTGCGCCCAGTGCCTGGGCCATGGGGCCCATCCAGTCGCGCCGCACGGCATCGGTCACCTGCATCTGGCCCACCACGGTCTGCAGTGCCTGCAGGAACATGTCGGGCCGCAGCGGGTTGCTTTCAGGGTTGACGCTGGGCAGGCCTTGCGCGGCGCAGGCCAGGCCGTTGAATTCGGCCAGGGGGGCATCCACCGCTTCGGCCAGTACTTCGCGGGCGCGGGCGCGTTCCACGCTTTCGTGGATCTGGTGCTCGTCCATCAGCTCCAGTTCGTCGAAATGCACGGTGAACAGGGAGCGCGTGTGCTTGTGCCGGTCCAGGGTGTCCTGGGCCATGGCCTGGCGCAATGCGCCGGGGTAGCGCTCGGCCATGGTGAAGCACAGCCGCGAGAGCTGCTGGCGCGCTTCGAGCAGGCCGTGGCGCTCGCCGGGCGTGCGCGAGCGGTCTTCCAGCGTTTGCAGCGCCAGTCGGGTGCTTTCCAGCACCCTCTCCAGCAGCCGGTGGCTCTGGTCCAGGGTGTGCCGGACGGTGCGTTCAAACACCTGGGCGTCGGTTCCGGTCACGGTCGGAGCGTGGTCTCGCAAGCGGCTTACCTCTCACATCGGGTGGGCAGACGGGATGGGGCGATTGTGACAAAAGTGGGCGCTGCCGGGGGCTTTGCGTCACCATGCCAGCGCCAGGGCGTCCCAAAAAACCACAAGGGGCCTGTGCCCCCTGTGGTGGTCATGCGGCGTGGGCTGGCGCCCAGCCGCAGTGGATGGGCAGGCTCAGCCCGCGTGGAACTTGACCACCAGCGGCACGATGAGCAGTGCCACGATGTTGATGATCTTGATCAGCGGGTTGACGGCAGGGCCTGCGGTGTCCTTGTAGGGGTCGCCCACGGTGTCGCCGGTCACTGCGGCCTTGTGCGCATCGGAGCCCTTGCCGCCGTGGTTGCCGTCCTCGATGTACTTCTTGGCGTTGTCCCAGGCGCCGCCGCCGGTGCACATGGAAATCGCCACGAACAGGCCGGTGACGATGGTGCCCATGAGCAGGCCGCCCAGCGCTTTCGGGCCGAGGGCCAGGCCGATGACCACCGGCACCACCACGGGCAGCAGGCTGGGCACGATCATCTCCTTGATGGCGGCAGCCGTGAGCATGTCCACCGCCTTGCCGTATTCGGGCTTGGCCGTACCTTCCATGATGCCTTTGATGGTCTGGAACTGGCGGCGTACCTCGACCACCACGCTGCCTGCAGCGCGGCCCACGGCTTCCATGGCCATGGCACCAAACAGGTAGGGGATCAGGCCGCCCACGAACAGGCCGATGATGACCATGGGATCAGACAGGTCGAAGCTGATGGCCTTGCCATAGGTTTCGAGCTTGTGCGTGTAGTCGGCAAACAGCACCAGAGAAGCCAGGCCTGCAGAGCCGATGGCGTAGCCCTTGGTCACGGCCTTGGTGGTGTTGCCCACGGCGTCCAGCGGGTCGGTGATGTCGCGCACGCTGCTGGGCAGTTCGCTCATCTCGGCAATGCCGCCGGCGTTGTCGGTGATGGGGCCGTAGGCGTCGAGCGCCACCACGATGCCCGCCATGCTCAGCATGGACATGGCCGCCACGGCCACGCCGTACAGGCCTGCCAGGCCGTAGGCCACCCAGATGGCCACGCAGACAAAAATCACCGGCCAGGCGGTGGAGCGCATGGACACGCCCAGGCCTGCAATGATGTTGGTGCCGTGGCCCGTGGTGGAGGCCTGGGCGATGTGGCGCACCGGTGAATACTGCGTGCCGGTGTAGAACTCGGTGATCCAGACCAGGGCCGCCGTCAGCACCAGGCCCGTGGCGCAGGCGCCGAACAGCTTCATCTGCGCGCCGCTGCCGCCCAGGGCGTTGTCGGGGATGATCCAGGTGGTGACGAAGTAGAAGGCGATGAGCGAGAGCACCCCGGCAATGGCCAGGCCCTTGTAGAGCGCGGGCATCACGTTCTTCATGCCGGGCGAGGCCTTGACGAAGAAGCAGCCGATGATGGAGGCCACGATGGACACCGCGCCCAGCGCCAGCGGGTAGAGCACGGCGTTGAGCGGCGCGGCCGCCACCAGCAGCGCGCCCAGCACCATGGTGGCGATCAGCGTCACGGCGTAGGTTTCGAACAGGTCGGCGGCCATGCCTGCGCAGTCGCCCACGTTGTCGCCCACGTTGTCGGCGATCACGGCGGGGTTGCGCGGGTCGTCCTCGGGGATGCCGGCTTCGACCTTGCCCACCAGGTCGGCGCCCACGTCGGCGCCCTTGGTGAAGATGCCGCCGCCCAGGCGCGCGAAAATGGAAATCAGCGAGGAGCCGAAGGCAAAGCCGATCAGCGGGTTGAGAACGCTGGCCAGGGTCTTGTCGGCCACCGGGTTGCTGCCCACCAGGAACCAGTAAAAGCCGGTCACCCCCAGCAGGCCCAGGCCTACCACCAGCATGCCGGTGATGGCGCCGCCGCGGAAGGCCACGTCCAATGCGGGGCCTATGCCTTGCGTGGCCGCCTGTGCGGTGCGCACGTTGGCGCGCACCGACACGTTCATGCCGATGAAGCCGCAGGCGCCAGAGAGTACGGCGCCCACGACAAAGCCGATGGCCGTCTTGGCGTCAAGGAACATGCCAATGAGAATGGCCAGCACCACGCCCACGGTGGCGATGGTCTTGTACTGCCGCGCCAGGTAGGCGGCCGCCCCCGCCTGGATGGCGGCGGCGATTTCCTGCATGCGGGCGTTGCCCGCGTCTTTTGAAAGAATCCAGCCACGGGCCCAGATGCCGTAGGCCACTGCAACCAGCCCACAAACCAGGGCGAGGTAGAGGGGGGAACTCAGCGCTGTGTTTCCAGCCATTGTCAATCCTCCAAACGTTGTTGTGTCGCAAGGGAAGGGGACTCAACGCACCGGCTGGGATCCCCGCTGCGTTGCTTCCTCGCCCTCCGGTGCCTGGAGGTGATTGGCCAACTTTGCCAATTTACCCCGAAAAAATGACATGCAAGCGTCGAGAAAGGGGCTGGCCCGTAAAATGAGGGTTAATCCCGAGGCAATTCCTTAACACTTATCAACACTTAGAACGAGCACATGTCCCTCAACAGCGTTACCCCCGGCAAGAACCTTCCCGAAACCTTCAACGTGGTCATCGAGATCCCGGCCGAATCCGACCCCATCAAGTACGAAGTGGACAAGGAGTCCGGCGCCGTCTTCGTGGACCGTTTCCTGACCACGGCCATGTACTACCCGTGCAACTACGGCTATGTGCCCCGGACCCTGTCGGGTGACGGCGACCCGGTGGACGTGCTGGTGATCACTCCGTACCCGCTGCACCCCGGCGTGGTGGTGCCTTGCCGCGCCCTGGGCATCCTGAAAATGGAAGACGAAGCCGGCATCGACGGCAAGGTGCTGGCCGTGCCCACCACCAAGATCCTCAAGATGTACGAGCCCTGGAAGACCGTGGCGGACGTGAACCCGATGCGCCTGAAGGCCATCAGCCATTTCTTCGAGCACTACAAGGATCTGGAAGAAGGCAAGTGGGTCAAGGTGCTGGGCTGGGAAAGCGTGGAAGCCGCCCACAAGGAAATCATGGAAGGCCTGGCCAACTACGAAAAGTCGCAAGTCGGCGCGAACTGACAGCCCGCTGACTACCACCCCCGAAGGCATGCCCGTGGCGACGCGGACATGCCTTTTTTGCTGGATTGCCCGCTTGCGCGCCCTGTCGGCCGATGTCTAGACTCCTTGCAGTCGTGAATGTTGCAAATTGCAAGGGGGTGGAGATGAGGTTTTCTGATTGGCGTATTGGCGCAAAGCTCGGGCTGGCGTTTGTCTTGGTGGTGGTGCTGGCGGCGATCCTGGGCACGGTGTCGCTGGTGCAGCTCTCGCGCATCCACGCCGCAGCCGAAGACATGGCCGCACGGCTACTGCCCAGTGTGGCGCAGGCGGGTGAGGTGCGCGTGCTGCTCAACCGCATCCGGCGCTCGGAGGCTGGCATCGTCACTGCGGCGCGGCAGGACGAGATGCAGGCGGCGGTAGACCAGGTCCAGGCCAGGCTGAACGAGCTCAAGACCGCCGAAGCCCAGTACGCCACGCTGCTGGGCGAGAGCGCCCGCAGCCAGTTCCAGCAGTACCAGCAGCGCAAGGCCCAGTACCTCAAACTGCACGCTGACCTGGCCGACATCGCCAAGGGCGTGGATTTCGGCAGTGCGGAAGCCCTGGAGCTATCGGGTGACATGCTGCGCAAGATGTACGCCGGAGATTCCGAGACGGCTTTTGCCGCCATGGAAGAGTCCATTGGCCGCATGCAGCAAGCCCATGCCGAGGAAGTGCGCGCCGCCACCAGCGGCATGCGCGGCATTTTTGACAACGCGCGCCTATGGGTCGGCGCGGCCTTGCTGGCCTGCGTGGTGCTGGCCGTGGTGCTGGGCATGGCCATTGCGCGCGCCGTCTCGCGCCCGGCCCATGAAGCCGTGGCGGTGGCAAGGGCGATTTCCGAGGGCAACCTGACCGTGGACATCCCCGCCGGGGGACGCGATGAAATGGGCCAGTTGCTCCAGGCCCTGCTGCAAATGCGCGACAACCTGGCGCGCGTGGTTTCGGGGGTGCGCGGTTATGCCGAGGGCGTGTCCACCGCCAGCGCCGAAATTGCCCAGGGCAACCAGGACCTCTCGGCGCGCACCGAAAGCCAGGCCAGCGCGCTGGAAGAAACGGCGGCATCGATGGAAGAACTGGGCTCCACCGTGCGCCAGAACGCCGACAACGCGCGCCAGGCCAACCAGCTGGCGGTCAACGCCTCCACCGTGGCCGTGCAAGGCGGCGACGTGGTGGCCCAGGTGGTGGAGACCATGAAAGGCATCAGCACCGCCAGCAGCAAGATCGCCGAC
>JACPUE010000067.1 GCA_016192425.1 Burkholderiales bacterium
CGCGAACGCGGCACCCGCGACGCATGAAACCGGCGCGCCCCAGGCCAGGGCTCCCGCGCAAGGGCCGCCCCGCCGCGCTGGGAGCGTCCCCCTGCCCGCGGCGCGCAGCGCTGCGAGAGCGGGGGGAAGGCGCCGAAGGCGACACAGGGGGGTGTTTCATTTCAGGCACGCATGGGCACTTGCGGCTGGGCGGTGAGCCGGTACCCTGCGCCACGCACCGTCTCGATCATGCTGCCCGCGGCCCCCAGCGCTTCGCGCAGGCGCTTGACGTGCACATCGACCGTGCGCTCCTCGATGAACACATGGTCGCCCCACACCTTGTCCAGCAGTTGCGCGCGGCTGTGCACGCGCTCGGGGTGCTTCATGAGGTAGTGCAACAGCTTGAACTCGGTAGGCCCCACCTTGAGCAGCTGGCCCTGGAAGGAGACGCGGTAGGTGGCGGCATCCAGCACCAGCTCGCCAATGCTCACACTGTCGGTCACCTGCTCGGGTGCACGGCGGCGCAGCACGGCGCGGATGCGCGCGAGCAGCTCCTGGGTCGAAAAGGGCTTGGTGATGTAGTCGTCAGCCCCGGCATCCAGCCCGGCGATCTTGTCAGGCTCATCACCGCGCGCTGTGAGCATGAGGATGGGCACGGGCTTGGTGCGGCTGTCGGCACGCCATTTGCGCGCCAGCGCCAGTCCGCTCTGGCCGGGCAGCATCCAGTCCAGCAGGATCACATCGGGCAGCACGGCGTCCAGCTCACGTTGGGCACTCTCGCCATCTTCCGCCCAGAAGGGCTGAAATCCGTTGTGGCGCAGGTTGACAGCAATGAGTTCGGCAATGGCCGGTTCATCTTCGACGATCAGGACACGGGGTAGTTTTCTCATGGTGGCTAGGTGAACCGTTTACAGCACGGCCGATTCGATTTCGCCCAAGGCGGTGTGACGCACATCCATGCCCTTGACGAGGTAGATGATCAGTTCGGCAATGTTCTTGGAGTGGTCGCCGATGCGCTCGATGGCCTTGGCCAGGAACAGCAGATCCAGGCTCGGCGAAATGGTGCGCGCATCTTCCATCATGTAGGTGATGAGCTTGCGCACAAAGCCGCCGAACTCCTGGTCGATCAGATCGTCTTCTTTCAAGATGGCCACGGCCATCTTGGTATCCAGGCGCGCAAAGGCATCGAGGGCCTTGCGCAACTGGCCCGACGCCAGATCCGCAGCAAGACGCAGATCGCCCGTGGGCAGCGACCGGGGCGCACCGCCCTCAATGATGGAGCGCACCATGCGTGCCATCTTGCTCGCCTCGTCGCCCATGCGCTCCAGGTTGGCCGTGGCCTTGGAGAAGGCCAGCAGCAGGCGCAGGTCGCGCGCCGTGGGCTGGCGCCGGGCAATGATGGTGGAAAGGTCGTGGTCGATCTCGACCTCCATGGCGTTCACGCGCTCTTCGATGGCCAGCACCTGGTCCACCGATTCCAGGCTGAACTGCGACAGCGCGTAGATGGCGTGGCGGATCTGGGATTCGACCAACCCGCCCATTTCCATCACGCGGGTGGAAACGCCATTGAGTTCGCTGTCGAACTGCGAAGAAAGATGTTTGTCGGGCACAGTGTCCTCCTCAGCCGAAACGGCCGGTAATGTAGTCTTCGGTTTCCTTGCGCACCGGTTTGAAGAACATTTGTTCAGTCGCGCCAAACTCCACCAGATCGCCCAGATACATATAGGCGGTGTAGTCGCTGCAGCGCGCGGCCTGCTGCATGTTGTGGGTCACGATGACCACGGTGTAGTCGCTCTTGAGCTCCACGATCAGCTCTTCGACCTTGGCGGTGGAAATCGGATCCAGCGCCGAGCACGGCTCATCGAGCAGCAGCACTTCCGGTTTGATGGCAATGCCGCGCGCAATGCACAGGCGCTGCTGCTGGCCGCCGGACAGGCCCGCACCGCTCTGGTGGAGCTTGTCCTTGACTTCGGGCCACAGCGCGGCCTTGCGCAGCGCCCATTCCACGCGCTCTTCCATGTCCGTGGCGTTGAGCTTTTCAAACAGCTTTACGCCAAACGCGATGTTGTCGAAGATGGACATCGGGAAAGGCGTGGGTTTTTGGAACACCATGCCCACCTTGGCGCGCAGCAATGCCACATCTTCCTTGCTGGTCAAGATGTCTTCACCGTCGAGCACCACCTGCCCGGCCGCACGCTGCTCGGGGTAGAGCTCGTACATGCGGTTGAACACGCGCAGCAGCGTGGATTTGCCGCAGCCCGACGGGCCGATAAAAGCCGTCACGCGGTTTTCCGGGATGTTCAGGTTGATGCTCCTGAGGGCATGGAACTTGCCGTAGAAAAAATTCAAATCCTTGACCGCGATCTTGGTATTCACGGCGGTGGGAGCGACGGTGGTGAGCATGGGAGGCAATCTTCAGGTGAAGTCAGTGTTTTTGGCGTGTCAGCACACGTGCCAGGATATTGAGCGCCAGCACCGCCAGGGTGATGAGAAAGACACCGGCCCAAGCCAGTTTTTGCCAGTTCTCGTACGGGCTCATGGCGAACTTGAAAATCGTCACAGGCAGCGTCGCCATGGGCGAAGACAGCGATGTGGTCCAGAACTGGTTGCTCAGGGCGGTGAACAACAGCGGCGCGGTTTCCCCGGCAATGCGCGCCACCGCCAGCAGCACGCCAGTGATGACGCCGGCGCGCGCGGACTTGAGCGTCACCATCGTGATGACGCGCCACTTGGGGCAACCCAGTGCATAGGCCGCTTCGCGCAACCCGGCCCCCACCAGCAGCAGCATGTTTTCCGTGGTGCGGATCACCACCGGAATGACGATCAGCGCCAGCGCCAGCACCCCGGCGTAGCCAGAAAAGGTCTTGAAGCGCGCGACCACCGCCGAGTAGATGAACAGCCCCACCACGATGGAGGGCGCCGACAGCAAGATGTCATTGACAAAGCGGGTGCTGCGCGCCAGCCAGCCGTTGCGCTCGTACTCGGCCAGGTAGACCCCGGCCATGATCCCCACGGGCGTGCCCACCAGGGTGGCCATCAGCACCAGGATGAAGGAGCCATAGACGGCGTTGAGCAGCCCCCCGTCTTCGTTGGGCGGAGGCGTCATCTGCGTCACTGTGGCCAGGTTCAGGCCTGCCAAGCCTTGGCGCAGCGTTTCCCACAGGATCCAGCCCAGCCAGAACAGGGCGAACGCCACGGTGGCCAGCGCCAGCACGGTGGCAATGGTGTTGGTGCGCTTGCGGCGCAGGTAGCGCCGCTGGCGCTGTTGGTAGGCGGCGGTGGCAGCGCTCACGATTTCGCCCCTTCTTTCTTCTGCAGGCTGATGAGCAGCCACTTGGACAAGGACAGCACGACAAAGGTGATGGCAAACATCACCAGCCCCAGGTACATCAGCGCAGCCTGGTGCAGGCCCTCGCCAGCCTCGGCAAACTCATTGGCCAGGGCAGAGGCAATGCTGTTGGCGGCCTGGAACACACTCAAGGAATCGAGCTGGTTGAAGTTCCCGATGACAAAGGTGACCGCCATGGTCTCCCCAATGGCACGCCCAAGCCCCAGCATGATGCCGCCGATGACGCCAGCCTTGGTATAGGGCAGCACCACCTTGGTCACCACCTCCCAGGTGGTGGAACCCAGCCCGTAGGCCGACTCCTTGAGCATGGGCGGCGTCACCTCGAACACGTCGCGCATGACCGAGGCAATGAACGGAATAATCATGATGGCCAGGATCACCCCGGCGGAAAAGATGCCGATCCCCACGGGCGGCCCGGAGAAAAACGCGCCCAGATAGGGCACACCCTTGGTCAGGGCCTGCAGCGGCTGCTGCACATAGGTTGCCAAGACAGGCCCGAACACCAGCAGGCCCCACATGCCATACACAATGGACGGAATCGCCGCCAGCAGCTCAATGGCCGTGCCCAGCGGGCGCTTGAGCCATTTGGGCGAGAGTTCGGTGAGAAACAGCGCAATGCCAAAGCTCACCGGCACGGCAATGAGCAGCGCAATCAGCGAGCTGGCCAAGGTGCCGTAAATCATGACCAAACCGCCGAATTCCCCTTGCACGGGATCCCAGGTGGTACGTGCCAGAAAACTCAGCCCATACTTGTCGATGGCAGGCATGGCGTTGTAGGCCAGCGTGACCATGATGGCGAGCAAGAGCCCCAGCGTCAGCAGTGCCGCACCTTTGGCACACCAGGCAAACACACGGTCGGCCCAGGGCGAGCTGCGGTGCGGGGTGGGAGGAACAGGTTGGGTCATGGCTCGGGAGCGGGCCTGCGCCAAGGCAGGTCCCATACTGGGATCAGCCCCGTGTGCAAGTGTAGAAGATGTCATGGGGCTGACCTTTGCGCGGCAGGGTGCTTACTTGTAGGCCACCGGCTTGCCGGCGTTGTCCTGGATCTGGCCCCACGATTTCTCGATGGCGCTCACCACGGGTGCCGGCAGCGGCACGTAGTCCAAGGCGGCAGCCGTATCGGCACCGTTCTTGTAGGCCCAGTCGAAGAACTTGAGCACTTGGGTGGCATTGGCCGGCTTGTCTTGCTTGACGTGCATCAGGATGAAGGTGGCGCCCGACAGCGGCCAGGCGTCCTTGCCCGGTTGGTTGGTCAGGATCTGGTAGAACGACTTGTTCCAGTCCGCGCCTGCAGCGGCAGCCTTGAAGGCGTCGTCGTCAGGTTTGGGGAACTGGCCGGCCTGGTTTTGCACCAGCGCGTAGTTCATCTTGTTTTGCTTGACGTAGGCGTACTCGACGTAGCCGATCGAGTTGGGCAGGCGGTTGACAAACGCAGCCACGCCCTCGTTGCCCTTGCCACCGGCACCGGTAGGCCAGTTCACCGCCGTGCCCTCGCCCACGGCCGATTTCCACTCGGGGCTGACCTTGCTCAGGTAGTTGGTAAAGATGAAGGTGGTGCCCGAACCGTCGGCACGGCGCACCGGTGCGATTTGCGCATCGGGCAGCGCGATATGGGGGTTCAGGGCCTTGATGGGCGCATCGTTCCACTTGGTGATCTTGCCCAGGAAAATGTCGGCCAGCACGGAGCCGTTGAGCTTGAGTTGTCCGGGCTCAATGCCCTTGATGTTGATGACCGGTACCACACCACCAATGACGGTGGGGAATTGCATCTGGCCCTTGCTCTTGAGTACTTCGTCGGTCAGCGGCATGTCGGATGCACCAAAGTCCACGGTCTTGGCGTCGATCTGCTTGATGCCTGCGCCGGAACCAATGGACTGGTAGTTGACTTTCACGCCCGTGGTCTTGTTGTAGTCTGCCGCCCACTTGGCATACACGGGCGCCGGAAAGGTCGCGCCAGCTCCGGTGATTTCCTGGGCACTGGCGTGCGCGCCCCAGGTCAGGATCGATGCGGCCACGGCCGCCAAAACTGCAAAACGTTGGGTCATAAACCACCTTGGTTTGTTGAAAGGACGGTTGCCACTTTACGAAGACAAGGTGACAGATGTGTGACAGCCCTGTCACCACCTCAGGCACGCCGCCGCTCCAAAAAGGGAACATGCCGCCGCCTTCACCGGCTCCGCCATGGCCACCGTGGCGGCATCGGTACGCGGCGCATGCGCCACGCCATCACACCGCTGTCATGCCCGCTGCGTAAGCTCCCACTGCTTGGAATCACACCACTGGCAAATAAAAAAAGAGCCTCCAGCGCTCGCATTTGCTCACCCTAGCGCTCATTTTTTAGCATGACTGACTACCAATCTCCTTTGTTGAACGTGGATATGCGCCGACGCGCGCTGCTCAAAGCCGGCTGCGCCGGGGGGCTCGCTCTGGCTGGCATACACGCCCACGCCCAAGGCAACCACGCCAGCGGGGCCACACGCGTAGTGACGGTGGCGCAAATCGCCGACATGTCCACCAGCCAGATCGACGTGTCCAAAGACTACGTCATCGGCGCACGTGCCGCCTGGGCCGACATCAATAGCAAGGGCGGCCTGCGCGGCACCACCGTACAGCATCTGGTGCTGGAAGTGGACGGCAGCGCCGCCGCCCTGCGCAATGCCATTGCCCAAATCAAGGCACTGCCGCAGTGCGTGGCGCTATCGGGCACCGTGGGCGACGCCACTGCCAGCGCAGCCTGCACGCTGGCCACGCGCGAACTGCCCGACCTGCCCCACGTCGCCCCCTGGCTGCACCACCCCGACGGCGATATGGGCGACACCACCTTTCCCATCTTCGCCCCACGCCAGCTGCAGATCACGCACGCGCTCAAGTCCTTGTCCACCATGGGCATCAGCAGCATCGGCGTGGTGTACGCCAACCCTGCGGAATTCAAGTCCAACCAAGCCACCATCGCGCAACTGGCCCAGGCGCTGCAACTGCGCGTGACCCCGCTGCCCGTACAGGCCGACCTGGCGCTGCTGGCGCGCTCGCTGGACGCGTCCAGCCCGCGCATCCTGGTTTTTCTGGGAGGCACCCCGGAACTGCTGGAGTTCTGCCAGGGCGTGGGCAAACAGGCGCAGCAGCGCTACATCGTGGCCATGGCTGACGTGAACCTCCAAACCCTGCAGCAAAGCAATCTCACGCGCCACGCAGCCGTCATTGCCACCCAAGTCGTGCCTCTGGTCACCGCGCCACTGCCCGTGGTGCGCCAATACCGCGACGCCATGACCCGGCTGTACGACGAAAGCCCCACACCCCAAAGCCTGGCCGGATTCATGGCTGCGCGCTACACCTTTGAAGCGCTCAAAGCGCTGGACGGCACGCCCACGCGCGCGGCCTTGCTGGGTGCGCTGCGCACCCGGCCCCTCATCGACCTGGGCGGCTTTGCCGTAACCGCCACAGCACAGCGGCGCAGCGGCTCCTTCGTCACCCAAAGCATGCTTGCCGGTAATGGTCGCGTCGTTGGTTGAGCCCCTGCCGCGCACCAAACCGCGCCCGCACCACGGTGCTATGCTCGTGCGCCATTGCGACTTTGAGTCTTTGTCCCCCATGTCCATTCCCCCACGCCTGGCCGCCGTCGATCTGGGCTCCAACAGCTTTCGCCTTGAAATTGGTCTGGTGGATCATGGCGTGTTCCGTCGCACCGAATACCTCAAGGAAACAGTGCGCCAAGGCGGCGGCCTGGACGAAGAACGCAACCTCACCCCAGCGGCAATGCAAGCAGGCTGGGACTGCCTGGCACGCTTTGGCGAACGGCTGGCAGACTTTCCGCGTGCACGGGTGCGCGCCGTGGCCACCCAGACGCTGCGCGAAGCACGCAACCGCGATGTGTTCCTGCACCGGGGCAGCGAGCTGCTGGGCCACCCCATCGACGTGATTTCGGGACCCGAGGAAGCGCGCCTCATCTACCAGGGCGTGGCACACCTGCTGCCCCAATCGGACGAAAAACGCCTGGTGGTGGACATTGGCGGGCGCTCCACCGAGCTGATCCTGGGCCAGCGCTTCCAGCCTGAGGCGGTGGCCTCGTTCCGCGTAGGCAGTGTGGCCTGGTCCAGCCGCTACTTTCCGCAAGGACAGTTCACACAACAGGCATTTGCCACGGCAGAAATCGCCGCCAAGGCCGTACTGGACGAAGCCCTGAGCACCTACCGCCCCGACACCTGGGAAGTAGCCTATGGCTCCTCGGGCACCATCGGCGCCGTGGGCGACATGCTGGCAGCAGCAGGATTCACCCCCGGCATGCTGACCTTCGAGGGACTGGACTGGCTGCGCGAACGCCTGCTGCGCGCCCAAAGCGCCGACAAGGTACGGCTGGAGGGACTCAAGGACGACCGCAAGCCCGTCATTGGCGGGGGCCTGTCCATCCTGCTGGCCTTGTTCGACTTGCTGGATATCCACAGCATGCAGGTTGCCCAAGGGGCACTGCGCCAAGGCGCCATGTATGACATGCTGGACCGCGAGCTGCCTGAAACCGACCTGCGCACCTCCACAGTGCAAAGCCTGGTGCAGAGTTTTGCGGTGGATCGCGGCCAGGCCAACCGCGTCGCCGCTGTGGCATGCCAACTGTTTGCACAGGCCTTGCCGGACCACCAGGGTACAGGAGCGCGCAAGCTGGGCTGGGCGGCGCAGTTGCATGAAATCGGCTGCCGCATCTCGCACAGCGACTACCACCGCCACGGCGCCTACATTCTGGACAACACCGACGTGGCCGGTTTTGCGCAGCACGAACTGCATCGGCTGGGCGCACTGGTGCTAGGCCACCGGGGCAAGTTGCGCAAGATCGAAGCCGACCTGGGCGACACCTTGTTTGCAACGCAACTGCTGTGCCTGCGCCTGGCCGTGATCCTGTGCCACGCCCGGCGCGACCCCGACCTGCAAGGGCTGGCACTGAGTCTGGAGGACAGCCGCTTCACCCTGAGCGCGCGCACCGGGTGGGCGGCCAGCTACCCGCAATCGGCATATCTGCTGCGCGAGGAAATGGAAGCCTGGCAGCGCACGGGCAGGGAACTGAGCACACTGCTACCTTGAACGATATAAACGGTTTATACTGTTTATATCGTTCAAAGGAGCATTGATGAGCACCGCCCCCAACACACCCGCCACCGAAGCAACGGCCCTCAAAGCGGCCGCATTCCCCGCCCCTGCCGCCAAGACGCCTGTGCGCAAGGCGGCCCCCAAGCCAGCGGCCAGCAAAACCGCAACACCCAAAGCACCAGCCGCCAAGGCGTCCATCGCAGCCAAGGCCCCTGCCGCCAGGCACACGCCCCCCCAAACCGCCGCAGCAAAGCCCGCTACCGCCAAGCCTGTGGCCGCAAAACCCGCCAAGGCAGAAGCCAAGCCCAAGAAGCCCAAGCTCGTGCGCGACAGCTTCACCATCCCCAAAGACGAATACACCGCCATCGACACACTCAAGGAGCGCAGTGTTGCACTAGGCCGACCGGCCAAGAAAAGCGAGTTGCTGCGTGCTGGCCTGATGGCGCTGCAGGCCATGTCGCCCAACGCCTTGCGCGCGGCGCTGGAGGCAGTGCCCACCATCAAGACCGGCAGGCCCAAGTCCGACAAGTGAGCTGCGCCCCGGGGGCGGCAGCTCACAGGAACTCGGGCGATTGCACGCTGAGCACCACCGTCTCGCTCTGGCCCAGGCGCTCGCGCTGGCGCAGCCACCAGACCGAGCCCTTGCGCACCGTGCATTCCCCCGCAGACATGCCCAGCACACAGGCCACGGCCTGGCCCAGTGCAGGCTGGTGGCCCACCACCAGGATGGCGCCCTTGCCGCCAGGCCACTGCACCAGATCCAGCAAATCCTGCGCCGTGCCATCAGGCAGCAGTTCAGCACGCAGCTTGTACTTGCGCCCCAAGGCCTGGGCGGTCTGTTCGGTGCGCCGCGCCGGGCTGCACAGCACGCGCAAGCCCTCGGGCAGCTGGCGGTCCAGCCAGGCGGCCATGCGCGCAGCCTGCTTTTCGCCCCGGGGGGTCAGGGCACGTTGAAGGTCGTCAACACCCACACCGCCCTCTTCGGCTTCTGCATGGCGCCACAAGATCAGGTCCATACTGCCCTCGTCCATCCATCAAGCGTGGCGTGGCGCCGGTACGGGGGCGTAGCGACCGGTCAGCGCCGCCTGCGCCCCCGTGCCCTTGACCACGCTGCCCGCCATGCGGTAGTGGCCGTCAGGCTGCAATTCCCATGCGTCCCGGCTGTCGCGCAGGTAGGCCACCAGGCATTCGTCGATGATGCGCTGGCGCAGCTTGGGGTCAGTGATCGGCCAGGCCAGCTCCACACGGCGCATCATGTTGCGGTTCATCCAGTCGGCGCTGGAGCAGTAGAGCTCTTCTTCCTTGCCGCAGCGGAAGTAGAACACCCGCGAGTGCTCCAGAAACCGCCCGATGATGGAGCGCACACGGATGTTGTCCGTCACCCCGTCCAGTTGCGGCGGCAAGATGCAGGCGCCGCGCACGATGAGGTCTATGCGCGCACCGCGCTGGCCCGCCAGCACCAGGGCACGCACCAGGGCTTCGTCGGTCAGCGCATTCATCTTGGCGACGATGCGCCCGCCTTCGCCGCGCGCTGCCGCCTGCCCCACCTGATCGATTTTTTCCAGCATGCGGCGGTGCAGGTGAAAGGGCGCCACCAGCAGGCGTCGCATGCGCGGCAAGCGGTTCTGGCTGGCCAGGTGGTTGAACACATTGTCCATGTCGGCCGTGATGTCGCGGTCTGCCGTGAGAAAGCTCAAGTCGGTATACAGGCGGGCCGTGCTGGGGTTGTAGTTGCCGGTGCCCAGGTGGCCGTAGCGCACCATTTGCCGCCCTTCGCGGCGGGTGACGAGCAGCATCTTGGCGTGCGTCTTGAGGCCGACCACGCCGTACACCACCTGCGCCCCCACATGTTCGAGCGCCTCGGCCCAGTTGATGTTGGCCTCTTCATCGAAGCGCGCCTTCAGCTCCACCACGGCCATCACTTCCTTGCCGCGGCGCACGGCTTCGCGCAGCAAGTCCAGCATCTGCGGATCCGACCCCGTACGGTAGATGGTCTGCTTGATGGCGACCACCTGCGGGTCTTGCACCGCCTCGCGCAGAAAGGCCAGCACGCCATCAAAACTCTCGAACGGCTGGTGCACCAGCACATCGCCCTGTTTGAGCTGTTCCAGTATGGACGTACCTGGCTGGATCTGGTGCGGCCAGGTAGGCCGCCAGGGGGCAAACAGCCAGGCTGGATTGGCTACCAGGTCGATGAGCTGCGACAGCCGCACCAGATTGACGGGGCCCTGCACGCGGTACAGCGCAGCGCGTGGCAAGTCGAACTGGTGCAGCAAGAAATCCGCCAGATATTCGGAACTTCCCGCCGAAACTTCCAACCGCACCGCAGTACCAAAGTTGCGGTGCTGCAGCCCCTGGCGCAGCACCATGCGCAGGTTGCGCACGTCTTCCTCGTCCACGGCCAGGTCGGAATGCCTTGTGACGCGGAACTGCGAAAACTCCACTACCTCGCGGCCCGGAAACAGGTCGGCCAGATGGGCGCGCACTACGCTGGAGACGCTGACAAACTGCATGCCCTTGGGCGCCACCTTGGTTGGCATGCGCGTAAAACGCGGCAGCAGGCGCGGTACGCGCACGATGGCGATCTCGTTCTCGCGCCCGAATGCGTCGCTGCCCTTGAGGCGCACGATGAAATTGAGCGACTTGTTTGCCACCTGGGGAAACGGGTGTGCCGGATCCAGGCTGATGGGCACCAGCAGGGGCCGCACCTCGCGCTCGAAGTACTCCTTCACCCAGCGGCGCTGGATGGCGTTGCGCTCGCCGTGCGAGACGATGCGAACCCCCTCCTGCGCCAGCGCTGGCATCAGCGCATCGTTGTACAGGGCGTACTGGCGCACCACCAGATCGTGCGCCTTGGCAGACAGCGCCTCGAAGGTAGCCACCGTGTGCTCGCCCTTGGTTTCGCCCGTGCGGGCTGCAGTGATGTGCGGCTCGGCACGCACCTCGAAGAACTCGTCCAGGTTCGAGGAGACGATGCACAGGTAGCGCAAGCGCTCCAGCAAGGGCACATCTTTGCGTCCCACCCAATGGAACACCCGCTCATTGAAGGCCAGGATGCTGTGGTCCCGGTCCAGCAAGCGCAATTGCGCTGCCGATGCACGGGCAACCGCGGCAGATACGGGGGGCGCTGGGAGCGATCCTGCATCATGGTGCTGCAAGGCATCCGATGCATGCAGAGAAGAATCCTGGGCATTCACGGGTGCGGTCGAAGGAGTTTCCGTGGCACTACCGGCATTTTTTGTTGTGGACATGAGCGCAATCACCAGCAAAGTGGAACCACGGAAGTATTCGACAACAGCATGACTGTTTCGTGACAGTCACAAATCCATCCGTATTCTGTCACTTGCACAAGGCACAGGTGTACCTTGTGCCTCAGGTTCCCAGAAAGTGCTTGCGGTACTTCGACGGCAGATCGGCGATGCGCATGAGCATGGGCAGATCGGCTGAGTTGAAATCAGGATCCCAGGCCGGAGCACCCAGCACCTTGGCTCCCAGGCGCAGGTAGCCCTTGATGAGCGCAGGCGGCTCGATGTCCAGCGAATCGTCCAGCCGCTCTACGGGCAAGGGCAGACGTGGACGCACCTGGTATTCGATGGGCGCCAGATGGGTCTGGCGCACCTGGCGCCAGATGCTGGCCGCCGTGTCGCCGGACACCACGCCGTTGTGCATCATGGGAATGCTGGCGCAGCCCACCATGGTGTCGAGCTGGTTGCGCACCATGAAGTCTGCCAACGCACCCCAGAGGGCCAGAATCACGCCACCATGGCGGTGCTCGGCATGCACACAGCTGCGCCCCAGCTCCACCATGCGCGCACGCAGGCTGCGCAGGCGCGTCAGGTCGAACTCGGTATCGCTGTAGGTGCTGCCAATGCGGCGCGCCTGCGCAGGCGTCAGCACGCGGTAGGTGCCAATGACCTCCTGGCTCTGGGCATCGCGCACCAGCAGGTGCTCGCAGTAGTCGTCGAACACATCGATATCATGGCCGGGAAGCGTGGGCTTGAGGCGCGCACCCATCTCCACGGCAAACACTTCGTACCTCAGGCGCTGCGCCGCCCGAACTTCGTCGAGGTGGCGCGCCCAAGCCACTTCCACACCGCCACGCGCGCCCGCAGCGTCCGGGCGATGAAGTGACCCCCTGGGCAACGACACAGGGGAGAGCGGAAAAGTGGGGCTGGGCAAGTCGTTCATGGTGGACTCCTGGTTGGCGCGCCCCCGGTGCAGACTCGGCGAGTCGGCACCCGGCAGCAGACCCACGCAGTGTGGGTGTGCGGCATGAAGCCAGCGTGTCAACTCCATGAATGAACGATGACACCACCCTCGGCATACAGACCGGCGAACCCGTGCTACCCGCCCCACCCCTGAAGCAGCAGGCCCCAGGCCAGCCAGCCCATCATCACAGCCACCGACAGGTCCAGCACGCGCCATGCCTGGGGCCGCGCAAACACCGGCGCCAGCCAGCGCGCACCAAAGCCCAGCCCCAAAAACCACAAGGCACTGGCACTGGTGGCCCCCAGCCAGAAAACGCCTTGCGCCCCCGCAGGCTGCTGCGCACCCATGGCCCCAATCAGCAGCACCGTATCCAGGTACACATGGGGGTTGAGCAGGCTGATGCCCAGCACCTGGGCCAGCACCTGCCGGGGCGCCTGCCGCTGGCCCTGCGCCTGCGCCTGCAGGGCCTGGGGCTGCAGCGCACGGCCCAAGGCCTGCCAGGCGTACCAGGCCAGGGCCGCCGCCCCCAGCCAGGCCACCGCACGCAGCAGCACCGGGCTGCGCGCCAGAAATGCCGCCAGGCCGCTGATGCCCAGCGCCATAAGCGCGGCATCCAGTGCCACACACACCAGCACCACCAAAGCCACATGCTCGCGCCGCAGGCCCTGGCGCAGCACATAGGTGTTCTGCGCCCCGATGGCGGCGATGAGCGACAACGTGAGCCCCAGCCCCGCCACAAAAACCGGCGCAATGGAAGAAGAATCCAAAACCACAGAAGACAACATGGTGGGCAGTATGCTGGTGCACCATTCCCTGCACCAGCAAATCCTGCTAATCTGAAATCAGCATTGCTTAAACCATGCTCGACCCTACCTTGCTGACCACCCTGGCCATCGTTGCGCGCGAAGGCAGCTTCGAGCGCGCTGCAGGTGTGCTGCACGTCACGCCCTCGGCCGTGTCGCAGCGCATCCGCCTGCTGGAAGACCGCGCTGGCGCCGTGCTGGTGGTGCGCGGCCAACCCTGCACCCCCACAGAACTGGGCGCACGGCTGTGCCGCCATGCGCAGACGGTGGCGCTGCTGGAAGACGAGCTGCGGCGCGATCTTCCCTGGGTGGGCGGCGCGCAAGAGGGCCTGCTGCGCACCACGGTGCGCATCGCCATCAATGCCGACAGCCTGGCCACCTGGTTCATTGCCGCGCTGCAGGCTTTCAGTGCCGAGGACGACACCCTGGTGGACGTGGCCGTGGACGACCAGGACCACACCGGTGACTGGCTGCGCCGGGGCCATGTGCTGGGCGCGGTGACCTCGCTGGCACAACCCATCCAGGGCTGCCGCAGCCGCAAGCTGGGCGGCCTGCGCTACCTGGCTACCGCATCGCCCGCCTATGTGCAGCACTGGTTTGCGCAAGGGGTCACCCCGGCCGCACTGGCGCAGGCCCCCAGCCTGGTGTTTGACCGCAACGACCGCCTGCAGGACCGCTGGGTGCGCCGCGCCGTGCGCAAGCAGGTACCGCTGTCGGCCCACCGACTGCCCTCCACCCAGGCCTTTGTGGACGCCTGCCTCTGCGGCATTGGCTGGGGCATGAACCCTTGGCACCTGGTGCATGAACACTTGCGCAGCGGCCGCCTGGTGGAACTGCTGCCCGGCCAACACCTGGACGTGCCGCTGTACTGGCAATGCGCCACCCTGCCCTTGCCCGCACTGGAGCGGCTGGGGCGGTGCGTGCAGCAAGCGGCGGGGGCAGCGCTGGTGCGTTAGCGCCTGTCTACGGCAAACCGTCCGGCGTACCGGAACACCTGACCCAGCCACGGATGCACCATGCGAAAGTCCATGGCGTAGTGCTGGGCGTCCAAGGCGTGCTCGTCGATCAGCGTGTGGCCCAGCAGCCAGCGTTCGCTCCATCGCCACTGCCAGCGGCCCAGCCTCAGCACAAAGCACACGCCTTCGTAGTGCAGCGCATCGCCAACCACCTGAGGGGCCAGCTCCAGGCCCAGCCAGGGGTTGACATATTCCACCAGCCGCACACCGCCCTCCAGCACCCACAGGCTGTTGAAGTGCAGCGCCCGGCCGTCTGCGTAGGTCAGGGTGCGTTGCCAGCGCTGCTGCATGCCTTGGGTCTGGCGCTGCACCACGGTGTGCACCTGGGGTTGGGCGCGGTGCACCAACGCACCCAGCCCGCGCAGCAGCCACAGCAGCGGCGCCATCCAGCGGGGGAACTCCACATCCATGGCGCCCACCTCGCGCACGCTGCCCCCTGCGTAGTGCGCCCGCAGCGTGGGATGCAGGCGTTGCCAATCCGGCCCCAGGGATTGGGCCAGCGGGCTTTCGGGTGTTGGCTGCGTCATACAGAACCTCCGGGCAGATGCTTGAACACCATGAGAGCCACCACCAGCACCATGGCGGTAAACGCCGGGACACCCAGCCAGAACCACCAGCGCGCCATGCGCCAGTACTGCGGCGGCAGCGGCGTGCCTTGGCGCGCTGCGGTGTCGGCCAGATCGCGCATGCGGATTTGCAGCCACACCACGGGCAACCAGCAAGCCCCGGCCAGGGCGTAGAGCGCCAGGCTTGCGGCAATCCACCCGCTGGCCCAGGGCCAACCGGCCAGGTGCGCCATCCACAGGCCGCTGATGGGCTGAAACACGACGGTGGGCGTAGTGAAGCACCAGTCCGCCAGCACCACATGGCGGTTGGTCACGGCGATGTGCGCCACCTGGCCGCTGCGGTCCGCCATCCATTTGTAGAAAGCACTGCCCAGCCCGGTGCCGAACAGCAGCACCATGCTCAGGATGTGCAGGGTCTTGAGGGTAAGGTAGTCCATGGTCATTGCTCCAGTCCATCCAGTGCCGGGGCACGGGCTTGAAGGTGTCCACTGCACACTTGCGCGGGAAGTCGGCCCAAGAAGCGCAGCCACGCGCTGGCATCGGCCCTGTGGCCCTGGCGCAGCATGCGCAGGTTGTCGGCATGGGCCAGCGGCCACCAGGGGCCCAGCACCCATGCGGCCGAATGCACCAGCGCCCAGGGCAGGTGCACCAGCGTGGTGGGGGCAAGGCCCTGCAAGCGGCGCAGGGTGTGCAGCCATTGGGCAAAGGTGACGGGGTCTGGGCGCACCAGATCCAATGTCTGCCCCGGCCCAGGGCTGTGCAGGCACTGCAACACGGTGGCAGCCACGTCGCCCACGTACACAGGCTGAATCTCCTGCATGCCATCGCCCACCACAGGAATCCACGGCAGGCGCGCCAGGCGCATGAACAGGGCCTGGCTGCCCCCGCCCGGCCCGAACACCAGGCCGGGGCGCAGTACCCAGCCCTGCAGCGGCAGGGCGCGCAAGGCATCGTCGGCAGCACGCTTACTCAGGTGGTAGGGACTGAAGGCGCTGCCGTCCGCACCCTGGGCCGAGATTTGCACCACCCGGCGCACGCCCTGGGCATGCGCGGCAGCAAACAGGGCCTGGGGCGCAAGGGTGTGCAGCACATCAAACCGCTGCGCAGCGGTCTGCCCGATGATGCCCACGGCATTGACCACCGCATCCACCCCGGACAGCAAAGGCTTCCAGGCGGACGGGTTTTGCAGGCTTGCATACGAGTGGCCCAGGCTGCGCGCTACCGGAACCACCCCATGCCCGGCCCGCAGCAGCGTGCGGTGGATATGGCGCCCCAGAAAGCCGGTGGCGCCTGTGAGCAGAATGTTCATGCGGCCTCCCGGCGGGCGGCCATGGCCCTGGCGTGGGCCGCACCCGGTAGCAGTACCAGTGGCAACAGGCGGCCCAGCATGATGAGCACTTGAAGGGCCAGGATCCAAAGGGGTGGCATGGGGAACTCCTTTCATGGGTTGACGGAGTCCAGTGTTCCCAGGTCACGCAGGAAAAACCTCCTTCATGGCCAAACCGGTGCAGATTCTTGTTCCTGTTTTACGAATCTGGAGTCAAAACCTGCGGCATTGGGGGCGCCTGCGCCGCCATGAGCTTGCGGTAGCGCCCTGGCGTCATGCCTTCGATCTCGCGGAAGGCCTCATAGAAATTGGACTGCGCGGCGAACCCTGCGCTGAGTCCCACGCTGAGCACGGAGGCGCTGGGCTCCTGCACCAGCATCTGTTTGGCATCCTGGATGCGCAGTTCCCGCAGGTAGCGGGAAAAGCCCTTGCCCAAGCGGGTGTTGACCAGTTCGGAAAGCTGGTGCGCTCCCAAGCCCAGCTCCTGCGCCAGCGTTGGGAGGTTGAGCGCAGGGTCGCGGTAACGCTGCTGGCCATGCATCAAGCCGTCCAGGCGCGCCAGTACCGTCGGCACATCCACCGACCCCAGTGTGGAACTGGCATAGCTGCCAGAGAGCGCCTGGACTTCCTGCACCTCCTGCGGCAAATGCGGCCGCAAACCCAGCAGCCATTGCACCAGCCACAGCGCCAGACCGATGGACACCGCATACCAGGCAAAAAATTGCGCATCTGGCTGCCATGCCTGCCACAGGCCGAGGATGCAAACGCCACCCCCCATGGCCAGGGCCAACCCCACCAGCGCCAGCTCTTGCCGCCACTGCAAGCGCTGCGCACGCAGCCCCCAAAGGGAACGCAGCAGCCAGGCCAGGTACAAGGTGCCCAGACCGAAAGCCCAGGGCAGGCAAACGTCCACAGGCCACCAGAATGCCATGGCCATGGGCAGCAAGTGCAGGGCAAAACGCCCTGCCCCGAGCACCGCCGCCCCAGGCTCCAGCACCTGCCGGGCCAGAACGTAAAAACATGGGGCCACGGCAAACAGCAAGGCCCCATACCAGGGAGCCTGCACCCAGGCCAGGCCGCCCCAAAGCCATGCGGCATGGGCCGCCTGCAGCGCACACAGGACTGCCAGCAAGCCCCATCCGGCCCACACGATGGAACGCTGCCCCGGGTACTGGCGCGCATTGAAATGCGTCAGCGCAAGCACCGCTGCGGCGCCAAGGGAATATCCAATGGACAGTTGGGCGATCAGCATGGATGAGGCACGGTACTTCTATCGATGGAGGAAATTGGCGGATCTTCTATCCATGAAAGCACCCAGACCTTCGCGGAAATCATGCTCGCTGAAGCACGCGTGAAAGCGATTGCGCTCGGCCATCAGGCCATCCGCAAGACCAACCTGCGTATCGTTGACAGACGCCTTGATGCGGCGAGTCACAGGGCCGGAAAATGATGCCACCTGCTTTGCAACAGCCAATGCCACTTCGTCCAATTGGTCATCCGGAACCACTCTGGAAGCCAGGCCAGCGACAAGCGCCTCTTCGGCACTGAGGGCTCGGCCAGTCAAGAGCAAATCCATTGCAAGATGCTTGCCAACCACACGAGACAATCGTTGTGTGCCTCCTGCTCCGGGCATGGCAGCCAGAGTGATTTCAGGATGGAGAAATTTCGCCGTGAATGCCGCAATGACGATATCGCACATCTCCACCAATTCGCAGCCACCACCAGCAGCCACTCCTCTTACGGCGACGATGACGGGTTTTGAAATGTCAGGCAACACAGAAACGCAGCCCGTGAACTGGCCGCCAACCGCCTCTTCAGCGGCCATTCCAGCCATTTCACGGATGTCCGCCCCCGCACAAAAGTGCTTGAGTCCAGATGAAATGAGGATGGAGCGGATACTCTCAGTGGCCTCCAGGTCACGCAGGGCGGCTTCAATTTCGGCGCAAAACGCACGGCTGAGCGCATTCAGTGCGTCCGCCCGATTCAATTTGATATGGCCGACACCATCACTCTGTTCAACACTCAACGCACTCATGGGTCCTTCTCCTTTGATGCCTCAAGCCAGGCCGCAGGCGGACATGATGCACTTTGAGGTTAAAGAGCGCCACCCCAGGAAACAGCCACCCCAGATGCCAAGAAATCCATGACCATGACAAGCCATATTCGCCCCGCCGGACTCCCATGGCAGGCGCAGCCCTGCAGGCCCTGGCACTCAGTCCTTGAACCCCGGCACCGTCTTGGCCATGTTGGCTGTCATGGCTTCCATCAGGTCCTTGCTTTGCAGCATGGCCGCGTTCCAGGTGGCGATGTAGTTCAGGCTGTCGGCCACGCTGTGGTCGCGGGCGTAGTTGAGCATTTCCTTGGTGCCGCGGATGGACAGGGGCGACTTGGCGGCGATGGTGGCGGCGATCTGCTGCACCCCGGCGTACAAGGCCTCGCGCGTGTGGAACACGCGGTTGACCAAGCCGATGCGCTGCGCTTCTTCGGCGCCAAAGATGCGCCCAGTGTAGGCCAGTTCGCGTGTGATGCCTTGGCCAATCAGCTTGGGCAGGCGCTGCAGCGTGCCCACGTCGGCCACCATGCCGATGTCGATTTCCTTGATGGTGAAGCTGGCGTCTTCACTGCAGTAGCGCATGTCGGCGCAGGTGATGAGGTCGATGCCGCCGCCGATGCAGCCGCCTGCGATGGCGGCGAGCACGGGCTTGCGACAGCGCTCCAGGCTGGTCAGGGTGTCTTGCAGGTCCAGGATGAGGCGGCGCAGCTTTTCGCGCATGCGGCCTTCGCAGTCGTCGGCGATGTGGGCGCCCAGGCCCATCATCATCTGCAGGTCGATACCCGCAGTGAAGTACTTGCCCTCGGCCTGCAGCACGGCCACGCGGGCCTCAGGCGTGGCGTCCACCCAGTCAAAGGCCTGGCGGATTTCCTGCCACATGGTGGCGTTCATGGCGTTGGCCTTTTCCGGACGGTTCAGGCGCACGGTGGCGATGCGGTCTTGCAGCGTAACGCTCAGGGTCTCAAACGTGGGCATGGCAGTTCCTTTTGAAGTATTTTTGGCCTCTAGCGCTTGATGGATAAGCGCAAGCAGCTACTATTTTGATAGCAAATTCAAACCTTTGCACCCTTCATCATGGCGATGTACGGCGCCAGGCGCGTGGCCATTTCTTCGCCCAGGGCCTGCAGGCCGCTCATGGGGCGCACCATGACTTCGAAGTCCACGATCTTGCCGTCCTCGTCGAAGCGGATCTGGTCGATGCCCTTCAACTCCTTGCCGTTCACCTTGGCACTGAATTCCAGGATGGCGCTCATGCCGTCTTCGCTGGTATAGGTGCGGTGGTAGCTGAAGTCCTCAAACACCTTGACCACCGTGCCCAGGATGACCTGCACCGCCTGCGCGCTGGGGTATGGAGTGTGCGCCATGGGCGAACGGAACACCGCCTTCTTGTGCAGGATGCTGGGCAGCTCGCTCAGGTCGCCCGCAGCCACCATGGCGTGCCAGGCCTTCAGGCTGGCCTGCACGGCGGGTGGGGCCTGATGCGCGCCCTGGGGGGCAGCCACCGCAGCCGCCGTCGGGGCGGGGCTAGTGTCCAGGCGCAGGGCCAGTTCGGTGCCTTGTTTGATGGCGCGCTTGGCGTCCAGCTCGGCGGCCTTGTCGGCGCCGCCAATCAGGTGCACGCGCACGCCTTTGGCTTCCAGCGCGGCCTGCAGCTCGCGCTGCGGGTCTTGCCCGGCGCAGACGATGACGTTGTCCACGGCCAAGGTCATGTCCTTGTCGCCCACGCTGATGTGCAGGCCGGCGTCGTCAATCTTGCGGTACTGCACGCCGGGGATCATTTCCACACCGCGGTTCTTGAGGCCGGTGCGGTGGATCCAGCCCGTGGTCTTGCCCAGGCCATCGCCCACCTTGCTGGCCTTGCGCTGCAGCAGGTAGACCTTGCGCGGCACTGCGCCAATGTGGGCAGGCGTCAATCCGCCGCGTGCGCCGCCGGTAGTGTCCACACCCCATTCGGCAAAGAACTTGGCCTTGTTCAGGCTGGCTGATTGGCCTTCGTGCAGCAGGTATTCGCTCACGTCAAAGCCAATGCCACCGGCGCCGATCACGGCCACGGTCTTGCCCACGGGTTTCTTGTCGCGCAGCACGTCCAGGTAGCCCAGCACCTTGGGGTGGCTGATGCCCTCGATCTCGGGCAGGCGCGGGGCGATGCCGGTGGCCAGCACCACCTGCTGGAAACCGGCCTGCACCAGATCCTGGGCGCTGACGCGCTGGCCCAGCTTCACGGTCACACCGGTGTGCTTGAGCCGCTCGCCAAAGTAGCGCAGCGTCTCGTAAAACTCTTCCTTGCCCGGCACCTGCTTGGCCACGTTGAACTGGCCGCCGATTTCGCTGGCAGCATCGAACAGGGTCACGTCCAGGCCGCGTTGGGCTGCCTCGGTGGCAAAGGCCAGGCCCGCCGGGCCCGCGCCCACCACGGCCACGCGCTCTTTTTTCGCCAGCGGCAGGGGCACCAGGATGGTTTCGTGGCAGGCGCGCGGGTTCACCAGGCAGGAGGTGATCTTGCCGCCGAAGGTGTGGTCCAGGCAGGCCTGGTTGCAGCCGATGCAGGTGTTGATGTCCTGCGCGCGCCCCTGCGCCGCCTTGTTCACGAACTCCGGGTCGGCCAGGAAGGGGCGTGCCATGCTCACCATGTCGGCCATGCCCTCGGCCAGCACCGTTTCGGCCACTTCGGGGGTGTTGATGCGGTTGGTGGCCACCAGCGGGATGCCGACCTTGCCCTTGAGCTGCTGCGTCACCCAGGCAAAGGCCGCGCGCGGCACCTTGGTGGCAATGGTGGGAATGCGCGCCTCGTGCCAGCCAATGCCGGTGTTCAGAATCGTCACCCCGGCCTTTTCCAAGGCCTGCGCCAGCTGCACCACCTCTTCCTGGGTGGAACCACCTTCGACCAGATCCAGCATCGACAGGCGGAAGATGAGGATGAAATTCGCACCCACACGCTCGCGCGTGCGGCGCACGATTTCCAGCGGGAAGCGGATGCGGTTCTCGTAGCTGCCGCCGTATTCGTCGTCGCGCTGGTTGGTCTGCGCGGCGATGAATTCGTTGATGAGGTAACCCTCCGAGCCCATGATCTCGACGCCGTCGTAGCCCGCGCTTTGCGCCAGCACGGCGGCGTTGGCGTAGTCCTCCACGGTCTGCTTCACCTCGTCGGTGCTCAGCGCATGCGGGCGGAACGGGCTGATGGGCGCCTTGAGGGCACTGGGCGCCACCAGCTCGGGGTGGTAGGCGTAGCGGCCAAAGTGCAGGATCTGCATGCAGATCTTGCCGCCCGCGTCGTGCACGGCCTGGGTCACCACCTTGTGCTTGTCGGCTTCTTCCTGCGTGGTCATGGCGGCGCCGCCGGGCATGGGGCGGGCGCGGTCGTTGGGGGCGATGCCGCCGGTCACGATCAGGCCGACGCCGCCTTTGGCACGCTCGGCATAGAAGGCGGCCATGCGCTCAAAGCCCTTGGGCGCTTCTTCCAGCCCCACGTGCATGGAGCCCATGAGCACGCGGTTCTTGAGGGTGGTGAAGCCCAGGTTCAGGGGCGCGAGCATGTGGGGGAAGGGCGTGGCAAGGGCGGTCATGGCGGTTCCTTCAAAAAGGTTGGCTGGAGGGAAAGCGTTGCACTGTGCAAGCTTTGCGCAAAAGTGTACGGTCGTTCTTATTTTTATGCAACTGGTTGCATAGTAGGGATTGCCCGGCTAGACTGCAGCGCATGTCCTTGCCGCACGCCGTTCTCACCTCTTTGCTGGAGAAGTCCACCTCGGGCTACGACCTGGCGCGCCGGTTCGACAAGTCCATTGGCTACTTCTGGCATGCCACGCACCAGCAGATTTACCGCGAGCTGGCGCGCATGGAGGCCGCAGGCTGGGTTGAAGGGTTTGTGCCGCCCGACGCGGGCAAGACGCGCAAGAAGCATTACCGCGTGCTGAGCGCAGGCCGCGCCGAACTGGCCCGCTGGGCCCAGGAAAGCACCGAACCCATGGATCTGCGCGACGCCTTCACCGTCAAGCTGCGCGCCGATGCCGTGCTGGGCGAGGTCGATCTGGTGCCCGAACTGCAGCGCCACCTGGCATTGCACCAGGAGCGCCTGGCGCAATACCTGCGGATCGAGGCGCGGGACTTTGTGCCGGGCAAGCCGCTATCGCGCGCGCAGGCCATCCAGCACATGATCCTGAGAAAAGGGATTCTGTACGAGCAAGGGGAGCTGGCCTGGGGGGCTGAAATGCTGGACCTGCTGCAATCGGCGGGCTGATCTGTCAGACTGTGGGCTGCGCTGCGCAGACCGTCCTTGCTGCGCGCACCCACGCTACCCACCACCATGCACTCTTCGCTTTCGCCACGCCACTTTCTGTTGGGACTGGGCGTGGTTGCCGTCTGGGGCACCAATTTCGCGGTTATCAAGCTCGGGCTGTCGCAAATGCCGCCACTGCTGTTTGCCACACTGCGTTTTGCCGCGGTCACCCTGCCTGCCATCTTTCTGGTGGCGCGGCCTGCGGTGCCCTGGCGCAATCTGGTGGCTTACGGGCTGCTGATCGGCGTGGGGCAGTTCGGGCTGATGTTCATTGCCATGAACGGCAGCATCTCGCCAGGCCTGGCCTCGCTGGTGGTGCAAACGCAGGTGTTCTTCACCATCGGGCTGGCGATGTGGCTCTCGGGCGAGAGAGCGCACCCGGTACAGGGCGTGTCGCTGGCGCTGGCGGCGGCGGGCATTGGCGTGATCCTGCTGCACACCGATGGCAGCGCCACCCCCCTGGGCCTGGTGCTGATGCTGCTGGCCGCAATGTCCTGGGCGGGGGGCAATATCGTCTCGCGCCAGGCCGGGCGGGTGAACATGCTGGCCTACGTGGTCTGGTCCAGCGCCTTTGCGGTGCCGCCGCTCATGGCACTCACGCTGTGGCAGGAAGGCTGGACGCCCGTGCACAGCGCCCTTGCGCATGCCGATGCCACAGCCTGGGCGGCCGTCGCATGGCAGGCCGTGGGCAACAGCTTGTTCGGCTACGCTGCCTGGGGCTGGCTGCTGGCCCGCTACCCGGCAGCCACGGTCACACCCATGGCGCTGCTGGTGCCGGTGTTCGGCATGGGCGCTTCGGCCTTCTGGCTGGGCGAATCGCTGCCGGGCTGGAAGCTGCTGGCCGCCGCACTGGTCATGGGCGGCCTGGCGCTCAACCTGCTGTGGCCGCACCTGCGGCGCTGGGTGTTGCAGCGCGCCTGAGAGTTCTCACCCTTTCGCGGTCTGGGCCAGCCGTTCGGCGCAGGCACTGGCCTGCGCGGTATCGCGCGCTTCAACCATCACGCGCAGCAGCGGCTCGGTGCCGCTGGCACGGATGAGCACGCGGCCGTGGTCGCCCAATTCGGATTCGACCGCTGCCGTTTCTTGCGCCAGGCGCGTGTTGGCGCGCCAGTCTTGCCCTGGCTGCAGGCGCACGTTGAGCAGCACTTGGGGAAACAGCCGCACGCCTTCCAGCAGCTCAGCCATGCTTTGCCCATTGCGCACGCAGCTTTGCAGCACCTGCAGGGCGCTGATGAGCCCGTCGCCCGTGGTGTGCCGGTCCAGCGCCAGCAGGTGGCCCGAGCCCTCGCCGCCCAGCAGCCAGCCGTGGCGCGTGAGTTCTTCCAGCACATAACGGTCGCCCACCTTGGCGCGCACCAGCTTGATGCCATGCTGGCGCAAAGCCAGTTCGATGGCCATGTTGGTCATTTGCGTGCCCACCACGCCGGGCACAAGCTCGTCACGCCCCATGCGGTCGCGGGCCAGCAGGTACAGCAGTTCGTCGCCGTTGTACAGGCGCCCGCTGCCGTCCACCATCTGCAGCCGGTCGGCGTCGCCGTCCAGGGCAATGCCGACATCGGCATGGTTGGCGCGCACGGCGCGCACCAGGGCATCGGGATGGGTGGCGCCCACCTCGTGGTTGATGTTCAGCCCGTCGGGCGCGCAACCAATGGCCACCACGTCGGCGCCCAGTTCATGGAACACCTTGGGTGCGATCTGGTAGGCCGCGCCATGCGCGGCATCGACCACGATGCGCATGCCCTTGAGCGTGAGGTCGTTGGCAAAGGTGCTTTTGCAAAACTCGATGTAGCGCCCTGCGGCATCGTCCAGCCTGCGGGTCTTGCCCAGCGATGCCGAACCCACCCATACCGGCGCTTCTTCGAGCGCAGCTTCCACGGCCTGCTCCCACGCATCGGGCAGCTTGCTGCCCTGGGCGCTGAAGAACTTGATGCCGTTGTCCGCAAACGGGTTGTGGCTGGCAGAGATCACCACCCCCAGGCTGGCGCGCTGGGCCCGCGTGAGGTAGGCCACGCCCGGCGTGGGCAAGGGCCCCAGCAGCACCACGTCCACCCCGGCCGAATTGAAGCCCGACTCCAGCGCCGACTCCAGCATGTAGCCCGAAATGCGCGTGTCCTTGCCGATCAGCACCGTGGGGCGGTCTTCGGCCTGGCGCAGCACGCGACCCACGGCGTGGGCCAGGCGCAGCACAAAATCCGGAGTGATGGGGGGCTGCCCCACGGTGCCACGGATGCCGTCGGTGCCAAAGTACTTGCGTGTCATGGGGTTCCCTTTGTGGGTGTTGTTGTTGCCTGCACGGTTTGCATGGCCCGCCAGACGGCCAGGGCCTGTACGGTGGCGGCCACGTCGTGCACGCGCACGATACGGGCGCCCCGCTCGACGGCCAGCACGGCAGCCGCCACACTGGCGGTCAGGCGCTGCTCCACGGGCAGGCCCGTCACCGCGCCCAGCGAAGACTTGCGCGACCAGCCCGCCAGCAGCGCGTAGCCGCTGGCCAGCAGTTCGCCCTGGCGTGCCAGCAGCGCAAAATTCTGCTCCACCGTTTTGCCGAAGCCGATGCCGGGGTCCAGAACAATGCGGTACTTTTCTACGCCCAGCGCTTGCAGATTAAGCGCCTGCTGCTGCAAAAAAGATAGCACCTGGGGCACCACATCGCCCTGCATGGGCTGCACCTGCATGGTCTGCGGGTTGCGGTGCATGTGCATCAGGCACACGCCGCAGCGGGGGTGCGCCGCAACCACCTGCACAGCACCCGGCTGGCGCAAGGCCCAGATGTCATTGACGATGTCGGCGCCCAGGTCCAGCGCTTCCTGCATGAGCTGGGGCTTGTAGGTGTCGACCGAGACCGGCACGCCCAGGCGCACGGCTTCGCGCAGCACCGGAATCACGCGCTCGCGTTCTTGCTCCAGGGGCACGGCGGGGCTGCCGGGGCGCGTGGACTCACCACCGATGTCCAGAATGTCGGCGCCCTCGCGCAGCAGTTGCTCGCAGTGGCGCAGCGCAGAGGCGGTATCGGCATGCTGCCCGCCGTCAGAAAACGAATCGGGCGTGGCGTTGACGATTCCCATGACCTGCGGGCGCTGCAGGTCAATGGCGAAGCGGCTGGTTTGCCAGGTCAGGCTCATGGGTGCTCAAAACCACAAAACGGGGCCTGGGCCCCGTTGGTGGTGGTGGTGCGTGGGTGTCACGCCGCCGTGGGCGATGGATCCTTGGCCACGGCGGGGGTACCGCCGCCCGAACCGTCGCCACCGGAAGATGGCGTGCGCGGCGTCCAGTCCTTGGGGGGGCGCGGCGGCTTGCCGCCCATGATGTCGTCAAGCTGCTCGCCGTCGATGGTTTCCCATTCGAGCATGGCATGGGCCATGGCATGCATCTTGTCTGCGTTTTCCTCGATCAGGCGGCGCGCCAGGGCGTACTGCTCGTCGATGATGCGGCGCACTTCGGCATCGACCTTCTGCATGGTGTCTTCGCTGATGTTGGTGGTCTTGGTGACCGAGCGGCCCAGGAAGACCTCGCCCTCGTTCTCGGCATAGACCATGGGACCCAGGGCCTCGCTCATGCCATAGCGCATGACCATGTCGCGCGCGATGTGCGTGGCGCGTTCGAAGTCGTTGCTGGCGCCGGTGGTCATCTGGTCCATGAACACCTCTTCGGCAATGCGGCCACCGAACAGCATGGCGATCTGGTTCAGCATGTACTCCTTGTCGTAGGAGTAGCGGTCCTTCTCAGGCAGGCTCATGGTCACACCCAGCGCGCGGCCGCGCGGAATGATGGTGACCTTGTGCACCGGGTCGCACTTGGGCAGCAGCTTGCCGATGAGCGCGTGGCCCGCCTCGTGGTAGGCCGTGTTGCGGCGCTCCTCCTCGGGCATGACCATGCTCTTGCGCTCGGGGCCCATGATGATCTTGTCCTTGGCCTTCTCGAAGTCCTGCATCTCGACCACGCGCGCATTGCGGCGTGCGGCCATCAGCGCGGCCTCGTTGCAGAGGTTGGCCAGGTCGGCACCACTCATGCCGGGCGTGCCGCGCGCAATGATGGCGGGGTTCACGTCCTGGCCCACGGGAATCTTGCGCATGTGCACGCCCAGGATCTGCTCGCGGCCGCGGATGTCGGGCAGCGTGACATAGACCTGGCGGTCAAAGCGCCCTGGACGCAGCAGGGCGGCATCCAGGATGTCGGGGCGGTTGGTGGCGGCCACCACGATCACGCCCAGGTTGGTCTCGAAGCCGTCCATCTCGACCAGCATCTGGTTCAGCGTCTGCTCGCGCTCGTCGTTGCCACCGCCCAGGCCGGCACCGCGCTGGCGGCCCACGGCGTCGATTTCGTCGATGAAGATGATGCAGGGCGCGTTCTTCTTGGCGTTCTCGAACATGTCGCGCACGCGGGCCGCGCCCACACCGACAAACATTTCCACGAAGTCGGAGCCCGAGATGCTGAAGAACGGCACCTTGGCTTCGCCCGCGATGGACTTGGCCAGCAGCGTCTTGCCGGTACCCGGAGGCCCCACCAGCAGCAGGCCGCGCGGAATGCGGCCGCCGAGCTTCTGGAACTTGCCTGGATCCTTGAGGAAATCGACGACTTCCTTGACCTCTTCCTTGGCCTCGTCGCAGCCAGCCACGTCAGCGAAGGTGACGCTGTTGTTGTTTTCATCGAGCATGCGCGCCTTGCTCTTGCCAAAGCTGAAGGCGCCGCCCTTGCCGCCGCCCTGCATCTGGCGCATGAAGTACACCCACACGCCGATGAGCAGCAGCATGGGGCCCCAGCTGACCAGCAAGGTCATCAGCAGCGAGCCTTCTTCGCGCGGCTTGACGTCGAACTTGACGTTGTTGTTGATCAGGTCGCCCACCAGGCCCCGGTCGAGGTAGGTGGCCGTGGTGCGGATGCGCCGGTCATCGTTGGTGATGGCCACGATCTCGGTACCGCCCTGCCCCTCCTGGATGGTTGCGCTCTTGATGCGGTTGCTGCGCACCTCCTCCAGGAATTCGGAATAGCCCATATGACCGGCAGAGCCCACCGCACGCGTGTCAAACTGTTTGAACACGGTGAACAGCACCATGGCAATGACCAGCCATACGGCGACTTTAGAAAACCACTGATTGTTCAAGCGCGGCTCCAGTGAGGGTGGCAAACGGTGTCTAGATGGATGCGATTTTAGGCGTTTCAACCCATCCCCCCCTTGCCTGGCAGGGTCATCCATGGGAAAAGCGCGGTTTTTTCCGCGGTCTGTGGGGGTCAAACCACCTTGGCGCCCTCTTTCAAACCAATCCCCACCAGAAAGGTCTCGGACGATTTGTCGCGCGATGCCTTGGGTTTGACGGGCTTGACCACCCTGAACCGGCTGCGAAACAACGTCACCAGTGCATCGTAGCCGCTGCCGTGGAACAGCTTGGTCACCAGGGCCCCTTCGGGCTTGAGGTGTGCGCAGGCAAAGTCCACCGCCAGCTCCACCAGGTGGGCAATGCGCGTGGCGTCGGTCGAGGCAATGCCCGAGAGATTGGGCGCCATGTCCGACACCACCACGTCCACCGCCCGCCCCTGCAGCAAGCCCTCCAGCTGCGCCAGCACCTCGGCTTCGCGGAAGTCGCCCTGCAGGTAGGTGACGCCCTCAATAGGCTCCATGGGCAGGATGTCCAGCCCGATGATGGTGCCGTTGAGCGCCCCTGCGGCAGCCCCCGCGGGCGACAGGCGCCTGCGCACGTACTGGCTCCAGGCGCCCGGCGTGCAACCCAGATCGACCACCGTGGCCCCCGGGCGGATGAGGCCGAACTGCTCGTCAATCTCCTTGAGCTTGTAGGCGGCACGCGCGCGGTAGCCCTCTTTCTGGGCCAGCTTGACCCAGGGGTCGTTCACATGGTCGTTGAGCCACGCCTTGTTGACTTTGTTGCTCTGGGTTTTGACTTTCATGGGGCTCCATTGTCGCTGGAGCCGCTGCCGTCAGCAGCGGCAAAGGCCCACCGGCTGGCAGGGGACGGATAATACGCCTATGCCCCAAATTGAACTCACCCCGGCCGAGCGCCGTGAACAGCGCGCGCAAGCGCACCACCTGGATCCCGTCGTGCACATTGGTGCCGACGGCCTGACCGATGGCGTGCGCAAAGAAGTGGATGCTGCCCTCAACGCACACGGCCTGATCAAGATCCGCGTGCTGGCTGGCGAGCGCGCCGAACGCGAACTGATGTACCAGCAACTGGCCGCCGAACTCAATGCCGCCCCGGTGCAGCACATTGGCAAACTGCTGGTGCTGTGGCGCCCGCAGCCTGCCAAGGAGCGCGCCATCGACGAAGACCGCATGCCCGGCCCCAAGACGGTGAAAGTAATCAAGAACAGCCAGCGCGGCGGGCAGCGCCCCGAAGTGAAGATGCTGCGCGTGCTGGGCAACCAGCGCCTGACGCCCGGCGGCCAGATCAAGCGCGCCAAAAAGCGCAAACCCACCTCGGTGAAGAAGCGCCAGGCCGACTGACGCCATGACCGCCGCCAGCCCGGCGCACCAGCGCCATGTGATCTGCATGAAGTGGGGCACCAAGTACGGGCCTGAATACGTCAACCGCCTGTACGCCATGGTGCGCCGCCACCTCAGCGGCGGCTTCCACTTCGTCTGCCTGACCGACGACAGCAAGGGCATACGGCCGGAGGTGCAGTGCCTGCCCATCCCGGCGCTGGACTTGCCTGCGGGCATCCCCGAGCGCGGCTGGACCAAGCTGGCCACCTTCAGCGCCGACCTGCACGGCCTGCGCGGCACGGCGCTGTTCCTCGACGTGGATGTGGTCATCACCGGCAGCCTGGACGATTTCTTCACCCAGCCGGGTGAATTCCTCATCATCCACGACTACAAGCGGCCCTGGCGCATCACCGGCAACTCGTCTGTGTACCGCTTCGAGCTGGGCGCGCATCCCGACGTGCTGGAGTACTTTCGCGGCCATTTCGACGAAATCCGCAAGCAGTTCCGCAACGAGCAGGCCTACCTGTCGGACTTTCTGCACAGGCAAGGCAAGCTGCAGTACTGGCCTGCTGCCTGGTGCCCCAGCTTCAAGTACCACGGGATCCCGCGCTGGCCCACCAACTATTGGAAGCCCCCTTTTGTGCCGCCGGGCGCACGGGTGGTGATTTTTCATGGTGAATGCAATCCGCCCGATGCCCTGGCCGGGCGGCGCAACCGGCGCTTTCGCTTCATCCAGCCCGCCACCTGGGTGGCCGAGCACTGGCGCGAGTAGGAAGCCTCTCAGGCCTGCGGCAGCTGCGCTGCCGCCGGGCCGCGCAAGGTGTGCCACAGCGTGGCCAGCGCGCACAACCACTGCAGGGTGTACAGCAGGGTGCCCAGGCCATGCCAGAACTTCAGGTCCTGGCGCGCCACGATGCGCGGCGTCACGCCGTACTGCACCACCAGGGCCAGCAACAAGCCGCCCACTATGAAAAGCATAGCTGCTCGCGCCCATGGATAGGGCGTTACAGCCATTCTTGGCCTGGAAATCAGCAAGAGCCCCATGCAGCAGGCTACAGACACCCAGGTCTGCGCCGCAAAAAGATGGGCCGCCAGGTTGCCCGCCATGGCCGACGTGGGCAGGTGCGCAAACAGCAGCGGCACGGCGAGAAAGCCGATGCTCGACAAACTGCCCCACCACAAGGCAGCCAGAAAGGCGGGAAGGCGTTCACGCATGGGGCGGGGCCGGCGGGATCAGAGGTAGCTGACGCCAACGATCTCGTAGCGGCGCACGCCGCCGGGGGCCTGCACTTCGGCAGTGTCGCCCTCTTCCTTGCCGATCAAGGCACGGGCAATGGGGCTGGAGATGTTGATCAGGCCCTGCTTGAGGTCGGCCTCGTCCTCGCCCACGATCTGGTAGGTCACGGCGTCGCCGGAGTCCTCGTCTTCCAGTGCCACCGTGGCGCCAAAGACCACGCGGCCTGCAGCGTCCACCGCTGCGGGGTCGATGATCTGCGCGGCCGAAAGCTTGCCCTCGATTTCCTGGATGCGGCCTTCGATGAAGCCCTGGCGGTCCTTGGCCGCTTCGTACTCGGCGTTTTCGCTCAGGTCGCCCTGGGCACGGGCTTCGGCAATGGCGGCAATCACCGCCGGGCGATCCACGGTCTTGAGGCGGTGCAGCTCAGCCTTGAGCTTCTCGGCGCCGCGCTTGGTAATCGGAATGGTGGCCATTCGGTCTTTCTCCATCAACAAAGGGAAGGGCCGCGCTTGGCGCGGCCCCCTGGCGGCGGGCCCCCTGGACACCCCCGGAAGCCGCACCCAAAAGCAAACCGCCGCACGTTGCCGCGCGGCGGTGTTCAGGGCGAGATTATGCCGTGATTGCGGCAGCTTCAAGCCGCCAGCTGGGCGTGCATCTCCTGCACCGAAATCACTTCGAGATGGTCCATGTGCTTCATGCCCTCGACAGCAGCCTCGGCCCCGGCGATGGTGGTGAAGGTGGTCACACGCGCCTGCAGCGAGCTGGTGCGGATGGCACGCGAATCGGCGATGGCATTGCGGCGCTCTTCCACCGTGTTGATGACCATGGCGATCTCGTTGTTCTTGACCATGTCCACGATGTGGGGACGGCCCTCGGTCACCTTGTTGACCACCTTGACCGGCACGCCCGCAGCGTCGATGGCAGCTGCCGTGCCCTTGGTGGCCAGCAGTTCGAAGCCCATGGCCGCCAGTTCGCGTGCAATGGCCACGGCGCGGGGCTTGTCGCTGTTCTTGACGGTGAGGAAGACCTTGCCCGAACGCGGCAGGCGCGTGGCAGCGCCGAGCTGGCTCTTGACGAAGGCCTCGCCAAAGGTCTTGCCCACGCCCATGACTTCGCCGGTGGACTTCATCTCGGGGCCCAGGATGGTGTCCACACCAGGGAACTTGACGAAGGGGAATACGGCCTCCTTCACGCTGAAGTACGGTGGCACGACCTCGTGCGTCACGCCCTGGCTGGCCAGGGTCTGGCCCGCCATGCAGCGTGCGGCGACCTTGGCCAGCTGGATGCCCGTGGCCTTGCTCACGAAGGGCACCGTGCGCGAGGCGCGCGGGTTCACTTCGAGCACGAAGATCACGTCCTTCTTCTGGCCGCCCTCTTCCACTTCCTGGATGGCGAACTGCACGTTCATCAGGCCCACCACGTTCAGCCCCTCGGCCATGGCCGCAGTCTGGCGCTTGAGCTCGTCCACCGTGGCCTTGGACAGGTAGTACGGCGGCAGCGAACAGGCCGAGTCGCCGCTGTGCACGCCCGCCTGCTCGATGTGTTCCATCACGCCGCCGATGAGCACCTGGCCCGAAGTGTCGCGCACGCAGTCCACGTCGCACTCGATGGCGTCGTTGAGGAAGCGGTCCAGCAGTACCGGTGAGTCGTTGCTGACCTTGACCGCCTCGCGCATGTAGCGCTCCAGGTCACGCTGCTCGTGCACGATTTCCATGGCACGGCCGCCCAGCACATAGCTGGGGCGCACCACCAGCGGGTAGCCCAGGGCGGCAGCCTTTTCCAGCGCCTCGGGCTCGGTGCGCGCGGTGGCGTTGGGCGGCTGGCGCAGGCCCAGCGTGTGCAGCAGTTGCTGGAAGCGCTCGCGGTCTTCGGCAGCGTCGATCATGTCGGGCGTGGTGCCGATGATGGGCACGCCCTCGCGCTCCAGGCCCAGGGCCAGCTTGAGCGGCGTCTGGCCGCCGTACTGCACGATCACGCCCAGCGGCTTTTCCTTGTCCACGATTTCCAGCACGTCTTCCAGCGTCAGCGGCTCGAAGTACAGGCGGTCCGAAGTGTCGTAGTCGGTGGACACGGTCTCGGGGTTGCAGTTGACCATGATGGTCTCGTACCCGTCCTCGCGCATGGCCAGCGCGGCGTGCACGCAGCAGTAGTCGAACTCGATGCCCTGGCCGATGCGGTTGGGACCGCCGCCCAGCACCATGATCTTCTTCTTGTCGGTGGGCGCGGCCTCGCACTCGTCCTCGTACGTAGAGTACAGGTAGGCGGTGTTGGTGGCGAACTCGGCCGCGCAGGTGTCCACGCGCTTGTACACGGGGCGCACATTCAGCGCGCGGCGCTGGTCGCGCAGCGCTTTTTCGGTGGTCTTGAGCAGCTTGGCCAGGCGGCGGTCGGAGAAGCCCTTTTGCTTGAGCTTGCGCAGCGATGCTGCGCTGAGTTCCGCCAGCGCCGCGTCGCCCTTGTCGGCCGCGAGCTTGTCGAGTTCGAGTTCAATCTTCACGATCTCCTCGATCTGCACCAGGAACCAGCGGTCGATCCTGGTGAGCTCGAACACCTCATCCACCGACAGGCCCATGGCAAACGCATCGCCCACGTACCAGATGCGCTCGGGGCCGGGTTCGCCCAGCTCCTTTTCGAGCACTTCGCGGTCCTGGGTTTTTTCGTTCAGCCCGTCCACGCCCACTTCCAGGCCGCGCAGCGCTTTCTGGAACGATTCCTGGAAGGTACGGCCCATGGCCATGACCTCGCCCACGCTCTTCATCTGCGTGGTCAGGCGCGAGTCGGCCGCGGGGAATTTCTCGAACGCAAAACGCGGGATCTTGGTGACCACGTAGTCGATGCTGGGCTCGAACGAGGCGGGCGTAGCGCCGCCCGTGATGTCGTTGCGCAGCTCGTCGAGCGTGTAGCCCACGGCCAGCTTGGCCGCGACCTTGGCGATGGGAAAGCCCGTGGCCTTGGAGGCCAGCGCCGAGGAACGGCTCACGCGCGGGTTCATCTCGATCACGATCATGCGCCCGTCCTTGGGGTTGACCGAGAACTGCACGTTGGAGCCGCCCGTGTCCACGCCGATCTCGCGCAGCACCGCCAGGCTGGCGTTGCGCATGATCTGGTATTCCTTGTCGGTCAGCGTCTGCGCCGGGGCCACGGTGATGGAGTCGCCGGTGTGCACGCCCATGGGGTCGAGGTTCTCGATGGAGCAGACGATGATGCAGTTGTCCTTCTTGTCGCGGACCACCTCCATCTCGTACTCCTTCCAGCCCAGGAGCGATTCTTCGATCAGCAGCTCGTTGGTGGGCGAAGCCTCCAGGCCGCGCTTGCAGATGGTCTCGAATTCTTCGGGGTTGTAGGCAATGCCGCCGCCCGTGCCGCCCAGCGTGAAGCTGGGGCGGATGACGGTGGGGAAGCCCACGCTCTTCTGCACGGCCCAGGCTTCTTCCATGCTGTGGGCTATCCCCGAGCGCGCCGAACCCAGGCCGATGCGGGTCATCGCGTCCTTGAACTTCAGGCGGTCTTCGGCCTTGTCGATGGCCTCGGGCTTGGCGCCAATCAGCTCCACCTTGTATTTGTTGAGCACGCCGTGCTTCCACAGGTCGAGCGCGCAGTTCAGCGCAGTCTGTCCGCCCATGGTGGGCAGGATGGCGTCGGGACGCTCCTTGGCGATGATCTTCTCGACCGTCTGCCAGGTGATGGGCTCGATGTAGGTCACGTCGGCCGTGGCCGGGTCGGTCATGATCGTGGCGGGGTTGCTGTTGATCAGGATGACCTTGTAGCCCTCCTCGCGCAGGGCCTTGCAGGCTTGCACGCCCGAGTAATCGAACTCGCAGGCCTGGCCGATCACGATGGGACCGGCGCCGATGATGAGGATGCTTTGGATGTCTGTGCGTTTTGGCATGGTGTGTCGGTTCAGTCGGTCGCGGTGCTGGCTGCTGGTGCGGCATCAGGGGCGGCGCTGGCCTGCGGCGCAGCGCGGCGGATTTCCAGCTTGGCCAGCAACGCCTGCGCGCGCTCGGCGGGCAGGTTTTTCTGCATCAGTTGCAACAGCCCGTCGCCTTGTATGAGGGGGCGCAGCACTTCGGCCTCAGCCTCGTAGAAGGCGGCGTCCCACTCCTGCAGCGCCTCGGTGAAGGTGGCGTCGTCCCAGCTTTTGCCCTTGGCCACCAGGGTGACCAGGGGCAAGGCCTTGTTCTCCACAAAGGCTTTTTTGTAGGGCTTTTGCTGCCAGCGCTCGGTGAACCATTCCTTGTGCGGGGATGGCAGGCTGAGCACGCGCTTGTGGATCGCCTTTTCAAGCGAGGCCAGGGGGAAGCTGAAGAGTTTCATGGCACCGGGATGTTGTGTGCGGGTGGATGCTCAGTCTTTCGCCACACGCATGGCCTGCGTGAAGCGGTCGAACAGGTAGCCGATGTCGTGCGGGCCGGGCGATGCCTCGGGGTGGCCCTGGAAGCAGAACGCCGGCTTGTCGGTGCGCACCAGGCCTTGCAGCGTGCCGTCGAACAGGCTCACGTGCGTGGCGCGCAGGCAGGCGGGGAGCGATTCCAGATCCACCGCGAACCCATGGTTCTGGCTGGTGATGGAGACACGGCCCGATTCCATGTCCTTGACGGGGTGGTTGGCACCATGGTGGCCGTGGGCCATCTTGAAGGTGCGCGCCCCGGAGGCCAGCGCCATGATCTGGTGCCCCAGGCAGATGCCGAACATGGGAATGCCGCTGTCGATGAGCGTGCGCGTGGCGGCAATGGCGTAGTCGCAGGGCTGCGGGTCGCCAGGGCCGTTGGAGAGGAACACGCCGTCGGGATTCAGCGCCAGCACATCGGCGGCGCTGGTCTGCGCAGGCACCACGGTCACGCGGCAGCCGCGCTCGGCCAGCATGCGCAGGATGTTTTTCTTGACGCCAAAGTCATAGGCCACTACGTGGAAACGCGGCGCCTCCTGCGTGCCATAACCCTGGCCCAGTTGCCATTCGGTCTGCGTCCACTCGTAGGCCTTGGGCGTGGTCACCACCTTGGCCAGGTCCAGCCCGGCCATCGATGGGGCCGCCTTGGCGGCCGCCACTGCAGCGTCGATGTGCGCCTGGGTCACTGCCGTGCCTGCGGGCAGGCCCACGATGGCGCCGTTCTGTGCGCCATGGGTGCGCAGAATGCGCGTGAGCTTGCGCGTGTCGATGTCGGCAATGGCCACCGTGCCCTCGCGCACAAGGTAGGACGGGAGCGTTTCGCTCTGGCGAAAGTTGCTGGCCAGCAGCGGCAGGTCCTTGATGATCAGGCCCGCGGCATGGACCTTGTCGGCTTCGATGTCCTCGGTGTTGACCCCATAGTTGCCAATGTGCGGGTAGGTGAGCGTCACCAGTTGCTGGCAGTAGCTGGGGTCTGTGAGGATTTCCTGGTAGCCGGTCATCGCGGTGTTGAACACCACTTCACCGACGGTGGTGCCGGTGGCACCGATCGAGCTGCCGATAAAGACCGTGCCGTCTGCGAGCGCCAGGATGGCGGGAGGGAAACGTCCCTGTAGAGACAAAAGCACTGGGTTCTCCGGTTGGTTACGGTCGCCCGGTGCCTGTGCAGCCTGCGGCACCAGTGGCACCTGTGGCTGGAAGGCTGCTTTCGGATAGGTTGTTGCTTTGGATGCGGCCGGGCGACGCTGTTGCGAGGAAAGCCCCTGATTGTACCCGCAGACCGCCCCAATCTGCTGACAATGCCGCAGCGCAGCATGGCCTTTGCCCTCTCTTGAAGCCGCCCCACAGGGCTTTCAACTGGTTACGTAAGCAGGTGTACCAGGCGTTGCAAAACGAAGCAGCCCCCCTAGACTTCGCAGCCACTCCATTTCTTTGCCCCCATCCATGCGCTCACTCGCCACCACCCTTGCCCTGACGCTGACCTGCACCCTGGCCCCCCTGGCTGCACAGGCCCTGGAACTGGCCAAGTACCCCAAGGTCTTTACCGGCCCGCAGGGCGTCGAACTGGTGCTGGCCCCCAGTGCCGATGGAAAGCAGGCGCTGCTGCGCGTCAGCGGCATCAACCACCCGATCGACCAGGTCGTGTTCCTGGCCGAGTTGCAGCCCCAGGGGCGCTCACGCGACGTGTACACGCTGCAGCTTGATGGTCGCGCCTATGCCTTGCTGCACCGGCAGGCCTCGGACTACAGCGATGCAGAGCACTTCGTCGCCTACCTGCCAGGGCAGCGCGATGGTGTGCCGCTGGCCTTCCAGGCCGACAAGAGCAAGGCCTTTAAATCCAGTGAGCTGCAGACCCGTTACGAACAACAGCGCAAACAGGGCGTGCAGGACAAGCTGGCACGCTTTGACCGGCCCAAGCGCCAGGAAAGCTACCGCGCCGCGTTGGCGCAAATGGACAAGGACGCCAGCGCCGCCTGCGGCACCCCGGTCCAGACTTCGGTGGACTGGGCCGCCATCGACGACGAAAAAATGCAGGCCCTGAGCATCTCCAGCTTCTGCGGCGAAGTGGCCGCGCAAATGGAACGCCTGTGCCAGAACACGCCCGCCTTCAAGGCCACCGCAGCCAGCCTGGGCCAGGTGCAGTGCCAGTTCGGCCCCCAACTGAAGCTGCGCGTGGAGAACCAGCGCATCGTCTTCACCACCGAAAAAGAGGCGCCCAACCAGGGCGACTTCGTGCACCAGTTCCTGCGCAATCAGTAAGAACCAACGCCGCTGGCGTGCAGGCAGATGGCCGCCGCCGCTGCCACGTTGAGCGACTCCTCGCCCCCCGGCTGTGCGATGCGGATGCGCTGGTGCGCCCGCGCCAGCAGCGCGTCGGACACGCCCTGCCCCTCATGCCCCAGCACCCAGGCGCAGGGCCAGGGCAGCGCGGCCTGGTGCAGATAATCGCCCCCGTGCACATGGGTGACGAGCAGGGGCACGCGCAGGGCCTGCAGATCCTCCACCGCCAGGCCTTCATGCAGGCGCAGGCCAAAGTGCGCCCCCATGCCCGCGCGCAGCACCTTGGGCGACCACAGCGCGGCGCTGCCCTTGAGCGCCAGTACCTGCCCAAAGCCAAAGGCGGCCGCGCTGCGCAGGATGGAGCCGACGTTGCCCGCGTCCTGCACCCGATCCAGCACCACGCTGGGCATCTGCGGATCGGGGGGCTGGGGTGCGGGCAGCTCCAGCACATAGCCCATGGCGGCGGGGGACTCCAGTGCGCTGATGTCGGCAAACAGCGCATCGGAAAGAACTATGATTTTTGTAGCGCATTGCGCCCATTCAGTGGGCGCCAGAGGCCAAAAAGACTCTGAAAACACGGCCACGGCCGGGCGCAGGCCGCGTGCCAGCGCAGCGCGGCACAGGTGGTCGCCCTCCAGCCACAGGCGGCCCTGCTTGCGGTAGGCCGTGCTGTCCTGCGCCAGGCGCCGCAGGTCCTTGACAAAGGCGTTGTCACGCGACTGCACCAGCGTCACCGGCACGGAGCTCATGGCGCAGCCTCCAGGTGCTGGGCCACGGGCGCAAAGGAGCGGCGGTGCAGCGGGCTGGCACCATGCGCGCGCAGGGCCTGCAGGTGCGCGGCCGTGCCGTAGCCCTTGTGGGCATCAAAACCATACTCGGGGTACTGCGTATGCACCTCGGCGCACCAGCGGTCGCGGTGCACCTTGGCCAGGATGGAGGCCGCCGAAATGGCAGGCACCAGCGCATCGCCCTTGACGATGGCCTCTGCAGGGATATCCAGCACCGGCAGGCGGTTGCCATCGACCAGCACCAGCCCCGGCTTGAGCCGCAGCCCCTGCACAGCACGGCGCATGGCCAGCAAGGTGGCCTGCAGGATGTTGAGGCGGTCGATCTCTTCCACGCTGGCCTCGGCCACGCTGCAGCACAGCGCCTTGGCACGGATCTCGTCGAACAGGCGCTCGCGCCGCAGGGCGGTGAGCTTTTTGGAGTCTGCCAGCCCGGCGATGGGCTGGCGCTCGTCCAGGATGACGGCAGCCGCCACCACCGGCCCGGCCAGGGGGCCACGGCCCGCTTCATCCACCCCGGCCACCAGGCCTTGCGGCATGGGCCAGGGAAGCATGGCCTGCTCAGGCACGGGGGTCGGCAAGGACTTTGTGGATCGCATCGGCAGCTAGTTGGGGGGTGTCGCGCCACAGGCTTTCGTGCAGCGCAGTGAAGCGGTGGTGCAGCGCGGCTATGCGAGCAGCATCGTGGTCCAGGGCGTGGAACCAGTCGAGCACCGCCGCAGCCAGCGCCTGCGGGGTCGCGGCGTCCTGCAGCAGCTCGGGCACGACGAAATCGCCGCTCAGAATGTTGGGCAAGCCCACCCAGGGCTGCAGTTGCTTGCGGCGCATGAGGCGCCAACTCAGCGGGTGCATGTGATAGCCAATGACCATGGGGCGCTTGAACAGCGCCGCCTCCAGCGTGGCCGTGCCGCTGGCGATCAGGGTCACATCGCAGGCCGCGAGCACGGCATGCGATTGGCCACTGACCACCTGCACACGGCCCGCCAAGCCCGCCGCACCCGCCGCCTGCTCGATGCGCGCCTGCATGGCAGGCACCGCAGGCACTATCATTTTGATAGCTGGTTGCGCTTGCTGGACAAGCGCTGCAGCCTCAAAAAACTTAGGAGTGATGTACTGCACCTCGGCGGAACGGCTGCCCGGCAAAATGGCCAGTACCCTGTCGTCTGGCGCCAGGCCCAGCGCGGCGCGGGCAGCAGCGCGGTCCGGCACCAAAGGAATGACCCCGGCCAGCGGATGGCCCACATAGGTGGCACGGATGCCATGGCGCGCAAGCAGCTCGGGCTCAAAAGGAAAGATGCACAGCACATGGCTGGCAGCACGGCGGATTTTTTCCACCCGCTCAGCGCGCCAGGCCCAGATGGAGGGGCAGACAAAGTGCACGGTGCGGGTGCCCGCGGCGCGCAGGTCGGCCTCCAGGCCCAGGTTGAAGTCGGGTGCATCCACGCCGATGAACACGTCGGGGCGGTCCTGCAACAGGCGTTGGCGCAACTGCCTGCGGATGGCCATGATGCTTGCCAGGCGACGGAAGACCTCGATGCTGTAGCCATGCACGGCCAGCCGCTCGCTGGGCCACCAGGCCTCGAAGCCGCGCCGTGCCATCTGTGGGCCGCCAATGCCGCAGGCCTGCAAACCTGGCCACAGGCCGCGCAGGCCGTCGAGCAGCAGCCCGGCCAGCAGGTCCCCAGAGGTTTCACCCGCCACCATCGCGATGCGGGGTGTGCTCGTCATCTACGCCCCCAGCCACTCAGCGGGCAATGCCCGCCACGGAACTGGCCAGGAAAGCATCCATCAAGGCCACGTCCTGCGCCGCCTCGGGATGCGTGGCGGGCAGTTGCGCCATCGCGGCGCGCGCCTGTTCCAGTGTCAGCCCCTGGCGGTAGAGAAGCTTGTGCATCTCGCGGATGGCGCTGATGCGCTGGTCGGAAAAATCGCGCCGACGCAGCCCCACCAGATTCACGCCGCGCACCGCCAGCGGATTGCCATCCACCACCATGAAAGGCGGCACGTCCTTGCCCACGTGGCTGGAGAAGCCCACCATGGTGTGCGCACCGATACGCATGCGTTGCAGCACGCCGGTCAGGCCACCGATGGTGGCCCAGTCCCCCACCTCCACATGCCCGGCCAGCGTGGCATTGTTGGCCATGGTGGTGTGGTCACCCACCACGCAGTCGTGCGCAATGTGCACGTAGGCCATGATCCAGTTGTCGTTGCCGATGGTGGTGGAGCCCTTGTCCTGCGCAGTGCCGGTGTTGAAGGTGCAGAACTCTCGGATGGTGTTGCGGTCGCCAATGCGCAGCTCGGTGGGCTCGCCGCCGTACTTCTTGTCCTGCGGTGCAGCGCCCAGCGATGCGAATGGGTAAATGCGGTTGTCTTGGCCGATGGTGGTGTGCCCATCGATCACGCAGTGCGCGCCCACCGAGGTGCCAGCACCGATGCGTACGTGCGGGCCGATCACGGCATAGGGGCCAATGCTGGCACGCTCGTCAATGCACGCCTGCGCATCGACAACGGCGGTCGGGTGGATGTGGCTCACGGCGCTGCCCTGCCCTGGTGGATGCCTGGCGTCAGCCCACGGCGCGCATGGTGCACATCAGCTCAGCCTCGCAGGCCACCTCGTCGCCCACGCGCGCAACGCCCTTGAACTTCCAGATGCCGCCGCGCACGCGGTCGATGGTGATGTCCAGCAGGAGCTGGTCGCCCGGCTCCACCGGGCGCTTGAAGCGCGCACCATCGATGCCCACGAAGTAGTAGATGTTGTTTTCGTCCGGCACCTGGCCCATGGCATCAAAAGCCAGCAGCCCGGCGGCCTGCGCCAAGGCTTCGAGGATCAGCACGCCCGGCATCACCGGGTGGCCGGGGAAATGCCCCATGAAATACGGCTCGTTGAACGTGACGTTCTTGACTGCCTGGATGCGCTGGTTGCGCTCCAGTTCCAGCACCTTGTCCACCAGCAGAAACGGGTAACGGTGGGGCAGTTGCTTGAGAATTGCGTGGATGTCCATCATGAACGTTGCTCTGTCTTGTTGTTCTGAACCAGCCCTTCCAGGGCCTTGATGCGCTCGCGCAGGCTGTGCAACTGCTTGAGCGTGGCGGCGTTCTTTTCCCAGCGCGCATTGTCGTCGATAGGGAACATGCCGGTGTACAGCCCCGCCTGGCGGATGGAGCGCGTGACCGTGGTGGCGGCCGACACATGCACATGGTCGGCCAGCGTGAGGTGGCCCAGTACGATGCCGCCGCCGCCCACGGTGCAGTGCGCGCCAATGCGCGCGCTGCCCGCAATGCCCACGCACCCGGCCATGGCCGAATGGCGCCCCACGTGCACGTTGTGGCCAATCTGCACCAGGTTGTCGAGCTTGACGCCGTCTTCGATGACCGTGTCGCCCAGGGCGCCACGGTCTATGCAGGTGTTGGCGCCGATTTCCACATCGTCGCCGATGCGCACGGCCCCCAGTTGCTCGATCTTGACCCAGGTGCCCTTGTCGGGCGCAAAGCCAAAGCCGTCGGCACCGATCACGGCACCGGCATGCACGATGCAACGCGCGCCGATGTGGCAGTCCTCTCCCACGGTGACACGCGACTTGAGCCAGGTGTGGGCGCCAATGTGCGCACCGCGCTCGACCACGCACAGCGGGCCGATGCAGGCGCTGGCGTCCACCATGGCATCGGGGTGCACCACGGCGCTCGGGTGCACGCCTGGCTTCACCGCAGGCGTATGCTGGCGCTTCCACCATTGGGTGGCGCGGGCGAAGTACACGTAGGGGTCGTCCGCCACGATGCAGGCCCCGCGCTGCAGCGCAGGCTCGCGCATGGCAGGGGCCACAATGACACAGGCCGCCTGGGAGGCGGCCAGTTGCTGCTGGTAGCGCGGGTTGCTGAGGAAACTCAGATCCTGCGGCCCCGCAGCCTCCAGCGGGGCCAGGCGGGCGATAGGCTGGTCAGGGTTTCCTTCGAGCGTGCCGCCCAGTGCCGCGACGAATTGGCCCAGTTGCACGCTCACGCGGCACCCACCCGCTTCAGGCAGACCTTACTTGGACGCACCATTGAGGGCCTTGATGACCTTGTCGGTGATGTCGTGCTGCGGGTTGATATACACCGCCTGGTCCACGATGAAGTCGTACTTTTCCTGCTCGGCCAGTTGCTTGACGACCTTGTTGATGCGTTCGCCCAGCTGGTTGAGCTCTTCGTTCTTGCGGGCGTTCAGGTCTTCCTGGAACTCGCGGCGCTTGCGCTGGAACTCACGATCCTGGTCCATGAGCTGGCGCTGGCGGGTCTGGCGCTGGCTTTCCGACAGCGTGGGCGCGTCGCGCTCGAACTTCTCGGTGGCCGTCTTGAGCGCATTGCCCAAGTCATTGATTTCCTTGTCGCGGCGCGAGAACTCCTGTTCCAGCTTGGCCTGCGCGGCCTTGGCAGAGCTTGCTTCACGGAACACGCGGTCGGTATGGATGAAGCCCGCCTTGAATTCAGCATAGGCAGGTGCGGCTGCACCCACGCCGCCGAGCATCAGAACCAGGGCCAGTTGACGGGAAAGATGTTTCATTAGAAGGAAGTTCCAATCTGGAATTGCAATTTCTGGATTCTATCGCCCGCGAACTTACGCACGGGCTGAGCGTACGCAAGGCGCAGAGGCCCCAGGGGGGAAATCCAGCTCAAACCCACGCCGACAGAGGCGCGCAACTCGCTCATGCGCAGCTTCTCCTCCTCGCCGTACACATTGCCCACGTCCAGGAAGGTGAAGACCCGCAGGGTGCGGTCGTTGCCTGCGCCTGGGAACGGAGCCATGAGTTCTGTGTTGAAGTTGATTTTCTTGGGGCCGCCCAACGAGGCGCCGGTCACATCGCGCGGCCCCAGGGTGCCCTGGTCGAAGCCACGCACCGAGCCCAGACCGCCCGAGTAGAAGTTCTTGAACACCGGGAACGGACGGCCATTGAGGCCCTTGCCCCAGCCCATTTCGCCGTTGAAGGCCAGGGTGAACTTCTTGCTGAGCGGCACATACTGCTGGTACTGGTAGTTGGCGCGCAGGTAACGTGCATCGCCCGCCACGGACCAGTCGGTGTTGAGCCGCTGGTAGATGCCGGAATTGGGTGCCAGTGCGCTGTCACGCCTATCGCGCGACCAGCCGATCGTCAGCGGCACACCGGTGCTGCTGGCGCCATAGCGATCGGCATAGGCCAGGTAGGCCGCCGGGATGTTGGTGCCGGACTTGATGCGGGTGTTTTCCATGCCGCCGCCGATGAACACCGTGTCTGTTTCGGTGAACGGCACACCGAAGCGCACGCTGCCGCCCGTGGTCACGAGCTGGTAGTTGCCGCCTTGGTTGTCGTAGGGCTTGTCGGTGCGGTAGTACAGGTCAAGCGTGCGCGAAATGCCGTCCTGGGTGAAATACGGGTCGGTGGTGCTGAACACCAGCGTGCGCTTGAACTTGCTGGTGTTGACATCCACCCCCAGGTAGTTGCCAGAACCGAAAATGTTCTCCTGCTTGATGGCGAAGGAGAACGACAGTTTTTCTGCACTGGAAAAGCCTGCACCGAGCTGCAGCGAGCCCGTGGGTTTTTCTGCCACGTTGATGACGAGATCGACCTGGTCGGGGGCTCCCGGCACCTCCTGGGTTTCGATGTTGACTTCGGTGAAGAAGCCCAGCCGGTCCACGCGGTCACGCGACAGGCGGATTTTCTCGCCGTCGTACCAGGACGATTCGTACTGGCGGAACTCGCGGCGCACCACCTCGTCGCGCGTGCGGTTGTTGCCCGCCACCTGGATACGGCGCACATAGGCACGGCGCACCGGGTCGGCCTGCAGCACCAGGGCCACACGGTTGTTTTCGCGGTCGATCTCGGGCACGGCCTCGATGCGCGCAAACGCAAAGCCGAAGTTGCCGAAATGCTCGGAAAACGCCTTGGTGGTCTCGGTCACCTGGTCCACGTTGTAGGGCTCGCCTGCGCGGATGGTGACCAGCGATTTGAACTCCTCATCACGCTCCAGGTAGTTGCCTTCGAGCTTGACGCTGGAAACCACGAAACGCTCACCCTCGGTCACGTTGACCGTGATGGTGATGTCCTGCTTGTCCGGCGAGATGGCGACCTGGGTCGAATCGACACGGAATTCCAGGTAGCCGCGCTGCAGGTAGTACGAGCGCAGCGTCTCCAGGTCGGCATTGAGCTTGGAGCGCGCGTAGCGGTCGGACTTGGTGTACCAGCTCAGCCAGCCGCCCGTGTCCTGGTCGAACAGCCCCTTGAGCGTGGACTCGCTGAACGCCTTGTTGCCAACGATGCGGATGTCCTTGATGCGCGCCGTATCGCCTTCGGTGATGGTGAAGGTCAGGTTCACGCGGTTGCGCTCGATGGGGGTCACGGTGGTGACCACCTCGGCGCCATAGAAGCTCTTGTTGATGTACTGGCGCTTGAGCTCCTGCTCGGCGCGGTCTGCCAGGGCCTTGTCGAAGGGGCGGCCGTCGGTCAGGCCGATGTCGCGCATGGCCTTCTTGAGGGCATCCTTGTCGAACTCGCGCGCGCCCGCAAAGTCCACGTCGGCCACGGTGGGCCGCTCTTCGACCACCACCACGAGCACACCGCCCACGGCTTCAAGGCGCACGTCCTTGAACAGGCCCAGGGCAAACAAGGCACGGATGGCGGCCGCGCCCTTTTCGTCGTTGTAGGTATCGCCCACACGCAGGGGCATGGAAGCGAACACGGTGCCGGGCTCTACGCGCTGCAGGCCTTCGACACGGATATCCTGCACCTTGAAGGGCTCCAGGGCCCAGGCCGCGTGGACGGCAAGAAACATGGCTGCAGCTGCCGTAGCGGTGCGTGCACCGAAGCGATTGGATTGTTTTTTCATGAATGAAACCGGTGCCACCCCAGGGCGGGCCAGGGCAGCCAGTAGGTTAGCCAAAGAGCCGGGAGAGGTCGTTGAACAATGCGATGGACATCATCAGAAACAGCACGGCGATTCCACCACGCTGCAGGCGTTCCATCCAGGCGTCCGAGACGCTTTTGCCCGTCACTCCCTCCCAAAGATAATACATCAGGTGCCCCCCGTCGAGGACGGGCAGCGGCAAGAGGTTCAGCACACCCAGGCTCACGCTGATGAGTGCCAGGAAACCCAGGTACTGCGCCAGCCCCAGGCTCGCAGACCGGCCCGCATAGTCGGCAATCGTCAGCGGCCCGCTGATGTTCTTGAGCGAGGCTTCGCCAATCAGCATGCGCCCCATCATCTTGAGCGTGAGCACGGACACCTGCCAGGTGCGCTCCGCTCCCTTGGTCAAGCCCTCCCAGGGCCCATACTGCACTGTCGCAAACCGGGGGAGCCCACCCACGTAGGCGCCGATGCGCGCAATGGTCTCGCCCTGCTCCTGCTGCACCTCGGGCAGCACCTCCAGATCCAGCATCCGGCCTGCGCGCTCTATGTGCCAGGTCTGAGCCAGTGCCCGATCTCCCTGGAGCGAGCCCCGGATCAGTGCACGCAATTGCGCCCCGTCCACCACATCCGTGGCACCGATGCGCCGCACCACATCACCCGCCTGCAGGCCCGAGCGCTCACCCGCACCGCCAGCCATCAGCTCACCCACCAGGGGCTGGGTCCAGGGACCGGTGATGCCGATGAGCTGCATCAGCCGGTGGTCGGCATTGCGGGTGTCGATGTCCTGCAGCGGCAGGTGCACGGTGCGCTCGGCTGCGCCCGGCCTGGGTTCTACGACCAGGCGCACAGCCTGCGATTCCAGCGCCCCGCGCGCCAGAAGCCAGCGCAGGTCCTCGAAGGAGCGCACGGGCATCTCCTCCCCGTCACCCAACGCGGCGCGGCGCACCAGTTCGCCGCCTTGCAGGCCTGCAGACTGCGCCACCGAGCCCGGCACCGGCCTGGACAGGTAGGCCATGGGCTCCTGCACGCCCATCCAATTGACCAGCGCATACAGCAGCACCGCCAGCACCAGGTTGGCCACCGGACCGGCGGCCACGATCAGCGCGCGCGAACGCAGCGGCTGCGTGTTGAAGGCCAGGTGGCGCTCTTCGGGCGGCACGGGCGCCTCGCGTTCGTCCAGCATGCGCACAAAGCCCCCCAGCGGGAAGGCGCCCAGGACAAACTCGGTGGGCGAACCTTTGGGCTGCCAGCGCAGCAGGGGTTTGCCAAAGCCCACCGAATAGCGCAACACCTTCACGCCACAGGCCACGGCCACACGGTAGTGGCCATATTCGTGCGCAGCAATCAAGAGGCCCAGGGCAACGATGAAGGCAACAAGGGTCAGCATTGGCACTCCCGTGGCTTGGTGTGGCCCGATCCGTTCCGTCAGGCCAGCCGCTGCGCAATGCGCTGCGCGCTGGCACGGGCTTGCTGGTCCAGCGCCAGCAGGTCATCGAGCGATCCGGGCTTGGAGACCGCCACGCTGGACAAAGTTTCCAGGTTCAGCGCATGGATCTGGTCGAAGCGGATACGCCGCTCCAGAAAACTCGCCACGGCCACCTCGTTGGCAGCGTTGAGCACGGCGGTGGTGCCCGCAGGCGCTTCCAGCGCCTCCCAGGCCAGGCGCAGGCCCGGAAAGCGCTCAGGGTGGCCATGGTCGTCGATGGCCTCGAAGGTCATGGCGCCCAGGGCGTGGAAGTCGAGCGCCGCGGCCCCCGACTCCACCCGCTCGGGCCAGGCCAGGCCGTAGGCGATGGGCACGCGCATGTCGGGCGTACCCATTTGCGCCACCACCGACGTGTCGGTGTACTGCACCATCGAATGGATGATGCTTTGCGGGTGGATGACCACGTCCAGCTTGCGCGGAGCCAGGCCGAAGAGGTAGCGTGCCTCGATGACCTCCAGCGCCTTGTTCATCATGGTGGCCGAATCGACCGAGATCTTGCGCCCCATGACCCAGTTGGGGTGGGCGCAGGCCTGCTCTGGCGTGACCTCGCGCAAGGTGTGGGGATCGCGCTGGCGGAACGGCCCGCCCGAGGCAGTGAGGATGATCTTGTCCACGCGGCGCTGCCAGGTGGAGGGGTCGTCGGGCAGGGACTGGAAGATGGCCGAATGCTCGCTGTCAATGGGCAAGAGCGTGGCGCCGCCTTCGCGCACGGCCTGCAGGAAGACCTCGCCCCCCACGACCAGCGCCTCCTTGTTGGCCAGCAGCAGGCGCTTGCCTGCGCGCGCCGCAGCCAGACAGGGCGCCAGCCCGGCCGCACCGACAATGGCCGCCATGACCACATCCACCTCGGGGTGCGATGCTATTGTTTCGATAGCATCTTGCGCTTGAATCACCTGCGTTGCAAGCCTATTTTGCCTGCATTTTTCTGCCAGCTCATGCGCATGGTCCGGGCTGGCCATCACAGCGTAGCGTGGAGAAAAGCGCGCGCATTGCGCCAGCAGCGTATCCACCTGCGTGGCTGCGCTGAGCGCAAAGACCTCAAAACGCCCGGGGTGGCGCGCCACCACATCCAGCGTGTTGGTGCCTATGGATCCCGTCGATCCGAGCACCGTGATGCGTTGTTTCATGGGGAGAGCAGCGTTGTGATCATCATGGCCAGCGGCAGCGTGGGCAGCAGCGCATCCACGCGGTCGAGCACGCCGCCATGGCCGGGCAGCAACTGGCTGCTGTCCTTGACGCCTGCGCTGCGCTTGATGAGCGATTCCACCAGGTCGCCCGCCACGCTCATGGCCGCCATGAACAAGGCCACGGCCAGCAGCAGCCACCAGCCCTGGCGGGCCACCAGGGTATAGAAACTGGGCTGGCCCGCCTGGAAATGGGCATCGGCAAGCACCCAGCCCAGCGCCAGCAGCAGCACGCCAGCCACGCCGCCCCATACGCCCTCCCAGCTCTTGCCGGGGCTGATGGAAGGCGCCAGCTTGGCGCGCGTGAAGCGCAGGCCGAATGTGCGGCCCGCAAAGTACGCAGCGATGTCGGCCATCCAGACCAGGCACATCACCGACAGCAGAAAATTGACCCCCAGCGCACGCGCTTGCACCACGGCCAGCCAGGCCAGCCATAGGGCTGCAATGCCCGCCACCAGCCGCAGCGCCGCCGGAACCCGGGGCCACCCCGGCACGCCTGCGCGCAGCAGCCAGGCGCTGCCCAGCACCCAGCAGGCGCCACCGGCCAGCCACAGCGCCCCCAGCGGGCGCTGCACCCAGCCCAGCGCCCAGGACGCAGCGCACAGCGCCAGGCAGGCGGCGCCCACCAGCACCGAACCCACAGAACCGCAGGCATTGAGCCGACCCCATTCCCAGGCAGCCGCCGCCATCAGCACCAGGATGACCGCCGCGAAGGGCACGGGCGAGTGGTAGAACAAGGCGGGCAGCAAAATGGCCAGCAGAACCAGGGCAGTAAGAATGCGCTGCTTGAGCATTTCAAGTTTTCACTTGTTCTGAGGTCTTGCCAAAGCGGCGCTCGCGGGCGTGGAAGGCGGCAATGGCCTCGTCCAGCGCCGCTTCATCGAACTCGGGCCACAGGCGGTCGCTGAACACCAGCTCGGTGTAGGCCGCCTGCCAGAGCAGAAAATTGCTCAGGCGCATCTCGCCGCCGGTGCGGATCAGCAGGTCCGGGTCGGCCACGTGCGACAGGGCCATGGCGCGGTCCAGGCTGGCCTCGGTGATGGGCTCGCCGCGCGCGGCAAGCTGCGCCGCAGCCTGGGCGATGTCCCAGCGGCCGCCGTAGTTGAAGCACACATTGAGGATGAGGCGGCTGTTGTGCGCCGTCTCGCGCTCGGCCTGGGCCAGGCCTTCGCGCACCTTGTCGGACAGACCGGCGCGTTCGCCCACGAAATGCAGGCGCACGCCGTCCTTGCACAGTTGCGGCACTTCGCGCGTGAGGGCCTTGGCCAGCAGTTCCATCAGGCCGGACACCTCGTCCTGCGGGCGGTTCCAGTTTTCGGACGAAAACGCGAACACCGTGAGCACGCCAATGCCGCGCTGGGCGCAGGCCTGCACGCAGCGGCGCAGCGACTCCACGCCCTGCCTGTGACCTGCCAGGCGCGGGAGAAAACGGCGCTGGGCCCAGCGGCCGTTGCCATCCATGACGATGGCCACATGCCGTGGCGGCACCAAAGCAGCAGCCATGGAAAGAACGTGAACCATGGCAGCCGTCAGACTGCCATGATCTCCTGTTCCTTCGACGCGACCAGCGTGTCGATCTCGGCAATGTGCCGGTCGGTGACCTTCTGGATGTCGGCCTCGGCGCGCTTCTGGTCGTCTTCGGATGCTTGCTTGTCCTTGACCAGCTTCTTGACGGCTTCGTTGGCGTCGCGGCGCAGGTTGCGCACGGCCACCTTGGCGGCCTCGCCTTCGTTGCGAGCGAGCTTGGTCATTTCCTTGCGGCGCTCTTCGCTCATGGGCGGCAGCGGCACGCGGATCAGATCGCCCATGCTGGCGGGGTTCAGGCCCAGGTCGCTTTCGCGGATGGCCTTTTCGATCTTGGCGCCCATGCCTTTTTCCCAGGGCTGCACGCTCAGCGTGCGCGAGTCCAGCAAGGACACGTTGGCCACCTGGGACAGCGGCACCATGGAACCGTAGTACTCGACATGCACGCTGTCGAGCAGCCCAGGGCTGGCGCGGCCAGTGCGGATCTTGGCGAGGTTGTTCTTGAAAGCCGCGATGGACTGGCCCATCTTGGCCTCTGCATTCTTCTTGATGTCGGCGATCATGTTTTTCTCCTCACACGGGGATTGGCTCAGGCATACACCAGGGTGCCTTCATCCTCACCCAGCACCACGCGCTTGAGCGCACCGGGCTTGAAGATCGAGAACACCTTGACGGGCAGTTTCTGGTCACGGCACAGCGCAAAGGCCGTGGCGTCCATGATGCCCAGGTTGCGCACCATGGCTTCGTCGAAGCTGAGTTTGGCATAGCGCGTGGCCGTTGGGTCCTTGTGCGGATCGGCGGTGTACACGCCATCGACCTTGGTGGCCTTGAGCACCAGCTCGGCACCAATTTCGGCGCCGCGCAGCGCAGCGGCAGTATCGGTGGTGAAGAAGGGGTTGCCCGTGCCTGCGGCAAACACCACCACCTTGCCCTCTTCGAGGTACTGCAGCGCCTTGGGGCGCACGTAGGGTTCCACCACCTGCTCGATCGAGATGGCGGACATCACGCGGGCCGTCAGGCCCTGCTTGTCCATGGCGTCGGCCAGGGCCAGGGCATTCATCACCGTGGCCAGCATGCCCATGTAGTCGGCGGTGGCGCGGTCCATGCCCTCGGCACCGCCAGCCACGCCGCGGAAGATGTTGCCGCCGCCGATCACCACCGCCACCTCCACACCCATGCGGGTGACCTCGGCCACCTCCTGCACCATGCGCACGATGGTCGCGCGGTTGATGCCGAAGGCGTCGTCCCCCATGAGCGCCTCACCCGACAGCTTGAGCAAAATCCGCTTGTAGGCTGGGGTGGCGACGGTCATGGCAGGCTCCATAGGTGAAAGGGGGTTGGTGAAATCGACGGCAGGCGCAGCAGCAGGATCAGGCGGCACCCTTGGCGGCTGCCACCTGGGCGGCCACTTCAGCAGCAAAGTCGTCCTGCTTCTTCTCGATGCCTTCGCCCACGACGTAGAGCGTGAAGCCCTTGACCGTGGTGCCTGCAGCCTTGAGCATCTGCTCGACGGTCTGCTTGTCGTTCTTCACGAAGGCCTGGTTGAACAGGGAGACTTCCTTGAGGAACTTCTGCACGCCGCCCTCGATGCGCTTGGCAACGATTTCGTCGGACTGCACGGGCTTGCCTTCGGCCAGCGCCTTGGCCTTGTCTTCGGCGGCCTTGGCGGCAGCGACCGAACGCTCTTTTTCGATCAGCTCGGCAGGCACGTCGCTGCTGGCCAGGGCCACGGGCTTCATGGCGGCGATGTGCATGGCCACGTCCTTGGCGGCAACTTCGTCACCGTCGAACTCAACCACCACGCCGATGCGCGTGCCGTGCAGGTAGGAAGCCAGCTTGCCGCCCGAGAACTGCTTGAAGCGGCGGAAGGACATGTTTTCGCCGATCTTGCCGATCAGGCCCTTGCGCACGTCTTCCAGCGTGGGGCCGAAGCCGTCCTGGGCGTAGGGCAGCGCGCCCAGGGCCTCGACGTTGGCGGGGTTGTGCTTGGCCACGAGCTCGGCAGCAGCCTTGGCCAAGGCGATGAAGCTGTCGTTCTTGCTCACGAAGTCGGTTTCGCTGTTGACTTCGATCAGCGCACCGGTGGAACCGTCGATGAAGCTGGCGACCACGCCTTCGGCGGTCACGCGCGAAGCGGCCTTGCCTGCCTTGGTGCCCAGCTTGACGCGCAGCAGCTCTTCGGCCTTGGCCATGTCGCCGTCGGCTTCGGTCAGGGCCTTCTTGCACTCCATCATGGGGGCGTCGGTCTTGCCGCGCAGTTCGGCAACCATGCTTGCGGTAATTGCAGCCATTGTGTTTTCTCCGTATTCAGTTCAGTTCAACAGATAAAAAAAGGGGGCTGTTCGAGCCCCTCTTTTTTTCGCGCACCTCGGTGCGCGGGCCGGGGCCTCAGGCAGCGGACTCTTCCACTTCCACGAATTCGTCGGAACCCTCGCCCACAGCTTTGACCACTTCGGCGACAGCGTTGTTACGGCCTTCGACGATGGCGTCGGCAATGGTGCGCACGTACAGTTCCACGGCCTTGGCAGAGTCGTCGTTGCCAGGGATCACGTAGTCGATGCCTTCGGGCGAGTGGTTGGTATCGACCACACCGATCAGCGGAATGCCCAGCTTCTTGGCTTCGGCAATGGCGATCTTGTGGAAGCCCACGTCCACCACGAAGATGGCGTCGGGGGGGGTGTTCATGTCCTGGATGCCGCCGATGTCCTTTTCGAGCTTCTCGATCTCGCGCACGAACATGAGCTGCTCTTTCTTGCTCATGGCTTCCAGGCCCGCTTCCTGCTGGGCCTTCATGTCCTTGAGGCGCTTGATCGAGGTCTTGACGGTCTTGAAGTTGGTCAGCATGCCGCCCAGCCAGCGCTGGTTGACGAAGGGCACGCCTGCGCGCTGCGCTTCGGCAGCCACGATGTCACGGGCCTGGCGCTTGGTGCCGACGATCAGGATGGTGCCGCGGTTGGCTGCCAGCTGCTGCACGAACTTGGCAGCTTCCTGGAGCAGCGGGAGCGACTTCTCCAGGTTGATGATGTGGATCTTGTTGCGATGGCCGAAAATATAGGGGGCCATCTTGGGGTTCCAGAAGCGGGTCTGGTGGCCGAAGTGGACACCGGCTTCCAGCATTTCGCGCATGGTCACGGACATAGAGATTCTCCGAAGGTTGGGTCTAAAATCCAGCCCGACAATTGCGCCCTGGCGGGCGACAACACCTTGTTTGGACTGGTTTGCATTGGCATGCCAATTAGCATGCGATTGGGCGTGCCAATTGGATGTGCAATTGGCATTGCCTAGTCTTGCCAAGGCCACTGCGCTTGCAGCCGCACCCAGCAAAACCCAAAGATTCTAGCACACGCATGCCCCCAGACCTTGACACCACCCGGCGCATGCTGCAGTCCCACCAGACCAGCGCGCCGCAGGAAATGGAGCGCGCCATCGCCGCTGCGCAGTCTGCAGCCTGCCGCCACGCCTTCACCCGCACCTGCTTCGACGAGGCCCGCGCCCAGGCGGCCGACCCCGCCCTGCAGCGCCTGCCCCTGGCGGGACTGGCCGTCTCGGTGAAAGACCTGTTCGACCTGCAGGGCCAGCCCACCCCCGCAGGGTCGGTGGTGCTGGCCGATGCCCCTGCCGCCATGGCCGATTGCCCGGCCGTGGCCCGGCTGCGCGCAGCGGGCGGGGTCGTCATCGGCCGCACCAACATGACCGAGTTTGCCTTTTCCGGCGTGGGCGTGAACCCGCACCATGGCACCCCAGCCGCCCACGATGGGCGCTTTGGCGCCCTGAACGGCGCAGCGCGTGTGCCGGGCGGATCGTCCTCGGGCGCCGCGGTGTCGGTGGCCACAGGGGCGGCTTTCGTCGGCCTGGGCTCGGACACGGGCGGCTCCATCCGCATTCCGGCGGCGCTCAACGGCGTCGTCGGCTTCAAGAACACGGCCCGGCGGGTGCCCACGCAGGGCGCGCTGCCGCTGTCCACCACGCTGGACACCGTGTGCGCCATGGCGCGCTCGGTGCGCGACGCCATCACGGTGCACGAGGTGCTGGCCCAGCGCAGCGTGGCGCGCAGCACGGCGCCGCTGGCGGCGCTGCGGCTGGCTGTGCCCACCACGGTGTTCCTCGACGGGCTGGACGCACCGGTGGCCCGCGCCTTCGAGCGCACACTGGCGCAGCTGCGCCAGGCTGGTGCGCAGATCACCGAGATCGACCTGCCCCCCATGCTGCAGCAGCCTGCCTACGGCTTTGCCGCGCCCGAAAGCTACGCCTGGCACCGCGAATTGCTGCAACGCGCGGGCGAGCGCTACGACCCGCGCGTGCGCAAGCGCATCGAAGCAGGCGCCACGCTGCGGGCCTGGGAATACATCGACCTGCTGCGCTCGCGCCAGCACTGGATCGCAGACATGCAGGCCTGCATGGCAGATTACGACGCCCTGCTCTCGCCCACGGTGCCCATCACGGCGCCACTGCTGGCCAGCGTGGCCCCGGCCGACGGACAGGACGCCACACGGGATGCGGCGCGCGACGCCGAGTTCTTCCGCGTCAACAGCCTGCTGCTGCGCAACACCAGCCCGGTCAATCTGCTGGACGGCTGCGCGCTCTCGCTGCCCTGCCACACTGCGGGCGAACTGCCCGTGGGCCTGATGGTCTGGCACGCCGCGCTGCACGACGACACCGTACTGCACGCAGGCCTTCAGATCGAAGAATTGCTACAAAAACAATAGCTGCCAGCGCTTTACCCTATTGCGCTACAAGCCAAAAACATCTGAATCCATGAAGATCGCCATCGTGGGCGCCGGCATCGTCGGCGTCACCACCGCTTATGAACTGGCCGCCGACGGCCATGCCGTCACCGTATTCGACCGCCACAACGCCGCCGCCACCCAGGACAGCTTTGCCACCGGCGGCCTGCTGGCCCCGGCGGCGGCCATTCCCTGGGCCATCCCCGGCCCACTGGCGCCCACCCGTTGGCTGGGCCGCCAGGCCCTCTTGCACCTGGGGCGCCAGCTCTCGCTGTCCGACCTGTCCTGGCTGCGCCAGTGGCGCCGGGCCGCAGCCCCCCGCCCGCACGGCGCCCCGCCCGCCAGCCTGGCCGTGCTGGAACTGGCGCGCTACAGCCAGGCCCGGCTGCTGGATCTGGCCCAGCAACTGGACCTGCCTTTTGAGCACAGTGCAGGCGCCCTGCTGCTGCTGCGCAGCGCCCGCGATGCCGAAGCCGCCGCCCCCTTGCTCAAGGCCTTGCGCGAAACCGGCCACACCGCACTCGAAGTGGACGCCGACGCCGCCCGCCGCATCGAGCCCGGCCTCGCCCCCACCCTGCCCCTGGCGGGCGCCCTGCACCTGCCCGAAGGGCTGGCCGGCAACTGCCGCCAGTTCGCGCTGTTGCTGCGCCAGGCAGCGCAGCGGCTGGGGGCCGACTTCCAATGGAGCACGGCGGTGGAGCGTATCTGCACCACGCCCACGGGCGTGCAGATGCAGGGCGAAGCCAGCCCGCGCCCCTTTGACGCCGTGGTGCTGTGCGCCGGTGCGCAGGCCGCACCGCTGCTGCGCCCCCTGGGCCTGCGGCTGCCGCTGGCTGCCCTGCACGGCAGCACCCTCAGCGCGCCGCTGCGCGAGGCACTGCACGCCCCCCAGAGCGTGGTGGTGGACATAGCCAGCGGCAGCACCATGGCCCGCCTGGGCCAGCGCGTGCGCATTGCCGGTGGCGCCGAACTGGGCCGCGCCCACCAGGCCCACCCGCACACGCTGCACGCGCTCTACCGCGTGCTGGGCGAATGCTTCCCCGGCGGCGTGACGCACGCCAGCGGCGTGCAGGTGTGGCGCGGCGCCCGCGCCATGCTGCCCGACGGCGCCCCGGCCCTGGGGCCCAGCGGCGCCCCCGGCGTGTGGCTGAACCTGGGCCACGGTGCCAGCGGCTGGGCCCTGGCCTGCGGCAGCGCACGCCTGCTGGCCGACCAACTGGCCCAGCGCCCCCCGGCACTGCCCGCCGACGCCTGGGCCCCGCAGCGCTGGCAGTAGGTGCTCCACACACGCCCGCAACGCACTTCAGCGGCACAATGGACAGACACCCCCACCCCATGCCGCCATGCAACGCATCCACCCCACCCAAGCCCACCCGCTGCACCACACCGACGCCACGCGGCGGCTGGAACACAGCGCCGCAGCCGCCCTGCCCGCCCACACCCTGATGCAGCGCGCCGGGCAGTCCGTGGCCCGGCTGGCACGCGCCCTGGCCCCGCACGCACGCACCATATGGATTGCCTGCGGCCCCGGCAACAACGGCGGCGACGGGCTCGAAGCCGCCATGCTGCTGCACCGCGAAGGCGTGCCCGTGGTGGTGACCTGGCTCGGCGCCCCCGAAACGGCACCTGCCGACGCCCGCCAGTCCTGGCAGCGCGCGCAGGACGCGGGCGTGGCCTTCAGCCACCATGCCCCGCACCCCCTGGGGCCGCAGGACCTGTGCATAGACGCACTGCTGGGCATAGGCCTGGCGCCCGGCGACCAGCGTCCGCCCCCGTCGGAACGCCTAGCGGCGGTGCTGGCGGCGCTGCACCACAGCCCGGCACCCGTGCTGTGCGTGGACATCCCCTCGGGCCTGCAAGCCGATACCGGGCAGTACGCCCCAGGCTTTGCGCCCGCAGACGCGCCCCCTGCCCCGCGCCACACCCTGAGCCTGCTCACCCTCAAGCCCGGCCTGTTCACCGGCGCCGGGCGCGATGCGGCCGGTACAGTCTGGTGGGACGACCTGGGCGTACCCTGCCACAGCGAAGCCGCCAGCGCCTGGCTGTCCGCCCCCCCGGCCGCTGAAATGCGCCCGCACGCCAGCCACAAGGGCAGCTATGGCGACGTGGTGGTGATCGGCGGCGAAGGGCTGGCCACGCGCGGCCTGGGCATGACCGGCGCGGCCCTGCTGGCCGCCCGCGCCGCCCTGCACCACGGCGCAGGCCGTGTGCTCGTCGCCCTGCTGGGCGACAACCGCCTGGACATCGACCCCCAGCAACCCGAACTGATGCTGCGCCATGTCGATGCACTGCAGCTCGAACAGCTCACCGTGGTCTGCGGCTGCGGCGGCGGCGAGGCCGTGCGCACCGTGCTGCCCAGCGTGCTGGCCCAAGCGCCGCGCCTGGTGCTCGACGCCGACGCACTCAACGCCGTGGCCGACACCCTGCCGCTGGCCCAGGCCCTGGCAGAACGCGCACAGCGCGGGCACACCACGGTACTCACGCCGCACCCGCTGGAAGCCGCGCGCCTGCTGGGCACCCCGCGCGAAGCCGTGCAAGCCGACCGCATGGCCGCTGCGCAGACGCTGGCCGATCACTTTGGCTGCGTGGTGCTGCTCAAAGGCTCGGGCAGCGTGATCGCAGCGCCGGGGGCCGCGCCCCGCATCAACCCCACGGGCAACGCGCGCCTGGCCACCGCGGGCACGGGCGACGTGCTGGCAGGCATGGTGGGCGCACGCCTGGCGGCGGGCCAGGCGGCCGCGCAAGCCGCAGCCGACGCAGCTTTTGCGCATGGACAGGCGGCAGACCTCGCCCCAGGATCAGGCCCGCTGCTCGCGGGAACACTGGCAAAAATTCAATGTAAATAGCCTCCAGAGCTTGCTGAACAAGCGCTAGCAGCTATTATTTTAATAGCAAAACTGCGGCGCACCGCTGGCGCCGCAGCGCCCGAGATCCGCCTATCAACCCCGCCGTGCCTTGCCCGCGCGGCCCTTGGCTTTGGCGGTTTTGCCCGTGCCCTTGCTGGCGGAGCCCGCTGCACGCCCGGGCTTGGACGGCTTGGACGCCTTGCCCGCCTGCGGGCTGCGGCCAGCGGGGGCGCTGGCCTTGCGTGGCGAGCGGCGCTCGCGCACGGCAGGGGTGTCGGCCTCCGGCTCATCGCTGCGCCGGGTGGGCTTGCCCGGCTTGCCGCGGACAGCGCCTTCCTGCGGCATGTCGCTGACCAGGCGGAAGTCGATGCGCCGCCCGTCCAGATCGACCCGGCTGACCTGCACCTGCACGCGGGTGCCGATCACATAGCGGATGCCGCTGCGCTCGCCGCGCAGCTCCTGGCGGGCTTCGTCGAAGCGGAAGTACTCGCCCCCCAGCTCGGTGATGTGCACCAGGCCTTCGACGTACATGGCGTCCAGCGTGACGAAGATGCCGAAGCTGGTGACCGAGGACACCACGCCGCCGTATTCCTCGCCCAGGTGCTCGCGCATGTACTTGCACTTGAGCCAGGCCTCCACGTCGCGGCTGGCCTCGTCGGCGCGGCGCTCGTTGGCGCTGCAATGCAGACCGGCGGCCTCCCAGGCCTGCGTTTCGGCCAGCGCGGCGCCGGTTTCCTTCTTGCGCGGCGTCTTGCCCGGCGGCGCCACGCGGCTGGCCAGGCGCTTGCTCAGCTTGGCGTGCGCCTCGCCCGGCGTGGGCAGCATGGGCAGGCGGTACTTGGTATTGCCCAGGATGGCCTTGATGACGCGGTGCACCAGCAGGTCGGGATAGCGCCGGATCGGGCTGGTGAAGTGCGTGTAGGCATCGAACGCCAGGCCGAAGTGGCCGCTGTTGATGGGCGTGTAGATGGCCTGCTGCATGGAGCGCAGCAGCATGGTGTGGATCTGCTGCGCGTCGGGCCGGTCCTTGGTCGCCTCGGCGATGGCCTGGAACTCGGAGGGCTGCGGGTTCTCGCTGATCGACAGGCCCACGGCCATGGCCTTGAGGTAGCTGCGCAGGATGTCCTGCTTCTCGGGCGTGGGGCCCTCGTGCACGCGGTACAGGCCGTGCTGCTTGCCCTGCGCGATGAAGTCGGCGCTGCACACGTTGGCGGCGAGCATGGCTTCTTCGATCAGGCGGTGCGCGTCGTTGCGCGTGCGCGGCACGATCTTGTCGATACGGCCGTTTTCGTCGCAGACGATCTGCGTCTCGGTGGTTTCAAAGTCCACCGCACCGCGCTCGCGCCGCGCATGCAGCAGGGCGCGGTACACGTCGTGCAGGTTCAGCAGGTCGGGCACACGCTCCTTGCGCTTGGCGGCCTCGGGGCCGCGCGTGTTGGCCAGGATGGCGGCCACCTCGGTGTAGGTGAAGCGCGCGTGGCTGAACATCACCGCCGGGTAAAACTGGTAGGCATGCACCTCGCCCTTGGCGGTGACCAGCATGTCGCAGACCATGCACAGGCGCTCTACGTCGGGATTCAAGGAGCACAGGCCGTTGGAGAGTTTCTCGGGCAGCATCGGGATGACGCGGCGCGGGAAGTACACGCTGGTAGCGCGGTCGTAGGCATCCACGTCGATGGGGCTGCCGGTCTGCACATAGTGGCTCACGTCGGCAATGGCCACCAGCAGGCGCCAGCCCTTGCTGCGGCCCACCTTGGCGGGCTCGCAGTACACGGCATCGTCGAAGTCGCGCGCGTCCTCGCCGTCGATGGTGACCAGCGGCACATCGGTCAGGTCGATGCGCTGCTTCTTGTCCTGCGCACGCACCTTGTCCGGCAAGGCGCCCGCCTCGGCCAGGCAGGCTTCGGAGAATTCGTGCGGCACACCGTACTTGCGCACGGCGATCTCGATCTCCATGCCGGGGTCATCCACCTCGCCCAGCACCTCGGTGACGCGGCCCACGGGCTGGCCGAACAGCGCGGGCGGCTCGGTGAGTTGAACCACCACCACCTGCCCGGTCTTGGCCGCGCCCAGGGCGCCTGCGGGAATGAGGATGTCCTGCCCATAGCGCTTGTCTTCGGGAGCAACGATCCACACGCCGCTCTCTTGCAGCAGGCGGCCGATGATCGGGTGCACGGGACGGTCCAGGATCTCGACCACCCGGCCTTCGGGGCGGCCGCGCCGGTCGTGGCGCACGATGCGTGCACGCACCCTGTCCTTGTGCAGGACGGCGCGCATTTCGTTGGGGGGAAGATAGATGTCGGCCTGGCCGTCTTCACGGACCACGAACCCGTGGCCGTCGCGGTGCCCCTGCACGGTGCCCTCGATCTCGTCAGATGGATGCAAAGGCTTGGTGCTGGAGTTCATTTTTTTGTTATACAATGTTGGTCTTTCCTGAAATGCCCAGGTGGCGGAATTGGTAGACGCACTAGTTTCAGGTACTAGCGGGTAACTCCGTGGAGGTTCGAGTCCTCTCCTGGGCACCAAAACAAAAAAGGCCGTTGCATTTGCAACGGCCTTTTTCATTTCTAC
>JACPUE010000065.1 GCA_016192425.1 Burkholderiales bacterium
GATTTCCCCCATGATGTCCGTCACGCGCCGGATGGCGTTGACCACTTCGGTCATGGTCTCGCCTGCCCTTTCGGCCTGTACGTTGCCTTGTTCCACGCGCTCTACGCTGGCGCCGATCAGGTTCTTGATTTCCTTGGCCGCCTCGGCGCTGCGCCCGGCCAGGCTGCGCACTTCGCTGGCCACCACGGCAAAGCCCCGGCCTTGCTCGCCTGCGCGCGCGGCTTCCACGGCAGCATTGAGCGCCAGGATGTTGGTCTGGAAGGCGATGCCGTCGATCACGCCGATGATGTCGGCGATCTTGCTGCTGGCGCTGCTGATGCCTTTCATGGTCTCCACCACCTGGGCCACCACGTCGCCGCCTTGCACGGCCACGGTGGAGGCATTCAAAGCCATCTGGTTGGCCTGGCGTGCGTTGTCGGCGTTGGCCTTGACGGTGGAGTTCAGCTCCTCCATCGAGGCCGAGGTTTCTTCCAGTGCGCTGGCCTGGCTTTCGGTGCGCGCCGAGAGGTCTTGGTTGCCCTGGGCAATCTGCGTGCTGGCCGAGGCCACCATGTCGGCGTTCTGGCGCACGTTCTGCACCACCTGCGAGAGGCTGCCCTGCATGGCATACAGGGCGTTGAGCAGCAGCGCGATTTCGTCCTTGCCCTGGCTGGCGGTGGCCACGGTCAGGTCGCCCCCGGCCACGGCCTGGGACACCTGCACCGCACGGTCCAGCGGCTGGGTCACGGTGCGGCTGAACAGCACCGCCGCCACAATGCCTGCCGTGCAGACGATGAGCATGACCGCCAGGCTCAGCACCGTGGCGTTGCGCGCGCGCTCTGCGGCGGTTTGCGCCGTGGCGGCGGCGGCCTTCTGGATCAGCTCACCCGCCTGGTCCAGCAGCTTGGCGGGTTCGCGGTCCATGCCTTTGACGGCCTGATCGCCCGCCTGAGGGTCTTGCCCGGCGCTGTTGAAGGCCTCCAGCCCCTTGCGGTAGTCGGCGCCCATGCGCTGGTGGGCCTGGGCAAACTGCTGCACCCGCTCGCGTGCGTCCCCTGCCGGCAGGCCGGACAGCAGCTTGGCGGCCTGGGCCTGGATGGCGGCCTCTTCCTTTTCAAAGGCGGCCCAGTAGCGCTTGAGTTGCTCGGCGTCCTTGCCGCGCAGCAGTACGTTCTTCCACTCCTGTACCTGCACCTTGAAGGCGACCAGCATGCTGGCGGCAGCGCGCTCGTGGGCCACGCTGGCGGCCACTTCGGTTTCGTAGGTTGTCAGGGCCTGGTTGAGCCGCGCGATGCCGAACAGCGCGGCGGCCAGCAAAAGCAGCAGGGCTGCCGTGAACACCAGGGGGAGTTTGAGGCGCAGCTTCATGGCGATCCCTCCGATCAATGCGTGTGTCGGCGCGAGAGGAAGGCACCATGGGGCCGACAATCCATGGTGGACACCAGGGGTGCTGCTGCATTATGGAGATGCCCAGCAGCCAGTGGCTCCGCACAAACCCGGTGGTGCTGCCGGGCTCAGGCGGTATCTTCGATCACCGGCTCGCAGCGCACTTCGCAGCGCACGGAGTTGGCGATGAAGCATTCCTCGTGCGCGCGGTGGTGCAGGGTGTGCACGGCTTCGTCGGTGGGGCGCAGGTGGCCGCTGAAGTGCACCTGCGGGCGCAGGGTGACCTCGGAGAAGGCGAACTTGCCCTCGATGTTCTGCGCCATGGTGCCGCTGGCGCGGTCTTCGTAGCGGTCCACGCAGTAGCCTTCGCGTGCGGCAAGGGACAGGAACCACAGCATGTGGCAGCTGGAGATCGAGGCAATGAAGGCCTCTTCAGGATCCACCGCCGCCGGGTCGGACCAGGGCAGGGGCACCACGTGGGGCGAGGACGATCCGGGCACCTCCAGGCCACCATCGAAGCGCAGCCAGTGGCGGCGGCTGTAGCGCTGGTCCACAAAGGCTTGGTCGCCGCGTTCCCACACCACCTGGGCTTCGTAGTTGGCCATAAAAGGCTCCTTTGCTATAAAAAAGATAGCTATTGGCGCAATCTACATGCGCGCAGGAGCCTGTTTTGTATCACACCACCCCTTGTGCCTGCAACTGGGCGATGCGCTGCGCGTCCAGCCCCAGCTCGTGCAGCACCTCGTGGGTGTGCTGGCCCAGCGCGGGCGGGGCGTTGCGCAGCACGGGCGGCGTGGCGGACAGGCGCAGCGGGCTGGCCACGCCGGTGATGTGCTGCACGCCGTCTGCCGCCTCGCCCTGCGGCCAACGCGGCAGGGTCACGGCCAGGCCGCGTGCCTTGACCTGGGCGTCGTCAAAGGCCTGGGCAATGGTGTTGATGGGGCCGCAGGGCACGGCCTTGTCTTCCAGCAGCGCAATCCACTCGGCGGTGGTGCGCGTGCGAGTGACTGCCTGCATGGCCGGGATGAGGTCTGCGCGGTGCTGCACGCGCAGCGTGTTGGTGGCAAAGCGCGGGTCTTGCGCCCAGGCGCCCTGGCCTGCGGCGGCGCAAAAGCGCTGGAACTGCCCGTCGTTGCCAATGGCCAGCAGCATGCTGCCGTCCTGGGTGGGGAAGTCCTGGTAGGGCGCCAGGCTGGGGTGGCTGTTGCCCTGGCGCGCAGGCGCCACGCCGGTGGCCAGGTAGCCTGCGGCCTGGTTGGCGAGCACGGCCATGCCCACGTCGAGCAGGGCCATGTCGATGTGCTGGCCCTGGCCGGTGCCGTTTTTGGCGTTGTCGCGCACATGCAGCGCGGCCAGGATGGCGTTGCTGGCATACAGGCCGGTGAACAGGTCGATCACTGCCACGCCCACGCGCTGCGGGCCGCCGCCGGGCTCGCCATCGGCGCGGCCGGTGATGTCCATCAGCCCGGTCATGGCCTGCACCATGAGGTCGTAGCCCGCGCGCTCGGCATACGGCCCATCCTGCCCGAAGCCGGTGATGGAGCAGTAGATGAGGCGCGGGTTGAGCGCACGCAGGCTCTCGTGGTCCAGCCCGTATTGTTTGAGGCCGCCGACCTTGAAGTTCTCCACCACCACATCGGCCTGCTGTGCCATCTGGCGGATGAGCGCCTGGCCCTCGGGCTGGCCCAAGTCGATGGTGACCGAGCGCTTGTTGCGGTTGCAGGCGGTGTAGTAGGCGGCCTGGCGGGTGTCGTTGCCTTCGGCGTCCTGCAGGAAGGGCGGGCCCCAGTGGCGCGTGTCGTCGCCCGCGCCGGGGCGCTCGACCTTGACCACATCGGCGCCCAGGTCGGCCAGGAGTTGCGTGCACCACGGCCCGGCCAGCACGCGGGAGAGGTCGAGCACCTTGATGCCTGCGAGGGCGCCAGCATTGGATGGGGTCATGGTGATTGCTATGAATTTAGTAGCTGATAGCGCTTATACAGTAAGCGCTAGAGGCCAAAACCGTAGGATGTCAGCCGAATGCCGCAATGCCCGTCTGCGCACGCCCCAGGATCAGTGCGTGCACGTCGTGCGTGCCCTCGTAGGTGTTGACCACCTCCAGGTTCACCAGGTGGCGCGCAACGCCAAACTCGTCGCTGATGCCGTTGCCGCCCATCATGTCGCGTGCCAGGCGGGCAATGTCCAGCGCCTTGCCGCAGTTGTTGCGCTTGATGAGGGAGGTGCCCTCGACCGAGGCTATTGCCAAGTCCTTCATGCGGCCAAAGCGCAGGGCGGCCTGCAGGCCCAGGGCGATTTCGGTCTGCATGTCGGCCAGCTTTTTCTGGATGAGCTGGTTGGCAGCCAGCGGGCGGCCAAACTGCTTGCGGTCCAGCGTGTACTGGCGCGCGGTGTGCCAGCAGAACTCGGCCGCGCCCATGGCACCCCAGGCGATGCCGTAGCGTGCGCTGTTGAGGCAGGTGAAGGGGCCCTTCAAGCCCTGCACTTCAGGGAAGGCGTTGTCCTCGGGCACAAACACGTCGTCCATCACGATCTCGCCAGTGATGCTGGCGCGCAGGCCCACCTTGCCGTGGATGGCGGGGGCGGTGAGGCCCTTCATGCCCTTCTCCAGCACAAAGCCGCGGATCGGGCCTACGGCACCGCCTTCGCTCACTTCCTTGGCCCACACCACGAACACATCGGCCACGGGGCTGTTGGTGATCCACATCTTGGTGCCCTTGAGCTTGTAGCCGCCCGCGACCTTGTAGGCGCGCGCAGCCATGCTGGCGGGGTCGGAGCCGTGGTCGGGCTCGGTCAGGCCGAAGCAGCCAATCCATTCGCCGCTGGCCAGTTTTGGAAGGTATTTCTGCTTCTGTGCCTCGGTGCCGAATTCATGGATGGGCACCATCACCAGCGAACTTTGCACGCTGGCCATGGAGCGGTAGCCCGAATCCACGCGCTCCACCTCGCGGGCAATCAGCCCGTAGGCCACGTAGTTGAGGCCGGGGCCGCCGTACTGCTCGGGGATGGTGGGGCCCAGCAGGCCCAGCTCGCCCATCTCGCGGAAGATGGCCAGGTCGGTCTTTTCGTGGCGGAACATCTCCAGCACGCGCGGGGCGAGCTTGTCCTGGCAATACGCGGCGGCGGCGTCGCGCACGGCGCGCTCGTCGTCGCTCAGTTGCTGTTCGATGAGGAAAGGGTCGTCCCATTGAAAGGCGGCGTGGGCCATGGTGTCTCCGGTGGTCTGGGTTGCGGGGGAAGGGTGGATTCCATATGCAGTATCAGCATGCATGGATGCGATGTTATGGGTGCTTCAAAAGCTAGGCAAACGAGTTCTTTGCATCCAGATATGCGATTGGCGAATGTATGATGCGTACCATGCGCCGCCATCTCCCATCCACCCAGGCCCTGGCCTGCTTTGAGGCTGCTGCGCGGCACGAGAGCTACACCCGCGCCGCGCAGGAGCTGGCGCTCACGCAGAGCGCAGTCTCGCGGCAGATCCAGGCGCTGGAGGAGCAATTGGGCGTGGCCCTGTTCCGGCGCACGCGCCATGGCGTGGTGCTCACCCCGGCGGGCCAGCGCTACGGCCGCCAGGTGGCGCGCTGGCTGCAGGTGCTGGAGCAGGGCACGCTCGACGTGATGGCCCGCCAGGGCGTAGGCGGCGCGCTGGCGCTGGCGGCGGTGCCCACCTTTGCCACGCGCTGGCTCATTCCGCGCCTGCCCCTGCTGGCGCAGCAGCACCCCGACATCGTGGTGCACATCGACACGCAGACCCGCCCCTTCCTGTTTTCCGACACCGCCTACGACGCCGCGCTGTATGCCGGCACGCCCGAACAGGTGGCGCAGTGGCCCGGCACGCAGGCGCAACTGCTGCTGCACGAAGACGTGCTGCCCGTGTGCAGCCCGCAGCTGCTCGAATCGGCCGCCCCCAGGGGCCGGGGGCGCGCGCACCAGCCCGTGGATGCCGCCGCCCTGGCCGTGCTGCCGCTGCTGCAGCAAAGCACGCGCCCCCTGGCCTGGCGCCAGTGGTTCGACGCCATGGGCGTGGATGCCCCGCGCGCCCTGGACGGGCCGCGCTACGAGCTGTTCTCCATGCTGGCCCAGGCGGCTACGTTGGGCATGGGCGTGGCGCTGATCCCGCCGCTGCTCATCGAGGCCGAACTGGCCAGCGGCCAACTGGTGGTGGCCAGCCCCCGTGCGCTGCGCGGCGAGCGTGCGTACTACCTCGTCCAGCCCGTGCAGCAGGCGCCTTCCCCCGCGTTGCTGGCCTTTGCGGCGTGGCTGGAAGCGGCAGCGCGCGCTACGGCGTAGCACCTTTGACGCGGCCCAAGGCCTGCGCAACAATGAACCAACTTCAGCGAAAGGCTTGCCATGAACACCTACCATGCACCGCAGTTCGATCCCACCGTGGACGAGTTGGATACGCTCAAACAACTGGAGATGGGCAAGCTGGTGAGTACGCCGCAGGCACTCAAGGAGCACATGTCCGGGCGCCTGTACGAGCGCGGCTACATCGCCAAGAACGCGTCGGGCGAGCTCACCATCACCGACACCGGCCGCGCCCTGATCCGGCGCCAGGGCAACTGAGCGGCACCGCAGCAACGCTGCCCGTTTTTGCGGCAACGCAACAACAACCCTTGTGGATCAAGCACTTGCGCAGGCACTGCGCAGGTCTGCCACGGGTTGTCCACAGGTTTGTCCAGCCCCCGCGGGGAAAACCACCGGCCCGCCCCCTGCCAGGCCCCGTGGCCCGCTGCATGCACCTTGCGCTGCGCCGCCGCATGTGATCGCGCAGCCATTGGTTACGAAGCTGACGCCGTGCTTGCGTGAAATGCACTCAATTGTCGCCAAATGCTGCGATGTTCTCATTTGCAGAGATCTGTTGCAGTTCATTAACCCTTTGGGGATCGCCAACGCCCGCCTGGGCACGTAGGCTCTGGGTCGATTCATTCTTGCAATCGAATCAATCCATCCATATCCAATCTCGAAAGGGGAATCACCATGAAAAAATGGATCGCTCTTGCTTGCGCAGCAACCTTGATGTCGGGTCTGAGCACGCTCAGCCTGGCAGCGGCAGAGTCCGGCTCCGCCGCCGAAGCGCGTGCCATGCTGGACAAGACCGTCGCCGCCATCAAGGCAGACAAGGCCGCAGCGCTGTCGCAAATCGCCAGGGGCGAGAACGGTTTCAAGGACCGTGATCTGTACCCCTTCTGCGGCGGCGCGGACGGCAAGTTCACGGCCCACCCCACCCTGACCGGCCAGAGCATGAAAGACCTCAAGACCAAGGACGGCGACCCGATCGGCTCCAAGCTGTACGAGCATGCCAAGGAAGGCGCCGTGGCAGAAGTCGGCTACATGTGGCCCAAGCCCGGCTCCAGTGCACCAGCCAAGAAGGTCAGCCTGGTGACCAAGATCGGCGACCAGGTCTGCGCCGTGGGCTACTACCAGTAAGCCTGCCTGGCACAGGCCTGGAAGCGGGCGCAGCCCCTCCACGCGTGTGGACTTGCATCGCCAGGCCGCACCAAAGGAAAAGGCCGCATGTTCGGGCGAACATGCGGCCTTTGTCTATGGTGCCGTGGCCGCACCCAAACTAAGCCTTGAAACCCGCATGAATGCTGGGTGCGGTTTGACTTTTTGCAGAATGTACCCCCAAATGTACCCCCAGACTGTGAAGGATACCCCCCACCATGAAGCTGACCGACGCCAAATTGCGCAACCTGACCGAACCCGGCAAGCACTTCGACGGCGGCGGGCTGTACCTGGACGTGACCAAGGCGGGCGGACGGTACTGGCGCTTGAAGTACCGGCACGGCGGAAAGGAAAAGCTGCTGGCGCTGGGGGTGTACCCGACCGTGGGGCTCAAGGATGCACGCGACCAGGCCACCGAGGCACGCAAGGTGCTGCAGGCTGGCGACGATCCGGGGGCTGTGCGCAAGGCCAGCAAGGCACAGGCGGCCCATGAAGCGGTGAACACCTTTGAAGCCGTGGCGCGTGACTGGCACCAGCACCAGGCCGCCCGGTGGGATGCGGAAACGGCCCGGCGCATCCTGGCCTCACTGGCTGCCGACATTTTCCCGACCCTGGGGGCGCGGCCCATGGCCAGCATCAAGCCCGGCGAGGTGCGGGCCGCTATCGTGAAAATCGAGGCACGCGGCGCAGCCGACCAGGCGGGCCGGGTGCTGCAGCGTGTCAAGGCCGTGTACCGCTGGGCTGTGATCCATGAGCGCATCGCCTCAAACCCCATGCTTGACCTGGTGCTGTCTGAAATCCTCAAGCCCCGAGAGGTGCAGCACCGGGCCGCGATGGCAGACAAAGAGCTGCCCGAGTTCCTGCGCAAGCTTGACGCCTACGAGGGCGACCCCCACACGGTGCACGCCCTGCGCATGGTCATGCTCACGGCCACCAGGCCGGGCGAGGTGCGCGGCGCACGCTGGGCAGAATTCGACCTTGACGCGGCCCTGTGGGTGATCCCGCCTGAGCGCATGAAGATGCGGGCCGAACACCGCGTGCCCCTGTCGCGCCAGGCCGTGGAGGTGCTGCGCAACATGCAGCCCCTGAGCGGGCACCGTGAGCTGGTATTCCCCAGCCCCGTTTACCCCAGCAAGCCCCTGAGCGAGAACACCCTGAATTCGGCCCTGGCCCGCATGGGCTACAAGGGCACGGCCACGGCACACGGCTTTCGGGCGCTGTTCTCCACGGTGGCCAATGAGTGCGGCTGGAACCCCGACGTGATAGAGCGCCAGCTCGCCCACAAAGAGCAAAACGAAATCCGCGCCGCCTACCACCGCAGCACCTACATGCAAGACCGTGAGCGCCTCATGCAGTGGTGGGCGGACTACCTCGACGGTCGCAAGGCGGGCAACGTAGTTCCGCTGCCCCAGCGTGCCGCCTGAAGTCCTGCGCCAGCGCACCCCGCACCCCGCACCCGCCCCGCACCCCTGCCGGGCGGGTTTTTTGCGCCCAGCGTGTACGTGTGCATGCACTCCGGGCCACGATCATTTCGGCGTAGGCACTGATTTTCGCTGGGACACTGAGGACAAACCAAGGAATTGAGGATTCATGCGGCATAGCGGGAGTTTTCGACTGAGGACAAAGTGAGGACAAACTGAAGACAAAGTGAGGACAGATTCATGTAATGAAAAGAACTGTTGTTTTCTTCACTAAACCCGCCTTCGCCTGCCGCATCCCTTGCCACGCCCCCGGCCTGGGCACGGCCCGCACTTTGCCGCACTCAGGCGGACACGCCCGGAAATGAGCGCGGGAGGGCCTTCCCCTGGCGCCGGGCGCTACGGCGGCAAATTGGGGCGCTGCCCTGCGTGGTCATGTCTGGCCACCCGTGCGGCCCGTGGCCAGAATGGGCGCATGGGCACAAGCAATTGGGGGCCAGCATGAGGCCCAAGGGGGAAATCCACCACGCGCTACTGAAGGCCGTGGGCGACCTGGCCACGCCAGATCGCGGCGCCACGTTGCGAGAGATTGCAGAGCGGGCATGCGTGGGCACCAGGGCTGCGCGGTACACGCTGGGCTATATGCACCGCATTGGCGTGGTCGTGATAGCTCGCACCCGCAAAGTGCCGTATCGGAACCGGCCTGTGTCTGAATACGCGCTGCCAACGCAGACCGGCCAATCTGGTGCGCCGCCCGCTCAAGGTATGGACGTGCTGGTGGCGGCCTGGAGTGCCTTGCCGTAACTATTGTGGATAACTTTTTCTGCGTTGCTGCTGAAAAAACAGGCAAATGCAGAACAGCCGCAAACCCGCATGAATGCTTGATTCCCGAAAATGTGCGGAAAAGTTATCCACATTGCACAGTAGATACGACGGGTGTTATGTTAAATACTGTGCGAATTCAATATGTATTTTGCACACTATCGGACGCTCATGCCACAATGCATGCATTCATTGAAGGATGTGATGCCATGACCCTTGAAGAGTTTGATGCCGCCCTGGCCGCGCTGGGCTGGAAGGTGAGCGAGTTTTGCCGGGCCACGGGCCTGCACCGCAACACCCCGAGCCGCTGGCGCAATGAAGGCGTGGAGATACCCGGATGGGTGCCTAAGCACCTGGGGTTGTTGCTTGAGTTGCAGCGCCTGCATGCGGCCTATCTGGTGCCGCCCGGCACCAGGGAGGGGGATTGATGGCCACAAATGCAAGCGAGACTATTAATCCCCCCGAGGGCTGGAGTGTTCAGTCGCCCTTTGGTGTGCTGAAAACCGATAGGGGCGCTTTGCTTGTGCGTCTGGAGGATGTACATGCATGGTTGATGAAGCGTGATGGTATGCCCTCAGCTTCGGCGGTGGCGCGAGTGTTTGGCGTGTTCGTGTCTGACGCAAACTCGGCGCTGGGAATGGAGCATGGAATTGAGAGGGTGCGCGCATGTCTCCATCTCACTGACTTGTCTGGGTACGCTGAGCCAGTGCACGGGTTCGCAGGGCTGCAATATTTACGCGAGATAGCTGATCTTGCGCCCTACGTACCGCATCATCACTTCGACAGACGTACTCCAGAGGCACTCATGTATTCGCTGGGGCTGATGGCTGGAGAGGTATGGGCGCCACACGACCTAGAAATTGATTTGAATGACCGTCTTGAGGGCTACACCGCAGAGGGCTATTTCCCCACCGTAGCGAAGGCCCGTGAGATCCTCGGGCGTTTTGCGGTCCCCTTTGCAGCAGCGCATGCGCTGTGGGGTTGGGGTAGTGCTGTCACGGAAGCCGTAGCGACCCCGGCGCCATCCGCGCCCGTGCTGGCGCTGGTGCCCACTGAGGCAAACAACACCGAAGCACCCATTTCCGAGCCTTCACCATGGCGTAAGAATCGAAAGGTGCATGCGGCAGAATGGACGGGCGAACGCCTGACAGAAAAGCGCCAGACTTTGAAGGGAAGGGACACCACCCAGCAGCTTGCCAAAATGACGGGGCTGCCCGCCCGAGAAATCACCCGCCGGGAAAAGCAGGCCCGCGACGATGCTGCGCAAGCTCTGAAGGCTGGTAATCGTGCCTCCGGCATGGCTGCATAAGCTACACGCCACCTACACAGCCCCTGGCATTGTTTGCGCCGTTTGAGCAGCGGTGTCCAGTTTGGCCGCTATGCGGTCCCTCTCGCGCTTTGCTGCTTTCCATGCCCTATCTTTGATCCGCGCTGTCTCGGGGTCTCTGGCATAGGCTTCCCGCTTTCGTGCATTTCGTTCAACCCGATGGCGTTCGGCATACCTTCGATCAATCGCACGATACAACTCGGGTTTCGCTGCTCTCCGTTGGCGCTTCTTCTCCGCCTCGGCGCGGCGCCATTCATCAGGTTTTGCCGCGCGTGAGGCTCGTATCTGTGCATTTGCGGCATCGCGTTGGTCCTGGGATCGTTCGCGATAGGCAATGCGGCCTCGCTCTGCCTGGTGGGCTTTCAGATGAGCGCGTGCAATTGCGCGTTCTTCACCAAATTCACGGTGAAACCAGCGCACACACCCTGCTGGATCGCCGCCCAATGGCGCGCTCAGCCCTTCGTGGTACACGGTCGTGGCAGGTGCCTCCCATACCCGCCTACGCAGCACCTCGGCTTCATCTTCCATGCGCGAGCGCCAACCCTTGATTTGACGTGTTTCGTATGCAGCCATCAGCGCCTCATGCGTGCCATAATCAGCTCAAGCCGAAAGGCCCGGTGCGTAAGAACACCGTTAGACAAGCGTTGCAGCCCCCACGATAGCGGGGTTTTGTCACGTCTAGATTTCAGCAAATACGGCGCTGTGCCGTGTTTCATGGTTTCGGGCGTGGTGGGGGTTATCCGTAAGGACGCCCGCACGACTTGTCTCGTGTTCTTAACCACCACGTCCACCTACACCGCGTAAGAACGGCGTAGGTGGTTTCAAGTCTCGACAAGGAGCATGAAGCCATGACCACGGTTATCGACCTGGCCAGCCGCAGCGCTGCGCCCACATCGCCCACCATGGGCACCCCCGACCCCCTTCAAGGCTATGCCGAGGCGCACAACGCCCTGGCGATGGCACTGCACTATCTACGCCAGCCCGGTGCCGCAAACGTGCCTGGCGCCACCCGCAAGGCGGTGCAGGCCCTGGCCGCGCTGCGCAGCATGGGCAGTGCACACGCGTGCACAGTGCATTCCAGCGCCAGCACGCAAGTGGGTGCAGCATGAGTGCCGCCATTGTCTTCACCACGCGCCAGCATGAGGGCGAAGCGCGCCGGGTGCGCGAGTCCACCACAAGCCTGCCAGGCGGGGCATACCTGAGTATTGGCGCCACCCGGTCAACACGCCTTGTCGAGCTGGGCATGCTGCGCGACTTCATGAGCGTGCACTTGGAGTTTTCGCCCGACCATGCACGGGCCGTGGCGGCTGAGCTGCTGGCCTGCGCCGATGCATTGCAGGGGAGGGTCTGAGCCATGGCAAACACGATAAGCCCAAGCCTGGCCAAGCGCCGCCCGGCTGCTGCGCGAGCCTGCGCACAAGAGGCCATGCCCGCCTATGGCGTGGCCGATGGGGTGCAAAGCTGGCGCTACGGGCTGCGCGCCCGCGAACGCGCCACGGTGGACCGTGCGCTGGCCATCCTGGGTAGGCATTTGCGTGCGCTGGGGGATGTTTTGGATTGCGTCGATACCGTGCGCGACTACCTGGCCTTGCGCCTTGGGGCAGATCCGTGCGAGCGGTTTGCAGTGGTGTACCTCGATAGCCAGCACCGCGCCATTGCGTATGAATGCCACTTCACGGGCACTCTTACTCAAACCAGTGTGTACCCCCGCGAAATCGTAGCGGCGGCGCTCAAGCACGGGGCTGCTGCGGTGATCCTGGCGCATAACCATCCAAGCGGTTCCCTGCGTCCAAGCCGGGCCGATGAGCTGTTGACCGCGACGCTCAAAGGTGCGCTGGCGCTGGTGGACGTGCGCGTGTTGGACCACATCATCCTTGGTGGCAAGGGGTCGTGCAGCATGGCTGAACACGGCCTTATGTAGACGCGGCGCCGTGGCCAACCCGGCAAACAAACCCGGCAATCGGCGCTTTGCCCGGCAAAGTTTGCCGGGTCGTAATTCCTTCCATGCCCGTCCTGCCCATATCGGATGCGGGGGCTTCCACGGAAAGGAATTCACCCATGCAAGTAGTCCACCAATCCCGCCCGGTCGTTCCACGTGATCGCCTGGTGCGGTTGCCCGAAGTCGAAGGAATGACGGGATGCAAAAAATCCACCATCTACGAGCTGATGCGCGCAGGCAAATTCCCCAAGTCCATCCGCCTGAACGCCCGCAATGTGGCCTGGAGCTGGGCCTTGCCGACCACATGGCAGAGGGCATGAAGCGCACCCGCACCGGGCAAGAGGTGCGCATGGCAGACATTCCGGCCGATGCTGGCGCGGGCATGGGCGCCTTCGAGAACATCCACGACTTTGCGGGCGGCGCCGCGTTCTCCAGCCACTTGGCACGCGAGGCGCAGCAATGCCACGGCGCACCAGGCCGCGCCTTCTTGGAGTGGGCCTGCACCCATGCCGACACCTTGGCCAGGCGGGTGCGCAGTGCCACGGCGGCCCTGTCGCGCCAGTGGGTGCCGCAGGGGGCATCCGGCCAGGTGGAACGGGTAGGCGCCCGCTTTGCGCTGGTGGGCGTGGCGGGCGAGCTGGCCACCGAGGCCGGGCTAACCGGCTGGCCCGTGGGCGAAAGCGAGCGGGCCGCACGTGCTTGCTTTGATGCCTGGCTGGCAGCGCGGGGCGGCGCAGGCAATGGCGAGGTGGCGGCCATGCTGCGTCAGGTGCGGCGGTTCCTGGAGTCCCACGGGGAAGGGCGGTTCACCTGGTGGCACCGGGCCGCTGATGACCATAACGCCAAGACGCTGCAGCGGGCGGGCTTCCGGCGCATGGTGGACCAGGACGGCAAGCCCATCAAAAGCAACTCCGACCACCAGCAAGAGTACGGGGAGCGCATGGCGCCTGCCGATGGCGAGAACACCAGCGTTGAATACTTCGTGCTGCCCGAGGTGTATGGGGCCTATCCATACGCCTACAACGGCACGTATACGATCACGGTGACGGGGGCAACTACGTTCACCTACACCATGGCCTCAAACCCTGGTGGATCGGCATCGATCATTGGGCATTTGATCGGCCCTGGGGCTGCTGTGATGGACTTCACCGGGGCGCGTGACGACCGCTGGACGGGCGGGGTGCTGGGTGGCGTTCTCGTGATGAACAACGGAATCGACGGGCCGCAGTATTGGGCCGGTAGCGACAAGCTGCGCACCCTGCACGGCTGGTCATCCACCTGGACGGCAAAAATCCTTGCGCCGTTCAAAGACTACCTTCTGGCTTTTGACGTGACCAAGAACGGCACGCGCTATCCGCACATGATGAAGTGGAGCGCAGCCGCGATTCCTGGCGCCATCCCTCATTCGTGGGATTCCACCGATGTGACCCTGGACGCCGGGGAAGTTGACATTGCCGAAACCTCGGATTTGATGGTTGACGCTCTACCCCTCGGGGATGCGCTGATTGTTTACAAAGAGCGCTCCATGTACGCGGTGCGCTACGTTGGCTACCCGGCCATCTTCGCAGTGCAGCGGCTCCCCGGTGATTCTGGAATGCTGTTCCGTGGTTGTGGGGCAATGACGCCTTTGGGGCATGTTGTGCTGACCGCTGGTGATGTGGTGCTGAACACTGGCTCTGGTGTGCAATCCATTGCCGATGGGATCATACGCAAGTACATCTTCCGCAATATCGACTCGACCAACTACAAGCGGGCATTCGTCGCCACCAACCCACAACGCAATGAGGTCTTGGTCTGCTTCCCCGTCAACCGCGGCGACTACCTGGCCCAGTGCGAGGCGTATCTGAATCTGGACTCCAGTAGAGCGGCGGGCAAGGACTGCAAGCAGCCTAGCAGCGGCTGTCGTGGGGTCTGGCTGCGTGCGCAGGAGCGCCACAAGAAGTGCATGGAGGCTCAATGAATCCGATCTGGTTGGCAATGTGCCTCAACTGGTGGGGGTGGTGGGAATGATCCCATTCGGCACACACATCGCAGCCGCTGCCATCGCTGGCGCCCTGGCCTTCGTCGTGGGTTGGCAGGTGCAAGGTATGCGCTACGGCAAACAGATTGCTGACATGCAAACCCAACAAGCCCAGCAGCTTGCCAACGCCAGAAGGCAAGCCCTGGATGATTTCACGCGAATGCAAGGAGCGAAAGATGCAGCCATCGAAGCCGCCGAAAAGAGAGCACAAACCAATGCGGCTCGCGCTGCTGCTGCCCGCGCTGATGCTGACAGCCTGCGCGCACAACTCGCCGGTGTGCCCGCCCGAATCGCCACGGCTACCGACGCCGCCGTCCGTGAGTACGCCACAACCGCTAGTGCCGTACTCGGAGAGTGCATCGGCGAATATCAAACGCTGGCAGGAAAGGCTGACCAGCACGCAAATGATGCAAAACTGATGCGCGAGGCGTGGCCGAAATAGACGTTTTGCGGAAACGGTCGGCGAAACGATGCGCACGTAGCTATAAAAACCATAGCTAGAAACCTATGGTGCCCGGGGCCGGACTCGAACCGGCACGCCTTGCGGCGGGGGATTTTGAGTCCCCTGCGTCTACCAATTTCACCACCCGGGCGGGGATCGGTGCAGTCCTAAATTATGGC
>JACPUE010000066.1 GCA_016192425.1 Burkholderiales bacterium
AAGCGCAATGCGGGCGCAGCGGGAGACGGCTGAAGCCGCAGCACGGGCCAGCACCGCGCGTGAAGGCATGAGCGCCGAAGAGGCGGGTGACATCTACATGGCCTATGGCGGGCGCTCTGCCAGCTATACAGGATTGAAGCCAGAGACCGCGCCGCGGCAACGCAGCCTGATGGAGTTGGCGGAGATGTCCCATGCGCCCGTGGAGCGCTATAGCGCCCAAGAGTACCGGAATGCAGCGGCAGAATATAGAGCAAGGATGGGACGGGATTTCAGCCGCGACAGCATTTACAACGGGTTGTGGACCCGCGCTGCTGCGCAGGATGGTGCATTAGGCAAAGGCTGGGGCCAGGACGTCGTCAATGACATGACCGGTGTTGCGACAGAGGCCGGGGTGCATGCGCAGACGGGGATGGCTACAGGCGCTGCGGCGGCGGGGATGGCTGCGCGCAGGGGGAATCACTCTGGCACTGTTGGGGGGTTATTCGGGGCAAATGGGGGGACTGAGGTTATCAATGAATCGCTAGCCTCTTTGAATTCTCCTGCAACTCGACATTACGCAGACAAAGTAACTCAAACTACGGTTGCGAAAGAAGTTAATACGGTTATTGATCGATCAGTGGTAGACATATCAGCTGATGTGTCAGCGATCAGATCTGGCCAGAGTCGAATGATTGGTGACACCTTTGTGGTGAATGGTCGAACATACGGGATGCACGATGGAACACTCTACCCAATGTCGGGACCGGGGCTGTATACCTTGGATCGGGGAGGTTACAAGGCGTTAGGGGTGTTGAACAAATTTGGTGATACTCCGCAGGCTCAAGTTATTCTGAACAACATGGGCGTATCTGCCGAAACTAAAGCTGCGGCGCTCATCGTATTTAAGGCGACAAAGAAATGATGGATATTCTGTTGGTGCAACAGTGCCCGGTTAAACAGATTCGGGCCTTCCTCGCAGTGGTGTTTCATTGTCCTATTGAACGAGTAAAAATCTTTAGTCTTGATGAGTTTAATTCTTTGAGCGAAGAATTGGATGGCCTTTCATTTGATTGTGTTTGTGTTTTCTCTCCCGTTCGTGGCGACGTTGCACAGTTGCTGCAGCTATATAGATACAAAATCAGCGACTCAGATGCAGTAAAACGGTTTGTTGACATTGCTTTGCACAACAAGGTTCACTGTTATTTGCCGAGCGATTCTTTGGGTGAATGGATTTATGTGGGTGATGATGATAACCCAAAGCGCGCGCAACAAATTTCATGCGAAGAGGAGGATTGCTTTTTGTTTAAGCTGATTTGAAGGGGCAAATGGGCTTTGTTGCACAAACCAGCCCCCTGTGCTGGTAGTTTCGGCGCATAAGTGAACCCAAGGGCATGAAGACCCGCTACAAGACCACCAACTGGACGACATACAACGCCGCACTCAAGGCCTGAGGGTCGTTGACGATCTGGTTTGACAGATTGGCATGGAAATAGCTGGAAGAGCCATTTGATTTCATTGCGTATATGGGGGCGGAGTCAAGCACCAAGTGGAACGCAGCATTCTCATTTGGCGGTGGCGAGCGGGTGGACGGGCAAATGCGCGAGCTTGGACATACGCAGGTAGGTGATGGCAATGAAGTTGCCTGCAGTACGGAACCCCCTGGCGGCACGCTTGGTTGGCTGTAGCAAGCCGTTCAGCCCTGCGCAGCCACCCAGCCCAACAGCGCCTCGGTAAAGCGCGCTGTCGCCGGGGCGGGGGTGCTGCCGGTACGTTGGTACACCTGAAAGCGCCGTTGCAGCGTAGGCCGGTGCAGGGGGCGCAGGTGCAATTGGTGCATGCGCACCAAGTCAGCGGCATAGGGCAGGCAGACGGTCACGCCTTCGCCTGCTTGCACCAGGCTCAGCGCGGTGCTCATGAAGGCCACTTCGTGGCGCGGGCGCAGGGGCGCCTTGCGCACCACGCCGTGCAGGTCGCTGGCCAGCAATTCGGTGAACTGGCCCTGCAGTGCAATGAAGGGCTGTTCCAGCAGCTGGGCCCAGGTCACGCGCTCGTGCTGCAGCAGCGGGTGCGCCGCAGGCAGTACCGCCATGAAGGGCCAGTCGCACAGCGGCTGTGCGTCCACGCCGGGTACGGTGGGGCGCTGCGGCCCCAGCCCCAGGTCCACCTCGCCGCTGGCCACGCAGGCCAGTACGCGGTCCACCGCGCAGTCCAGCAGCTGCACGCGCACGCCGGGGTGCTGGATGCGAAATGCCGCCATCACCTGCGGCAGCAGGGTGCAGGCCAGCAACTGCGGCGCGGCCACGCGCACTACGCCCTGGCGCAGGGCCTTGAGGTCGTCCACCCCGTGCAGCACGGCTTCCAGATCCTGCAATATCTTGTCCACCAGCGGGTACAGGCCCTTGCCGGCTTCGGTCAGGCCGATGCGGCGCGTGCTGCGCTCGACCAGGCGCACGCCCAGGGCGGCCTCCAGCTCCTTGATCTGCCCGCTGAGCGCCGATTGCGTGAGGTGCAGCGAGGCGGCCGCCTGCGTGAAGCTGCCCGAGCGAACCAGCGCCACCAGGGCGCGCAATTGGCGCAGCGTGATATTCATTGAAAAACGTGATGAATCAATTAAAAAATACCGTTTGAATGATAGATGCAAACGCCGTGTAATGCGGATCTGACTGACCGCCAACCCCACCCGGGAGACTGCACATGCGCATCCAGAAAATCCACCATGTGGCCTACCGCTGCAAGGACGCCAAGGAAACCGTCGAGTGGTACGGCAAGTACCTGGACATGGGCTTCGTGCTCGCCATCGCCGAGGACAGCGTGCCCTCCACCGGCGAGCCCGACCCCTACATGCACATCTTCCTGGACGCGGGCCACGGCAACATCCTGGCCTTCTTCGAGCTGCCGGGCCAGCCGCCCATGGACCGTGACCGCAACACGCCCGTCTGGACGCAGCACCTGGCGCTGCAGGTGGACACCATGGAGGAACTGCTCGCCGCCAAGGCGCGCCTGCAGGCCGACGGCATCGAGGTCATCGGCCCCACCGACCACACGCTGTTCCGGTCCATCTACTTCTTCGACCCCAGCGGCCACCGCCTGGAACTGGCCGTGAACACCGGCACGCCCGAGATGCTGCAAAAGCTCGACGAGGTGAAGTGGGACATGCTCAACGAATGGGCGCGCACCAAGAAGGCACCCAAGCACGCCGCGTGGATGCACGACGGCAGCCATCGTCCCACCTGATTGCGGAGCCCACCCATGAAACTCGCCACCCTCCAGCAAGGCGGCCGCGACGGCACGCTCGTCGTCGTCAGCCGCGACCTCACCCGCTGCCAGGGCGTCCCCGCCATCGCGCGCACGCTGCAGGCCGCGCTGGACGACTGGGAGCGCTGCGCGCCCCGGCTCCAGCAGGTGTCCGATGCGCTCAACGCGGGTCATGCGCCCGAGGCCCAGCCCTTCGACCCCGCGCAGTGCCATTCGCCCCTGCCGCGCGCTTACCAGTGGGCCGATGGCTCGGCCTACCTCAACCATGTGGAGCTGGTGCGCAAGGCGCGCGGCGGCGAGATGCCCGCATCGTTCTGGACCGACCCGCTGATGTACCAGGGCGGCTCGGACAGCTTCGTGCCGCCGCAGGCCCCCATCGACGCGTTCACCGAGGATTGGGGCATCGACTTCGAGGCCGAGGTGGCCGTGGTCACGGGCGACCTGCCGCTGGGTGCGGGCGTGGCGCAGTGCGCACAGGCGATCCGCCTCGTCATGCTGGTCAACGACGTGAGCCTGCGTAACCTCATTCCGGCCGAGCTGGCCAAGGGCTTCGGCTTCTTCCAGTCCAAGCCCGCGAGCAGCTTCGCGCCCGTGGCCGTCACGCCTGACGAGCTGGGCGATGCCTGGCAGGACTGCAAGCTGCACCGCCCCCTGAACGTGCAGCTCAACGGCCAGCCCTTCGGCTGCCCGGACGCAGGCCAGGACATGGCCTTCAGCTTCGCCCAGCTCGTGGCGCATGTGACGAAGACGCGCGCCATGGCGGCCGGTTCCATCGTCGGCTCGGGCACGGTGTCGAACAAGCAGGGCAGCCTGCACGGATCGAGCATCGCGCACGGCGGCGTGGGCTACGCCTGCCTGGCCGAGCTGCGCATGGTCGAGACCATCGAGGGCGGCGCGCCGGTCACGCCCTTCCTGCGCTTTGGCGACCGTGTGCGCATCGAGATGTTCGACGCCGCCGGGCAGAGCATCTTCGGCGCCATCGACCAGACCGTGCGCCGCGTGCCAGCGCCCGAGTGACCATGCTGCAGCTCTACACCTACTTCCGCAGCTCGGCGGCCTACCGCGTGCGCATTGCGCTGGCGCTCAAGGGGCTGGCCTACGACAGCGTGCCCGTGCACCTGCTGCGCGGCGGCGGCGAGCAGTTGCAGGCCGCCTACCGCGCGGTGAACCCGGCCGCGCTCGTGCCCGCGCTGCAGGACGGGGGCGCCACGCTCACGCAGTCGCTCGCCATCCTCGAATACCTGGAAGAGACCCACCCCGCGCCCGCGCTGCTGCCCCCGGACGCCGTAGGCCGCGCCCGCGTGCGCGCGCTGGCGCTCAGCGTGGCCTGCGACATCCACCCGCTGAACAACCTGCGCGTGCTCAACTACCTTACCGGCACGCTGGAGGTCAGCGACGCGCAGCGCACCGCCTGGATACACCACTGGATGGCGCTGGGCCTGCAGGCCATCGAGGCGCAGCTCGCGCGCGATGCGCAGACCGGCCTGTGCTGCCATGGCGACATGCCCACGCTGGCCGACTGCTGCCTGGTGCCGCAGGTGTTCAATGCGCGGCGCTTCGGCCTGGATCTGGCGCCCTACCCCACGGTGTGGCGCATCGCTGAGCACTGCAAGGGCCTTGCGCCCTTCCAGGCCGCGCACCCTGCGCGCCAGCCTGACGCCGAATGATCAGCGCTGGCGAAGGCCGACGACCATGCCGTGGACGATAAAGGCCTGTGCCGCGTAGTAGGTGGCCAGCACGCCTGCCTGCGCCAGCGGCAGCGGCTGCACGAAGCGGTTGGTGGCCAGCAGCGAATCGCTGAGCATGAAGAAGCACGCGCCCAGCGCCACCTGGCGCGCCGCGCGGTCGCCCAGCGCCCCGGCGCGGCCAAGGGACTGCGCCGCCATGAGCGCGATCACCGTCACATACACCGCCACCGGAATGCGCAGCCCGGCCGGCAGCCCGCCTTGCCACAGATACGCATACATGGCGCCGCCCACACCCAGTGTCGCTACCAAGGCCAGAGGACGCGGGAACCAGGCCACGCCCTGGCGGAACAGCGCGATATAGGCCACATGCGCGATCAGAAAGCTCACCAGCCCGGGGATGAAGAAGCCCTCCACCATGAGAAAGGCATCGCCCGCCAGAGAGCCCGCCAGCGCCGCGCCCAGCAGCCACCAGGGTTTTGAATCGAATGGGCCTCTGGCGCTTGCTGAATAAGCGCTGGCAGCTACCAAAACAATAGCAATCACCATGGCCAGCGGCTTGAACAGCCAGTGCCAATGCGTCAGCTCCACTGCGCTGGTCAGCGTGGCCAGCGCCCCGCACTGCACCACCAGCGCCATCAGCATGCCGATGCGCCCGCGCAGCAGCGCCCACAGCGCCCAGGCGCAGGCGAGCCAGGCGGCTGCCCACAGCGGGGTGGCGGGCGGCGTTTGCACGGCGAGCGCCGCCAGTGTTGCCAGCAGGAGCGCAAGCTGCGCAGCAGCAAAGGGGCGCAGGGATGGGGCGGTGGTCGGTGAGGGCATGTGTGGCGTGCAGCGGGAGCGGGGAAGCGGGTGTGTCAATGCGTGTGCTGGTGGTGCGCATCCGGGACATGCGCATGGGTGTGGGTCAGGGCCTCATGCCGATGCAGGTGGCTGTGGGCGCCCATGGGCATCACTGCGTGGGTATGGTTGTGGTGCCCGTCGCCGTGGGTGTGGGCATGTTCATGCTCCAGGGCTTCGTGGCGGTGTTCGTGGCCATGGTTTTCGGCCAGATGCAGCACTACCCCCAAGAGCATCAGCAAGCCCCCCGCGCCCATCAGCCATCCGGCAGACCGCTCGCCCAGGCCAAAGGCCAGCATGGCGCCAATGAAGGGGGCAAACGCAAACACCGAGCCCGTGCGGGCTGCGCCGAAAGCGCGCTGGGCCAGCAGGTAGCACCGCAGGCTCAGCCCGTACCCGGTGGCGCCAATGGCCAGCAGCCCCAGCGCCGATGCAGGCGATGGCATGGGTTCGCCGAAGGCGACGGCCCATAGGGCGGTGGCCGCAGCGCCCAGGGCGGCTTTGGCCATGACCACCTGGCTCGGGTCGCGCTCGGCCAGCGCGCGGGACAAGGCGTTGTCCAGGCCCCAGGCCACGGTGGCCAGCACCACGGCCAGCAGCCCGAGCAATTGCACGGAGCCCTGCTGTCCTTGGTCCCACACCAATGCCATGCCTCCAGCGAGCAGCAACAGCATGGCCAGGCTGACGCGGCGATCCATGGTCTCGCCATAGAGGCGCCAGGCGATGAGCGCGGTGAAGAGCGCTTCGAGCGTGAGCATGAGCGAGGCGCTGGCGCCGCTGGTGTGCTGCAGGCCCCAGGCCAGCGCCACCGGGCCCAGTGCCGCGCCCAGCCCGGCCATGGCCAGCAAGCGCGGAATGTCGGCCCGGCGCAGGCGCGCCTCCTGTGCGGTCGATCGCAGCGACAGCACCCCTGCCGCCGCGGCCCCAGCATACAGCAGCGCCGCCGTGCCAAAAGCGCCCAACCCGGCACCAAGGCGCTGCACCAAGGGTGTGCTGACGCCGAACAGCGCTGCGGCCAGCAGTGCCAGCAGCCCGCCGCGCAAGGCCGGGGTGTTGAATGGGTGCATGGCGGGCAACCCGCAGGCTCTCAGCTCAGTGCGCCGCGCGCATCGATCGTGATGACGCGCTCCACCACGCCGCGCACCAGCCCGCCGCGCACGCCGATCAAGGTGTTGTGCAGGTTCACCGTCGGGTCGCAGTGGCTGGGCACCAGCCACAGCATGCTGCCAATGGTGGGCAGCGGGGTCTCGTCGGTTTCGGCGGTCAGGATGCCGTGCTCGTCGCCTGCGCTGTGGTAGGCCAGGCCCTGGCCCTCGGGCAACTGCGCCACCCAGGGCACGCCCGCGTCGATGGTGTGGCTGGTGTGGCCTGCGTCGCACACGGCGCGCTCGCCCTGGCGCGAGAGCACCTGCGTCTTGATGTACAGCGCGTGCTCGAAGGCGGGCTGGGCGGGCTCGCGCTCGTTGCGTGCGTAGTCGGCGTCCATGAACAGGAAGGTGCCCGCCTGCAGTTCGCCGTACACGCCGCTGGCGGCCTCGTGCACCAGCGTGCCGGTGCCGCCGCCGGTCACCAGCGGCACGCTCAGGCCTGCGGCCTGGATGCGTTCGCAGGTGGATCGCACCGACTGCACGGAGGCCGTGGCCACGCTGCGGCGCTGGGCGGCGCTGCGCATGTGCTGCGCCCGGCCCTGGAAGGCCTGCAGCCCGGCAAAGCGCAACTGCGTGAGCCGCGCCACGGCCTGGGCCAGTGCCAGGGCGGGCTCGCCCGGCGGCACGCCGCAGCGCCAGTGGCCCACGTCGATTTCCACCAGCACGTCGATGCGTGTCTGCGGTGCGGCCTGCGCCATGGCTTCGGCCAGGCGGGTGATGCCCTCCAGGCTGTCCACCGCCAACGCCAGGCGCCCGCCCTGGGCCTGCAGGCGCGCGGCCAGCCGTGCCACGCGCAGCAGCTTGGGGTAGGCCACCACCTGGTTGGTGAGGGTGATGTCGCGCACGCCGCCAGCGGCCAGCACCTCGGCCTCGGCAATCTTCTGCACGCAGGCGCCCACGGCGCCCGCGCGCTGCATTTGCAGGGCCAGCTCGGCACTGCGGTGGGCGTTGGCGTGGGGCCGCCACTGCACCTGGTGCTTGCGGGCAAAGTCGGCCATGCGGGTGATGTTGCGTTCCATCGCGTCCAGATCGACGACCAGCGCGGGGCTGTCGATCTGGTCCACGCGCTGGCCGACCAGCGGGTGTTGCAGTGCGGTGTCAGGTGACGGTTTCATCGCGGGAGCCCGTGTCAAGGTGCTGTGTGTCGGCCCAGCCCACCAGGGTCAGCCCCTGGGGTGTCCAGAGCAGGCGGTTGATGGATGCGTTGGCCAGTTGCCAGGTGCGCGGGGCCTGCAGTTCCTGGCCCGTGGCCAGGCGGTAGAGTACGTCGAGCACGCCGCCGTGGGCTACCAGCACGATGAGCCCGCCGCTGTGCTGCGCCGCCAGCCGGTGCGTGGTGGCGGCAATGCGTTCGCGCAGTTGCACCAGGGTTTCGCCGCCTTCGGGTGCAAAGTGGGGGTCGCGCTGGCGCCAGCGCCGGGCCTGTTCGGGCAGCTCGGTTTCGATCTCGGCAAAGGTGCGGCCTTCAAGCGCGCCAAAGCTGCGCTCGCGCAGGCCGGGCTCGGGCACCAGCGGGGCACCGCTGGCCTGGGCGATGGCGCATGCCGTGGCGTGGGCGCGCTGCAGGTCGCTGGTGTAGATGGCGGTGAGCGGTTCGGCTGCCAGTGCCTTGGCCACCTGGCGTGCCTGCCATTGCCCGGTGTCGTTGAGGGCAATGTCCAGGTGGCCCTGGATGCGCGTGTCCACGTTCCAGGCGGTTTCGCCGTGGCGCACGGCAATGATGCGGGTGGCCTGCATCGGCACGGTCAGCGCGGGGCGCCGGTGGGCGCCAGGGGCAGGCGCACCTGGCGCGGGCCCTGGGGCGGTTGCGGAAAGCCGCTGAGCGCGGCGTCGAACAGCACGCCGAACACGGCGGGGTCGTCGGCCCATACGTCCTCAAACAGGGCCGAGGTTTCGTACACCACCTGCTGCGTGCGGGCGTCGCGCAGCTCCAGGCTCACTTCGCGCCGGTACAGGGTGGGGGGCAGCTCGCGCAGCATGACGCCTGGGCGCATGCCGTAGCGCCAGCCCCGGCCAGGGCCCCAGCCCCACCAGGCGGGGGGGTAGTGCGGCCAGTCGGGCAGGGCCTGGCCGGCGCGCACGCCCACTTCGACGATCAGGCTGGGCTGCGCATCGTCACGCTGCAGCCCGGCGCGCTGCAGCGCGGTGTGGGCCAGTGCCTCGATGGGGGCAAAGGCCTTGGCGGACGCTTGCTGCGAGGGGAGCTTTTCGAGCCGGTAGGTGGGCGGCGCAGGCAAGGTGTTGATCGTGGACCAGCTTTGCACCTGGCTGTCCACCACGCGGGTGCTGGCACAGCCCGCCAGCAGCGCGGCGGCGCTGGCGCAGAGGAACGAGCGTCGGAGCCAGAGCGGGGTCATGGTTCGTTTCTCCTGGAAAAGAATGGGGAAAGCCGCTGCCATTGTCGTACCTATTTCCCCGCGGAGCGTCGCGTATACGCGAGGCATGGTACTGGCGCGGCCCAGGCCAGCGGCCGCCGCGACACAGGGGGGGTCACCCAATACGCACCACCTGCATACCGGGCAGCGGGGGCGGTGCGGGGAATTCTTCCTCGTCAAACGCCTTGTCGCCGTCCTCGCTGGCAATGCCGGTGGCACGCGCGTTCACAAAATCGTACAGCTTGCCGTCCAGCAAATGGCTGGGCACCACGTTCTGCAGCGCGTTGGCCATGTTTTCCACGCGGCCGGGGTATTTTTTCTGCCACTCGCGCAGCATTTCGCTCACCTGCTTGCGCTGCAGGTTCTCCTGGCTGCCGCACAGGTTGCAGGGGATGATGGGGAACTGGCGCACCTTGGCCCACTGCGTGGTGTCCTTCTCGGCCACAAAGGCCAGGGGGCGGATCACCACGTGGCGGCCATCGTCGCTCACCAGCTTCGGGGGCATGCTCTTGAGCTTGCCGCCAAAGAACATGTTGAGCAGCAGCGTGGCCAGCATGTCGTCGCGGTGGTGGCCCAGCGCAATCTTGGTGGCGCCCAGCTCGTCGGCCACGCGGTACAGAATGCCGCGGCGCAGGCGCGAGCACAGGCTGCAGGTGGTCTTGCCCTCGGGGATCAGGCGCTTGACGATGCTGTAGGTGTCCTCGTTCTCGATGTGGAAGGGCACGCCCACGCTGGTCAGGTAGTCGGGCAGCACATGCTCGGGAAAGCCGGGCTGCTTCTGGTCGAGGTTGACGGCCACGATCTCGAAGCGCACGGGCGCGCGCTTTTGCAGCTTGAGCAGGATGTCGAGCAGTGCATAGCTGTCCTTTCCGCCCGACATGCAGACCATGACCTTGTCGCCTTCCTCAATCATGTTGTACTGCACGATGGCCTTGCCCACCTCGCGGCACAGGCGCTTTTCGAGCTTGTGCGCCTCGCGCTCGATCTTGAAGGCCGAGGAGCCTGGGGGCAGGGTGGGGGCGGCGGCGGTGTCCTGGATCCAGGCGGTGTCTGTGGTGGTCATGATGCAGTCAGCAAAAAGGGGTATCCAATCGCCCCTGGTGTCCGATTTTCCCCGCAATTGGCTGGGATTCCCCGTGGTTTGCGCAAAACCTGGGGGATTGTGCCCGGTAGCCCGGCTGCCCCAAGCGTGATACAAACACCCAGACCAACGGCAACGCGCCCCCGCACCCTCCAATCCCGCATTGCGCTGGCGGATGGCCATTTCGCAGTCGTCAAAAATCTCCAGTTTGGCTAGGGCGTGTCATCATTCAATTCGCGTGGGGGAATTGAATGATGACACGCCCTACTTGACGCGCACCCCCAGCACGCCAGGCAATTGCAGCAGCCGCTGCGCCAGTTTGCCGATCAGGCTCTCCAAAAAATTCGCGTGCTCGGCGTCAACTGCGATTTTTAGGTTCAAGGAATCATGCGGTTCCAGCGCAGAACCTCTGTAGCCAGATTGGCTTCTGCTGGAGGAACGCGGGTTCTCTGGCGGTTGATTTCGGTGATGACCTCGCCGTGCGCTGTGGGCGGCGTGGGCGGGTATGTCCAATCGGTGTGGTCGCCGTCCAGCTGCACGAACAGCAGGTCGGGCTCATCCCTGACCTTGACAAGCACCCGGTCTCTTTCCACCCCTTGTGCGTGCAGGATGTACTTGGGCTGTTGTCGCTGTTCAAGAAAACGGCCTTGAAAATCGCTGGTGCAGGAGTGCAGACCCATGGCTGCCAGCACCGAGGGGATGAAGTCCGCCTGCTGCCATTGGCCGACAATGCCCCCCACCCCACGATGGCCGACTCCAGCAATGATGGCAGGCACTCGCGCCTGCGCTGCCGGCCCGATGGCCCGTACCTCGCCTGGGCGCTGCATGGTCATGCTGCGGTGATCGCCCATGATGATAAGAATGCCGTTTCCCAGAAATCCGCGCTGCTCCAATTGCCGAACAAACTGGCCTAGGGCATGGTCTGCATACCGGACTGCGGCCTCCTCTCCCTGTTGGCTGGAGCCCGGGATGATGAAGGGCGGATGCGTGGTGATGGTTTGCACTATTGAGAAAAAAGGGCCAGGAGCGCGTTCGTGGTCAAACCACTGCAGGTAGCGCCGGTACAGCGCCTCATCTCCGGGGTCGTTGAACGTGCCCCGGGGCATGCCATCGTAAAAAGGATGGTCTGGGCCTTCGACGTACGAGAACCCCAGCTTTTTCAGCCAACTGCCCATACCAAGAAATCCCAGGTCTGAGGTCGAAAAATACGACGTTGGAATGCGCGCAGCCTCGAGCGGGCTCAACAGGGGCTGCCTGGGGGTTTCATATCCTTGATAGATATCGATGCTGTTGTAGCGGTCAACCTGGGGAATGGGGGCATAGCCCGTGAGCAGCGCAATCAACCCTCCATCGGTGGAGAAACCGTTGGCATAGAAGGATTGCAGGTGACTGTATTTGTCGGCGATGGCATCCAGCTCAGGCGTGTAGTCCTCAATCCCGGAGAGTTTTTTGCTGTGATACAGCGAGAGCGACTCCACCACCAGAAGAATCACCGGGCGAGGTGCATGTGAGGGCGTGGCGCAGAGTTGCGTCGCTGGCGGTTGAAGGTCGAGATTCATCCGCTTTTCCAGGGAATATGGGGTGTCGATGCCGCTCGGGATGTTGTTGGTGATGTAGTCCGCGTAGATTGGTCCTGCGGCGTAGGTGGTCGTGGCCGGTAGGGTGCGGGCGGCGATGAGCCCCAGAGCCATCAGCACAAACCCCGCCAATTGCCTGACGCCATGGCGCACGCGCAGCGCCAGCACCCAGAACGCAAGGCACCCGGCTACGGTCAGGACGCCCAGTGCCGCGCCAGATGGCGACATCAAGTGGGGAAGCGCTACGGAGGTGTTCAGCGCTATGTTGCCCGCATACTTGATGATGTCGGTGATGTGAAGACGGATGTTCAACAGGCCGGAAACAAAAATGTCGGTGCTGTAGAGCAGAAGAACAAGCCAGCCTACCGCGACCGTGATGCATCGTGCCCAGCGGGGCAGCATTCCGGCGACTCCCAGCAGAAGCAGCAGCACGGCAAAAATTCCCGCGTCGTAGGCGGGTGCCTCCAGGCTCCAGCGGCAGTCATGGCAGGCGGCGGTAAGAACGATGGCTTGGTGCAGGCGGTACGACCGGATACCCATCAACCCCGTGAATGCGATGGCTAGAGCCAGCGCCCACAGGGTGTTGGAGTGCCTTTTCCCCACTGTTACCACTGCCCCGCTTCCATGCGGATGGCGACTTCGCAGTCGCCGAAGATTTCGAGTTTTGCGATTTTGACGCGCACGCCCTGCACGCCGGGCAGCAGCAGCAGCCGGTGCGCCAGCTTGCCGATCAGTGTCTCCAGCAGGTTCACATGCTCGGCGGTGCATTCGTCGATGATGATCTGGCGCACCTTGCGGTAGTCCAGCACATGGGCGATGTCGTCGTCGTGCGGCGCCAGGGGCTGCGCGCCCAGGCTCAGCTCGGCATCGACCTGGATGGGTTGGGGAGAGCTCTTCTCGTGCGCCAGGATGCCCAGGTTGGCGTCAAAACGCAGCCCGGTCAGGGTGAGGGTCTGCAGGCCGGTGGTGGGTTTCATGGCGGGGTGGGGGTGTCTTGCATGAGGGAAAAATCGCGCTCAAAGCGCATCAGGTGCTGGCCGCCATCGACCAGCAGCGTGGTGCCGGTGAGCGCGCGGTTCTCCAGCGCAAAGCGCACGGCCTGGGCCACGTCCTGCGCGGTGGACGAGCGTCCCAGCGGGCTGAGCGCATGCAGGCGCTGGAACTGCTCCTCGCTCAGGTAGTGGCTGGTGAGCGTGAGCCCCGGCGCCACACCCACGACGCGCACGCGCGGCGCCAGCGCCATCGCCAGCATGGTGCCTGCAGCTTCGAGCGCGGCCTTGGAGAGCGTGTAGCTCAAAAAATCGGGGTTCTGGTTCCAGAGCTTCTGGTCCAGCAGATTGACCACGGCGCCCTGGGCATCGGCCTCGCCCTGGGCGGCACGTTCCAGCAGGTGCGCGTGCAGGGCCTGCGCCAGCACAATGGGTGCACCCGTGTTGCTGGCCAGGTGCTGCTGCAGGCGGGCGTAGCCGAAGCTGGCGGCGTTGTCGTGCTCGAACAGCGAGGCACTGTTGACCACCGCATCCACCGCACCAAAGTGCGCCACCACGCTCGGCAACAGGGCGCGCACGGCCGATTCATCCGAAAAATCAGCATCAAAATGGCCGCTGATGCCCGAAATACGGGCGCAAGCAGCTACTGTTTCGATAGCATCCTGTTCCGCGCTGCGGTAGTGCACCGCCACCTGCCAGCCGCCTTCGGCCAGCGCCAGCGCAATGGCGCGGCCCAGGCGCTTGGCAGCGCCGGTGACCAGAACGGTGCGTGGGCGGGTAGGGGTGGGCATTCGGGGACAATGCAGAGCGTGATGACAGAACCACCAAGTTTAACGACCGCCCTGCAATCCCACATCGCCCAGGCCATCGGCGCCGCTGGCGGCTGGATTGGATTCGACCGCTTCATGGCGCTGGCCCTGTACACACCGGGCCTGGGCTACTACGCGGGCGGCCTGCCCAAGTTTGGCCACCTGCCGCAGTCGGGCAGCGACTTTGTGACCGCGCCCGAGCTGACCCCGCTGTTCGGCCAGGCCTTGGCCGTGCAGGTGCGCGAGGCGCTGGCGCGCACGCAGACCAGCGATCTGTGGGAGTTTGGCGCGGGCTCGGGGGCGCTGGCATTGCAACTGCTGGACGCGTTGGGCGACGCGGTGCAGCGCTACACCATCGTGGACCTGTCGGGCAGCCTGCGTGCGCGCCAGCAGGAGCGCCTGGCCGCGCACGCGCACAAGCTGCGCTGGCTGGACGCCTTGCCCGATGCCATGGAGGGCGTGGTCGTGGGCAACGAACTGCTCGACGCCATGCCCGTGCAACTGCTGCTGCGCCAGGGCGGCCAGTGGCATGAGCGCGGTGTGGCGCTGGAGCAGGGTGCGTTCGTCTGGCAAGACCGGCCCACCCCCCTGGCGCCGCCGATCCCCGTGGAAGGCCCGCACGACTACCTCACCGAAATCCACCCCCAGGCCGAGGCCTTTGTGCGCACCCTGGGCGAGAAGCTGCGGCGCGGCGCGCTGCTGCTCATCGACTACGGCTTTGGCGAGCGTGAGTACTACCACCCGCAGCGCCATATGGGCACGCTGATGTGCCACCGCGCCCACCAGGCCGACGGCAACCCGCTGGTGGACGTGGGCGCCAAGGACATCACGGCGCACGTCAACTTCACCGGCATCGTGCTCGCCGCGCAGGAGCAGCCCTTGCCCGCGGGGCAGGAATGGCAGTTGCTGGGCTACACCACGCAGGCGCACTTCCTCATCAACTGCGGCCTGCCGCAGGCCATGGAGCAGGCGCCGCTGCAAGAGCGCGCCCTGGCGGCCAAGCTGCTGATGGAGCACGAGATGGGCGAGCTGTTCCAGGTGCTGCTGCTGGCCAAGGGCGAGCCCTGGGATGCCGTGGGCTTTGCGCACGGCGACCGCTCCCACAGGCTGTAACGCATGATCCGCTGGCTCATCGTCGTCTTCCTCGCGCTGGTGCTTATCAACGGGCTCACGCCCTGGCTGCAGCGCCTGGGGCTGGGCAAGTTGCCGGGGGATTTTCATTTCCGGTTGTTCGGGCGCGAGTGGTACATCCCGCTGGCCAGCACCGTGCTGCTCAGCTTTCTGTTGAGTCTTATCGTCAAGTGGCTCTGACTTGATTTTCTCGGGGTGCGGCCCGATGTCTGGGGCATGACCGAATCCCTGCACATCGTCTGTCCCCACTGCCACACCACCAACCGCGTCCAGGCGGCGCAGCTCGGCAGCCAGCCCGACTGCGGCAGTTGCCATCAGCCCCTGTTCACCGGGGCGCCGCTGGCGCTGGACGCCGCCAGCTTTGCCAAGCAGGTGCAGCGCAACCACATTCCGGTGCTGGTCGATTTCTGGGCGCCCTGGTGCGGCCCCTGCCGCCAGATGGCCCCTGCCTTTGCGCAGGCCGCGCGCACGCTGGAGCCCCGGGTGCGGCTGGCCAAGCTCGATACCGAGGCGCACCCCCAGGTGGCGGCGCCCTACAACATCCGCAGCATTCCGACCATGGTGCTATTCCAGGGCGGGCGCGAGGTGGCGCGCATCTCGGGCGCCCTGGGCGCGGCGGACATCGAGCGCTGGGTGCGCAGCGTGCTCTGAACCAAAGGCTTCAGCGCAGGCGCAGAACGTGGTCCAGTGAGGCCGCGCCCGCGCCGCGCCCGGCCAGGTAGAGCATCAGCGCCGCCCACGACAGGTGCGTGGGCCAGGCATCGGGGTAGACAAAGACCTGGATCACCAGCGTCATGCCCAGCAGCGCCAGGGCCGACAGGCGCGTGGCCAGTCCCAGCACCAGCAGCACCGGGAACAGGTGCTCGGCCACGGTGGCCATGGGCGCCGCCCATTCCGGGGGGATCAGCGGCAGCTTGTATTCCTCGCGGAACAGCAGGTAGGTGGTGTCGGTGATCGTGAACCAGCCCTCGACCTTGGTGCGGCCCGACATCCAGAAGATGCCCGCCAGCGCCAGGCGCGCGGCCAGCGCGATCAGGCCGTGCGGCGTGAGCTGCTCCAGCCGCTGGGCCAGGCCGTTCCACAGCCCGCGCACGCCGGGGCGGGGCGCGGGCGCAGAGCCGACAGGGGAATGGGTGGTGTGCATGGGGTGCTCCTCGTTCAACAGGGTTCGGGGGGGCGCAGGGCGCCGGTGCGCAGCAGCAGCGCGACGAGTGCGGGCAGGTCGGCGGCGGGGTCGGCCTGCAGGGCCTGGGCGGCGGCGTCTTCAAAAGTGGCGCCCGCGGCGCAGGCGTCCAGCAGCGCGCAGCCCGCGTGCGGCAGGGGTGCCCAGTGCACGGCGTCGTGCGGGCGCGTCAGCAGCGCACCTTCGCCCTGCCAGGGCAGGTTGGCATCCCAGGGCAAGCCGTCGCGCTGGCATTGCCACAGGCGGTAGGCCGGGTGCTCCGCGCACCACTGCCAGCGCGCGGCCGGATGGGGCTGCAGGCGCAGCCGCGCCAGGGCCTCGGGCGGCTGCTGGGCCAGCCATGCGGCCTGCAGCGTGGGTGCGTCGGCGGCCAGGTGGGCCTCGGTCCAGCAGCGGTCCAGCCGCGCCACGGCGCCCAGGTAGGGCAGGTTGGCTGCGGGCGCGAAGTGGTCCAGAAATTCGGCAAAGCCCGCGCCGTAGCCCATCAGCCGTCCATCGGCAGGCGGGTGCTGGTGCATGAAGGCATGTGCTGCGGCGCGCAGCCAGTCGGTGCCCACCAGGGCGTGCACGGCGGGGTAGTTGGCCTGCAAGGCGTCGATACAGCCCTTGGCCACGGTGTTGCGGTACACGGCAAAGCCGGGCTGGGCGAGCAGCGCATCGAGCCAGGCGGGCGGCGGTGCGCTGGCGCCGGGCGCGGGCAGCAGGGCGCTGGCCAGGCCGTCCTGGAAATCGCTCAGGTGCATGGCAGGGCCTCCAGGTTCGTGAGCATGCGGTGCGCGCGCTCGCGCTCGGCCAGCAGCTCGGGCAGGGGCGGAATGGCGTCGTCGCGCTCGATCAGCGTGGGCCGGGGGCCGGTGCGTGCGATCAGGCGTTCGTACAGCGCCCACACAGGCTCGGCCACGGGCGCGTCGTGGCTGTCGATGAGCAGCGCGTCGCCCAGGTGCGGGTCAGCATGGTGGCCCGCGAGGTGGATTTCGGTGATGGCCTGCACCGGAAAGGCGTCCAGGTAGTCGCTGGCGCGGGTGCCCAGGTTGTGCGCGCTGAGGTACACGTTGTTCACGTCCAGCAGCAGGCCGCAGCCGGTGCGGCGCACCAGCGCGGCCAGGAAATCGGTCTCAGACCAGTCGTGCCCGTCGATGTGCAGGTAGTGCGTGGGATTCTCGATGGCGATGGCGCGGCCCAGGGCGTCCTGCGTGGCGCTGATGTTGGCCGCGATGCGCACCAGCGCCTCGTGCGTGCGCGGAAAGGGCAGCAGGTCGGGGTGGTAGCGCCCGCGCCAGGCCGACCAGGCCAGGTGCTCGGACACCAGCGCGGGTTCGATGCGCCGCGCCAGCTGCGCCAGGCGGTGCAGGTGGCCCGCATCGGGCGGCGCATCGGCCGCGAGCGAGAGCGACACGCCATGCAGCGACACCGGGTGGCGCGCGCGGATGGCTTCGAGCCAGGCCAGGCGCGGACCGCCGCCCGACAGGTAGTTCTCGGGGTGCACCTCCCACCACAGGCCGCTGGCGGTGCAGTGCAGGGCCTCGTCGTAGTGCTGGGGCTTGAGGCCCAGGCCTGCGGTGAGAAGGGGCTTCATGGCGCGGCTTCCGGTCAGCTCTTCATGGCTTCCAGCGAACCCATGCCCTTGGGCGTCTGGATTCCGGTGCAGGTGCCCGCAGGCACGTACTTCCAGGCGTTGCCCTGGTAGTCCACCTTGGCGGTGCCCGCGCAGGTGGTGCCGGGGCCGGCGGCGCAGTCGTTCTTGCCGGCCATGGAAACGCCGTAGCACTTCTCCATGGCGGGCTTGGCCATGTCGCCGGGCTTGTTCATGCTGTCGGACTGCGCCAGTGCGGCGCCGCAGGAGAGGGCGGCGAAGGCCAGGGCGCCGAGGGTGAGGGTGCGGGAAGTCATGGTGGTTGCTCCTTGGGTGGTGAAGAAAAGCGTCAGACCTCTGCCGGTGGTGTCTGCGCATCCGGCCGGTCTGCGCTGTAATTCGCAGGCTTGGCGGGCCGGGTTACGCTGTGGTCGAAAATATCTTTTTCGCCCCCCGTGTAACCAGCCGCGCACCGGCCCCGAATACCAGCGAGGGAGACGCCATGGAGATAGAACAGCGGTTGCGCCCATTGCTGCTGCAGGGCCTGGAGGGCGACACCAATGCCTACCAGCGCTTTCTGAAGGAGCTGAGCGCGCACCTGCGGGCCTTTTTGCGCCGCCGCCTGGCCCAGCGGCCCGATGAAGTGGAGGACCTCGTGCAGGAAACCCTTTTGGCAGTGCACAACCAGCGCCACACCTACCGGCAAGACCTGCCGGTAACGGCCTGGGCGCACGCCATCGCGCGCTACAAGCTCATCGACTGGCTGCGCTCGCACGCGGTGAAGGGCGCGCTCGACGTGCCGCTGGACGACGTGCAGGAGCTGTTTTCCAGCAGCGATGCCGAGGCCGCGCAGGCCCGGCGCGACCTGGGCCAGCTGCTGCAGACGCTGCCCGAGCGCCAGCGCCTGCCCATCGTGCACGTCAAGCTCGAAGGGCTGTCGGTGGCTGAAACGGCGCGCCTGACGGGGCTGTCGGAATCGGCGGTCAAGGTGGGCGTGCACCGGGGGCTCAAGGCCCTGGCCGCCCGTATCAGGGGAACGACATGAAAACGGATGACTTGATTGCACTGCTTGCCAATGACCCCGGCCCGGTGCCGCGCAACGCCATCGAGCAACGCTTTGCACTGGCCTTGCTCGCCGGGCTGGCGTGCGCCCTGGTGCTGATGTTGGCGCTGTTCGGGCTGAACCCCCGCCTGCTGCAGGACATGGCGCTGCCCGTGTTCTGGGGCAAGCTGGTGTTTGCCGCCCTGCTGGCCGCGGGCTGCCTGGCCGTGCTGCGCCGCCTGGCGCGGCCCGGCATGGGCCTGGGGCACAGTCTGGCGCTGCTGGCGCTGCCGCCGCTGGTGCTGTGGGGCCTGGCCGCCGTGGCGCTGGGCCAGGCCAACCCCGGCGAACGCCTGCCCCTGGTGCTGGGCAGCACCTGGCGCAGCTGTGCCTTCAACATTGCGGCGCTGTCGGTGCCTGCCCTGGCGGCCAGCCTGTGGGCGCTGCGCGGCGCGGCGCCCACGCGGCTGGCCTGGGCGGGCGCCGGGGCCGGGCTGCTGGCGGGCGCCCTGGGCGCGCTGGCCTATGCGCTGCACTGCCCGGAAATGGCCGCGCCCTTCCTGGCCGTGTGGTACCTGGCGGGCATGGCCTTGCCCACGCTGGCGGGCGCCTGGCTGGGGCCGCGCGTGCTGCGCTGGTAGCTGGTTGTCAGGTGGCGGGCTGGGCCAGCCAGGCGGCCACGGCCTCCGCGCGTGCGGCGTGGATCAGTTCACCTACTTTTTGGCCTGTAATGCCCTTGGATGCTGCGTTGGCAGCTATCACATTGGTAGCAACTGATTGCACTGCGGCCAGCGCCCCGCCCAGGCGTGCGCGCTGCGGGTAGGCCGCTTCCTCGAAGTGCAGGCGCCCTCTGGCGTCGCATTCGCAGGCCAGCAGGATGTCGCCCATGCGCGTGGGTTTGCGGATGGCGTCGCAGCGCTCCAGCAGCCGCACCAGCGCGGCGGCGTCCAGGCTGCCGCTGCGGTGGATGTTGCTGTGCTCACGCGCCACCACGTCGGCCAGCTCGCGGCAGTCGGTGGGCACGCGCAGGCGTTCGCACAGGCCCTTGAGCAGGTCTGTGCTGCGCTGCTCGTGGCCGATGTGGCGCGGCAGCACGTCGGCAGGCGTGGTGCCCTTGCCCAGGTCGTGCGCCAGGCAGGCGAAGCGCACGGCCAGCGGCGCCTGCAGGCGTGCAGCCATGTCCAGCACCATCATCAGGTGCACGCCGGTGTCCACCTCGGGGTGGTAGTCGGCGCGCTGGGGTACGCCCCACAGGCGGTCCACCTCGGGTAGCACCACCTTGAGCGCGCCGCACTGGCGCAGCACCTCGAACATGCGCGAGGGCTTTTCCTCCATGAGGCCGCGCGCCAGCTCCTGCCACACGCGCTCGGCCACCAGGTGGTCGGCCTCGCCGTGCTTCACCATGGAGCGCATCAGCGCCATCGTCTCGGGCGCCACCGAAAAGTCGGTGAAGCGCGCCGCAAAGCGCGCCACGCGCAGGATACGCACCGGGTCGTCATGGAAGGCGTGGGTCACGTGGCGCAGCACCTTGTCGCGCAGGTCGCGCGCGCCGCCATGGGGGTCAAAAATGGCCTCTGCGCCCGTGGGATCTGCGCCAATAGCTATCGAATTGATAGTAATGTCGCGCCGCGAGAGGTCCTCTTCCAGCGTTACCTCGGGCGAGGTCTGCACCACAAAGCCGCGGTAGCCGCGCCCGCTCTTGCGCTCGGTGCGCGCCAGCGCGTACTCCTCGCGTGTCTGCGGGTGCAGGAAGACCGGAAAGTCGCGCCCCACGGGCAGGTAGCCCTGGGCCACCATCTGCTCGGGCGTGGCGCCCACCACCACCCAGTCGTGGTCGTTCACGGGGCGGCCCAGCAGCCGGTCGCGCACGGCGCCCCCCACCATGTAGATTTGCATGGGGGCAGTGTAGTTACTATTCACGCCCCTTCAAGGCACTGTTCGCGTCCGGAGTTTGCCCATGTCCACGCCCCCCGCCATCACCATCGTCCAGCCCAACCCCGACGGCAGCCTGCCCATTCCCGTGCCAGCGGCGTCCAGTGCTTCCGAGGCCGCCGCCGCGCAATTGCAGGAGCGTGCCGAGGCGCTGCAGGAGCAGCTCAACGCCCTGCAGGAGGTGCTGGCCAAGCCCCTGAACGAAATCCTGGCCGACCGGGAAAAAGCCCTGGAGGCCGCTGGCGCCTGGGACGCCTTCGGTGCCATGTGGGTGCTGTCGCAGCGCGCCATGCGCCGCGTGGCCATGGACCTGGCCGCGCAGCAGGGGGTGAGCGAGGCCGAGGTGGTGGCGCGCGCCATGCGCTACGCCAACGCGGTGCTCAACACCGAGGACGAGACTCTGGGCGGCTCCATCGCCCCGGCGCAGCTGGCGCACATTGCGCGGCACAAGGCGTTTTTGCGCAAGCAGTTCCGGCAGGGGTGAGGATGGCGGTAGGTCGCCTCGCTGGATGTGATGCGGTATCATAGGCAATACCATGAAAGCTCGTCCCCAGATTGTGCTGGACACCAATGTGTTGGTGGCGGGGCTGCGTTCACGCAATGGTGCGTCGTTTGAATTGCTCCGGCGCTTGCCTACAGGGCAATATCGCTTGCATCTGACGGTGCCATTGGCCATGGAGTACGAGGATGTCTTGCACCGTCCCGGGCTGTTGCCCTTGCCTGTGGACGCGATCGACGCTGTTTTGGACATGGTGTGTGCCGTCGCGGTTCAGCAGCCGGTTCATTTTTTGTGGCGGCCCCAGTTGCGTGACCCTAGGGATGAACTGGTGCTGGAGGCAGCGGTCAACGCATCAGCATGCTATTTGGTCACGCACAACCTGCGGGACTTTGCCGCTGCTGGCAGGTTCGAGATCCAGGTGGTCACGCCCGGCCAGTTATTGAAGCTATTGGATGGAGCCGCACCATGAGCACACTCAGTCTGCGCTTGCCGCAATCGATTCACCAGAACGCCAAGCTCTATGCCCAGCGGGAGGGCATTTCCGTCAATCAGTTGGCGGCTACTGCATTGGCTGAAAAACTGGCAGCGCTTGCCGCCGAGGACTACATCGCCCAGCGTGGCCAGCGCGCCAGCGCTGAAAAATACGCGGCTGCACTGGATCTGGTGCCTGATGTTCCGGCAGCTCCGGGGGATGTGTTGCCGTGATGGCTTCGCCATTTGAGTATCCATCCAGCCGCCGAGGGCGATCCCTCGGTAGCAGCATCACCCCCGAGCAACTGGCGCACATCGCGCGGCACAAACCGTTTTTGCGCAAGCAGTTCCGGCAGGGGTGAGGTGAAGCCTCAGTGCTTGAACCCGGCCTCCCGCTGGCTGCGCAGCGCCAGCACGAACACGGTGTCGATGGCCTCCACGTAGTGGTACAGCGCCACATAGCCGCGCGAGGCTCGACCTATCACCAGCTCCCGCTTGCCGCCCCGCACAGGGCGCCCGATCTGCGGGCTGTGGGTGAGGATCTGCAGGGCTTCCAGAATGGTGTCAATGCGCTCGGGTGCGGATTCGGGGTCGTGTTGGGCGATGTGGTCGAAGAAGCGGTCGAAATCGTCCAGGACTTCCGGGGCCAGCTCGATGCGGGTCATGCGAAGGCGGGCGCTGGCGTTTACTTGCCTGGGGTGCGGGCGGAGGGCTTGCGTGGCCGTTTGCCCTGGGCACGGGAAGCCAGGTAGGCCTTGGCATCGTCCCAGGCCACGGTCTGGCCTGTGGCGCGGATGCGGGCCCAGCGCTCGTCGGCCACGGCGTGAAAGGCGTTGTCCAGTTCCACCTGCTCCACCGTCTGGGCCAGGGCGTCCAGGATGAAGGCATGGGCCGTTTTGCCCGCTTGCGCGGCAGCGGCGTTGATGCGGGCTTTCAGCTCGTCTTCGAGGCGGATGGTGGTGGTGGACATGGCTGCTCCGGTGGCGAATCAATGTAGCACACAAGTGCTACAGGCGCCATGCCGGGAGCGAAATCAGCGTCTCAGCGCCGCAGCCGGTATGGCTCCTCGAACTCGCGGAAGTCTGCCTCGGCCAGCGCGCCGTCGATCCAGGCCTTGACGCCGGGCAGCGCGCGCACGCGCTGCACATAGGCCTGGATGTGCGCGGGCACCGGCAGGCCGTAGCTGTGCAGGCGCATGCAGACGGGGGCGTAGAAGGCGTCCGCGATGGTGAATTCGCCGAACAGCATCGGGCCGCCGTGCTGCTCCAGCAGGCCAGTCCACATGTCCACGAGGCGCTGCACATCGGCGCGCACGGCGGGTTTGTCGCGCCAGAGCAGCGCGCCGGTGTCGGGCAGGTGGGCCTCGATGTTCATGGGGCAGGCGCCGCGCAGGGCGGTGAAGCCGCTGTGCATTTCCGCGCAGACGCTGCGGGCGCGCGCGCGGGCGGCCTTGTCACGGGGCCAGAGATTCTTCTCGGGGTAGGTCTCGGCCAGGTATTCGGCGATGGCCAGGGTGTCCCAGATGCTCAGGTCGCCATCGACCAGCACCGGCACCTTGCCGGTGGGCGAGATGCCGGCGATCGTGGCCTTGAAGTGCGAATCGGGGTCGAAGCTGTCGAAGCGCGCGAGCACTTCCTCGAAGGGGATGCCCGCCTGGCGCAGCAGCACCCAGGGGCGCATGGACCAGGAGGAGTAGTTCTTGTTGCCGATGTAGAGCTGGAGCATGGTTCACCTGCTGAAGAAAATGGGCCGCAAAAGAGCGGCCCATTGTGCGGCAAGAAGCGGCAACGCGCGTTGCGGTTCCATGCCAGGGCACCCGTGGAACCGGCTTTGCCGGGCCGCCGGGTGCGTTCCCCCTCCCGCAGGAGAGGGGGGAAGGCGCGTAGCGCCACAGGGGGGTGTCACTGTACGCGTGGCGTGGCCCGCTCGATGATGGCCTGCACGTCCACACCGCGCGGCAGCGCGCCGTAGTTGAAGCTGCCCTCGGGCGCCAGGCGCGAGGCGCAGAACGCGTCAGCCACGAAGGCGGGCGCGCCGCGCACCAGCAGCGAGGCCTGCAGCGCCAGCGCCATGCGCTCGACCACGTGGCGGGCGCGGTACTGCAGGTCGGTGGTGTCGGCAAACTCCTTGCCCAGGTCGCGCACATGCTGGTCGAGCAAGGTGTTCTGGCCCTGGGTGTGGCGCAGTTCGGCGAAGAAGGCGTCCACCACCTCGGGCGTCTTGGCCATGGCGCGCAGCACGTCCAGGCACTGGATGTTGCCGCTGCCTTCCCAGATGGCGTTGACCGGCGCCTCGCGGTACAGGCGCGGGAACATACTGTCCTCCATCACGCCGCTGCCGCCGATGCATTCCATGGCCTCGTAGGCGTGGCCGGGCGTGCGCTTGCAGATCCAGTATTTGCCCACGGCGGTCACCAGGCGCACGAGAAGGTCCTCGTGGCGGTCATCGCGCTGGTCCAGGGCGCGGGCCACGCGCATCGACAGGGTCATGGCGGCCTCGCTCTCCAGCGCCAGATCGGCCAGCACGTTTTGCATCAGCGGCTGCTGGTTCAGGCGTGCGCCAAAGGCGCTGCGGTGCGCGCAGTGGTGCAGCGCCTGCGACAGCGCCATGCGCATGCCCGCGCTGGAGCCCACCATGCAGTCAAAGCGCGTCATGGCCACCATTTCGAGGATGTTGCGCACGCCGCGCCCTTCCTCGCCCACCATCCAGGCCAGCGCGCCGCGCAGCTCGGTCTCGCTCGATGCGTTGGAGGCGTTGCCCATCTTCTTCTTCAGGCGCAGCACTTGCATGGGATTCTTCGTGCCGTCCGGGCGCCAGCGCGGCAGCAGGAAGCACGACAGGCCCTTGTCGGTGTGCGCCAGCACCAGGAAGGCGTCGCACATGGGCGCCGAGACGAAATACTTGTGGCCCACCAGTTCATACGCCTGGCCGGGGCCGCCCTGGCCCACGGGGTAGGCGCGCGTGCTGTTGGCCTGCACGTCAGAGCCGCCCTGCTTCTCGGTCATGGCCATGCCGATGGTCACGCCGGCTTTTTGCTCCACGGGCACGTTGCGCGGGTCGTACACGCGGGCGGTGATCTTGGGCTCCCACAGCGCGGCCAGGTCGGGCTGCAGGCGCAGCGCGGGGATGGCAGCAAAGGTCATGGTGATGGGGCAGCCGTGGCCCGCCTCCACCTGGGTGTGCAGGTAGTTGCCTGCGGCGCGCGCCACATGGGCGCCAGCCTGGGGGGCCGTCCAGGGCGAGGAATGCAGGCCGTGCTCGATGGCTGTGCCCATGAAGCGGTGGTAGGCAGGGTGGAACTTCACTAGGTCGATGCGGTTGCCGAAGCGGTCGTGCGTCTCCAACTCCGGCTGGTAGCGGTTGGCGAGGTTGCCCTGTTCCAGGTACTCGGCCGAGCCGGTGAGTTGGCCGAAGCGCCGCAGATCGGCCTCGGCCCAGGCCGCGCCTTCGCGTTGCACGGCCTCGCGCAGGGCAGTGTCCTGCACGTACATGTTGTAGTCGGCGAGCTCGCAGGACACGTTCTCGACCCGATGGGTCTCGGCCAGGTAGTGCGAGGGTAGGGCGGTGGTGTCGCTCAGGGCGTTCATGGCGGGGTCTCCGGGGGTGGGGGTAAGGGTCAAGCGATGCGCAGGCGGGCCTTGCGCGTGGCGGTGTCCGGGGTGGACAGGGCGTCGTAGAAGCGATTCCAGATGGTGCGGCCCGCCGCATCGAAGGCGTGCACGCTGTCGATGAAGGCCGCGCGCAGTACGCCGTCCACCATGGGTTCGGGCAGCAGCGGGTCGTACACCAACTGGCGGATCGCCGCGCCGCCGAGGAAGAACGATTCGCGCGCCGCCTGGGCTATGGGCAGGCGCGCTGCGCCGTCCAGCCAGCGCTGCAGGCGCTCCTGCGTGGCGCGGTAGGCGCGGTTGAGGGCCACGCCGTCCCACAGCGCGTCCACAGCGGCCTCGGTGGCCGGATCGAGCGAGGTGCAGCCGCAGACCACGGCCTGCGTCTCCAGGCCCAGCGCGTAGAGGCGCGCGCGGATGGCGCCGATGTCCGCCTCGATGTTGTCGGGCCGCAGCCAGAAGTCGCGCTGCAGCTCGGCGAAGCCCAGCAGATGCAGGGCGCGTTCGCGCTGCTGCGTGGCGGCACGGTCGCTGCGCGCCAGCGTGCCGCAGTGCACGGCCACGTACTGCCCGTTCCAGGGGCGCAGGCGCTGCGCGGTGTGGCGCCAGTTGGCCACGTCCTGCGCCAGGCTCTGCGCGGCGGGCCCCAGGCGCCAGGCGCCGCGCTCGGTGGCCTGGGCCATGTCCTGCGCGGCCAGCCGTGCCAGCGTCACGCGCACATGGTTCTCGCTGATGCCAAACACCGCCCCCGCCGCCACCGCGTGGCTGACGGGCAGGGCGTCGTCGCCGCTGGCGAGCAGCAGCTCCAGCAGCAGGTGCTTGGGTTGGACTTTGGTGTCGAGGGAGGAGGGCATGCGTCACATATTACACAAAATGCTTCAAATGGAAAATATGTGTAATAAAAAAAGCATGGAAAAGGTTGCGTCATGGATTCGCAGGTTGCGCTTATTGACGCAGCGGCTTCAGCGGTGGGGGCCAGCAGACACCGCGCAAGGGCCGCCCCGCCGCGCTGGTGTCGTCCCCCTTCCGCATCGCGCAGCGATGCCAGAGAAGGGGGAAGGCGCGAAGCGCCTCAGGGGGATGTGCCTCATACAGGCCACACCACCCCGTTGTCATTCAGGATGGCATCCAGCGGCAGGTCGTGCGCCTCGGGTTCGAAGTCGTCGAGGTAGCCCTGGGTGTAGCCCAGGCCCACGGTGGTGGGGCTGGGCTGCAGTGCGGCCAGGGTGCGGTCGTAGAAGCCGCCGCCATAGCCCAGGCGGTAGCCGCCCGGGCCATAGCCCACGCAGGGCACGAACAGCAGCGTGGGTACGATGAGTTCGGTGTCCTTGGGCTTGGGGATGCCGTAGGCGTCTTCCTCCATGGGGCAGCCGGGGTACCAGGCGTGGAAGGTCAGTGTCTTGTGCTGCTTGTTCACCACCGGCAGGCCGATGCGGCGCAACTGCGGTTCGTCCAGCAGTTCGCCGTCTTCCTTCCAGCGGTGCAGCGCGGGCAGGGGGTCGAATTCGCCCTTGATGGGCCAGTAGGCGCCAATCACGGTATCGGGTCGGTTGATGAGCCAGATGCGCATGACCTGCTGCAGCGCGTCGGCGCGCTGTAGGCGGTCGGGCAGGTTCAGGCGTTGTTCTAACAATGTGCGCCGCAGGGCTGCTTTGTCCATCACATAATTCCCCCATGCATTTGATGAAGATTCTGACACCGCTGGTGGCTTGTGCGCTGCTGGCCACGCCTGCGGCCCCTGTTTTTGCGCAGCCCAAGGGCGACCAGGTGCTGCTGGACATGCAGCAAGCCTTTCGCAAGGGCGACCGCAAAAAGCTCGAACAGCTCCTGCCCCAGGCCAAGGGCCATGCGCTGGAGCCCTGGGCTGCCTATTGGGAGCTCAAGGCCCGGCTTGCGGACGCCTCGGCGCAAGAGGTGCAGGCCTTTTTGCAGCGCTGGGCGGGCACGTACCAGGAAGACCGCCTGCGCAACGACTGGCTGCAATTGCTGGGCCAGCGCCGCGACTGGGCGCAGTTTGCCGAACTCCACGCCCAATACCGCATGCAGGACGACCGCGAGGTGCGCTGCTATGCCCTGCTGGTGGACGAGATCAAGGGTACGGCCGGTGCCAGCATTGTGGACGATGTGCGCCGCCTGTGGCACAGCCTGCGCGATGCCGACGATGGCTGCACGCTCGCAGCCGCAGAGCTCCATGCGGCCCGCAAGCTCAGTGCGCTGGATGTATGGCGCAAGGCCCGCCTGGCGGTGGAGGCCAATCGCCCCGGCGTGGCACGCAAGGCCGTTGAAATCGTTGCGCCCGATGCGCTGCCCACGCTGCGCGAGGCGTTGGATGCGCCCAGCAAGTTTCTGCGCGCGCATGCCACCGCCCGTGGCCGGATGCGGCAGGAACTGGTGCTGCTGGCCATCATCAAGCTGGCGGGCAGCGACATCGAGTCCGCAGCGTCGCAACTGGACGCCAAGTGGAGCGTGCACATGTCGCCCGAAGAGCGCAACTGGGCCTGGGCTGTGCTGGGCAAGGCGGCGGCGCAAAAACTCTCGCCCAGTGCCATGGGCTACTACGCCAACGTCACGCGCGACACCGACCTCGGCGACGACCTGCTGGCCTGGAAGGTGCGGGCCGCATTGCGCGCCGGACAGTGGAAAGAGGTGCGCAAGGCCATCGATGCCATGGGCGAGGAAACGCGCCAGGACGCTACCTGGGTGTACTGGAAGGCCCGTGCGCTGCTTGCGGGCCGCCCCAGCGACAACGAGCGAGCCCAGGCCCAGCGCCTGCTGGAAGGCATTGCCGGTGTCCGTGGCTTCTATGAGCAACTGGCGCTGGAAGAACTGGGCCAGCGCGTCGCACTGCCCCCGGCCCCCGCGCCCCTGACCGAGGAAGAAAAAACCGCCGCGCGCGCCAACCCCGGCCTGAACCGGGGGCTGTACGCCATTCTCATCGGCCTGCGCGGCGAGGGTGTGCGTGAGTGGAACTACACCACCAACCTGCACCGTCCCGGCGGCATGAACGACCGCGAACTGCTGGCCGCTGCCGACTTCGCCTGCCAGCGCGAGGTGTGGGACCGCTGCATCAACACCAGCGAACGCACGCGCGCCAGCATCGACATGGCGCAGCGCTTTCCCATGCCCTTCCGCGACGCAGTGGTGGAGCGCGCGCGCGCCATCAGCCTGGATCCGGCCTACGTCTATGGCCTGATCCGGCAGGAAAGCCGCTTCGTCATGGATGCACGCTCGCAGGTCGGCGCATCGGGCCTCATGCAGGTGATGCCCGCCACGGCCCGCTGGACGGCCAAGCGCATAGGGCTGACCGACTTCCGTACCGAACAGCTGAACGAGCGCGACACCAACATTGCCATCGGCACGGCCTACCTCAAGCTGGCGCTCGACGACTTTGGCGGCTCCATGCCCATGGCCGCCGCCGCCTACAACGCAGGGCCGGGCCGCCCGCGCGCCTGGCGTAACGGGGCCGTGCTCGACGCCGCCATCTGGGCCGAGAACATCCCGTTCACCGAAACGCGCGACTACGTGAAGAAGGTGCTGGCCAACACCACCAACTATGCGGCGCTCATCACGGGGCAGCCGCAGTCGCTCAAGGCGCGGCTGGGGACGGTGGGGCCGCGGGGTGGGGCGGAGCCGGAGGTGAACAAGGAACTGCCTTGATGGTTTTTGTGGGTTGTTTTTGAGGGCGGCTGGCCGGGATGTGCGCCCGGCGGCGCAGTAACTTTCTTTTGCTTCGCCAAAAGAAAGTGAGTCGCCCGCCGGGGCGAGACCCGGCCTCCGCCCTCGGCCAAAACATGATATTTGCTATGAAAAACATAGCTGCTAGCGCTTACTGGATAAGCGCAAGATGCCAAAAAGACCTCAAAGATTCACCAGCTCATCCCCTTCCCGCCGCGCCGCCCCCGAGCGCACCAGCTCGTCCATCAGCCCCTCCAGCCATTCTTCCTGGCTGCGGTCGCCAAAATGCCGCTGGTGCATGGCGCCGAAGTAGGGCGTGGCGCTGGTCCAGGCGTGCAGGTCGGGCAGGCTGATGCGTTGCCACTCCAGCAGCTTGTACTTGAGCAGCACCTTGGCGGCATACAGCGCGTGCTTGCCGGGGTTGCTGGCAAAGCCGTCCAGCCGCTTGCGCGCCACGGCCAGGGCGCGTGCTGTGTCGTGGAACACCGGGCCGTGGCCGGGGATCACGGTGCGCGGGGCCAGGCGCTCGATCAGGTCGAGGGTGCGCGCCACCTCGTCGAAGGCGTCTGCGCCGTCGAGCTCGGGGAACACCACGCCAAAGCCGTTTTCCCACAGCGCGTCGGCCGATATCAGGATGCGGTCCTGCGGCTCGAACAGCACGATGGAATGCGGGTCGTGCCCCGGTGCGGCGTGCACCTGCCAGGGGCGGTCGCCCAGCAGTTCCTCGGTGCCGGGCTGCAGCAGTGCGTCGCAGCGGAACTGCGGGCATTCCTGGCCGGTGGGCGTGTAGCTCAGGGCGTAGGGGTCCCAGTTGCGCACATGCGCGGCCTGCCCTGGCGGGATGGCGGTGTGCACCTGCGGCCAGGCCTGCTGCAGCGCGGCGTTGCCGCCGCAGTGGTCGCTGTGCAGGTGGGTGTTGAAGATGCGTGCCAGCGGCCGCCCCGCCAGCGCCGACTGCACCAGCGCCAGGGTCTGTGCGCTGTGCGTCCAGTAGCCCGTGTCCACCAGCGCTGCGCCCGAACGCTGCCCCGTGAACAGGACGTTGTTCGACGACAGCCAGCCCCGTTCAAATACAGTGATTTCAGGCGGTAAGGCCGATGGATGTTGCGTCATAAGCTATCCAATGAAAATTCACTGCCCGTGGTGGTTGCCACGGGCGCGGCCCAGGCCAGCGACCGCCGCGCAAGGGCCGCCCCGCCGCGCTGGCGGTGTCCCCCTTCCCGGCGAAGCCGAGAGAAGGGGGAAGGCGCCGTAGGCGACTCAGGGGGTTGTCCTTAGCTCGCGGCGCAGGATCTTGCCCACGTTGGTCTTGGGCAGGTCTTCGCGGAACTCGATGTACTTGGGCCGTTTGTAGCCGGTGAGGTTCTCGTGGCAGAAGCGTTCCACGTCGCTTTCTTCGAGCGAGGGGTCGCTGCGCACGATGAAGACCTTGACCGCCTCGCCCTGCTTCTCGTCGGGCACGCCCACAGCGGCGCATTCGAGCACGCCGGGGCAGGTGGAGATGACGTTCTCGATCTCATTGGGGAAGACGTTGAAGCCGCTGACCAGGATCATGTCCTTCTTGCGGTCGATGATGCGCGTGTAGCCCTCGGCGTCCATGATGCCGATGTCGCCCGTGCGCATGAAGCCGTCGGGCGTGAAGGCCTTGGCGGTTTCCTCGGGCTGGTTGTAGTAGCCGCGCATGACGTTGGGGCCACGGATGCAGATCTCGCCTGAATCGCCCTGGGGCAGGCTGTTGCCGTCGTCGTCCTTGATGGCGATGTCGATGCCCGGCAGCGGCAGGCCGATGCTGCCCGTGAACTCGGAGTTGTTGACCGGGTTGTTGGTGCCGATGGCGCAGGTCTCGCTCATGCCCCAGCCTTCGATCATGGTGCTGCCCGTCACTTTTTTCCACTGGCGCGCCGTGCCCTCGGAAGCGGCCATGCCGCCGGCTTGCGACACGCACAGGTGCGAGAAATCGAGCGCGCGGAACTGCGGGTTCTGCAGGAGTGCGTTGAACAGCGTGTTCACCGCCGGCAGCATGTGGAAGGGGCGCTTCTTGAGCACCTCGACGAACTTGGGGATGTCGCGCGGGTTGGGGATCAGCGTCAGGCGCGAGCCCTGGCGGATGGCCAGCAGGCACAGCGTGAGCGCGAAGATGTGGTACAGCGGCAGCGCGGCAATGCTGTTGGCCTTGCTCACGTCGCCAATTTGGGCCAGCGCCGGGGTGAACCAGGCCTCGGCCTGCAGCGTGGCGGCCACGATGTTGCGGTGGGTCAGCACCGCGCCCTTGGACAGGCCCGTGGTGCCGCCCGTGTACTGCAGGAAGGCAATGGCGTCCAGGCCTGCCGTGCTCGGGCGCAGGGTGTGCTGTGCGCCCAGTGCCAGCGCCTTCTTGAACGGGGTGACCTTGCGCCCGCCCGACAGCGGCAGCTCGTAGGCGGGCACCATCTTGGCCAGGTGGCGCACGGCAAAGGTGATCCAGCGGCCGTACCAGGGGCCCAGCAGGTCGCCCATCGATGCCATCACCACATGCTTGACGTTGGTGTGATCGACCACTTCGGCCAGCGTGTGGGCAAAATTTTCCAGGATGACGATGGCTGTGGCGCCAGAGTCCTTGAGCTGGTGCTCCAGCTCGCGTGCGGTGTAGAGCGGGTTCACGTTCACGCAGGTGTAGCCTGCGCGCAGCACGGCGGCCATGGTCACGGCAAACTGCGGCACGTTGGGCAGCATGATGGCCACGCGCGCACCGCTCTCCAGCCCTTGGCTTTGCAGCCAGGCGCCCAGTGCGGCGCTGTAGCGGTCCAGCTCGCCGTAGCTCATCCAGCGTTCCATGCACACCGAAAAGGGCTGGGCCGCGTGCTTGCGCATGGCCTCTTCCAGCAGGTGTGCGGCCGAGCGGTATTGCTCGGGCTGCACCTCGTGCGGTACGCCAGCGGGGTAGTTCTTGAGCCAGATCTTGTCCATGCGTTCTTCAGCAGTCAGGTGGAGGGAAAAAGAGAGCCCCCATTCTCTGTGCTGCACTGCGAAAGGACTACCGGGCAAGTCCCAGGGTGGCCTCCAATTGCGTCCCGCAGGCGACAGGGTCGCCGTCGAACAGGGCCTGCATCAGCGTGGCCTCGCGCTCGTGCACGGTGGCCAGGAAATGCTCCACCGCGCCGCGCCTGCGCGCCATCTGGCCGAAGGTGTCGAAGCCTGTTTCCAGGAAGTGCTGCAAGGCCCCCAGGCCCGCAGCCTGGGCGGGCTTGCGCATCATGCGCAGCATCATGCGCAGGCCGGGCATGCGCGTGAAGCGGGTGAGGTCTTGGCCCAGCTTCATCACGCTGGCCAGTTGTTGTTCGCGCTCGGCGCGCTCGCCCACGCCGCGCTCGCCCACGCCGCGCCAGGCGGCCACGTAGCGCGCGGCGTCGGCGGGGGTGGGGGGCAGGTGCACCCAGGCCAGCCCCATGGCGTGGTCCAGCCGCTCGGTCTGCATGTGCAGCAGGGCCAGGTCGGTGGCGGTCTGCACCACGGCCTGCGGAAACACCGTCTGCAAGGTGCCCGCGATGCGGCCGAACTGGGTGTCGCGCTCGCTGTAGTCGCCAGGGCTGTACAGCTCCTCCAGGAAAAAACGCGTGGCACCCTGGTACAGAGGGTCGGCCATCAGGTCGGCATAGGTGCCTGCGAAGCGGCGCGACTGCCATTGCTTGACGGCCAGCACGGCCTGGGCCAAGGGTGGGTCGGCCAGCTGCTGCGCGCGCAGCGCGGTCACGTCGGCAAGGCTTTGGCGGATGGTGTCGGCGGCGTCCATGGCAGGGGGCGGATGGTCTATGCTTTGCCGATTACACCGAAAAACGGTGTTTTACCCCTTGCGATACCTCGAAAGTCCGCATGAATAGTCATCCCTCTCTTCACCCCTGCGCAGGCGCACCATGATTGCGCGGATGCAATCGCTGGCATTGGTATCCCTGGTGCTGGCCCTGGCCGCCTGGTGGGCCTGGGCGCTGCCGCAGAGACTGGGCCTGGCCTTGGCGGGGATGGTCGTTTTTGTCTGCTGGTATGCGCTGGGCCTGGGCCTGCCCTTTGTGCTGATGCACGCCGTCAACCGGGCCGATGCCGCGCCACGGGCCACGCTGGCGCAGGTGCTGCGCGCTGCCGGGGCCGAGGCGCGCTGTGCGGCGGTGGTCTTTGGCTGGCGCCAGCCACTGCGCAGCGCCAGCGTGCCCGACTGGCTGCCCGATGCGCCCACCGGCCAGCGCGGCGTGGTGCTGGTGCATGGCTTTCTGTGCAACCGGGGGCTGTGGCTGCCCTGGATGCCCTTGCTGCGCGCTCGCGGCCATGCCTACGTGGCGGTGGACCTGGAGCCGGTGTTTGGTTCCATCGACGCGTACGTTGCCACGGTGGATGAGGCGGTGCGCCGTGTGACGCAGGCCACGGGCCTGCCGCCGGTCATCGTGGCGCACAGCATGGGCGGCCTGGCTGCGCGGGCCTGGCTGCGTGCCTGCGCCGCCGATGCGCGGGTGCACAGGGTCATCACCTTGGGCACGCCGCACGGCGGCACCTGGCTGGGCTGCTGGAGCCATGCCACCAACGGGCGCCAGATGCAACTGGCCAGCCCGTGGCTGCAGCAACTGCAGCTTGACGAGCCCATCACCCGCGCCCGCCTGTTCACCTGCTGGTATTCCAACTGCGACAACATCGTCTTCCCTGCGCGCACGGCAGCGCTGCCCGGCGCGCGCCAGCGCTTTGTGGCGGGCCTGGCGCATGTGGAAATGGCCTGCGATGCGCAGGTGATGGCCGAGTGCTTGGACGAAGTGGCGAAGGCAGATTGAGCGGCTTTCAGCGCTCCAGCATGCAGCGAAAGCCGGGGTAGCTTTCGGCGTCCGCGGCGTTGTCGCCGTCGTCCGGCTCGCGGGCATTGGCTGCCAGTTCTGGTTGGTTGCGCAGGCGTTCGTACAGCGGGGTGAAGTCGGGGGCGGTCATGGCAAACAACTGCTCGAAGCTGTCGATGACGAAATAGGTTTGCTGGAAGCTGTCGATCTTGTAACGCGTGCGCATGGTGCGCTCCAGCCGCAGCGGCAGGCGCTGCGGCTCGGGGCTTTGCACGGCGTAGCGCAGCTCGCCGGCCGAGCTGAGGATGCCCGCTCCGTAGGCGCGCAGCCCCTCGGGCTGGCGGATCAGGCCGAACTCGATGGTGTACCAGTACAGCCGCGAGAGCATCTCGCATGCGCCCAGGCGCTCGGCCTTGAGGCCCCCTTCGCCGTAGCGCTGCACGTAGTCGGCAAACACGGGGTCGAACAGCAGCGGCACATGGCCGAACAGGTCGTGGAAGATGTCGGGCTCGACGATGTAGTCGAACTCCTCGGGCGTGCGGATCCAGTCGGTGACCGGGAACTTGCGGTTCGCCAGCAGGGTGAAGAAGGGCACCTCGGGGATCAGGCCCGGCACGGCCACCAGCTCCCAGCCGGTGGCGCGGTGCAGGTGCTCGCTGATGTCGTCCAGTCTTGGAATGCGCTCGCGCGCGCCCAGCCGCGGCAGCGCGGCGATGAAGGCATCGCAGGCCAGGCCGGGCAGTTGCGCGCTCTGGCGCTCGTACAGGCGGCGGTAGGTGTCATGGTCCTGCGCGGTGTAGGCGTTCCAGTCCTGGGTGCAGGTGTAGTCGGGGCGGGCGCGGGCGTAGTCGCCCCGCGGGGGGCGCTCGCTCGCTCCATAGACAACGGGTTCGGCGGCCATGGTATGTCTCCTGGTTTTTTGTCATGGTGCGCACAGGCCGCTTCGGCGGCGGCCTGTGTCGGGGGGCAGTCCGCTCAGGCCTGGCCCGGAGCCTTGAGTACGCCGCGCCGGATCTGGTCCAGCTCGATGGACTCGAACAAGGCCTTGAAGTTGCCGTTGCCAAAGCCCTCGTCTCCCTTGCGCTGGATGAACTCGAAGAAGATGGGGCCGAGCTGGTTCTCGCTGAAGATCTGCAGCAAGAGCGCGTCCTTTTTGCCGTCGATCAGGATCTTGCACTCGCGCAGCGCCTCGATCGGTTCGCCATGGCCAGGGATGCGCTTTTCCACCAGCTCGTAGTAGGTGTCGGGTGTGTCGAGCAGGCGCACGCCGCTTTCGCGCAGCTTGTCCACCGTGGCGTACAGGTTGTCCGAGCCCATGGCGATGTGCTGGATGCCCTCGCCCTTGTACATGTCCAGGTACTCCTGGATCTGGCCGGGCTTGTCCTTGCCTTCCTCGTTGATCGGGATGCGGATCTTGCCGCAGGGGCTGGTCATGGCCTTGCTCTTGACGCCTGTGACCTGGCCTTCGATGTCGAAGTAGCGGATCTCGCGGAAGTTGAACAGCCGCTCGTAAAAGTCGGCCCACTCGGCCATGCGGCCGCGGTGCACGTTGTGCGTGAGGTGGTCGATGTAGGTCAGGCCATGGCCCACGGGGTTGAGCGCTTCTTGTGCGCTCACGCCCGGCAGGGGCTCGAAGTCCACGTCATAGAAACCGATGTTGCCGATGTCCCCTGGCTGCGCGCCGCCCTTGCCGCGCCAGCGGTCCACAAAATAGATCAGGCTGTCGCCAATGCCCTTGATGGCCGGAATGTTCAGCTCGCCCGGCCCGGCCTTGCCTGCATAGCCCCAGGCGCCCAGCGATACGGCGCGCTCGTAGGCGGCCTTGGCGTCGTGCACGCGGAAGGCGATGGCGCAGACGCTGGGCCCGTGCAGGCGTGCAAAGCGCTGGGCAAAGCTGTCGGGCTCGGCGTTGACGATGAAGTTGATGCTGCCCTGCCGGTACAGCAGCACGTTCTTGTGCCGGTGCCGTGCCACGGGTTGGAAGCCCATGGCCTGAAAGCTGCGCCCCAGCGCGGCCGGATCGGGGGCGGCGTATTCGATGAATTCGAACCCGTCGGTGCCCATGGGATTGTCCCAGGCGTCGTTGGGGGCGGTGGCTGTTTCCGGCAGTGCAGCGTTCATGGTGTCTCCGTAGTTGCTTGACCTGAGTCATACACTGTAGGAGTGACGGCCTTCAGTATTCGGGCGAATTGCGCAGTAAATGGCGGTCTGTGTGCAAAAAAGTTGCGCTACGTCAAAACAGCGGTCTCTGTGTGGATGCTGGTTCAGCGTGCGGCGGGGGTGGTGCGCGCAGCCAGCGCGCCCTCCAGGCGCAGCTGTTCTTCGGGGGTGAACAGGGTCTGGCGCAGTTGATCCAGGTGGGTGGCGTTCTGCCCGGCGCTGCGCGCTTGCTGGTATTGATCCAGCCGGGCATTCCAGTCGCGTTCTTCACGGTCCAGGCGTGCCAGGCGCTCAGCGGCTTCGGCTCCATAGGCTGCGCTGCGCTGGGCAAAGCGGGTGGCATCGTCCGCCCCCTGGGCGTTGAAGGCGGCGGTTTGCTGGGCGGCGCCGACATGGGCCAGGGATTCGCTGCGCTGCGCGCGCAGCGGGGCGGGCAGTTGGCTCTCGGCCTCGGCCAGTGCCTTGCGCTTGTCCTCGGCGTTCAGGGCGGGGTTGCGTTCGATCTCCAGGCGTGCCAGCAGGGCCTGGTCCAGCAATTGCTGCTGGCCGAACAGGGCTTCGTATTCATCGCCATCAAAGTGCTGCAGGCGCAGCTTCTGGCGCTGCTCCAGTGCCTGCCGCAGGGCGTGGGGGTCCAGCGGGTCGGCCGGGGCGCTCAGCTTGCCCAGCGCCACCCGGTAGTCCACATAGCGCCGCGCCAGGGCCAGGGCGCGTGTGGTCAGTTCGGGCGCAAAGTGCTGGCCCGCCAGCGCCTCCAGCCGCTGCTTGAGGGCTTCGGGGTCGCTGGCGTCCCCGGCATCGTGCAGCAGGGCCTCGATGGCGTCGCGCAGGCCTGGGGTCAGCAGCGGGTCGCTGCCCGCTGCGCCAGGCGCCGAAGGCCTTGCGGCAAGGGCCTGGGGCGCGCGCGCAGTGCGCAGGCCCGCCTGTGCTTGCCCCGTGCCCTGGGCGGTGGGCAGGGCGGCCGCAGTGCCGGCGGGCATTGCATCCCCCGCCAGAAGCCACCACAGCCCGCCCGCCCCGGCCAGGGCCGTTGCGGTACAGCAGGCGAGCACCGCGCGGCGCATTACAGGCCCTGGTTCTTCAGGCGGTTGGCGTGCTGGCGATACACCGTCACGGGGTCGGTGGCGAACCAGTCGCGCAGGCCCAGCACCTGGTTGACTTCGTCCAGGTGGTTTTGCGAATAGTCACCCAGGTGCTTGCCCAGGCGTGCAGAGCAGGCAGACACCAGGCCGTCGTTGGCCTCGCCAAACACCAGGCCCAGAACGGCCAGGGGGGCGTCGCTCACGTCGAACACGTTGGTCAGCGTCTTGGTGCCGGTCCAGGAGTAGTAGCGCACGCCGTTCACGGACTCTGCGCCGTCGCCGCAGCCGCTGGCGGGCACACCGGCGGGGAAGCGCTGGTTGAATTTGGCAGAACCTGCGGTGGTCAGCGAATCCAGCGCTGCGGTGGGCATTTGCGGCAGGCTGGTGCCGCCAGAGGCCAGGTTGATCAGGGTGACCAATGCCTTGGCGGCGGCATTGGCCACACTCTCGCTCACGCTGCCTGCGGGTGCCACGCCGCGCACGATGTCAGCCACGCGCGAGCCGCGGTTGACACCGCCCACCGAGGTGACCGACGCCACGAGCTGCGGCGCCACACCGGCCACGTAGCGCGTGGTCGGGCCGCCGTGCGAATGGCCGATCAGGTTGACCTTGGGTGCGCCGGTGAGCGCCAGGATGTTCTTCACCTGCGCCAGCAATTGCTCGCCGCGCACCTCGGTGCTGTTGGCGGCCGACACCTGGGCCACATAGACCTTGGCGCCATCGCGGCGCAGCGCCTCGGGGATGCCGTAGAAGTAATCGACGCCCAGCGCCGAATCAAACCCAAACAGCCCGTGCACCAGCACGATGGGATAGCGTGTTTGCGTGGAGGTGCCTGCATGGGCGCCCTGCAGCAGGGCGAGGGACGCACAGGCAAAGGCCAGGCCGCGCAGCGCGCGGCGGACGAAACCGGTCATGGGATGTCTCCTGTAGATTTTGTTGCGCAAAAACGAACGACCGTGCGTTTTTGCGAGATTTATTGTTGGACATTCCCTTGCCTGTCACTATCGGGACATACCCGATGCCGGGGGTTTCTGCGTTGCAAGCGCATGAATGCGCGCAATAATTGCGCCATGAACACTATTGACGCATTGGACAAGCTGGATCGTGCCATTCTGCGCTGCCTGCAGCAAAATGGCCGCGAAACTTATGAACTGATCGGCGAGCAGGTAGGCCTGTCGCCCAGCGCCGTGCTGCGCCGTGTCAAGCGCCTGGAAGAAAGCGGCGTGATCGACCGCTACGTGGCGCTGGTGCGCCCCGAGGCGGTGGGCCTGGGGCTCACGGCCTACCTCAATGTGCGGCTGGAAAAGCACACCGAAACCCACAAGCGCAACCCCATGGACGTGTTCCGCGCCAGCGTGCAGACCTGGCCCGAGGTGGTGGAATGCGCTTCGCTGACCGGCGAAATGGACTACCTGCTGCGCGTGGTGGTGGCCGACATGGCGCATTACAGCCGCTTCATCATGGACACCTTGCTCAAGCACCCCAGCGTGCAGGACTGCAAGACCAGCTTCGTGCTCGACCGTGTGAAGACCACCACGGCGGTGCCGGTCTGAGATCAAACAACACCCCCCTGCCCGCGCGGCGGGGCGGCCCTTGCGCGGGAGCGCTGGCCTGGGGTGCGCCGGTTTCATGTGTTGCGGATGCCGCGTTCGCGCAAGGGATAACGGATATTTGTCTCCATGCCGACAACCAGGGCTGGTAGGTGATCCGCCAAGCCATTGATTTAATTGAGAAAACCTAATTTGCGTTAAATTGTTGCAATGCAGCAAAAATGTCTTGGAATTGCCAGGGAAAACCCCTATATTGGCCCCATGACCGCAAGCAACGAATGGCTCCAGGCCACCCTGGATACCGCTGACCCCGACCCCGCCGGGCCGCTGGGTGGGCGCCGCTCCGGCGGTGCCATGCACCACTTGATGGTGCCGATCCGTTCGCTGGGCCCCAGCAACCGCGAGCGCATTGCCGTTCATTTGCTGGCACTCGACGCAGGCGATCGCTACCTGCGTTTTGGCTACCCGGCCAGCGACGAACAGATCCGCCGCTACGTGGACCGGCTCGACTTTGACCGCGACGACATCTTCGGCATCTACAACCGTCGCCTCGAACTCATTGCCATGGCGCACCTCGCCTACACGCCCTTGCCCGAACATGCCAATTGCGCGGAGTTTGGCGTCTCGGTGGCGCGTTCGGCGCGCGGGCGCGGCTACGGTGCGCGCCTGTTCGACCGGGCCGTGATGCACGCGCGCAATGCTGGTGTGAGCATGGTGTTCATCCATGCGCTGACGCAGAACACCGCCATGCTGCGCATCGCGCGCAACGCCGGGGCCGTGGTGCAGCGCGACGGCACGGAGTCCGAGGCGTTTCTGGAACTGCCGCCCCCCAGCCTGGATTCGCGCATGGCCGAAATGGTGGAGCAGCAGTACGGCGAGGTGGACTACCTGCTCAAGCGCCAGGCGCGCCAGTTCTGGGCTTTTCTGGCAAGCGTGCGCGGCATGGGCGAAGGCGTGCGCAAGGCGCTGGGGGCCTCTGACCGCTGATCTGCAGCGCTGCTGCTGGCGCGCTGCCTTCGGGGCGTCATGGCAATCCGTTATCCTAGGGGCCTGTCCCACTACCGCACGTCCTGCACCCTAGGCTGTGTCAGAACCACACCCTGCGCGCGCGCCTGAACGCGAAGACAAGCGCACGCTTTTGCAAAAACTGGTGGAGTTCATCCACCCCGGCCCCGACTCGGCCGAAGAGCTGATCGAAACCCTGGCCGAGGCCGAGAGCAACGACGTCATTGGTGCCGACTCGCGCGTCATGCTCGAACGCGTGATCCGCATGGCCGACATGTCCGCAGGCGACGTGATGGTGGCTGCCCCGCGCATGGACGTCATCAACATCGACGCGCCCTATGACGAGATGCTGCATCTCATCATCAGCACGGCGCATTCGCGCTTTCCGGTGTACCAGGGCGAGCGCGAGAACATCATCGGCATCCTCATGGCCAAGGACCTGCTCAAGCTGCAGCGGGCGCCCGAGCTGAACATCCGCGCGCTGCTGCGCCCGGCGGTGTTCGTGCCCGAGAGCAAGGGCCTCAACGACCTGCTGCGCGAATTCCGCGGCAACCGCAACCACCTGGCCGTGGTGATCGACGAGTTCGGCCGCGTGGCCGGGCTGGTCACCATCGAGGACGTGCTGGAACAGATCGTGGGCGAGATCGAGGACGAGTTCGATATCCCCGAGGAAGAGGGCGACATCTTCGCCCTGGCCGATCGCACCTACCGCGTCAGCGGCGACACGCCGGTCGAGCGCGTGAGCGAGGCCTTTGGCGTGCAGGTGGCGGGCAGCGATGCCGACGAAGCATTCGACACCATCGGCGGGCTGATTGCCCACGAAATGGGCCATGTGCCGCGCCGGGGCGAGCAGCTTGCACTTTGCGGCCTGCAGTTCGTCGTGCTGCACACCAAGGGGGGGGCGGTGCGCTGGTTCAAGGTGGCGCAGCTGCCGCACGATCCGGCTGCGGCATGAGCGCCGGCGCTTTTGCGCGGGCGCAGTCCCAGCAGTCCACGGTCTGGCCCGCGCTGTGCTGCGCTGCAGGCGCAGGCCTGGCACAGGCCGCATCGCTGGCCTGGCCGGGCAGCGGGCAGCCGCTGTGGTGGCTGCAGATCGCATCGCTGGCCGTGTTGGCATGGCTGCTGGCCGTGCCCCAGGGCTGGCGGCGCGGTGCGCTCATCGGCGGGGTGTTCGCCATGGCCTGGCTCACCGGTACGTTCTGGTGGCTGTACATCTCCATGCATACCTATGGCGGGCTGGCTGCGCCCCTGGCGGCGGCAGCGGTGCTGGCGCTGGCGGCATTCCTGGGCAGCTACTACGCGGTGGTTTCCGGGCTGTTTGTGCATCTGGCGCCCAAGGGCCGTGCGCAACGTGCTATCGTTTTTGCAGCATTCTGGCTGCTGGCGGAGCTGGCGCGCGGCGTGTGGTGGACGGGCTTCCCCTGGGGGGCAGGCGGCTATGCGCATGTGCAGGGCCCGCTGGCGGCGCTGGCGCGCTGGGTGGGGGTGTACGGCGTGGGTGCCGTGGCTGCCGCGCTGGCCATGCTGCTGGCGCAGGCACGGGCTTGCGACGTGCGCAGCCTGCGTGCCTGGGCGCTGGTGCTGCTGATCGTGGCTACGGGCGGCGCGGCGGCGCTGGACAGGCTCTGCGCGGTAGAGCTGTGCCACTCCCCGATCCGGGCGGCCAAGCCCGCGCTGCCCCTGGTGCTGCTGCAGGGCAATATCCCGCAGGACGAGAAGTTCGAGCCCGGCTCCGGCGTGCCCATGGCCTTGCAGTGGTACCGCGACTTGCTGCTGCAGCCGCACCAGGCGCTGGTGGTGGCCCCGGAAACCGCCTTGCCCCTGCTGCCCCGGCAACTGCCCGAGGGCTACCTCCAGGGCTTGCAGGAGCACTTTGCCCAGCCCGAGCGTGCAGCCCTCATCGGCCTGCCCCTGGGCAGCATGGAAGAGGGCTACACCAATTCGGTGATGGGGCTGCGCGCCGGGCAGAGCCAGGCCTACCGCTACGACAAGCACCACCTCGTGCCCTTTGGCGAGTTCATCCCGCCGTTGTTCCGCTGGTTTACGGACCTGATGCACATCCCGCTGGGCGACTTCAACCGGGGCGCCCTCGTGCAGCCCACCTTTGACTGGGGCGGCGAGCGCTTTGCGCCGCACATCTGCTACGAAGACCTGTTCGGCGAGGAGCTGGCCGCGCTGTTCACCCAGCCCGGCAGGCCCGCACCCACGGTGCTGGTGAACCTGAGCAACATCGGCTGGTTTGGCAACACGCTGGCCATCGACCAGCACCTGGCCATTGCCCGCATGCGTGCGCTGGAATTCGAGCGCCCCATGGTGCGCGCCACCAACACCGGCGCCACGGCCATCATCGATCACCGGGGCGTGGTCACGCACCAGCTGGCGCGGCACGAGCGCGGCGTGCTGGCGGGGCAGGTGCAGGGGCGCGACGGCAGGCCCACGCCCTATGCCCAGTGGGCCGGGCGCTGGGGGCTGCGGCCCCTGTGGGCGCTGGGTGCCGTGGCCTTGCTGGCGGCTGTTGCGGGCCGCCGCCGGTCCACGGGTGCAAGGCATACGGGATAATGTCGCACCGCCGTTACATATGGGCGCAGACACGATGAACACCAGGGCGGCCCGGCCGCCGATGCGGAGCAAGACTGACAATGGCCGAATCCTTTTCCTATGACCAACTGATCGCCTCGGGCGAAGGCCGACTGTTCGGCACCGACAGCGGACGCCTGCCGCTGCCGCCCATGCTGATGTTCGACCGCATCACGCACATTGACAGCGACGGCGGCGCGCATGGCCTGGGCAAGATCGTGGCCGAACTGGACGTCAAGCCCGACCTGTGGTTTTTTGCCTGCCACTTCCAGGGCGACCCGGTCATGCCCGGTTGCCTGGGGCTGGACGCCATGTGGCAGCTCATCGGCTTTTACCTCACCTGGCTGCGCCTGCCGGGCCGGGGCCGCGCGCTGGGCGCGGGCGAGGTCAAGTTCACCGGCGAAGTGGGGCCGGATGTGAAGCTCGTCACCTACGAAATCGACATCAAGCGCGTCATCAAGCGCAAGCTCAACATGGCCATCGGCGATGCACGCCTGCTGGCCGACGGCAAGGAAATCTACACTGCCAGCGACCTGCGCGTGGGCCTGTTCCTGCGTGAGGAAGGCAGCCAGGGAGGCGCAGCATGAAAAAGCGTGTCGTCATCACGGGCGCGGGCATCGTCTCGTGCATTGGCAATGACCTGGCCACGGTCGAGGCCTCGCTGCGCGAAGGCAAAAGCGGCATCAAGGCCGTGGAAAAGTTCACCGAAATGGGCCTGCGCAGCCAGGTCGCGGGCGTGCCCGAGATCGACGTCGAGGCGCGCATCGACCGCAAGCAACTGCGCTTCATGGGCGACGCGGCGGCCTACGCCCACATCGCGCTGGAAGACGCGATCAAGCAGGCAGGCCTGGCGCCAAGCCAGGTCAGCCACCCGCGCACCGGCCTCATCATGGGTTCGGGCGGCGGTTCGCCCGCCAACCAGATCGAAGCCGCCGACACGCTGCGTGAAAAAGGCATCCGCCGCGTAGGCCCTTATCAGGTCACGCGCTGCATGAGCTCCACCGTGTCTGCGTGCCTGGCGACCAACTTCAAGGTCAAGGGCATCAACTACTCCATCACCTCGGCCTGCTCCACCTCGGCGCACTGCATCGGCGCGGCTGCGCAGCAGATTGCCTGGGGCATGCAGGACGTGATGTTCGCCGGTGGCGGCGAGGAGCTGTCCTGGGGCATGGCGCTGCTGTTCGACGGCATGGGCGCCATGTCCAGCAAGTACAACGCCACGCCCGAGAAGGCCTCGCGCGCTTACGACGCCCACCGCGACGGCTTCGTCATCGCAGGCGGCGGCGGCGCTGTGGTGCTGGAGAGCCTGGAGCACGCCCAGGCGCGCGGCGCCGCCATCCTGGCCGAAGTGGTGGGCTTTGGCGCCACCAGCGACGGCGAAGACATGGTGGCCCCTTCCGGCGACGGCGCCATCGCCTGCATGCAGCAGGCCATGGAAGGCCTGGACGCGCCCATCGACTACATCAACACCCACGGTACCTCCACCCCTGTGGGCGACATGCAGGAGGTGCGCGCCATGCAGGCCGTGTTTGGCGAGAAGGTGCCGCCGTTTTCGTCCACCAAGTCGCTTACCGGGCACTCGCTGGGCGCCACGGGGGTGCAAGAGGCCATCTACTGCCTCATCATGCTGGGCAAGCAGTTCATTGCGGGCTCGGCCAACGTGGATGCGCCCGACCCGCTGCTGGGCAGCATGCCCCTGGTGACCCGCACGCGCGACGCCATTCTGAACACCGTGCTGTCCAACAGCTTTGGCTTTGGCGGCACCAACGCCAGCCTGGTGCTGCGCCGCTGGCAGGGCGCCTGACCGTACCCGGCTCAGAAGGCCCGTCCCCGCATCTGCGGCGGCGGGTTTTTCATTTGCGTGGCATCAAATAATTTACGGACAAGTTCTAAGTGGACAGTGCCGCGTGCAGCAGCCCGGGCAGCATGGCCAGCATGCGTGTCGCATGAAGCCCTGGAGGATGGGCGTCGGCATGGTAGCTGTAGAGCGACATGGGGGGCAAATCGGACAGCTCCACAGCCACCACCTGGGCCGGGTCGAGCCGGGTGGCGGTAAGGAAGTCCACCACCGTCCAGCCCATGCCAAGACGCACCAGCTCCAGTGCCAGGCGCGATGTCTGCACCTGGATTCCAGGGCCGCCTGGCGAGCCCAGGCGCAGCGCGGTGTCATCAATGGAGCGGCGCATCGGATCCTCGCCCACCAGGCGGATGGCGGGCACCTGGGCCAGCCGTGCGGCCATGCTGGCGGCACGGGGTGCACGCTCCCACACTGCCCGCGCCACGGCCATGGAGAGGCGGCCGCTGACCAGCAGTTCGCTGTGGATCTGAGGGTGCGGGTGTTCAAAAAAGCCCAGCCCAAAATCGACGCCGCGTGTGAGCAGCGCCTGTGTCATCTGGTCCTGGTGGATGGTGCGTACCTCCACGCCCACCTGGGGGTGCTGCTGGGCATGCTGGAACAGCAGGGTGGGCAGGAATTCGTGGCTGATGGACGGAATCGCCGCCAGCCGCACCTCTCCTTGCTCCGTCGTGGCCAGGTTGCGTGCCGTGCGTTGCAAGGCGTCCAGTTGGCGGTGGATGTTGCCGGACTCCACGGCCAGCACCTGCGCCTCCGGCGTGGGGGTGAGGCCTGCCGGTGTGCGGTCGAACAGCCGGTACCCCAGCTGGAGTTCGGTATGCGCAATGGCCTTGCTGACCGCTGAGGGCGTGATGCACAGCAGGCGCCCGGCAGCGCTCATGCTGCCCGTCTGCAGCACGGCCTGAAAGACTTCGATCTGGCGCAGGTTCATGGGGCAATGGTGTGAATTAAGTTCATAGGGCAATGGCAATTATTCCATTTGCCTGTGCTTTGATTTCTCATACCATGGCCTACCCCCAGCACCGGCCATGCCGAAAGGGGGCAGCGGGGCGCTACAGAAAGTGGCGGTACCCGAAGAACGATTCGGAGACAACTTCATGCACATTTCCTCTACTCCTTCGTCCATCACCCGCCGCTGGTTTGCGGGGGTGGTGCTTTCCGCCCTGTCCACCGTGGCATTGGCGCAGGCGGCCAAGCCGCATGTGGTGGTGCTGGCCACCGGCGGCACCATTGCCGGGGCGGGCGCATCGGCCGCCAACAGCGCCACTTACGCCGCGGCCAAGGTGCCGGTGGACAAGCTGCTGGCGGGCCTGCCCGAGCTGGCCAATGTGGCCAAGGTGTCCGGCGAGCAGGTGTTCCAGATCGCGTCGGAGAGCTTCACCAACGAGCATCTGCTCAAGCTGGGCCAGCGTGTGTCGGCCCTGTCCAAGCAGGCCGATGTGGACGGTATCGTCATCACCCACGGCACCGACACGCTGGAGGAAACGGCGTACTTCCTGAACCTCACCGTGCACACCCACAAGCCCATCGTGCTGGTGGGCTCCATGCGTCCGGGCACGGCTTTGTCGGCCGATGGCGCGCTGAACCTGTTCGACGCTGTCGGTGTGGCTGCCAGCAAGGACGCTGCCGGCAAGGGCGTGCTGGTGACGATGAACGACGAGATCCAGAGCGGCCGCGACGTGAGCAAGACCATCAACATCAAGACCGAGGCCTTCAAGAGCCAGTGGGGCCCGCTGGGCATGGTGGTGGAAGGCCGGAACTACTGGTTCCGCGCACCCGTCAAGCGGCACACCATGCAGTCAGAGTTCAACATCGACGACATCAAGGCCCTGCCCGCCGTGGACATTGTGTACGGCTACGGCAACATGAACACCACGGGCATCGAAGCCTATGGCAAGGCGGGCGTCAAGGCGCTGATCCACGCCGGCACGGGCAATGGCTCGGTAGCCGCGCAGGCGGTGGATTCGCTCAAGGCCCTGCGCAGCCAGGGCGTGCAGATCATCCGCTCGGCCCGTGTACCCGACGGTTTTGTGCTGCGCAATGCCGAGCAGCCCGACGACAAATACGACTGGGTGGTGGCGCATGACCTGCGCCCCCAAAAGGCCCGCATCCTTGCCATGGTGGCTTTGACCAAGACCCAGGACAGCAAGGAGCTGCAGCGCATCTTCTGGGAATACTGATCTTTCAGAGAGTGCACCCACCGTTTGCCTCTGCGATCTGCACGCGATACCGGTGGCCAAGGCCGGGGCTCCACAAGGGCCTCGGCCTTTGTTCATGGCGGTGCGCCGTAAAATCACGGGCTTCGCGCTGGCTTGTGCCTCATTCCTGTGGAACGAGGCCATGCCACGGGTTTCTGTTGTCAATACCCCTTCCTTATTGCCCGGCCCTGGCCCAGCCAGTGCTCATGACCTCATGTTGACCTTCCAGCAAATCATCCTGAAGCTGCAGTCCTACTGGGACGCCCAGGGCTGCGCCCTCCTGCAGCCCTACGACATGGAAGTGGGCGCGGGCACCTCGCACACCGCCACGTTCCTGCGTGCCATCGGCCCCGAGCCCTGGAAGGCCGCCTACGTGCAGCCCAGCCGCCGCCCCAAGGACGGCCGCTACGGCGAGAACCCCAACCGCCTGCAGCACTACTACCAGTACCAGGTGGTGCTCAAGCCCGCGCCCAGCAACATCCTGGAGCTGTACCTGGGCTCGCTTGAAGCGCTAGGCTTTGACCTCAGGAAGAACGACATCCGCTTCGTCGAGGACGACTGGGAAAACCCCACGCTGGGCGCCTGGGGCCTGGGCTGGGAGGTGTGGCTCAACGGCATGGAGGTGACGCAGTTCACCTACTTTCAGCAGGTCGGCGGTATCGACTGCAAGCCCATCACTGGTGAAATCACCTACGGCCTGGAGCGCCTGGCCATGTACCTGCAAGGCGTGGACAACGTCTACAACCTGCAGTGGACCGACACGCTGAAGTACGGCGATGTGTACCACCAGAACGAGGTGGAGCAGTCCACCTACAACTTCGAGCACTCCGATGCCGACTTCCTGTTCACCGCTTTCAACGCCCACGAAAAGCAGGCCAAGTACCTGATGGAGCAGCAACTCGCGCTGCCCGCGTACGAGCAAGTCCTCAAGGCGGCGCACAGCTTCAACCTGCTGGATGCGCGCGGTGCCATTTCGGTGACCGAGCGTGCCGCCTACATCGGCCGCATTCGCAACCTGGCCCGTGCCGTGGCCCAAAGCTACTACGACAGCCGCGAACGCCTGGGCTTCCCCATGGCTCCGCGCGAATGGGTGGCAAACATGCCCAAGAAGACCGCCTGAGCGCCGCAGGAAGCAAGCACCATGACCACGCAAAACCTTCTCGTTGAACTGTTTGTCGAAGAACTGCCCCCCAAGGCGCTGCAAAAGCTGGGCGATGCCTTTGCCGGCGTGCTGTTCGACCAGCTCCAGGCCCAGGGCCTGACGGGCAGCGACTCGGGCGTCACCGCCTACGCATCGCCGCGCCGCCTGGCCGCGCACATCCGCCATGTCTGGCTCAAGGCCGAGGACAAGGCTGTGCGCCAAAAGCTCATGCCCGTGGCCGTGGGCCTGACGCCCGAGGGCCAGCCCACGCCCGCGCTGCTGAAAAAACTGCAAGCGCTGGGCGCCGACCTGTCCGACCCCGCCGCTGCCGTGGCCCGCCTGCAGCGCGCGCCCGATGGCAAGGCCGAGGCCTTGTTTTACGACAGCCTGGTCAGCGGCGCCACGCTGGACACCGGCCTGCAAAAAGCGCTTCATGAGGCCATTGCCAAGCTGCCCATCCCCAAGGTGATGAGCTACCAGCTTGAAACCGATTGCGAGCTGCCCGGCTGGAGCAGCGTGCACTTCGTGCGCCCCGCGCATGGCCTGGTGGCCCTGCATGGCAGCACGGTGGTGCCGGTCAAGGCGCTGGGCCTCACGGCAGGGCGCGCCACCCAGGGCCACCGCTTCGAGGCGGCCAAGCCTGTGGTGGAGCTTGCCCACGCCGACCAGTACGCCGAGACCCTGGCGCGCGATGGTGCCGTGATCGCCAGCTTTGCCGAGCGCAAGGCCGAAATCGCCCGCCAATTGGCAGCCGCCGCAGCGCGCCTGGGCGGCGGCGTGCGCCCCATCGAGGACGAGGCCCTGCTCGACGAGGTGACGGCACTGGTCGAGCGCCCCAACGTGCTGGTCTGCGCGTTTGAAGAACAGTTCCTGGACGTGCCGCAGGAATGCCTCATCCTCACGATGAAGGCCAACCAGAAATACTTCCCGCTGCTCGATGCGGCAGGCAAGCTGACCAACAAGTTCCTGGTGGTGAGCAACATCCACCCCGAGGACGCCAGCTTTGTGATCGGCGGCAACGAGCGCGTGGTGCGCCCGCGCCTGGCCGACGCCAAGTTCTTCTTCGACCAGGACCGCAAGAAGACCCTGGCTTCGCGCGTGGACAGCCTGGCCAAGGTGGTCTACCACAACAAGCTGGGCACGCAGGGCGAACGTGTGGAGCGCGTGCGCGCCATTGCCAAGGCCATCGCACAGCAGTTGGGCGATGCGCAGTTGGTGCAGGACGCCGACCAGGCCGCACTGCTGGCCAAGACCGATCTCGTCACCGACATGGTGGGCGAGTTTCCCGAGCTGCAGGGCATCATGGGCGGCTACTACGCGCGGAGCGACGGCCTGGGCGACACCGTGGCCGACGCCATTGAAGACCACTACAAGCCGCGCTTTGCAGGCGACGCGCTGCCACGCAACATGGCCGGTGTGGTGGTGGCACTGGCCGACAAGCTCGAAACCCTGGTGGGCATGTTCGGCATCGGCAACCTGCCCACGGGCGACCGCGACCCGTTTGCGCTGCGCCGCCATGCGCTGGGGGTGATCCGCATGCTGGTGGAGAAGAACCTGCCGTTGGATCTGGTGGCGCTGCTGAAGGGTGCTGTGCCCGCGTTCGGCGACAAGATCCAGGACGCTACGGCGCCACTGACCGACTTCATCTACGACCGCCTCGCCAGCAGCCTGCGCGAGCAGGGCTACAGCGCCCAGGAGGTGGACGCCGTGCTGGCCCTGCGCCCGCAGCGCCTGGCCCTGGTCGAGAAGCAACTCGCTGCGGTGCGCGCCTTCGCCGCGCTGCCCGAAGCGCCCGCGCTGGCCGCTGCCAACAAGCGTGTGGGCAACATCCTCAAGAAGGCCGAGGCCGAAGGTGTGGTGGACGCCCACGTCAACCCCGCGCTGCTGCACGAGCAGGCAGAAAAAGACCTCTACGCCGCGCTGCAGCGCTTCGTGCCCGAGGCCAATGCGCAGTTCGACGCGGGCGATTACACCGCCAGCCTGCAGACCCTGGCCGTGCTGCGCGCGCCGGTCGATGCGTTCTTCGACGACGTGATGGTCAACGCCGAGCAGCTTGACCTGCGCCTGAACCGCCAGGGCCTGCTCAAGACCCTGCATGTCGCCATGAACCGCGTCGCCGATCTCGCGCGACTGGCTTGAGCTAGGAGCACCCCCTGAGCCGCCTTCGGCGCCTTCCCCCCGCTCTCGCAGCGCTGTGCGCTGCGGGCAGGGGGACGCTCCCAGCGCGGCGGGGCGGCCCTGGCGCGGGAGCCCTGGTCGGGAGGCAGTGCCCTTTTCTTGGGGCGTATCGTGCTGAGTAGCCGTTGGTTCTATGCCCATGACCATTGATGCCGCCCATAGTCAGCGCACGGTCTGGCTGTTGTTTGGCCCACCTGCGCTGCTGGCAGCGCTGCGTGCCTGGCAGCAGTGGCAGGCTGAGCGCGCGCCGCTGCCAGCAGCCTGGCCGCTGAAGCCACTGCCGCCGCCGCAGGCCACGGCGCTGGATCTGTTTCTTCCTGCGTTGGTGGGCCTGGCGGTCGTGGCGCTGCTGGCCGCTGTGCTGTGGTGGCTGGCGCGCCAGGGCCATGGGCGCGGGGTGCGCACGGGGCTGCTGGGCGCCTGGGTGCTGGCCTGCCTGGCGGGCGCCGCTGCGCTGCTGTTGGGCGCACATAATCTGCAGAACCTGCAGGCCCAGCCGCCGGTGCAGGCCCAGGTGCTGGGCAGCCGCGCCGTGCCGCCCAGCCTGCGCAGCACCGGGGGCACCGAGCTGATCCTGCGCATCGAAGGCCTGGCGCAGCCCCAGCAAGCCATCATTTCCGACCCGCAGGCCGCCACCTGGCCGCAGGGCCAGCGCCTGCGGCTCCAGTGGGCGCGTGGTCGTATCCATGGGCTGTACGTCACGGGCTGGCAGTTGCCATAATGCAGCCATGAAAATCGCCATCCTCGACCGCGACGGCACGATCAACGCCATGGGGCCCGACGAGTTCGTGGCGTCGCCCGACGACTGGACTGCGCTGCCCGGCGCGCTGGAGGCGATTGCGCGGCTCAACCGCGCTGGATGGCATGTAGTGGTGGCCACCAACCAGCCGGGCCTGGGGCGGGGGCTGTTCGACATGGCCACGCTCAACGCCATCCACGGCAAGATGCACAAGCAACTGGCGGCGGTGGGCGGGCGCATCGACGCGGTGTTCTTCTGCCCCCATGCGCCGGACGACGCCTGCCACTGCCGCAAGCCCGAGCCAGGGCTCATGGAGCAGATCTGCGAGCGCTTCGGGGTGGACGCCGAAGACGTAGTGGTGGCAGGCAACTGCCGCGTGCACCTGCTGGCGGGCGCAGCCCTGGGCGCGCGGCTGCACCTGTTGTGCACGGGCGAGTCGGCCGCCAAGGTGCCTGGCCAGGCCTTGCCCGACACCTGGCCTGCGGGAGTCCAGGTCCATGCCGATCTGGCGGCCTTTGCCGAGCACCTGCTGAGCAACGCCAGCGCAGCCGCCTGACAGGTGCCGCATGCAGCGTTTCGTGCAACTGGCACTGGATCTGTTCGACCTCCGGCCAGTGGCGTCGTTTTCAGATAAAAAAACAGCTCCAACGCCTGCCCATCCAGCGCAAGAAGCTATCGATTCAATAGCAAAAAAACCCGTTGCTCCCTGCCTTCCCTTGCCGCAGGCGCTGCCCGCCGCCTCGTTTGCCCACCCGCAGGCCAACCGGGAATTGCGCCTGGGAAATGCCGTGGTTGCCTACCGGCTGGAGCGCGCGCGGCGGCGCAGCATAGGTTTTACCGTGGGTCCCGACGGCCTGGCCGTGCGCGCGCCGTCCTGGGTGACGCTGGGCGCTGTCGACGCAGCGCTGCGCGGCAAGTCGGACTGGATCCTGCGCAAGCTGCACGAAGCACGCGAGCGCAGCCAGCGCCTGGAGCATGCGCGCATTGCCTGGCATGACGGCGCCATGCTGCCCTACCTGGGCGCGCCGCTGCAGGTGGTACTGGATGCGCGCCACAGCGCGCGCGGTGTGCTGTACGACATGGCAGCCGCCGACGGGCCTGCGGCAACCCATGGCGCCGACGTCCACCCCCAGCGGCAACTGCGCATCGGCCTGAGCGCCTCTGCCCAGCCCGCGCAGATCCGCGACGCCGTGCAGGCCTGGCTCATGCGCAATGCGCGCCTGCATTTCAGCGCCCGGCTGGACCACTTCGCCCCGCTGCTGGGCGTGCGCTGGACGCGCCTGCGCCTGTCCAGCGCGCAAACCCGCTGGGGCAGTGCGCGCGCCGACGGCTCCATCTGCCTGAACTGGCGCCTGCTGCATTACCCGCAGGCCGTCATCGACTACGTGGTGGCCCACGAACTGGCGCACCTGCGCGTCATGGACCACAGCCCGCGCTTCTGGGACACCGTGGCCAGCGTGGTGCCCGACTACGCCCGCCTGCGCCGCCACCTGCGCGACGAGCCCGCGCCGCAGTGGGAATGAATGCTATAAAAATAGTAGCTGCTAACGCAATATGGACGGGCGATTGGGCTATTTCTGACACTAATTTTCTCTGAGCAACTGCCATGCATCCCCTCCAACTCCTGGACCCCGCCTCCGGCACCTGCACCTACCTGCTGCACGACCCGCAGACCCGCGAGGCCTTGATCATCGACCCCGTCGATGCGCAGATCGAGCGTGACCTGGCCGTGCTGCAGGCACGGGGCCTGCGGCTGTGCTGGGCGGTGGAAACGCACAACCACGCCGACCACATCACCAGCGCCGCCCTGCTGGCCGAGCACACCGGCGCGCGCACGGCGGCGCCCGCGGCCTGCGGCATTGGCACGGCGCAGGTGCAGCTGGCAGACGGTGACGTGCTGCACTTTGGCGGCGAGCAGCTTCGCGCCCTGCACACCCCCGGCCATACGGCGGGCAGCATGAGCTACCTGTGGCGCGGCCATGTGTTCACCGGGGACACGCTGCTCATCGGCAGTTGCGGCCGCACCGACTTCCAGTCCGGCGATGCCCGCACTCTGTGGCGCAGCATCACCCAGGTGCTGTTCGCGCTGCCGCCCGACACCCTGGTCTGGCCGGGGCACGACTACGAGGGGCGCAGCCACTCCAGCATTGCCGCCGAGCAGGCGCACAACCCGCGCCTGGCCGGGCGCAGCGAGGAGCAGTTCGTCGCGCTGATGCAAGGCCTGCACCTGCCCGCGCCCGAGCGTATGTACGAGACCCTGCCGGCCAACCGCCACTCGGGCCTGCGCCACGATGCCGCCGCCGTTCAGGCGCAGGAGCGCAGTGCCCAGGGCTATGCGGGCGACGTGAGCCCGGCCCTGGCCTGGCAGTGGGTGCAATCGGGCCAGGCCGTGCTGGTGGACGTGCGCACCGACGCCGAGCGCGCCTGGGTGGGCGAGGTGCCGGGCGCCGTTGCCGTGGCCTGGAAGCAATGGCCCGGCATGGCGCCCAACCCGCAGTTCGACGCACAGATCCAGGCCGCCGTGCCCCCAGGCCGCAAGGCGCTGCTGCTGTGCCGCAGCGGCGTGCGCTCCATCGCTGCTGCGCAGCGTGCCACGGCCCTGGGGCTGGAAGCCTGGAACGTGCTGGAAGGCTTTGAAGGCGACCCCGATGAACAGGCCCACCGCGGGCGCGTGGGCGGCTGGCGCTTCCATGGCCTGCCCTGGAGGCAGGGGTGACCCGCCTCTGCTGCACAGGTGACGTGCGGCGCTGGAAAATCCCTTGATAATGCGCGCCATGAGCTTCCTGGCCATCGACGTAGGCAACACCCGCCTCAAGTGGGCGATGTACGAGGCACCGCGCCCGGGTGCGGCCCTGCTGGCGCAGGGGGCCGAGTTTCTGGACCACATCGACCGCCTGTCCGAGACAGCCTGGGCGCACCTGGCAGCGCCCACGCGCATGCTGGGTTGCGTGGTGGCAGGGGACGCGGTGCGCCGACGCGTCGAAGAGCAGATGGAGCTGTGGAGCGTGGACCCGCAATGGGTGGTGCCCTCGCTGCAGGAGTCCGGGCTCACCAACGGCTACGACCATCCCTCGCGCCTGGGCTGCGACCGCTGGGTGGCCATGATCGGCGCGCGCCAGCGCATGCTGGCACGCGGCCCGGCGCGGCCGCTGGTGGTGGTGATGGTGGGCACGGCCGTCACGGTGGAGGCCATCGACGCGCAAGGGCGCTTTCTGGGCGGGTTGATCCTGCCGGGCCACGGCATCATGCTGCGCGCGCTGGAGTCCGGCACCGCCGGTCTGCATGTGCCCACGGGCGAGGTGCGGCTGTTCCCCACCAACACCAGCGATGCGCTCACCAGCGGCGGCACCTTTGCCATTGCCGGTGCCGTGGAGCGCGTCTACCAGCACCTGCTGCAGCACTGCGGCCAGGAACCTGTGTGCATGATGACCGGCGGCGCAGGCTGGAAGATGGCCCCCAGCATGACGCGGCCGTTCGAGCTGGTGGATAACCTGATTTTCGATGGCCTGTTGGAGATTGCGGCCCGACGGTTCGGGCTCTAGTCCTCCAGTTCTGCCTGGGCCATTTCCACGTCCAGGCGCTCCATGGCGTCCTGGGGTTCGGTGGCGGCGGCTTGTTCGTAGAGCTTGGTGGCTTCCTGCATCTTCTTGTCGCCTTCGAGCATGACCAGCGCGTTGGCATACTCGATCATGGCAATGGCGCTGCCTGGGTTGAGCTTGAGCGCTTCCTGGAATAGCTTGAGCCCTACGTCCTTCTTGGCGCCGTAGGTCATGCCGCCGATGAGCGCGCCGACCTTGTCGATCACCTCGGCGTGGAAGGCGCCCAGCGCAATGCGTGCGTCGGCATGCTTGGGCGCCAGGGCGATGGCTTTTTCGAGCGACTCCTTGATCTTGCCGCCCAGCCCCTGCGCCAGGGCCTTGGCCACGCTGATGCCCTGGCTGTAGCGGCCCAGCGCGTAGGCGTTCCAGTACCAGGCGTTGGCGTTCTGGAGCTGGGCCTGGGCTTGCGCCTGGGCGCGCTCTGCCACCTGCATGAACAGGTCGAGCCGGGCCTTTTCCTTTTTCTCCAGGTAGGTGGCGTAGATGGCGGTGGCCTTGTTGGCCACGGTGATGCCGTCACCACCGGCGGCCAGTCCCTCTTCGGTTGCCTGCTGGAAGTCGCCATTGTGGAAGTGGGCCCAGGCCTGCAGCACGGCGGCGTCCTTGGGCAGGGGCTCTGCGTCGCCCGCATGCAGGCGTGCCCATTGCTTCTTGATGCTGGCGGGGGTGTAGTCGAATTCGCCAGCGTGGGGGAAGGGGATCCATTTCGCCATTTTCGTCTCCGTTGGGGGGCTGTATCGGGTTCAGGGGCGCTGGTAGGCGCTGGCCAGTTGCAGCAGGTGGGTGCGCTGCCCTGGCTCCAGGTAGGGCATCAGCAGGTTCAGCACATGGTGTGCGCCGCGCAGGAGTGCGGCCTGCGCACTCTCGGGCTCCAGCGCACGGCGCGGGTCGCGCACGTATTCAAAGCTCAGCCAGTAGGTCAGCACCACCACCATGCTGGTGGCGGTGGGTTCGATCTCGCGGGTGTCGATCTGCAGGCTGCCTGCGCGCTGCATGCCGTCGAGCAGGGTGCGTACCGAGGCAGTCTTGTGCTGCAGTACGGTCTGGAAATGGGTCTCGAGCCGCCGGTTCTTGGACAGCAGGTCGTTGAGGTCGCGGTACAGAAAGCGGTACTGCCAGATCAGCTCGAACAGCGTGTGCATGAAGAACCAGGCGTCCTCCACGTTGCGCACGCTGCCGCTGGCGCCCAGCAATTCGGTGAGCGAGCGCTCGTAGCGGTCGAACAGCGCGTTGATCAGCTCGTCCTTGGCCGGGTAGTGGTAGTACAGGTTGCCGGGGCTGATGCGCAGCTCTGCAGAAATGAGGGTGGTCGAGACGTTGGGCTCGCCAAAACGGTTGAACAGTTCGAGCGTGACTTCCAGTATGCGTTCAGCGGTGCGGCGCGGCGCTTTCTTCACCATGGGTGCTGGTCCTCGTGCATCGAATCAAAGGGTTCCGTGGGGCTACTCTAACCGACGTTTCAGGCAGATTTCATGCTGCACTGCGGCATTGCGGGTGGCCACAAAGCGCAACGGCTGCCACGCCATGGACGTGACAGCCGCTGGGGCTTCAAGCCACCGCCGGTGGGGGCGGTGGCACAGCGCGATCAGGCGCTGGGGCTGGCGTCAGCCGCTGCTGCGGCTTCGGCGGTGCCGCGCGGAGCCACTTTGGGGAAGGGCGCGCGCTTGGCGGGTGCCTTCTTGGCAGCGGGCTTTGCGGCAGGTTTGGCTGCAGGCTTTGCGGCGGCCTTCTTGGCGGCGGGCTTGGCGGCGGCCTTCCTGGATGCGGGTTTGGCAACTGCTTTGGCTGCAGCCTTCTTGGCTGCCGCAGGCTTTGCGGCCGGAGGGGTCTTGCCCAGGCTCTTGGCCAGTGCGTCGATGCGGGCGTTGAGCACGTCCAGATCGCGCGAGGTGGGCACGCCCAGCTTGCCCAGCGCGGTGGCCACGCGGTCTTCAAAAATGTTTTCCAGCTTGTCCCACTGGCCTGCAGCGCGCGAACCAATGTCGCTGGCCATGCCGGTCACGCGGCTGGAGGCCTGCGAGATTTTTTCTTCGGCCACGGCCTGGGTCTTGCGTTGCAGCGAGAGGCCTTCCTTCACCAGGGCTTCAAACACCTTGGTGCCTTCTTCCTGGGCCTTGGCAAAGGCGCCCAGACCGGCCAGCCAGATTTGCTGCGCCGAGTCCTTGACGGTGCTCGAGAGCTGCGCGCCTGTTTTCTTGTCGTTGCTGAGTTTCTGCAGTTTCTTGACCATATGGCCTCCGTTGAAGGGGTTGAAAGAAGCGCCGCAGCATCTCTGTGCTGGGCATGGTGCGGACTGTACGCTGTGCCGTCTGCTGCGTGTAGGCTGCCAATCCTAAAAACATAGAGGGTGCGGTCTAGCGTTGCATTTGATGGATAGCATCGCCACGGGTTTTTGCTGAAACCTGCGCTGGCGGGCCTGAGCAAGAATGGGAGCGATTTCACAGCACAACCAACAGGAGTCTTGAGCATGCAGTATTTCGTGACAGGGGCCACAGGGTTCATCGGCAAGCGTCTGGTCAAAAAGCTCCTGGAGCGCAAGGGCAGCGTGGTGTACTTCCTGCTGCGCAAGGAGAGCGCGGACAAGGTGGCCGAGCTGCGCAGCTACTGGGGCGTGAGCGCTGCGCGCGCTATTCCGGTGTTCGGCGACCTCAAGAGCAAGAAGCTGGGCGTGGCCGCAGAGGACGTGAAAAAGCTCAAGGGCCAGATTGACCATTTCCACCACCTGGCAGCCGTGTACGACCTGTCCGCCGACGCCGAGAGCCAGGTGGCCGTCAACGTGGAAGGCACACGCAACACGGTGGAGTTTGCCCGCGCCATCGACGCCGGGCACTTCCACCTCGTTTCGTCCATCGCCGCTGCGGGGCTGTACGAGGGCGTGTTCCGTGAAGACATGTTCGAAGAAGCAGAGAACCTCGACCACCCCTACTTCATGACCAAGCACGAGAGCGAAAAGATCGTGCGCCAGGACTGCAAGATGCCCTGGACGGTGTACCGCCCCGCCATGGTGGTGGGCGACAGCCAAACCGGCGAGATGGACAAGATCGACGGGCCGTACTACTTCTTCAAGCTCATCCAGCGCATCCGCCAGATCCTGCCGCCCTGGATGCCGTCCGTCGGCCTGGAGGGTGGGCGCGTGAACATCGTGCCGGTGGATTTCGTGGTCAACGCCATCAACGTGATCAGCCACCAGGCGGAGATCGGCAAGAAGTGCTTCCACCTGGTGGACCCGGTGGGCTACCGCGTGGGCGATGTGCTCGACATCTTCTCGCGCGCTGCCCATGCCCCGCGCATGAACCTGTTCGTCAACGCGGCGCTGCTGGGCTTCATTCCCAAGGGCGTTCGCAAAAGCCTGATGGCGATTGCGCCCGTGCGCCGCGTGCGCAACGCGGTGCTCAAGGACCTGGGCCTGCCCGAGGACATGCTCACCTTCGTGAACTACCCCACGCGCTTTGATTGCCGTGAAACACTCGCCGCGCTCAAAGGCAGCGGCGTGCAGTGCCCGAATCTGCGGGACTACGCATGGCGCATCTGGGACTACTGGGAGCGCAACCTGGATCCCGAGCTGTTCATCGACCGCTCGCTCAAAGGCACGGTGGCGGGCAAGGTGGTGCTGGTCACGGGCGGCTCGTCGGGCATTGGCCTGGCCACGGCACACAAGTTTGCCGAGGCGGGCGCCACCACCATCATCTGCGGACGCGACCAGGACAAGCTTGACGCCGCTTGCCAGGAGGCCAAGGACAAGGGTTATGCCTTCCTGACCTACGCCGTGGACATTGCCGACATGCAGGACTGCGACCGCTTCGTGCAGCAGCTCATTGCCGACCATGGCGGGGTGGATTTCCTCATCAACAATGCGGGCCGCTCGATCCGCCGCGCCATCGAGAGCAGCTACGACCGCTTCCACGACTACGAGCGCACCATGCAGCTCAACTACTTTGGCTGCCTGCGCGTGACCATGGGGCTGCTGCCCGCCATGGTGGAAAAGCGCAAGGGCCACATCGTCAACATCAGCTCCATCGGCGTGCTGACCAATGCCCCGCGCTTCTCGGCCTACGTGGCCAGCAAGGCGGCGCTCGATGCCTGGACGCGCTGCGCATCGAGTGAGTTTGCCGACCAAGGCATCACCTTCACCACCATCAACATGCCGCTGGTGCGCACGCCCATGATCGCGCCCACGCAGATCTACAACAACGTGCCCACGCTCAGCCCCGAGGAGGCGGCCGACATGGTGGCGCAGGCCTGCATCTTCAAGCCGGTGCGCATCGCCACGCGCCTGGGCATCCTGGGCCAGGTAATGCACGCGCTGGTGCCGCGTGTGGCGCAGATCGGCATGAACGCCAGCTTCCGCATGTTCCCCGATTCGTCCGCGGCCAAGGGAGAGAAGGGCGCCAAGCCGCAGCTGTCGGCGGAAGCCGTTGCGCTGCAGCAGATGATGCGCGGCATTCACTTCTGAGCGTCACGCCGAGGGCCGACGGTTACGAGCAGCAACAAGGTGCGGTGGGATAATCCGAAACTTTGCCCTCGGCACATTTTTGGTCCATCCCATGATCCTCGTCACCGGAGGCGCCGGCTTCATCGGCGCCAATTTCGTTCTCGACTGGCTTGCTGGCAACGCGGAGGGCGTCGTCAACCTCGACAAGCTCACCTACGCCGGCAACCTGCACAACCTGGACAGCCTGCAGGGCGATGCGCGCCATGTCTTTGTGCAGGGCGACATCGGTGACCGGGCCCTGGTCGATGGCCTGTTGGCGCAGTACCAGCCGCGCGCCATTGTCAACTTTGCGGCCGAATCGCACGTGGACCGCTCCATCCACGGCCCCGAGGATTTCATCCAGACCAACGTGGTCGGCACTTTCAGGCTCCTGGAGGCTGCAAGGCACTACTGGCAAGCGCTGGATGCTACAAAAAAAGAAGCGTTCCGGTTCCTGCACGTGAGCACCGATGAGGTCTATGGCACCCTGGCGCCCGACGCCCCCGCCTTCACCGAAACGCACAACTGCGAGCCCAACAGCCCCTACAGTGCCAGCAAGGCCGCCAGCGACCACCTGGTGCGTGCCTGGCACCACACCTATGGCCTGCCAGTGCTCACCACCAACTGCAGCAACAACTACGGGCCCTTGCACTTCCCGGAAAAGCTCATCCCGCTGATGATCGTCAACGCCCTGGCGGGCAAACCCCTGCCGGTGTACGGCGACGGCATGCAGATCCGCGACTGGCTCTACGTCAAGGACCACTGCAGCGCCATCCGCCGGGTGCTGGAAGCCGGGGCCGTGGGCGAGACCTACAACGTAGGCGGCTGGAACGAAAAGCCCAACATCGAGATCGTCCACACCATCTGCGCCCTGCTGGACGAGCTGCGCCCGCGTGCCGACGGCCAGAGCTACCGCAGCCAGATCACCAACGTGAAAGACCGCCCCGGCCACGACCGGCGCTATGCCATCGATGCCCGCAAGATCGAGCGCGAGCTGGGCTGGAAACCGGCCGAGACCTTCGGCACCGGCATCCGCAAGACCGTGCAGTGGTACCTGGACCACCCTGACTGGGTGGCGCAGGTGCAAAGCGGCGCCTACCGCGACTGGGTGGCCCAGCAGTACGAGGGCGAGGGCAGCGTCGCATGAGCATGAACATCCTCCTGCTGGGAAAAGGCGGCCAGGTCGGCTGGGAGCTGCAGCGCAGCCTGTCGGTGCTGGGCCAGGTCACGGCGCTGGATTTCGACAGCCAAGACCACTGCGGCGACTTTGCCAACCCCGAGGGCGTGCGCGACACCGTGCGTCGGCTGCGCCCTCAGGTCATCGTCAACGCCGCCGCCCACACCGCCGTGGACAAGGCCGAGAGCGAGCCGGAGCTGGCCCGCCTGCTCAACGCCACCACCCCCGGTGTGGTGGCCGAGGAGGCCGCGCGCCTGGGTGCCTGGCTGGTGCACTACAGCACCGACTATGTGTTCGACGGCAGCGGCACCCGGCCCTGGGTCGAAACCGACACGCCTGCACCGCTGTCGGTGTACGGCGCCACCAAGCTGGAGGGCGAGCAACGCATCCAGCAATCGGGCTGCCAGCATTTGATTTTGCGCACCAGCTGGGTCTATGCCGCACGCGGCGGCAACTTTGCCAAGACCATGCTGCGCCTGGGCCAGGAGCGCGAGCGCCTCACCGTCATCGACGACCAGTGGGGTGCGCCCACGGGGGCTGATCTGCTCGCCGACGTCACGGCGCACGCCATCCGCCACCTGCAGGCCCGGCCGCAGGACGGCGGCCTGTACCACTGCGTAGCGGCGGGCGAAACCACTTGGCACTCTTATGCAAAATATGTGCTGGAGTACGCTGATAAAGCGCAAGCAGCTATGAAAATAATAGCAAAAGAAGTTGCGCCCGTACCCACCAGCGCCTTCCCCACGCCCGCCACACGCCCGCACAACTCGCGCCTGGACACGGCCCGGCTGCAAGCCGCCTTCGGCCTGCAGTTGCCGCACTGGCAAACCGGCGTGGCGCGCATGCTCGCCGAAATCCTCTGACCTCCCCCCATGACCATGACAGCACGCAAAGGCATCATCCTCGCTGGCGGCTCCGGCACGCGCCTGCACCCCGCCACGCTGGCCATCAGCAAGCAACTGCTGCCGGTGTACGACAAGCCCATGATCTACTACCCGCTCAGCACCCTCATGCTGGCGGGCATCCGCGAGATCCTGGTCATCAGCACGCCGCAGGACACGCCGCGCTTTGCGCAACTGCTGGGCGACGGCAGCCAGTGGGGCATCCACCTGCAATACGCCGTGCAGCCCAGCCCCGACGGTCTGGCGCAGGCCTTCCTCATTGGCGAGCAGTTCGTGGGCGATGCCCCCAGCGCCCTGGTGCTGGGCGACAACATCTTTTACGGCCACGACTTCCATGAACTGCTGGGCAACGCCCATGGCCGCAGCACTGGCGCCAGCGTGTTCGCCTACCACGTGCACGACCCCGAGCGCTACGGCGTGGCCGAGTTCGACGCCCAGGGCAAGGTGCTCTCGCTCGAAGAAAAGCCCCCGGCGCCCAAAAGCAATTACGCCGTCACCGGCCTGTACTTCTACGACCAACAAGTGGTGGAGCTTGCCAAGAGCCTGAAGCCCAGCCCGCGCGGCGAGCTGGAGATCACCGACCTCAACCGCCTGTACCTGGAGCAGGGCCGGCTCAACGTCGAAATCATGGGCCGGGGCTATGCCTGGCTGGACACCGGCACGCACGAGAGCCTGCTCGAAGCCAGCCAGTTCATCGCCACACTGGAACACCGCCAGGGCCTGAAGATCGCATGCCCCGAAGAAATCGCCTGGCGCAGCCGCTGGATTGGCGACGAACAGCTCCAGCGCCTGGCCCAGCCCCTGGCCAAGAACGGCTACGGCCAATACCTGCAGCGCCTGCTGAAAGAGACGGTGTACTGATGAAAGCGACCCGGCTGGCCATCCCCGACGTGGTGCTGATCGAACCCAAGGTGTTCGGCGACGCGCGCGGTTTTTTCTTCGAGAGCTTCAACCAGAAGGCCTTCAACGAGGCCACGGGCACCAACCATGCGTTCGTGCAGGACAACCACAGCCGCTCCAGCCGGGGCGTGCTGCGCGGGCTGCACTACCAGATCCAGCAAGCCCAGGGCAAGCTGGTGCGCGTGGCGCGCGGGGCCGTGTTCGATGTGGCCGTGGACATCCGCCGCAGCTCGCCCACCTTCGGGCAATGGGCGGGCGCACAGCTGAGCGAGGACAACCAGCACCAGCTCTGGGTGCCGCCCGGCTTCGCCCATGGCTTCGTGGTGCTCAGCGAATCGGCAGACTTCCTCTACAAGACCACCGATTACTACGCACCGCAGCACGAGCGCAGCATCGCCTGGAACGACCCGGGCATCGCCATTGCCTGGCCCGCCCTGGCACAAGGCCAGCAGCCGCTGCTCTCGGCCAAGGACAGCGCTGCGCCGCTCCTCGCCAGCCTGGGCGCTGACGCCCTGTTTGCGTAACCACTTCCCAGCGGCAGGCCGGTGACCCTCGCGCTTTCCATCGTCAGCCACGGCCACGGCGCGCAGGTGCTGTCGCTCCTGGCGCTGCTGGTGCAATCGCCGCAGGGGCTGGTGCGCCGCGTCTGGGTCACACTCAACACCCCCGAGCCTGCTTTGAACCAAGCGCTGGCCGCCCCCGGTGCAGCCTGGCAAGGTCGCCTGGAGGTGCGCGTGCTGCACAACCCCCGGCCGCTGGGCTTTGGCGCCAACCACAACCAGGCCTTTGGGCGCGAGCAGCAGCAAAGCGCGCCTGCGCCCTTCTTCGTGGTCATGAACCCCGACATCACCTGGTCCCAGGCCCCCTGGGCCGCCATGCTGCAGGCCGCGGCGCAGCCCGGCGTGGGCTGCGTGTACCCGCAGCAGGTCGATGCCCACGGCCAGCCCCAGGACCACGCCCGCCGCTTGCCCACCCCTGGGGCCTTGTTGCAACGCTACCTGGGCGGTGCCGCCAGGCGCAGGGCGCGGGTTGCGGCGCCCGACTGGGCCAACGCCGCATTGCTGCTGTTCCACAGCGCGGCCTACCAGCGCATCCAGGGCTTTGACGAGGCCTACCACATGTACTGCGAAGACGTGGACATCTGCCTGCGCCTGCAACTGGCCGGGTACCGCCTGGCCGAGGCGCATGGCGCCAGCGTCGTCCACGCAGGCCAACGCGCCAGCCACCGCCAATGGCGCCACCTGGGCTGGCACCTGCGCAGCCTGTGGCGGCTGTGGCATTCCCCGGCCTACCGGCAGTTTCAGCAAGACCATGGCCGCCGCGCTGGTTGACGTTTTGCTGGCCACCTGGAACGGGGAGCGCCATCTGGCCGCGTTGCTGGATTCGCTCCTGGCCCAGACGCACCCGGACTTGCGCGTGCTGGTAAGCGACGACGGCTCCACCGACGGAACCCGTGCCCTGCTGGAGCGCTACCGCCCCCGGTTCGGCGGGCGCCTGCTGCTGTTGCCGCAGCGCCCGGCAGGGCGGGGCGGCCTGGGCAATTTTGAGTACCTCATGCAGGCCAGCCTGGACGATGCACAGGCGCCCTGGGCAATGTTCTGCGACCAGGACGACGTCTGGCTGCCCCACAAGATCGCGCAGACCCTGGCAGAAATGCGCCGCACCGAACAAGGCGCCGAGCCCGGCGCACCCTGCCTGGTGCACACCGACCTGCGCGTGGTGGACGAGGCGCTGGCGCCCATCGCCGACTCCTTTGTGCATTACCAGCACATGGACCCCGCACACTGCACGCCGAGGGATCTGCTGAGCATGAACCAGGTCACCGGCTGCGCCACCATGGTGAACCGCAGCCTGCTGGCCATGGCGCTGCCCTTTCCCGCCGAGGTGGTGGTGCACGACTGGTGGTGCGCCGTGCTCAGCGGCAGCGGCCGGCGCGCGTTTGTCGATGTTCCCACCCTGCTGTACCGCCAGCATGCGGTCAACCAGATCGGCGCGCACAGCCGCAGCCTGCCCCAGCGGGTGCTGCGCCTGCTGCGCAACGCGCCAGCGGTGCTGCGCAGCGCAGGCGCGGCAGGGCGCAACAGCTACCGCCAGGCGCAGGCGCTGGAGCAGCGCCTGCGCAGCCTGCAACGGGATGCAAGCCTTGCTGCAGACTACCTGGCCTGGCGGAACCAACCGCTGTGGCAGAGAATCCGCACCTACAGGGCATACTATCCCGGCTCCGAAATGGACCGGCTGCTGCGCTGCCTGCTGTGGCCCGCGCCCGCCCAGGGCAAGCCCCCGCCGCACCCAGATGCCGCGCAGGCACCCCAGAACCCACAAGGCTGAAGAATGAGTTTGCCGACCGCAGAACGTATCGAACCGACCGAGCAGGCCGCTGCCGCCCCCAGGCTGGGGGAAATGCTGCTGTCTGCCCAAAAGCTCTCGCGCCATGATTTGGAGCGGGCGCTCGAAGTCCAGCGCTCCATGGGTGGACGCCTGGGCCGCCTGCTGGTGAGCCTGGGGCTGGTGGCCGAGCCCGATGTGTTCATGGCCTTGTCCCGGCAATCCGGCATCCCCCTGGTGCGTGCAGACGCATTCCCGGAAGACCGCCCCGAAACGCCCGCGCTCAACACCGGCTTCCTGCTGGCGCACAACCTGCTGCCATTGGGGCCTGCGCTGGAAGGCGCCGAGCCCCCCGCATTTGCCAGCGCCGACCCGCACAGCGACACCCTGCGCACCGCGCTGCGCCTGGTGTTCGGTGCCGTGCCAAAGCTGGTGTTCGGGCTGGAAACCGAAATCGCCGGTCGGCTCAACGAGTGGTATGTGCAGGCCGCGCAGGAGGACGAAGAAACCGCCCCTGGCGGCGCCGAAGCCTCCGAGTTCATCGAGCACCTGCGCGACATGGCTTCCGAGGCCCCCATCATCCAGCGGGTCAACCAGATCCTGGCGCATGCGGTCACCTCCAAGGCGTCGGACATCCATATCGAAACCTACGAGCAGAAATCGGTGGTGCGCATCCGCGTGGACGGCGAGATCTTCCCGGTCGATGAGATCGACAACAAGGACGCCCCCGCCATCGTCTCGCGCATCAAGATTCTTTCGCAGCTCGACATTGCCGAGCGCCGCATGCCCCAGGACGGTCGCACCAAGCTGCGCGTGCACGGCAAGGAAATGGACGTACGCGTCTCCACCGTGCCCACCGCGTTCGGCGAATCGGTGGTCATGCGCCTGCTCGAAAAGAACTTCGACCTGCTCTCGCTCGAAAGCCTGCACTTCACCCCGGCCACGCTGCAGGCCTTGCGCCAGATGCTGGCCCTGCCCCACGGCATCTTGCTGGTCACGGGGCCGACCGGTTCGGGCAAGTCCACCACGCTGTACGCATCGCTGCAGGAGCTGGAGGGTGAAAACCTCAAAATTCTCACGGTGGAAGACCCGGTCGAATACCGCCTGCAGTGGCTCAACCAGGTGCAGGTGCAGCCGCAGATCGGCCTGAGCTTTGCAGCCGTGCTGCGCTCCTTCCTGCGGCAAGACCCCGACGTCATCATGATCGGTGAAATGCGCGACGGCGAGACGGCAGAAATCGCCGTGCAGGCCGCGCTCACGGGCCACCTGGTGCTCTCCACGCTGCACACCAACAGCGCCTTGGGGGCCATCGTGCGCCTCATCAACATGGGGGTGGAGCCGTACCTCATCACCGCCTCCGTGGTGGGCGTGCTGGCCCAGCGCCTGGTGCGCAAGCTGTGCCCGGACTGCAAGGCGCCCCTCACACCGGAGCAGGCGCGCATGGCCGCATCGTCTCTGGGGCTGCAGGCACCCGCGCAGGCCACGCTCTACCGCCCGGTGGGGTGCGCGCAGTGCCGCTCCACGGGCTACCGGGGGCGGCTGGCCATCCATGAGCTGCTGGAGCTCAACGACCAGGTCAAGCGCGCGGTGCTCGAAAACGGCTCCACCCTGCGTGGCGACGAGGGCGCCTATGCCGCAGGGAACTTGTTGCACGATGGCGCCACCAAGGTCTTTCAGGGACTGACCACCGCAGAGGAAGTGCTGCGGGTCGCTCGCCAACATGACTGAATTCCAATACGCCGGAGTGACCTCCGAAGGCAAGCCCTGCCAGGGCAGCGTACGTGCGCCCGACGCCGACACCGCACGCCTGCGCCTGATGGGGCAGGGGATCACCCCTGTGCGCATCAGCGGCGACGCGGCTTCAGCGGCGCCGTCATCCGGCGGCGCCCGCAGCCTGGGGCTCAAGCGCAAGGACGTGCTGCTGTTCACGCGCGAAATGGCCCACCTCAAGCAGGCCAACATGCCGCTGGACCGTGCGCTGTCCATGCTCAAGGAAACCGCCGACAACGAGCGCCTGCAGACCTTCATCGGCAAGGTCGAGGAAAGCGTGCGTGCCGGCAAGTCGCTGCACCAGTCGCTGCTGCCTTTCGAAAAAGACCTGGGCCGACAGTACCTGGTGCTGGTGCGCGCTGGCGAAACATCGGGCTCCCTGCACGTCGTCCTCAAGGAGCTGACCGTGCAACTGGAGGCCGACGACAAGCTGCGCAACTACGTCATCTCTTCCATGACCTACCCCGTCATCCTGCTGGTGGTGGCGGTGCTCTCGGTCATCATGCTGCTGGCCTTTGTGGTGCCCCAGTTCCGCGAGATTTTCGACTCCATGGGCGACGCCTTGCCCTACACCACGCGGCTGGTGGTGCAATTCAGCGACCTGATTCGCTCGCATTGGATGGAACTGCTGCTGGTCTCGACCTTGGCGCTGTACGGCTTTTCGCGCTGGGCGGCCACGCCATCCGGGCGCCTGCAGATCGACCGCGCCCTGCTGGCCATGCCCTTGCTGGGCGTGGTGCTGCGCAACCTGCAGTTCGCGGTGTACTTCCGTACCTTTGGCATCCTCTTGCAGCGGGGCATTCCCATGGTCGATGCGCTCAAGATCGCCATCGACACACTCACCAACACGGTGCTGCGCACCGACCTGGAACCCCTGGTGGAAACGGTCAAGACCGGCAAGCGGCTTTCGAGCGGGTTCGGGCTGCGCCATTTCCACAAAACCAGCACCCCCCAACTCATTCGCGTGGCCGAGGAGACCGGCCAGCTCGACGCCACACTGCTCGCGCTGGCCGACCGCTACGAGGAAGAGGGCCGCCGCACCATGGGGCGCGTGCTGGCTGCCATGGAGCCGCTGATCATCATCCTGCTGGGCATGGTGGTGGCCTTCATCATCATCTCCATCCTGGGCGGCGTGCTCTCCATCAACGATACCATCTGACCCTTCATGTCCTGGCAACAACCTTCCATGCAAACCGTGCAATATCTTTCCGCCCGCCCAACAGCCGCTGCACCGCGCCGCGCCTCCGGTTTCACCCTGATCGAACTGCTCGTGGTGCTCGTCATCCTGACCCTTCTTGCCGGCCTGGTGGGCCCCAAGGTGCTGGACCAGCTCGGCGGCGCCAAGTCCAAGACTGCCCGCGTGCAGATCGGCGAGTTGGAGCAAAGCCTCGACCTGTTCAAGCTCGACGTGGGCCGCTACCCCAACGACGCCGAAGGCCTGCGATCCCTGGTGGAGCGCCCCTCCACCGCCCAGGGCTGGAATGGCCCCTACATGAAGAAAGGCCTGCCCACCGACCCCTGGGGCGCGGCCTACCAGTACAAAAACCCTGGGCGCAACGGCGGGCCTGACGTTTTCTCGCTCGGTTCCGATGGCAAGCCGGGCGGAGAAGGCGAAAACGCCGACGTGTACAACTGACACACCGCCCCGTCGCAGACCGTTCCTGGCACGCTGATGAATTGCCCCGCGCCGGTGCGCCGCACGCATTCCGGCTTCACCCTGCTGGAATTGCTGGTCGTGCTGGTGCTGGCCGCCATCACGGTGACCGTGGTGGGAGGCAGCGCGCAGTCGTACATGGACCGCGCGCGCTACCACCAGACGGTGCGCGACGTTGCCAGCCTGCTGGTGCAGGCCCGCACGCTCAGTGAGCGGGAAGGGCGCGCTGTCATCGTTTCTTACGAACCGGAGAGCCGCCAGCTTGTTGCCGATGGGCAATGGCGCGTGGGCGTTCCCGAGTCGCTGCAGGTGCAATGGACAGCCATCGAAAGGCGCAAAGGCGCTGCCCCGGTGTCGGGCGAGCCCTTGTTCCAGTTCAACAACGAAGGCGGTGCGCAGGGCGGCAGCCTGAGCGTGTTGCGCGCAGGGCAGGGGGTGCGGTACCGCGTCAACTGGCTGCTGGGCCGGATAGAGCAAACCTCGGTGCAGGCGCCCTCATGACGGACAAGGCACGATGCAGCGCCCCGCCGCCTTGGATTGCGGCCCAAGGCTCCGGGCGCAACCGGGGGTTCAGCCTGCTGGAGGCATTGGTCGCCATGGCCATTGCGTCCATCGCCCTGGGTACGCTGTACCGCACGGTGGGGCAAAGCTCCAGGAACGCCGTCACCGTCCAGGAGCGGGTAGAAGCCGCCATGGTGGCGCGCTCGGTTCTGGCGGGCGTGCTCTTTGCCGAAGAACTGGCGAACCAAGGCGACGGCAAGGCGGGGGCCTGGCGCTGGCGCGTGCACCTGCAGCCCACCGTGGCGCAATGGAGTGCCACGCCCGGTCGGCCGCCCCTCCCTCCACAGACCGTCGCACGGGTCACCGTGGACGTGATGCATGCCGAGGGCGGCGACCCCGTGCTCAGCTGGACGGGCTGGAAACCCTACAGGGCTGCGCCATGAGCCGCAACCCGCCCATCCGCCAGCGCGGTTTCACGCTGATTGAATTGCTCATTGCCCTGGCCGTCACGGCGGCAGTGGTCGGGCTGATGTTTGCCGGTTTTGGCGTCATTGGCCGTACCGAGGACCGCAACCAGCGCACCATGGAACGGGCTGAACACATGCTGACCGTCAGCCAGTGGCTGGGGCGCAAGTTCGACGGCCTGCGCCTGCTCTCGCGCCAGGAAGGTGGCGGTTTTGTGCGCTTTTTCAGCGGCAACGCCGCAGGCCTGATGTGGGTTGCGCCCCTGCCGGAGCGCGGCAGCGCCGGGGGATTGCATGTTTTCCGCATCGGCCCCCTGCGCCACGACAATGGGCGTGTCGATCTGTCCGTCGAGGCGCTGCCGTATGACGGCGCCGCCATGGCGATGGACTGGAACCAGGCCTTGCGCGAGACCCTGCTGACCGATGTGCGCACCCTGCAATGGCACTACCAGGACGGCCGCACCGGCGCCTGGACGCAGCAATGGGATGCCTCCCAGGCGCAATACCCCGCCCGCATCCGGCTGGAGCTGGGCGACGCGCGGGGGGATTGGCCGCCCCTGGTTTTTGCTTTGGCGAGGGCGCGATGAAGGCCGCTTGCATGATGCCCCCTCCATCGCACCGCAGCACCGGTGCCGCACTGGTGCTGGTGCTCTGGCTGGTGGCGGCCTTGTCCCTCACCGTGCTGGCCGGTGCCCACGGCATGCGCCAGCAAACCCAGCATGCAGGCCTGGCGCTGGAGCGGCTGCGGGCCGAAGCCCTGCTGGACGGGGCATTGCAGCTTGCGGCGCAGAGGCTGGTGGCCGAGAAAGACCAGCCAATCCACTATCGTCGACAGGTATTGGCATTGGGCGGGCAAGAAATATGGCTGGAGGTCACGCCAGCGACCGGCTTGATTGATATCAACGTTGCCAGCGACGCCTTGTTGCTCGCTCTGCTGCAGCGCGCGGGCGGGCTGCCTGCGGGCGACGCAGCCATCATGGTGTCACGCATCCGTGACTTCATCGATCCCGACGACACGCCTACGGGAGCCGGTGGCGCCGAGGCTGCCCAATACCGTGCGGCCGGTTGGCCTGCCGTGCCGCGCAATTCAGCGCTGGAAGACATTTCCGAGCTCAAATCAGTCCTGGGAATGACGCCCGAGCTCTATGACATAATCGCGCCCTACCTCGGCGTCAACGGCCAGCAACGACTGGAAGTCGATGCAACCCCCAGGGCTTTGATCGACATCTTGACGGGTCAGAAAGGGCTGGGGGCCCAAGTTCATCAATCACCGCCTGAATCGCGCGCGGGCCTGCTGCTTTCGGGCGCGACGGCCGAGTTTTTCTCTGCGGCCCAAGGCGGTGGCGGGAAAGAGGTTCGGGTTCGTGCCTATGCAAAAGGCGACGGCGACCAGTGGTGGCTGCGCGAGGCGTGGATCGACCCCCGCGAGAGGCCAGACACCTTGGCTTCCTGGACCATGCTCACGCTGGAACCTACGCGCCGCATCAACAAGCCGGAACAGGAATGGAGTCCATGACAGCTAAGGGGCAACTCTATCGCCGCGTGCAGATTGCGCAGGACAGGCTTGCCTGGGGGTGTGCTGATTTGCGCCGCCTGTTATCCGAGCGCGGATGGTGGCCCAGCCGCTCCCGGGGGCTGGTGTCTGTGGACGGCAAGCAATGGTTCGTCACGGGAACACGTTTGCAGGCCAGCAAGCACGGCAAGGCGGAGGGCCTGCTGGTGCCAGAATCCGAAAGCCTGTGGGGCTCTGCCCTTCTGCCCGACATGCCCCGCCAGGCACTGGGGCAAGCGGTGGAAGAAGCACTGTGGCGTGCCTCCCCCCTGCCGCGCCAGCATACGGTAGCTGCCTGGCATGCGCAGCCCCACCCGCAAGGTGGCTGGGCTGTCGAATGGGGCCTGTGCCGCAGCAGCCACTGCGATACATGGCGTGCCGAGAAGGGGCTGGGCCCGCAGGCACCTGTGTACCTGGCGCGCCAGGGGCGTGCCTTTGCTGTAGATGCTGGGCCCATGCAAACGCTCTCCCGGCGCCAGTTCTGGATGCATGTGCTGGTGCTGGTGTGCGCGCTGCTGCTGTGGGCTGTGCTGGCTCTGCCAGCGCTCATGCCCCTGGTGCTCAAGCGTGAAGATGTGCTGCGCGCCGTCCAGCACATTGTTGCAGTCGAACCCCGGTCTTTGCCCCTGCGCCAGCAACTGGACGAACTGCGCCAGCAGGCGGCTCTGGGAGAAGAGCTTCGCCAGGGCCTTCAGCAAAACCTGCCTTTGGCCAGTGCAATGGACGCGCTGTCGCAGGCCTTGCCCGACGACACCTGGCTCGACCGCATCGACATCAACGGCAACGAGATCCGCATCAGCGGCTTGACGGGCAATGCTGCTGAACTGGCGGCCCAGCTGGGGCGGCAGCCGCAATTCGCCGACACCAAGGCCACAGTGGCCAGCGTGCGTGACAACAGCTTGAACAAAGAGCGCTTCACGTTCGAGATGCGCTGGCGCGCAGACCAAGGAGCCAAGCCATGAATCCCTGGACTCGCAATGCCGGTTTTGCGCTTCTCTGCCTTGTCGCAGTGGCGCTTGCGACCGTCGCAGGCATTTACCGCACCCTATGGGTGCGCTACGATACGGCATTGGGCCAGTTCGAATCCCGCAGCGAACGCATTGACGGAGTCATTCGGGCCGGTTCTGACATCGAAAAACGCCTGGCCCTGGCACGCAACGCAGTGGCTCCCATGCTGCATCCTTCGGGCGAAAACGCCCAGAATGACGTTCAGCAGAAGCTGCGCGAACTGATCACGGCCTCCGGCGGCACACTCGTTTCGTCGCAGGTGGCGCTGGAGACCGGTGCCGACGGCAAAATGGACCATGTGCGGCTTACAGCCACCATCACGGGGGAATGGAGCCGCCTGGTGCCTCTCATGCAGAACATGCAAACCCATCGCCCGGTCTATTGGGTGCGCTCTGCCACCATTGGGCGTGAAGGCGGAACCGCCGCAGTGGCTCCTCAGCAGGCGCGCTTGACCCTGCAACTGGATGCTCCCCTGGCACCTGGGAAGGCAAAGCCATGATCAAACCCTGGTACATGGTGCCGGTGCTTGCGGCCGTGGCCTTGGCGGGCAGTGCCGCTTGGTGGCAAACCAAAAAAGACCAATGGCAGGCACCTGCCCCGCGCATTCCAGACCTGCCGCAGTTCGAGCAGTTACCCGCACCCTCCAGCTCCGTGGCCAAGCAGGCGTTGGAGCGGCCTCTGCTGTGGACATCGCGAAAGCCAGCCGATTCAGGCGACAAAAAATCCGGCATGGCCCAGGAGTTGCTCCAGTCGCGCCTCATGGCCGTGTTCGAGTCGGGCAAGGAGCGCGTGGCCGTCTTGCAGCGCCAGGATGGCAGCGTATTCAAGATCGGAGCGGTCACCGAGCCTTGGAAGCTTCAGTCTTTCGATGGCCGGAAGGCCTATTTCGTTGCCGCAGACGGCCAGCGCGTCGAGCGCCCGCTGGAGCCGGGCAACCCGCCTGCTGGCAAGGCCAACCCGGCCAGGCCACAACAACCTTCTCTGGCCAACCCCTAAGGCCGCTGGATTTCTGGCGGCCCACCGCATACACCGGAGTTCTCTGACATGATTTTTCGGCCCAACATTTTTCTGATGGCGTTGCTGGTTTCGGCGTGTGCCACGGCGCAAGTCCCCGATCCTGCCGCTGCCAGCGCTGAGCAGCCAACGCAGGCCGCTGTACCGGCAGCGCCTGCATCGGGCACAGCCCCTGCGACCGAAAAGGGGACATCGACCAAGTCCCAGGACAAGCGACCGCCGGTCGGCAGTCGCCTTTTTCCTGGCAACGACACGCTGTTCAAAAACGACGTATCCCCCAAAGTGGACCCAGCGCTCGTTTCGGGGGACCGTGTGTCCCTCAATTTCGAGAACATTTCCGTCGGCAGTCTTGCATCGGCGCTGCTGGGTGATCTGCTCCAACTGAACTACACCATTGATGCAGGCGGCGACACGGTGGTGAGCCTGCATACCCGCCAGCCCTTGCCGCGAAACCAGGTGCTCGATGTACTCGACACCGTGCTTTTGCCGCATGACCTGGCCATCGTGCGCGACAGCGCCAACGTCTACCATGTCACCAAACGCACAGTGACCGTGGGGTCGCGTCCCGTGGTGGGTTCCGCACGGTTCAAAGATCTGGCAGGTGCAGGCACAGTCATTGTGCCGCTCAACCACATAGGCGCCAGCGAAATGGCCAAGATACTGGCGCCCGTCGCGCCCAGGGAAGCCATTGTCTATGTGGACAGCATGCGCAACCTCCTGGTGTTGCAGGGCAGCAAGGCGCAATTGGGCGGCTGGCTGGAACTGGTGGAAGCCTTCGACGTCGATTTTCTGGCAGGCATGTCTCTGGGCGTGTTCGTGCTGGAAAACGCCAGTGTCGGTGTGGTGCGCGACGCATTGCAGGCACTGATTGGGGGGGATGCTTCTGCCAGCAGCCCTTACGGCAACACCTCCATCGGCAATGCCCCAGGCGGCGCCCAGGGTGCAGCACTTCCCGCCGCAGCGGCCAACATGTTTGGCATGGCAGCCGCCAATTCGGGTGCCACTGCGGGAGCAGCACAGCAGGCCAACCCCTTGCACGGGCTTGTGCGCGTGATTCCGGTCGAACGGCTCAATGCGCTGGTGGTGGTCACGCCGCGCAGCCAGATCCTCAGCCAGGTGGAAACCTGGATCCGGCGCCTGGATCGTCCCATGGACGCGCTGGAAGCCAACCTGTTTGTGTACCCTGTGCAAAACGGCTCTGCCACCCATTTGGCTGAAATGCTCAATGGGCTGTTTGGCAGCGGCGCTGGTGGGGCCAAATCGGGTGTGGCAGCAGGCAATGCCCCCGCGCAGTTCACATCAGCCGCAGGAACTGGATCCACGGGAACCCTTGCCACTGGCAGCAGTAAAACCGCTACCACAAGCGGCACCACCATGGCAGCCACGGGCAGCATGCCATCGGCTGTTCAAAACAGTGCAAACGCCACCAATGCTGCCACCACTACGGTCAGCCAACTTGACGGCAATGTGCGCGTGGTGGCAGACGAAAAGCGCAATGCGCTGTTGATCCGTGCGCCGCGGACCGAATACCGCCGCATTGAGCAGGCCTTGCGTGAGCTGGACAAGGCGCCTACCCAGGTGCTCATCGAAGCCAGCATTGTCGAAGTCAGCCTCACCGGAAACCTTGCCTATGGTGTGGAGTGGTTCGTACAGAACAGTCTGGGCGGTGGCCGTGAAGGCAATGCGCTGCTGAATATGCGGGAAAGCGGCTCCATCGGCCCCTCGCAGCCGGGTTTTTCCTACACCATACTCAACAAGGCGGGCACCATCCGTGCCACGCTGAATGCGCTGGCAGAAAAATCCCAACTGCGCGTGCTGTCCAACCCCACGGTGCTGGTGCTGGACAACCACAATGCCACCATCCAAATTGGCAACCAGCAGCCTGTCAAAAGCGCTACCACATCGTCCGGCACCTTGGTCACGGAGTCCATCACCTACAAGGACACGGGTGTGATGCTGTCCGTTACGCCATCAGTCAATGCGGGCGGCCTGATCACCATGGACATCATGCAGCAGGTGACCGACGTGGGTGAAATTGATGCAGCCACGAAGCAGCGGAATTTCATGACCCGCCAGATTCAGAGCAAGGTCGCAGTGCGTTCCGGTGAGCCGGTCGTGCTGGGCGGTTTGATACGGGAGAACGCGACCAACGGCAGCTCAGGGGTGCCGTTGCTGTCGGAAATCCCGGTGCTTGGCGCCTTGTTTGGTACCAACAGCGCAAAGAGCAATCGCACCGAACTGCTGGTGCTGCTCACCCCGCGCGCACTGGAAAACGACGACCAACTGCGCGCAGCCAGCGCCGAATTGCGCCAGCGCATGCGCGCCATTTCGCTGCAGCCGGCATTGCCGAGCCAGGGCAAGGAAGACGCGATGCCAGCCACAGGAACAGACCGATCCCCAACCCCTGCCCGCTGACGCATTTGGCGGGTGCTTGATTGGCCTTGTCGGCCCTACTTTCTGGAGAACTAGCATGAAATTGCCTCAATTCGAACGTCGTCGGGTACTTGGTTGCCTGGCTGTGCCGGTAGTGACTGCGCTGGCCGTGGGCCTGGCAGGCTGCGCCAGCACGCCATCACCAGCCAATGACCGCGAAGTTCTGCTGCAGCGCGCCAACGTTTTTTGGAAGGCCATGCTCGAAAACGACATTGCCACCGCCTGGGCGCACGAGGAGCTGTCTCAAAAGCCAGGCTGGACCTTGCAGGCATATGCCAAGCGCGAGGGCATCGTCTACGAAAATGTGGAAGTGCGGGACGTCCGCTCCCTGGAAGGCGACCGCGCCGTGGTCAACGTCAAGGTCACCTATTCCGTGCCTGTACTGCGCATGAGCGGTCAGGAAGTGGTTCTGCAAGACGAGTGGGTGCGCCTGCAGGGGCAGTGGTACCACGCCGATCGCAAGAGCATTCTTTGAGGCGGACAAGGCTCCTTGCGCTTTGTTGTTATGTGGCAACAAAACATCGGTGGGAAACATGAAACTGGTGCAAGGATTGAAAACGGCAAATTCACCGGTTAAGATAGCCGCAGCCCAAACGGTTTGACGGATGGGTTGCACAGCCCGCAAGAGCGGGAAGCTTCCTTCTTTTTTCTAAGGACATTTAAGATGAAAAAATTTGCTCTGGCAGCCGTTGCGGCAGCTGCGCTGACGGGTGGTGTGGCTCAGGCTTATACCGTCGGTACCTTCTCCAACGGTTTTGTGGTGCCCAACGTGATTCACAACGGCGCCGCCAACACGACCGCTGTGGGTATTGTGAACCGCGGTGGACTCATTCCCGTGTTCTGGACCTGGTTTGACCAAAACTCCAACCACGGCGTGGACGGCTGCTTCCCCATGACCGCTAACCAGTACAGCGGCATCAACTGGGCTGCCATCTCCGGCGTGGGCATGGAAGGCAAGCGCGGCTACATGGTGTTCTCCGTGGGTACCACTGCTGGTGGTGCAACTCCTGCCACGGTTTGCACGGCAGCTGGTGCGTCTACCCTGGCGGCTATTGGTCCTCTGGTTCAAATCTCTGCCAACGCCTTCTATGTGGACGTGGCTGGCAAGAGCGTGGCCTTCACGCCCGTGATCGACGGTCCTCTGGTTCTGGCTGCTGGTACCAACCTGACCACCATGGGTCCTACGAGCCTGCAACACGTGGCTGGTGCTGCTCTGGTCAATGGTACGGTTCCGACCGCGCCTGAACTGGCTGCTATTCCTTCCGCTGCTGGTACCAATGCCAACGTCCTGTGGGGTCGTGCCAACACCACCTCCATGTCTCTGCGTTACTTCATCGACGGCACTGTCAACAGCGGCAACGACACCCGCATCGCAGTGTGGTCTACGGGTGACCAGCGCGGTACGCACACGGTCAACATCTATGACAACGCACAGAACCGCCAGTCTGTGAACTTCGTTCTGAACGAGAGCGAACTGTCGTGGTTCGATCCTGAAACCATCGCCGGCCGTCCTGCAGCCTACGTTGATGGCTTCATCGACTGGAACCCCTCTGCTGTGCCCGCAGGCTTCCCCGCAGGTGCTGCTGAGCCGGCTCTGAACGTTGGTGGTGGCGATGTGTACGCTTACTCTGTGGTGATCGCACCGGCCTTCGGCGCTGTGCAGTCCCTGCTGGGCGCGCACCGTTAATGCCTGAAAGTGCGGCGCACGCCGCACTTGATATGCATCAACCAAGGGCTTTGCCCGCAAAAACAAATAGCGCCAATGGCGCTATTTGTTTTTGCGTGTCAAGAAAAGGGGTTTTGGAATGAAATTTTGGCGTTTCCCCTGGAGGCTTGGGTTGGCCGCTGCTGTGGTGGCGCTGGCTGCATGCCAGTCTGCGCCGGTGCCACCGCAGGGTGCCCGTGGAGTGGATTCTGCCGCCGTCCCATCAGTGCAGTCGCAAACCCAGCGCACCGGAATCGATGTGCCCATGGCTTGGGGGGGGGAACTGCGCTGCAGCAAGACCGGATGCCAGTTGGTGGCGGTGGAGCATGAAAAGAGCGCAGTGGTGCTCTACGAAATCAAGGACCGCAAGGCGCGTTTTCTGGACAGGCAGCCCCTCGCGTACCACCCGGATAGCGCGATTTGGCTGGCAGATGACTTGGTGGTTGCGGCTGTAGAAACCAGTTTCAGTCTGGATGTGTTTCGCATTGTGCAAGGGCGTTTGCGGCGCATAGACCAGATTTCCATCGGCATTGCACCGCGTGATGTGGTGTTGATCCAGGCTTCTGAAGGACGTTATCGGCTGCTGGCCGCGCCTTATTCAGGGAAGGACGTGGAGTGGGTGGACTACACACCAGGGCACCCTGAAAAAACGCAAACACACCGTGTGGCTTGGTGCGAGGCGCCTTGGCACCCTGTGCGCGTGCAGCGTGCGCCCGGAGCTCCGCAAGGTGGGGTCGTGGCAGCTTGCCTGGACGCGCAGCGTGTTGTCTTTGCCCCAGAAACCAATTTGCTGGGCACTGCGCAGACGCTGTTCAAAGTGCCGTCAGAAGTGCGCATTATTCCGCGCCATGCCCGGCCCTCGCCGTCGGGGCGTTGGCTATACGCGGCACTGGAGACTGGTGGGCGCAATGTGCGTTTTGATATGGACAGTGGGGAACTTCACTGGGTAGAAGCGGCTCTGCCGGTGGGCACTGTGGCGGTGTTGCCGCTGGCCGACGATCTGGTGGTCTGGGCCGCAGATTCACGTTTGTACCTGCAGCGCTTGGGTGCGAGCGGTGAAGTACTGGAAACGCGCTGGCTACCGGTAGACGGCTTTGCCACAGGCTTGCAGTTGGTGGATGCCGACCAAGATGGTGTGCAAGACCTGGTGGTATACAACTCTGCCGCATTGCCCAAGAAAATGGGTGTCGAAATTATTTATGGACCGCTGTGGGAGCAGGCGCAACCCCACATGCCACAAAAGGAAGCAAAAAAGTGAAGGGAAAATTCAAACAATTTGCAACGGCCATGCTGTGCATGGTGCTGGTTTCGGCTTGGGCGCAGCCTGCCGAGACACCCAAGCCACTGGCCCGCATGGCCAATGGCGAGGTGGTGAGCGATAAGGATCTGGCCGATTATCTGGAGCGGCGCATGGATCTTCGTCCGGTTGCGCGCAATGCCTGGGGTGTTGAGGCTACGGTGCAGGAAATGGCCATGACCCGCGTGTTGGTTCTCGAAGGGGAGCGCCTGGGGGTTCCCCGCAAGGCCGCAGAAGGTGCCCGCGAGCGTTTCGACGATGTCTACGGTTTGTCGGTCTATAGAAAACAGGCCCCCGCCTGTGAGGCACCCGCCAATGAGGAGGAGGCGCGCAGGTACTTCGATGCGCACCCCAAGGCGTTTGGGCTGCCGGTGCAAGCGCGCGTGCAGCGTGTGATCCTGCCGGCAAAAACACAAATCGCTGGTATGTCGGCCATGGCATGGCTGCAGGAACAGGCAGGCTTTGTGGCCAAGAAGCAGCGCCAGTTTTCTGCGGTTGCGCAGCGGGCGCAGCTGGAGTATTCGCAGGACGTGCAAGGCGATCTGGGCTGGCTGTCGCTCGAAGGCGATCACCAGTTCATGCGTGCGTTGCAAACGGTTAAAGCGGGTGAATTGCTGGGGCCGGCACAGGATGGCGATTATGTGTACCTGTTTTCTGTGGAGCAACGGCGCGAGGCGCGCCAGCTCACATGGGAGGAGTCAAAGTCGTTTGCGAAGCAGCGTGCTGTTAGCTATTGCCGCGAAGAGGCGCAAACCAGCATGCGCACAGATTTGTTCAAGCAATACGGTGTTGAAATCGATCGACAGGCTATTCGTGAGTTGGTGGCCAAGGCCAATGCTGTGAGCGCCGACAAAGCCGAAGAAAAATCGGATGGCAAGCCGGATGCGCCAACAGACGCAAAGTCGAAACCATGAGGGACATGCAGATCAGGGCTTCCGGCAGGACGATTTGCTAGAATCCCGCGTTTGCCTAGTAGGGGCTTCTGCTGCAGTGCATGGCTGATATTCAAGCGTCTGTATTAATACCAGTCAAAAATGGCGGTTCCCTGCTGAACGAGGTGCTGGATGCAGTGCTGGCTCAGCAAACACCATGGCCTTTCGAAGTCATTGTGGTGGATTCTGGTTCGCGGGACAACTCCGTCGAACAAGTGCGCCAGCGGGGTGTGCGGGTGGAGCAGATTGCTCCTTCCGAGTTTGGTCATGGGCGCACGCGCAACTACCTTGCCAGCTTGTCGCAAGGCAACTTCTTGGTGTTCATCACGCAGGATGCACGCCCGGCCGATGCGCACTGGCTGCAGCGCCTGGTAGAAGGCTGTGACAGTGCGCCCGATGTGGCAGGCGCTTTTGGCCCGCACCGCGCGCACCCTGGTGCGCGGCTGGTGACACAGCGGGAACTGCAAGAGCATTTTGCGGGTTTCGGTAATACGCTTTCCAGGGTGCGTATGGAAGACCGCGAGCGCTTTGACCGCGAAGTCGGCCATCGGCAGTTTCTGCACTTTTTTTCTAACAACAATTCTTGCCTGCGCCGCACGGTGTGGGAGCGTCTGCCGTTTCCGGACGTGATGTTTGCCGAAGACCAGACCTGGATGCTGGCAGCCATCAAGGCTGGGTATTCCAAGGCCTATGTGCCAGAGGCGGCGGTTTACCACTCCCACGATTTTGGTGTGTGGGAGACGCTGCAGCGCAATTTTGATGAAGCCAGCTCCTTTCAGCGCGATTTTGGCTATGAAATCCAACGCAGCCTTTGGCGCGCGCTGGCCAGTGCCGTGCTTTTGGCGAGGCGGGATGCGCGGTGGCTGCGTCAAGCCGGGGTGGGCGGCATTTCGTGGGTTAAGCAATCCGTTTACATGGCCGCCATCGAATTGGCACGAACCTTGGGCCAGTTCCTGGGCACGCGGCATCGGCGTTTGCCAGGCTGGTTGCTGGGGGTCATTTCGCGCGACCAGGCGCTGCAGCGTGGTCGTACCGCCTAGCCTTGTGCAGTGGGCTGAGTGCCTGGCGCAGACGGCCGGGTCTTGATATCAGATTTGGGGAAATATGTTCGGATCATTCGTGCGGCGCATGCGCCGAGTATCGGAGTTGATGCGACACCACGGGGTGTCGCGCACGGCATCCATGGTCCTGCAGCGGCTGAGGTTTGGGCCCGGCGGTATTCTCAAAAGCCGCAACGTCTTTGCGCAATTTGATTTTGTTCGCGTAGAAAAGGTGCAGCTGGCGTCGCAACCTGCACGCCCCAACACCTTGCTGTGGTTCATTCCGGATTTCAACATCGGCTCAGGTGGGCACCAGACGATCTTTCGCACGATCTGGCATCTGGAGCGCATGGGCTGGGAGTCAGGCATCGTGATTGTGAGCCCCACCGTGCATGCCACGGCTGAAGCAGCCCACCACGATATTTGCGAGCATTTCTTTCCCCTGCAGGCCAAGGTGTATGTGGGTTTCGATGGGTTGCCCAGCAGCGAGTTTGTCATTGCCACGGGCTGGCAGACGGCATATCCGGTGCGGGCCGTGGTGGGTTCGGCAAAGAAGCTCTACTTTGTGCAGGATTTTGAGCCGGGCTTCTACCCCACGGGAACGGAGTCGGTGTTGGCAGACAACACGTACCACTTTGGGTTTTTTGGTATCACTGCCGGCGGTTGGTTGGCGCGCAAGTTGAAGACCGAATACGGTATGCAGACGCACGCCATCAGTTTTGGCGTGGATCATGAGCTGTATCGCCAGCGGCCCCGGCGTGAGCCGCAGATCAAGCGCGTGTTCTTCTATGCACGCCCTCCCACGCCACGGCGCGCTTTTGAATTTGGGCTGCTGGTGCTGGAGGCTGTTTCGCGCAAGCTTCCTGAAACCCAGTTCATTCTGGCTGGATGGGATGTGGGCGATTACCATATTCCGTTTCCACATCTCGCCGCAGGTGTGATCACGCCAGAAGAGTTGGCCGATGTGTTCAGCCAATGCGATGCAGCGCTGGTGATGTCGTTGACCAATCTGTCCTTGATGCCCCTGGAGGTGATGGCTGCCGGCTGCGCAGTGGTGTCCAACCGTGGGGAATGCGTGGAGTGGCTGCTCCATGACCAAGTGGCTTTGTTGACAGATCCGACAGTAGAGGCTTTGTCAGCGGCACTGTGCCATCTGCTGGAGGATGATGCTGCGCGCAAGGCCTTGGCCAGCCGGGGGCAGGAATTTGCGCGCCAGCAGCACTGGCAGGCCTCGGCTGAGGCGTTTGAGCAGGGTCTGCTGGCGGCGCGCAAGCAACTGCCAGCGGCCACAGCGGGAATGGCGCCATGAGTTCGCCAGAGCCCGGGCCGAATCAGATACCTGCAGGCGCGCCGATGAAGCTGCAAGCTCAGGTGGCGCAGCCGGGGGCTGGGCGGCATGCATGGGTTTTGTGGCGCTATTGGATGGTGCGTGAGTTCAAGACGCGCTATGCAGGGTCGGTGCTGGGCCTGGCATGGGCTTTTGTGCAGCCCGTTGCAACGCTTGCCATTTTTTATGTGCTCTTCGGTCGCTTGCTGGCGGTTCGGGTGCCGGGCCTGGATACCAACCAAGGCTATCTGCTGCATCTGCTGGCGGGGCTGGCCGTGTGGTTGCCGTTCACCGATTCCATCGGACGTGGGGTGGGTAGCCTCGCGGCCTATGAAGATTTCTTGCGCAAGCAGCCTATGCCGTCAGAAATTTTGCCGGCCGTGTCGGTGGGGGGCAGTTTGCCGGTCATGGCAGTGGCTTATGCATTGTTGCTGGCCCTGGCCATGGCACAGGGCCTGGGGCCGTCTGCTGCGTGGCTGCTGGTGCCGGTGCTGGTGCTGGCACAACTGGTGTTGACCTTGGGCCTGACACTGTTCTTGAGCATGGCCCACTTCCTGTGGCGTGACGTGGGGTCGTTTGTGGCGTTTGCAACGCAATTGTGGTTTTATCTGACGCCGGTGGTGTATCCGCTGTCGCAAGTGCCCGAGTCGTATCACGTCTGGTATCTGCTCAACCCGGTGGCTTGCCTGGTGTTGGTGGTGCAGGGGGTCGTGCTGGGCATGCCCATGATGTCCGGGCTGGTGCCTGCATTGGCGCTGTGGGTGCTGTTGCTGGGCTGCGGCGGCTGGTGGTTCTTCCGCTCGATGAAGTCGGCACTGGGGGAGGCGCTGTGATCCGCTTTGAAGGTATCGAGAAAACCTACCCGGTGTATGCGCGGCCACAGGATCGGCTTTGGGAATGGCTCTCTCGAAAGCAGCGTCACCGCTTGCATGTGGCCCTGACCGGGGTTGAATTCGAGGTGCAGTCAGGCGAAACCTTCGGTCTGATTGGCGAGAACGGCGCAGGGAAAAGTACGCTGCTCAAGATCGCGGCCGGCACCATCCGCCCCACCAAAGGACAGGTATATCGGCAAGGTCGTGTGGCTGCGCTGTTGGAGCTGGGTGCCGGTTTCCACCCCGAAGAGTCTGGGCAGGACAACATCCGTTTCATGGCAGCCTTGCATGGGGTGCAGGGAGAGGTGCTGGAGGCGTTTGTCGCGCAAACCATCGAGTTTTCCGAACTGCCGTCCGAGGCGCTGGCAAGGCCTGTAAAGACTTATTCGTCGGGCATGTTCATGCGGCTGGCCTTTGCCGCTGCCACCGCCATTGATCCAGAGGTGCTGATCGTGGACGAGGCGCTCTCTGTGGGCGATTTGCATTTTCAGAAAAAGAGCCTCAACCGCATCCTGGGGCTGCGCGAGCGCGGCACCACGATCTTGTTTTGCTCGCACAACCTCTACCAGGTGCGCAGCCTGTGCCAGCGCGTGGCTTGGATCCATGGTGGGCACATAGAGGCGTTGGGTGCAACGGAGGACGTTGTCACAGCTTATGAAAGTCACGAACGTAGGCGTTATGCTTACTTGCGTTCGGAGACTCAGGATGCCGATCAAGAGAAGGCGGCAGGGCAGCAGTTGTCTGCACCGACGGTTGCGGCATTGGTGAAAATTAGAAATATCGCAGTTGAAACTGCTGATGGAGTGAACCCTGCACAGGTAGACTCATTTCAAGATTTGGCCGTAGAAATCGAGGTTGAAGCTTATACCAAGTCACAGTTTCATGTGCTGTTTGCGATTGTCCGCCCTGATAAGGATAATGTTTTTGGGACCAGTACGCAGTTTCGAGCAGGCGGTCAGCCCTTGCAGGGGATAGGGGAACATCGCGTTCGTGTGCGTTTTCCAAGGCTGGCACTTCTTTCTGGCGAGTATCTCTGGAGTGTCTATGTGCTTGATGATACAGGTATTCAAGTGCTTGATATGGCTGAATTGATTCAGCCTTTTACGGTATTGAACCAAAAGCATCGCGAGTTTGGTGTTACATGGTTAGAGCATGAATGGGTGTGTGTTGAATGAAACGCGACCTCGCTCTAGATTATTTGGTGCCGTGCATGTCGCGCTTGCCTACCACCTTGCCTTGGCACATGGCTGGAGGCTTGGATATAAGGCGAAAGCAGGGAGCTCATTTGGTTCAATGGTTAGCAGACCGTTTTTCACAGATCTTTCCAAAGGCTGGCGATGGTGAGTGTAATGAGTGGGCTCGTGCCCATTTTTTTATGTTGGCACAAGAAAAACTCGATGCAATGGCTTTTGACCGTTTGGGGCGACGTGGTGGGCCTTTCATTAATTTGCATGGAATAGAGCATGTGCAGGAGTTTGTTAGAGCGGGACGTGGTTTTATTTTGGTATTGAACCATTTTGATAGATTGTTGACGGCTCCTGTGGCTTTGGCGCGACAGGGGATTGTAACGAATGTGTTAACAATGCCAGTATTGGATAACCATGAGCTTGGATATTCTCAGCGCAGTTTCTTATTAAGAAAAATCGCGCGGTATATTTGCCAGACAGGTGGGAAATGGCATACTACTGCCGATGGGATGCGAATGGTTCATGAGAGTCTGCGCCAAGGTGGAGGATGGGTTATATTGGCTGATGCTTGGCGTCCGGAGTTCGGTCGTTTGCGTGAGCACCAATTTCTTGGAGGAGTGCTGAGCCTGCCGACGGGGATTGAGCGCTTGGCGCAATCTACTGGCGCGGCCTTGTTGCATGCGGCGACTTACACCCAACGACCAGATCGTTTGCAGGTGGTTGTCGAATCGCTACCCCAAGATCCACAGCAGGCAATCAATGCAGTGATTCGTCAGCTTGATAAAGACGTTCAGCAGCGACCCTGGGCCTGGTGGCACTGGGGACTTTGGGATCAAATGTGGCGACCCGCGTCGCAAGAGGAGCGCCATGTCTAATGTTGAAAGATACAACTACGCGTTTGATAGCGAAGGGGATTCTTGGCCTGCTCGCTTATTGCGGCAGGTTCAGTCGGGCAGTGCAGTGTTGGAGCTCGGCCCAGGCGCAGGAGCCATGACGCGGGTGCTAATTGCGCGTGGATGTAGAGTCACAGTAGTAGAGAATGATCCCGATGCTGTACTGGCTTTGCGTGCATTGGATGTAGAGGTCGTTGTGGGTGACCTAGAGCATACGGATTGGGTTGCTGCGCTGGGAGGGCGGAATTTTGAGGCAATTCTAGCGTGTGATGTACTGGAGCATTTGCGTTCCCCTGAAAATGTGCTTCGCGTATTGGGAGATATCTTGGCGCCCATGGGGCGGTTGATAGTTTCTGTGCCAAATATCGCATACGCAGGCGTAGTAGCAGCATTGCGCAATGGCGCATTCGACTACGCTGAAAAGGGGCAATTGGATCGCACGCATGTCCATTTTTTTACACGGCGCAGTGCTGAGCGAATATTAATGGACTGCGGTTGGGTTCCACGTTTGTGGGATGCGAATCGGGTTCCTGTGGCCCAAAGTGAATTTGCTTGGTGTTGGGAGGCGTTGGCTGGCGATCTGCGCCAGCAATTGCTATCAGGATGGTCGGATTTTGATGTTTATCAGTGGATGGTAGTGGTAGCGCCATCTCGAGATGCTCGCGCCTGGGAAATGGCCGACCTGCGTGCAGAGGCTGGGCGCTTGCGAGAGGAGTTGGAGGTATTGCGCTCAGTGCATGAGCCTGAACATACCTCCCTGGTAGAGCATCAGAAGGCGTTTGCGGAAGCCAAGGACATCATTCACAGGTTTGAGGGTGAGATCCGCCAGAACCAGACCGAAATTAATCAATTGCGTGAGCAGATCGAGCGTTTGGCTTCCGAGAAGAACGATCTATTCAAGAATTTGCAATCGACACAGAATACGTTAGCGCATACCCAACACGCTTTGTACGAAAGCTCAATACGCCGCCGCCTGCGCAGGCTACTGAACCTGAACTGAAAGGGCCGCTCAATGCAAAGCGTACTGGGTGTACCAGACGCCACGGATTTTCATGTGGGTATCGACAGCATGGGCAGCGGGTGCCGCGTCGATCCCACGGTGACCGTGATGCGATTCAACCAGCGTCCAGAGGTCATCTGCCTTGCACAGGAGGTGAGCCTGTATGCCAATACGCGCCTGGTGGTGGGAGATGTGCTTGCCGATCCGGCGGTGGGCATTCGCGTTGGTGCTCGCACCATCGTGAATGTGGGTTGCTATCTTTCGGGGGAGGGGGGGCTGGACATTGGCGAAGATGTGCTGATCGGGCCCCATGCCAAACTATTGTCTGCAGGACATGCGATAGACGAGGGAGATGCCATCATTGCCCGCAACCGCATCACACGGGCGCGGATTGTTGTTGAAGATGGCGCTTGGATTGGTGCGGGCGCCATTGTGCTCGAAGGCGTGAGAATTGGCCGGGGCGCGGTGGTCGCCGCTGGTGCCTTGGTAAGGCAGGATGTGCCGGATGGAATGGTGGCTGCGGGTATGCCTGCACGGCTGATTCGGGTTCGTCGTTCGGGGCAGTTTGCCGAACCCGCCCTGAACCATGAGGAGCGGCCAGGTTTTTGGCGTCGTCTCAAAGCCCGGCTGATGCGGGCTTGAAAGGTCATGCAATTGGATGAAATGGTGGAGCGGTGCGTGGTGCGTCGCAGCGGTGTCTCGGTTTTGCTTTGGGCCCTTGCCTTGGTCTGGTGTGCAGTGGTGTGTCCATTGGCGCGGGCTGAGGTGTGGGAGTTTGTCGACCGCAATGGGGTGGTGCATATGGGCAATGTGGCACCCCCGGCGGCGCGTGGAGTGCTCTGGCTGGAAGGGGTGGGGGGCGCAGTGGCCGATAAGCCGCAAGGTATGGTCAAGCAGCCTCTGTCCATGCCGGGATATGAATCCGCCAAACCCGTGCTGGAAGAGGCCGCACGGGCGCAGGCATTGGATCCCGCCCTTGTGATCGCAGTCGCCGCTGCGGAGTCTGCGTTCAACACCGAAGCCGTGTCGCGCAAAGGAGCACTGGGCCTGATGCAGGTCATGCCCGCGACTGCACAGCGTTACGGTGTGACCGCTCGCAGCACGCATGAGGTGCGGCAGGCTGTGATGGAGCCCAAACTCAATGCGCACATTGGCAGCAAATACCTTGCCGATTTGTTGCGCCTGTTTGATGGTGATAAAGAGTTGGCACTGGCAGCCTACAACGCAGGAGAGGGGGCGGTCCTCAAGCATGGGCGCCGTATCCCGCCGTATCCCGAAACCCAGCAGTACGTGGAACGGGTCTTGAACATTTACCGCTCGTTGTTGCGGTAATTCGTTACATTTCTGCCGATGGCTGATCCTATTTCATTTTGTGAGAACGGTAACATCGGCGCTCCATGATTTGGCTCTCTCTGGTGGCATTTATCGTCGCGGCGCTGGCAGCGGGCTTCATCGTCCGGTGGGTGCGCAGTCATGCGGCGGTCTACGGCAATGGCATGCCCCAGCGTTTCCACCATGGAGACGTGCCCCGGCTTGGAGGGGTCGCCATCCTGTTGGGGGCCTTTGCGGCTTGGGCGCTAGGGGTGGCACAAACCCTGCTGGGTGACTATGCGTCCGTGCGATTGGACACTTGGGTCTATGCCTGGATGGTGGCCTTGGTGCCGTCGGCCGTGGGAGGGATTGCAGAGGACCTGACCCAGCGCCTTGCCGTGCGCTACCGGCTCGCGCTGACGGCAGCCTCCGGGGTCTTGGCGTTGCTCCTGCTGGGGCTGGAGGTTCCGCGCACCGGCCTCCCCTGGCTTGATCCATGGCTGCCCATGGTTCCCTGGCTGAGCGGTTTCTTGGTCGTGCTGGCGGTGGCTGGCCTGCCGCATGCGTTCAATATCATCGACGGGTACAACGGGCTGGCGGGCATGGTGGCTTTGATCGTGTGCCTTGCGCTGGCGCATGTGGCGCTGCAGGTGGGTGACCGGCCTTTGGCGGCGCTGCTGGTGACCACGGCGGCGGCGACAGGGGGGTTCTTGCTGTGGAATTACCCGCGCGGCATGTTGTTCGCTGGCGACGGTGGCGCCTACATCTGGGGTGTGGTGATTGCGCTGGCCAGCCTGTCCCTGGTGCAGCGCAACCCTGCCGTGTCGCCGTGGTTTCCCATGCTGTTGCTCATCTACCCGGTGTGGGAGACGGTGTTTTCCAGCTACCGCAAGTGGGTGCGCGGCGTTTCGCCTGGTGTGGCCGATGCGCTGCATTTTCACCAGCTCATCTACCGGCGCATTGTGCGCAGCGTGTTCCATGATGACGAATCGCGCCGCATGCTGATGCGCAACAACCGCACTTCGCCCTACTTGTGGGGCTTTACCTTGCTGACCGTGGTGCCTGCCGTACTGTTCTGGAACAACACCTGGGTGCTGATGGCGTTTTGTGCCCTGTTTGTGGTGACCTATGTGACGGCGTACCTGGCGATCGTGCGGTTCAAGGTGCCGTCCTGGCTGCGCCACTGACCAGATTCCATGGTCTTTTAGGGCTCTGGCGCTTATTTGGCAAGCGCTGGCAGCTATCGAATTAATAGCTATCGAGCCAGGCTTACCCAAGCCTGTGTGAGTCTGCGCGTCAGGTCCTGGGGTTGGCGCACCAGGGCGTAGCCGTTGCTGCCAAAGAGCAGGGGCAGGTAGTCGTGGGCTTCGTGGTCTATGGTGACGCAGAACGGCGTCAGGCCCGCATCGCGCGCTTCCTGGATGGCGTGGCGCGTGTCTTCCAGGCCGTAGCGGCCTTCGTAGATGTCGAGGTCATTGGGCTTGCCGTCGGTCAGTACCAGCAGCAGGCGCTGGCGCTCTGGCCGCGCCGCCAGGCGCCGCGTGGCATCGCGCACTGCAGCGCCCATGCGCGTGTAGAAGCCCGGCTTGAGCGCACCCACGCGTGCGCGCACCGCTTCACCCCAGCGCTCCCCAAATCCCTTGATGTGCTGGATGCGCACATGCTGGCGCCGCACGGAGCTGAAACCCAGCATCTCGAAAGCGTCGCCGGTACCCGACAGCGCTTCGCCAAACACATAGAGTGCATCGCGGATCACGTCGATCACGCGGGCATCCGAGGTGGCGTAGGCATCCGTGGACAGCGACAGGTCGGCCAGCAGCAGGGTGGCCAGGCTGCGTTCGCCGCGCTCGCGGCGGCTGTACACCGCCGGGGTGTTGCTGTGGGGCATGTCTGTGCGCGCTTCGCACTGGAAGCGCACCCATGCATCCAGGTCGAGTTCGTCACCGCTTTGCTGCGCCTTGAGGCCGCGTGGGGCAGCGCGCAACACCTCCAGGCGCCGACGCACGCGGCGGGCTGTGGCGCGCAGATGGGCGGGCGGTGCAAAGGGCGCCTGCGGCAGTGTGACGAGGCACTGCACGGCGCAGTGCTCGGGCAGAAGCACCTGGCGGCGCCAGTCCCATTCGGGGGTCTTGTGCCCAGGGCCGAGCGGCTGGTCGTCCGCGCTGGCGCTGGGCAGGTCGAGGTCGAACTTGACGCGCGATGCGGTGGTCTGCTGGCCGCGCGCCAGGGTGAGTGTGTCCATGTCGTCGGCGGCAGCGTGGGCGTTGGGATCGGGCTCGTCGTCGCTTGCGCGTGCCAGGCGAACCCATTCGCTCCAGGTGGCCACGGACTCGGTTTTGGCTGCCACCAGCAGGGTGTTGCGCTCTTCGCCGGTATCGGCGCGCCGGGCACGGCGCCTGCGGCGGCTGGCCTCGTGGGCGGCGCCGGGGTCGGCTTCGGCGTCGGGGTTGGGTCCTGGGCTGGCAGCAATGGCGGGGGATGTGTCCGCAGCCACGGCCGCCTGGGGCCTATCGGCCGCCAGCCACAGCCATACGGGTGCGACCTGGTCAGGCTGCACAAACAGGGGGCCGTGATCCTGGCCGCGCAGCGCGGCCTGCACCGCAGCCTCGAACGGTGCGGCGGCTGCGCGCAGGCTGGCCAGGGGTGGGCGTTGTGCCAGGTGGGCTTTCACCAGCGCAGCGTGGCGGCTGCGCAGCCCGGCAAAGCGTTGCAGCGCACGGCTGCAGGCGGCGCGGTTGTCGGCGATCCAGTCGCCCGTAGGTTCGAATACAGCGGCCAGCGCTGCCAGCCACAGGTACAGGTCGTGGTTGAGCTGGCGATGGTCGAACACCGCGATTTCGGGGGGCAGCGCCAGCACCTCGGGGTCCAGGCGGCTTTGCGCACAACGCTGGTTGCTGCCCGCCACGCGCTCGATCCAGCGGCGGGCGCCGCTGTGGCGCGACGCTGCGGCAGGCGCCACACGCACCGCAGGGTCACCCCCTCCGGCACGGTAGAGCAGGGCGATGCTGCGCTGCATGTCGGCCAGAAGCACCCGCGCCGGGTTGGGGGGCGCGGCGGCGATGCGGGTGATGGCACGGTGCCACCACTGTCCTACCCATTCTTCCATCAGTGATCTCCCTCACGTTTGTGGCGCAGGGTTTCGCGCACGGCGTCCAGGCCTACCTTCCATTCCAGCGTGGGGGTGCGGCCCTGGCGGGTTTGTGTGGCGTCGCAGGCGCTCAGGCACTGGCCGCATTGCACGCAGGCAAACATCATGCGTTTGATGTTGCGCGGGTTCAGGCGCATCGGGCAGGCATGGTCGCAGGCGCTGCCACGCGAGGGCGCCGGGTGCGTGCCGGCCACCACGGGCGCAAACGGCAGGGTGGCGGGCAGTTTTGGCTGGCCGTGCAGCGGCAACACTTCGCAGGTCTTGCATTCGCGGGCGCGGCTGCGGTTGAACGACACCACCATGGCCTTGGGGTTGGCCATCCAGGCCACGCTCTGGAACAGGCCCACCGCACAGCCAAAGCGGCAGAAAAGGTGCCTTGCCAAGGTGAATTCGAGCGTGAACACCAGAGTGCCAATGCCCAGGAAGCGTGCCTGGTTGGCTGTCAGCGTGCCATGCACGAGGTTGCTCCACACCATGGCGGGTGGCAGCAGGTAAGTCAGCAGGGTGATGGCCCAGAGAAAGCCAAACACCAGGCAGGCCGCCAGGAACACGGGCCACCAGCGCTGGTCGGCGCTGCGCCCCGCACGCGGTGTGGGGGACTTGTCCCACACGCTGAGTTTGCCGCTGGCGCGGTGCAGCAGGTCGTTGAGCAGTTCGACCAGCGAGAAATGGGGGCACAGCCAGCCGCAGTAGACGCGGCCCAAATGGTAGGCCACGGTCAGAAAACCGATGGCGAGTGCCAGAACCGGCAGGATGCCGCGCCAGACAATGGACCAGGCCGTCTGCACCGCCGTGGCCTCGCCGCGCGCAAAGGCGTCGATGCCCAGCGACCAGCGAAAACCGAGCACCCAGAGCTGGGTTTCGGTCAGGTCAAAGCGCAGCAGGTTGAAGGCTGGCGCGAGCAGGAAAATGGTAAAGAACGACAGTTGCAGCCACCGCCGACGGCGCTGCAATTGCTGGCTGCGCGCCAGGGATTGCGGCGCAGCGTTGCCATGCGCCTGCGCACTGCCGGTACTGCAGTGGCTGGCGCTGGCGCAAGAGGAGCAATCAGTGCCCATCGCCCACCACGGCGCGCACGACTTCATCGAGCGCGCGCAGGGTTTCGTGGTCGTCGCTCAGCGCATCGACCACCGCAGCGCGGCAGGCCTCGTGCAGAGACAGGCCCGATGCCACCAGGCGCGCCGCCATGACCAGCAAACGGGTGCTGGCGGTTTCTTCCAGGTCGTGGTCGGTCAAGCGCCGCAGAGCCTGGGCCAACTGCACGAGGCGTGCAGCGAGCTCGGGTGTGGCGCGGCCTTCGCGCTCAAGGATGGCGCGTTCGACAGCGGGCGCGGGATAGTCCAGCGTCAGCGCCGTGAAGCGCTGGCGCGTGCTGGGCTTGAGGCCCTTGAGCAGGTTCTGGTAGCCGGGGTTGTACGAGATGACCAGCATGAACTCCGGCGGTGCCTGGATCAGTTCGCCAGTGCGCTCGATGGGCAGCACACGCCGGTCGTCGGCCAGCGGGTGCAGCACCACCGTGGTGTCCTTGCGTGCTTCGACCACCTCGTCGAGGTACAGGATGGCGCCTTCACGCACGGCATGGGCCAGCGGGCCGTCGGCCCAGACCGTATCGCCCCGGCCGATCAGGTGGCGGCCCACCAGGTCGGCGGCGCTCAGGTCGTCGTGGCACGACACCGTGATGAGCGGCCGGCCCAGGCGTGCTGCCATGTGCTCGACAAAGCGGGTCTTGCCGCAGCCCGTGGGGCCCTTGATGAGCAAGGGGAGCTGCTGCGCAAAGCAGTGCTCGAACAGTGTGCACTCGCCTGCCTGGGCTGCATAGTAGGGGATGGCTGCTGCACCGGCGGCCCGCCCGAGGGCGGGCGCCGACGCGCGGGTGTGCTCGGCGCAGTCCATGGTCAGGCCCGTTGCAGGCGGGCGCCAGGGATGGCGGCAACGCCCTGTTCATCGGCAGCGGGGCCGATGAAGAAGCTGGCCAGATAGGTCAGCAGCCCCACCAGGAACATCGCACCGCCGAAGACCCGCACCCAATAGAAGAAGACCAGCTGATCCTGCGTGGCCATGAAGGACATGGCACCAGAGGTGGGCAGGCGTTGCAGCCACACCTGCAGGATGCCTGCGCCGCTCAGAGCCAGCACCATCACGGCCATGCCGATGCTCATGATCCAGAAGCTCCACATCTCGGCGCGTTGGGCACGCAAGGGGTTCGCCTCGCGGCCGCGCATCAGCGGCATGGAGTAGCTGATGATGGACAGCACCACCAGCACATAGGCGCCGTAGAAGGCCAGGTGGCCGTGGGCTGCAGTAACCTGCGAGCCGTGGGTGTAGTAGTTCACGGTGCTCAGGGTGTGGATGAAGCCCCACACGCCAGCGCCCAGGAAGCCAATGACGGCGGTGCCCATGGCCCACAGCACGGCCGCCTGGTTGGGGTGCTCACGGCGGCGGCGCTGCACCATGTTGAAGGCGAACAGCGTCATCATGAAGAAGGGAATCGGTTCCAGCGCGGAGAACACGCTGCCAATCCAGTGCCAGTAGCCCGGCAGGCCGATGAAGAAGAAATGGTGGCCTGTGCCCAGAATGCCCGAGATGAGCGCAAAGGCAATGATCATGTACATCCACTTGTCGATCACTTCTCGGTCTACGCCGGTCGTCTTGATCAGCACAAAGGCCAGCAGGGACGCCATGATCAGCTCCCAGGTGCCTTCCACCCACAGGTGCACCACGAACCACCAGTACATCTTGTCGCGCACCAGGTTGCTGGGGTTGACGAAGCTGAACAGGAACATCACCGCCAGGCCCCACAGGCCGAGCAGCAGCACCAGGGTGATGGCGGTCTTGCGGCCTTTGAGCACCGTCATGGTGATGTTGAGCAGGAAGCCCAGCGCCACGATCACGATGCCCACCTTGGTGGGCAGGGGTTGTTCAAGGAATTCGCGGCCCATGGTGGCGAGCAGGTTGTTGCCCGTCATTTCTGCCAGCGTGGCATAGGGCACCAGCAGGTAGCCCAGGATGGTGGCGACGCCTGCGGCAGTGAACACCCAGAACAGCACCTTGGCCAGCAAGGGGCTCCAGAGTTCGGTTTCGCTTTCTTCAGGCACCATGAAATAGGCTGCGCCCATGAAGCCGAAGAGCAGCCAGACGATGAGCAGGTTGGTATGCACCATGCGCGCCACGTTGAACGGGATCGCGGGGAACATCAGATCGCCGATGATGTACTGCAGGCCGAGCGTCAGGCCGAACACGATCTGGCCGGTGAACAGGCACAGCGCCGTGATGAAGTACATCTTGGCGACGGACTGCGTCTGGTATTTGAGGGTTTTGACTTGCATTGTTGAGTCCTTGAAAGAGGATGAACAGCCGGTGGAGGTGCCGGGGTTCAGCCTTCAATGTTCGGTGGCCACTTCTCGGCGTTGATACCGTTGGTCCAGCGCAGGAACTCCACCAGATCGTCGAGCTGCGCGTCGGTGAGGTGGAACTGGGGCATCTGGCGGCGGCCAGGCGCACCGGAGGGCATGGACTGTATCCAGGCCTTGATGAACTCGGGGCCGCGGCGTTCATACACATTGCCCAGCTCGGGCGCGAAGTAGGCGCCTTCACCCAGCAGCGTGTGGCAGCCAATGCAGTTGCGTGTTTCCCACAGGTGCTTGCCGCGTACCACGGCTTCTGTCATTTCGCTCGCCTTGGAGCGCTCGGGGATCTTGGTTTCGGTATGGAAGATCAGTGCGGCAAACAGGAGCACGAAGAACGTCGTGCCGCCATAAAAGATGTTGCGCGCCATCTGACTGGTGAAGCCTTGGCTCATGGGGATCCTTATGGAGTTGTTGAAGGCACAGGGCAAGCATTGCGGGTAAACCCTGTGTAGTGCTGACTATAATGCAAAATATGCATTTCATATGAATCTTTTATGGAAATGCAGTTTTTGGGCGTCGATGCCCCCCAATGACCCATGACTTCACACGCCGCTGCACCCCTGTTGCAAGAGAACGACACCCATCTGGCCCCGCAATTGCGGGGCGATCTGGCCGTGTGGTTCGTGATCCTGCTGGAACTGCTGACCTTCGGCATCCTGTTCGTGGCCTACGCATTTGTGCGCAACCGCGAGCCCGCGCTGTTCCAGGCGGGGCAGGCCACGCTGGACCTGCACAGCGGGGCTGCCAACACCGTGCTGCTCATCTCCGGGAGCTGGTGTGTGGCGCGTGCGGTGCAGGCCATGCGCAGTGATGCCGCGCGCACTGCGGCACACTGGCTGCTGGGGGCGCAGCTGTGCGGTGGCGGGTTTGTGGCGGTCAAGCTGGCCGAATACGCGGGCAAGGCGCAGGCCTGGGCGGACATGGGCGACAACAACTTCTACATGCTGTACTTCATGCTGACCGGCTTTCATTTTCTGCATGTCGTCGTCGGCATGCTGGCGCTGGCCTACCTGTGGTGGCGCACGCGCAGCGGCGCCTATGCCAGCAACAACTGCCATGCGCTGGAGACGGGTGCGGCCTTCTGGCACATGGTCGATCTGCTGTGGATCGTGCTGTTTCCGCTGGTGTATGTGCTGCGCTGAGGGCCTCCAATGCATGTATCTCGACTGAACCGCGCCTGGCTGATGCTCCTGGCGATCACGGGCGTGACCTTCTGGATGGGTGAGAGCGGCTCCTCGGTGGGCAGCCTGGTTGTGGCGCTGGCCGTATTGGGCCAGGCCTTTGCCAAAGGGCTGCTGGTGGCGCTGGACTTTCTGGAGCTGCGCGAGGCGCCAGCACTCTGGCGCTGGCTCGTCATCGGGTGGCTGGCGCTGGTGCTGGGGCTGGTTGTCCTGGCCTATGCGCTGGGTCTGCAGGGGATACCGTCCGGCGCCACCTGAAGGGTGGGCGATTGCGGCACAATTTGCGGCTTGACGTCTACGCCCGAGGGCCCGCATGACCACCGACCACCTTTCTTCCATTGCGCCGCGCGACAAGGCCGAGATCCTGGCGCAGGCGCTGCCCTACATCCGCAAGTTCCATGGCAAGACCATGGTCATCAAGTACGGCGGCAACGCCATGACCGACCCGGCCCTGCAGCAGGACTTTGCCGAGGACGTGGTGCTGCTCAAGCTCGTGGGCATGAACCCGGTGGTGGTGCACGGCGGCGGGCCGCAGATTGAAACCGCCCTCAACCGCCTGGGCAAGAAGGGCCAGTTCATCCAGGGCATGCGCGTCACCGACGCCGAAACCATGGAAGTGGTCGAATGGGTGCTGGCCGGCGAAGTGCAGCAGGACATCGTGGGCCTAATCAACCAGGTGGGCGGCAAGGCCGTGGGCCTGACGGGGCGCGATGGCGGCATGATCCGCGCGCGCAAGCTCAAGATGGTGGACAACAAGAACCCCGAAGTCGAGCACGACGTGGGCCAGGTGGGCGACATTGTTTCCATCGACCCCAGCGTGGTCAAGGCGCTGCAGGACGATGCCTTCATCCCCGTCATTAGCCCCATCGGTTTTGGCGAGCACAACGAGAGCTACAACATCAACGCCGACGTGGTGGCCAGCAAGCTGGCCGAGGTGCTCAAGGCCGAGAAGCTCCTGCTGCTGACCAATACGCCCGGCGTGCTGGACAAGGCGGGCAACCTATTGACCGACCTGACCGCGCGCCGCATCGACGAGCTGTTTGCCGACGGCACCATCAGCGGCGGCATGCTGCCCAAGATTGCGGGTGCCCTCGACGCCGCCAAGGCGGGGGTGAATGCCGTGCACATCATCGACGGCCGCGTGCCGCATGCCATGCTGCTGGAGATCCTGACCGATCAGGCCTACGGCACCATGATCCGAAGCCACTAGCATGAACAACCCCCTGTGCGGCTGCGCCGCTTCCCCCTTCTCTCGTCTCGCTGCGCGAGCCGGGAAGGGGGACGCCGCCCGTGCGGCGGGGCGGCCCTTGCACGGCGGCCTTGGCCTGGGGCGCGCGCAATGCCAGCGCCGTGCCTGTTGCAAGGGCCATACCCATCACCTCTTTGAACGCTGAGGATGAACCATGCGCCTTCTGTTGGTCGAAGACGACATCATGGTGGCCAGCGGCATCAAGCTGGGGCTGACCGAGGCGGGTTATGCCGTCGATTGGGTGGGCAGCGGCGAGCGGGCCGAAGAGGTGCTGCAGCGCGAAACCTTCGATGTGGCGGTGGTCGATATCGGGCTGCCGGGCATGGACGGACTGGAGCTGACGCGCCGCATGCGCCGCCCGGACATGGCCAGCCGGGACATACCGGTGCTCATCCTCACGGCGCGTGACGCCTTGCACGACCGGGTGCAGGGGCTGGACCTGGGGGCAGACGACTACATGGTCAAGCCCTTTGAACTGCCCGAACTGCTGGCGCGGCTGCGGGCGCTGCTGCGCCGCTCGCAGGCGGCCAACTCGGCGGTGCTCAACTTTGGCCCGCTGGAGCTGGACACGGCCAACCGCTGGGTGGGCATCCGCGTGCAGCCCGATGCGCCGCTGCAGCCCATCGAGCTGGGGCCGCGCGAGTGGACGGTGCTGGAATACCTGATGGTCCACGCCCCCAAGCCCGCCAGCAAGGACAAGCTGCTGCAGGCGCTCACCGGCTGGGACAAGGAAATCACCCCCAATGCGGTGGAGGTGTATGTCTCGCGCTTGCGCGGCAAGCTCGAACCGCATGGCGTGGCGCTGCGGTCCATCCGGGGCTTTGGCTACCGGCTGGAGCTGCAGTGAGCCCAGGACGGAAGGCACCGTCATGTTGCGCCGACGCCTGCAGGGCATGACCTCCGATCTGCGCAACCGGCTGCTGCTGCTGCTGGTGCTGCCCTTGTGCATCCTGGCGCTGCTGGGCGTGTGGATGGACTACCGCTCTGCCGACGAAGCCGCCGCACGGCACGACCAGCGCCTGCTGCGCCTGCTGCCAGCGCTGGCCGACTCGGTGCTGGCGCCGGGGGTGGGCGAGTCGCAGCCCGTGGTGTGGCTGATGGCGCCGCCCATCGAAGATTTCTTGCGCAGCAGCCCGCACTACACGGGATACAGCGTGCGCGACCTGTCCGGGAAGTTGCTGCTGGGCGACGAGTGGGTGCGCACCACCGTTCCTGAAACAGGCGAGCCGGAGTTCCACAGCGTGGAGGAGGGCGGCGTCACCTACCGTGTGGCGGCGCATCGCGGGCGCACCGGGGCCGGTGAACTGGTCGTGGCCCTGGCCGACGGTACCGATCCGCGCCAGCGCTGGGCGCAGCAATTGCTGCTGCGGGTGCTGCTGCCCAACCTGCTGCTGGTGGTGGCTGCGGCGCTGGCCATCCACTGGGCTGTGGGGCGGGCGTTCAAGCCGCTGGTCGATCTGGCGGACGCGGTGGAGCGCCGCTCGCCGCGCGACCTGAGCCCCATCGACGAGGCGGCATCGCCCGCCGAGGTGCGGCCCCTGGTGCATTCGCTCAACCGGTTGTTCAAGCTGGTCAACGACCAGGCAGAAAGCCAGCGCCGTTTTGTGGCCGACGCAGCGCACCAGTTGCGCACGCCGCTGGCCGGGCTGCAGGCGCAGGTGGAGGCCTGGGCCTTGCTGGCACGCTCGGCAGCCAAGGCGCCTGCCGATGCCAGGCTTGTGGATAAAAAAGTGCTTCCAGGGCAAGAGGGGCAAGCGCAAGGTGCTATCACTTTGAAAGCATCCGAGATTGAAAAGCTGCGCGACGCCACGCGCCGGACTTCGCAACTGGCGCACCAGCTGCTGGCCTTGTCGCGGGCCGACGCGCGCAGCATGGACGCCCAGCCCATGCAGCGCGTGGATCTCAAGGATCTGTGCGAAAACCTGCTGGAGGTCTACCTCGATGCCGCCACAGGCAAAGGCATAGACCTGGGCCTGGACGCACAGCCGGTGCATGTGACCGGCCATGCCTGGCTGCTGCGCGAACTGCTGTCCAACCTGGTGGACAACGCCATCAAATACACCCCGGCGGGCGGCACGGTGACCATTCGCTGCGGCACCCTGACCGACGTGCGCGGCGACCGCGCGGCCTTCCTGCAGGTGGAGGACGACGGGCCCGGCGTGCCCCCGCAGGAATACCACCATGTGCTTCAGCGCTTTTACCGCGTGGCCGGAACGGGCGGCGAAGGCTCGGGCCTGGGCCTGCCGATTGCCGAGGAAATCGCCCGCACCCATGGCAGCTCGCTGGTGCTGGAACCTGGCGCGGGTGGCAAGGGCCTGCGGGTGACGCTGGTGTTTGCCGCAGCCGAAGGCGGATTGCAGACATGAGCGTGCGAGAATGCCCCGCGCCATCCTCCATCGCCATGAACAGCCCTGAACCCATGCCTGCTGCCCCCTTCGCACCTGCACCGGCCGCGCAGGAAGGCGAGCCCCGGCGCCGCCCGCGCCCCGGCGAGCGGCGCGAGCAAATCCTGCAGGCGCTGGCCGCCATGCTGGAGCAGCCGGGGGCCGAACGCATCACCACCGCCGCGCTGGCTGCGCGCCTGGGCGTGAGCGAAGCTGCGCTGTACCGCCATTTCGCCAGCAAGGCGCAGATGTTCGAGGCGCTCATCGACTACATCGAGCAGGCGGTGTTCACGCGCGTGGTGCAGATTGTGGGGCGCGAGGGCGATGCCCCGGCGGCGCCCGCCGACGGCACCCAGCAGGCTGCGCGCGTGGTGGCCCTGCTGCTGCAGTTTGGCGAGCGCAACCCCGGCCTGGCATGGGTGATGGTGGGCGATGCGCTGGTGCTGGAGCACGAGCGCCTGCAGATGCGCATGAACCAGTTTTTCGACCGTATCGAATCCAGCCTGCGCCAGTGCCTGCGGCCTGCCGCCGGGCAGGCCGGTTCGGCCACACCCACGGTGGATGCGCAGGCGGCCGCCAGCGTGTGGGTGGCCTTCGCGCTGGGGCGGCTGCAGCGCTACGTGCGCACGGGGCTGCGCCGACCGCCCACCGAGCACCTGCAGGAAAGCCTCGCCCGATTGCTGTGAGCGCGGCGGTGGCAGCTCTGCAACGCGCGGTTGGAGCGGGCTCTCTATTTTGCGGGGGGGGATAGGCGCGGGTCAGAAATTACTGCAGAATAGAACGATCGTTCGTTTTTATTCAAAGCATGTCTGCCACCGAATCCACCAGTGCCAAGCCCCGCGCCCCCCGTGCGCGTACGGGCGGGGCGCGTGCGCTGCAGAAAGGCCAGCAGACCAAGCAGGCCATCATCGAGGCGGCGCTGGGCCTGGCCACCCACATCGGGCTGGAGGGCTTGTCCATCGGTGCGCTCGCCGATGTGATGGGCATGAGCAAGTCCGGCGTTTTTGCCCACTTCGGCTCGCGCGAAGAGCTGCAGGTCTCCGTCATCCGTGAATACCACCACTGCTTCGAGCAGGAGGTGTTCTACCCCGCCATGTCGGCGCCGCGCGGCATTCCCCGTCTGCGTGCGCTGTTCGACAACTGGATGAAGCGCACCTCCATCGAGATCGACTCGGGCTGCATCTACATCAGCGGCGCCATCGAGTTCGACGACCGCACCGGCCCCGTGCGCGACGCGCTGGCGCATTCGGTGCTGACCTGGCACGCAGCCATGAAGCGCGCCATCACCCAGGCCAAGGAGCTGGGGCAGATCCGTTCCGACGTCGTCGAGGAGCAGATGCTGTTCGAGATCCATGGCCTGATCCTGGCGCTGCACTACGAGGCACGCTTTCTCAAGAACCCCGGCTCGATCGCACGCGCGCTCACCGGCTTCGACAACATCCTGGCCCGTTTCAGCGCCCCGGCGCCTGCAGCGGTACCTTCCCCTGTTTCCACCCCAACCTCCAAGGAGTAGCCCCATGCCCTCTTACACGCCACCGCTGCGCGACATGCAGTTCGTGATCCACGAAGTGTTCAACGTCGTGGACGAGCTCAAGCAGATTCCCAAGCATGCCGACATCGACGCCGACACCATCAATGCGGTGCTGGAAGAAGGCGGCAAGTTCGCGGCCGAGGTCACCTTTCCGCTCAACGCATCGGGCGACGCCGAGGGCTGCCACCTGGACAACACCACCCACGCGGTGACCACGCCCAAGGGCTTCAAGGAAGCCTATGCCCAGTATGTCGAGGGTGGCTGGGCGGCACTGGGGTGCGAGCCGGAATACGGCGGCCAGGGCCTGCCCTTTGTGGTCAACACGCTGTTCTACGAAATGCTCAACAGCGCCAACCAGGCCTGGACCATGTACCCCGGCCTGACGCACGGCGCCTATGCCGCGCTGGAGGCGCACGGCACGCCCGAGCAGAAGTCCACCTACCTGCCCAAGATGACCAGCGGCGAATGGACCGGCACCATGTGCCTGACCGAGCCCCACTGCGGCACCGACCTGGGCCTGATGCGCACCAAGGCCGAGCCCCAGCAGGATGGCACCTACAAGATCACCGGCAACAAGATCTTCATCAGCGCCGGTGAGCACGACATGGCCGAGAACATCATCCACCTGGTGCTGGCCCGCCTGCCCGATGCGCCCCCCGGCATCAAGGGCATCAGCCTGTTCATCGTGCCCAAGTTCCATGTGAACAAGGACGGCTCCATTGGCGAGCGCAACGGCATCTATTGCTCCGGCCTGGAGCACAAGATGGGCATCAAGGCCAGCGCCACCTGCCAGATGACGCTCGAAAACGCCGTGGGCACCATGGTCGGCCAGCCCAACAAGGGCATGCAGGGCATGTTCGTGATGATGAACGCCGCCCGCCTGGGTGTGGGCAACCAGTCCCTGGGCCTGACCGAAGTGGCCTACCAGAACGCCCTGGCCTACGCCAAGGACCGCATCCAGATGCGTTCGCTGACCGGCCCCAAGGCCAAGGATCAGCCTGCCGACCCCATCATCGTGCACCCCGACGTGCGCAAGATGCTGCTCACTGCCAAGGCCTACGCCGAAGGCGGCCGCGCGCTGGAAACCTTCTGCGCCATGCTGCTGGAAAAAGAGCACCACCACCCCGACGAGAAGGTGCGCAAGGACAGCGGCGATCTGCTCGCGCTGCTCACCCCCATTGCCAAGGCCTTCCTGACCGACAACGGCCACATCGCCACCAATGCCTGCATGCAGGTGTTCGGCGGCCATGGCTTCATCAAGGAATGGGGCATGGAGCAGTATGTGCGCGACAACCGCATCAACATGATCTACGAAGGCACCAACACCATCCAGTCGCTCGACCTGCTGGGCCGCAAGGTGCTGTCGAACAACGGCGCCACGCTGAAGAAGTTCGGCAAGCTGGTCGGCCAGCTGGTGGCCGAGGAAGGCGTGAACGAGAAGATGGCCGAGTTCATCAACCCCATCGCCTACCTGGGCGACCAGATGACCAAGTTCACCACCGAGATCGGCTTCAAGGGCTTCCAGAACCCCGACGAAGTGGGCGCCGCCGCCGTGGACTACCTGCGCGTGGCGGGCCACCTGGTGTTCGGCTACTTCTTTGCCCGCATGGCCCAGGTCGCGCTGCGCAAGATCGCAGAGGGCAACCAGGACCCGTTCTACCAGGCCAAGCTGCAGACGGCGCGCTTCTACTTCGCCAAGCTCTTCCCCGAGACGGCAACGGCCATGCGCACGGCCCGCACCGGCAGCAAGGTGCTGATGGATACCGATCTGGCACTGGCATAAATTTATATATAAAAATCAAGGAGACGCCCATGAATAAAGCGCTAGCAGCTATCATTTTTGCAGTGACTTCCGCCCCTTCATGGGCACAGATGACGCCGGAAGGCCTGTGGCGCAACGTCGATGACAAAACCGGCGAGGCCAAGGCCGAAATCCGCATCCAGGCCAACAATGCGGGTGTGCTGACCGGCGCCATCGAAAAGCGCCTGAGCAAGGAAGCCAAGCCTGAGGACGTCTGCAAGGAATGCGATGACGACCGCAAGGGCAAGCCGCTCCTGGGCCTGGAGATCATCCGTGGCGCCAGGAAGGCCGATGGCAAGGACGTGTGGGAGGGCGGCAAGATTCTCGACCCCGAGAACGGCCGCAACTACACGCTGCGCCTCACGCCCATTGAGGGTGGCAAAAAGCTCGAAGTGCGCGGCTCCATTGCCTTCATCGGCCGCACGCAGACCTGGGTGCGGGTGCAGTAAGGCGCCCGCCGATCAACAAGGAATGAACCAATGTCCCGATTTCAAGTGAAGAAAGTCGCCGTGCTCGGCGCTGGCGTGATGGGCGCGCAGATTGCCGCGCACCTGGTCAACGTCAAGGTGCCGGTGGTGCTGTTCGACCTGCCGGCCAAGGAAGGCCCCAAGAACGGCATCGTCACCAAGGCGATCGACAACCTCAAGAAGCTCAAGCCCGCACCGCTGGGCGTGGCCGAAGACGCCGCCCTGATCGGCCAGGCTAACTACGAAGAGCATCTGGAGCAGTTGCGCGATTGCGACCTCATCATCGAGGCCATTGCAGAGCGCATGGACTGGAAGCTGGACCTGTACAAGAAGATCGCCCCCTTTGTCGGCGCGCAGACCATCGTTGCGTCCAACACCTCGGGCCTGTCGATCACCAAGCTGTCCGAGGCGCTGCCCGATGCCATCAAGCCGCGCTTCTGCGGCATCCACTTCTTCAACCCGCCGCGCTACATGGCGCTGGTGGAACTGATCAACACCCCCACCACCGAGGCGCGCTACCTCGATGCGCTCGAAGCCTTTGTCACCAGCACGCTGGGCAAGGGCGTGGTGCGCGCCAAGGATTCGCCCAACTTCATCGCCAACCGCGTGGGCATCGCAGGCATGCTGGCCACGATGAAAGAGGTCGAGAACTTCGGCCTGAGCTACGACGTGGTCGATGACCTCACCGGCAAGAAGCTGGGCCGCGCGTCGAGCGGCACCTTCCGCACCGCCGATGTGGTGGGCCTGGACACCATGGCCCACGTCATCAAGACGCTGCAGGACACGCTCTCGGCCGAGACCGACCCCTTCTACGCCAGCTTCGCCACGCCTGAAGTGCTCAAGACCCTGCTGGAAATGGGCAACCTGGGCCAGAAGACCAAGGCCGGCTTCTTCAAGAAGGTGGGCCGTGACGTGCTGCGCTTCGACTTGGGCGAAAAGGACTATGTGCCCGCAGGCCAGAAGGCCGACGAGGTCTATGCCCGCATGCTCAAGAAGCCCGCGGCCGAGCGCCTGAAGCTCCTGCGCAATGCCGAGGGCGCGCAAGGCCAGTTCCTGTGGGCCATCCTGCGCAACAGCTTCCACTACGCTGCCGTGCACCTGGCATCGATCGCCGACAACGCCCGCGATGTGGACTTCTGCATGCGCTGGGGCTTTGGCATGAAGCAGGGCCCCTTCGAGCTGTGGCAAGAAGCTGGCTGGCTGGAAGTCGCCAAGATGGTCCAGGAAGACATCGACGCTGGCAAGGCGCTGTGCAAGGCACCGCTGCCCGAGTGGGTGTTCAAGGGCCCCGTGGCCGAGCGCGGCGGTGTGCACCAGCCCGAAGGCTCGTTCAACCCCACCACCGGCCAGTTCGTGGCACCGCGCAGCCTGCCGGTGTATGCACGCCAGCATTTCCCCGAGAGCGTGCTGGGCGCCAACGCCCCCAGCGCCAAGACGGCAGGCACCACGCTGTTCGAGGACGAATCCATCCGCCTGTGGACGCTGGACGAGGCGGTGCTCATCGCCTCCATCAAAACCAAGATGCATGCCATCGGCGGCGGCGTGATCGAGGGCCTGCTCAAGGCCCAGGCCATGGCCGAGGAAAGCTACCAGGGCCTGGTGGTCTGGTCGCCGGACGAGATGTTCTCTGCCGGTGCCGACCTGCAGTCCATGCTGCCCGCCTTCATGATGGGCGGCTCCAAGGCTGTGGAAGGTGCCGAGGCCGAGCTGCAGAAAGCCATGCTGGCGCTGCGCTACTCCAACGTGCCCGTGGTGTCCGCCATCCGCGGCATCGCCCTGGGCGGCGGCTGTGAGCTGGCCATCTATTCGAGCAAGCGCGTGGCGGCCATGGAAAGCTACATCGGCCTGGTCGAAGTGGGCGTGGGCCTGGTGCCCGGCGCGGGCGGCCTGACCTACATCGCCCGCCGCGCGGCCGAGAACATGGCCTTGTCCACCTCCAAGGACGTGCTGCCCTTCCTGACCGAAGGCTTCACCGCTGCGGCCATGGCCAAGGTGGGCACCAGCGCGCTGGAGTCGCGCAAGCTCGGCTACCTGCTGGAGAGCGACGTGGTCGTGGCGCACAAGGACGAGCTGCTGTTCGTTGCCATCAACGAGGCCAAGGCCCTGTTTGCCAGCGGCTACCGTGCGCCGCACAAGCGCCTGTTCCCCGTGGCAGGCCGCAGCGGCATTGCCACCATCAAGGCGCAACTGGTCAACATGCGCGACGGCGGCTTCATCAGCGCGCACGACTTCCACATTGCCAGCCTGATCGCAGGCGTGGTCTGCGGTGGCGAGGTGGAGGCCGGCACCCTGGTGAACGAGGAATACCTCATGGCGCTGGAGCGCAAGGCCTTCTGCAGCCTGCTCGACCACCCCAAGACCCAGGAACGCATCATGGGCATGCTGTCCACCGGCAAGCCTGTGCGCAACTGACATGAACGCTGTAGCCACCCATTCCACCGCGCGGCCCAACCGGCTGGCCCGCACCATGGGTCAGCTCGACCGGGTGCCCGCCGTGGTGCGGCCCTGGGCGCGCAACCTGGTGCTGCGCCGCGCCGTGCCCTTCACCGGCACGGCAGGCCTGCAGTACCTGGAGCTCACGCCCCAGCGCGTGGAAGTGGCCGTGGCCAACCAGCGCCGGGTGCAGAACCATATCCACGGCGTGCATGCCGCCGCCATGACGCTGCTGGCCGAAACCGCCACCGGCATGGTGGTGGGCATGAACGTGCGTGACGACTGCCTGCCCCTGGCCAAGGAGCTGCGCGTGGCCTTCAAGCGGCGCGCCCAGGGCGCCCTGCGCGCAGTGGCCACGCTCACCGACGAGCAGCGCGCGCTCATGCAGCAAAGCGACAAGGGCGAAGTCACCGTGGCCGTGCAGGTGAGCGACGAATCCGGCGCGCAGCCCATCGAGTGCGAATTCATCTGGGCCTGGGTGCCCGCCAGCAAGAGCAAAACCAGTGCCCCGGCGGCCCCTGCCGCCACACCCCAAAGGTAAGGATCCCATCATGAAACAAGTCCAAGACGCCTACATCGTTGCCGCCACGCGCACGCCCATCGGGCGTTCGGGCCGCGGCTATTTCCGCAGCACCCGTCCTGACGAGCTGCTGGTCGCTGCCATCAAGAGCGCCATGCTGCAAGTCCCCACGCTGGACCCCAAGGCGATTGAAGACGCCATCATCGGCTGCTCTTTCCCCGAAGGCGAGCAGGGCATGAACATGGCGCGCATCGCCGTGGGCCTGGCGTTCGACCACCCGGTGGGCGGCGTCACCGTCAACCGCTTTTGCGCTTCGGGCGTCACGGCCATCCAGATGGCCGCCGACCGCATCCGCGTGGGCGAGGCCGACGTGATGATCGCTGGCGGTGCCGAATCCATGAGCATGGTGCCCATGGGTGGTGGCAAGCCCTCGTTCAATCCCGCCATTTTTGAGCGCGACGAGAACGTGGGCATCGCCTACGGCATGGGCCTGACGGCCGAGAAGGTGGCCCAGCAGTGGAAGGTGACGCGCGAGATGCAGGACGCCTTCGCGCTGGAGTCGCACCTGCGCGCCATCAAGGCGCAGCAGGCGGGCGAATTCACCGACGAAATCACCCCCTTCGACGTGATCGAGCGCACGCCCGACCTGGCCACTGGTGAAGTCATCACCAAGACCCGCACCGTCAGCCTGGACGAAGGCCCGCGCCCCGATACCTCGCTCGAAGGCCTGGCCAAGCTCAAGCCGGTGTTCGCCGCGCGCGGCAGCGTGACGGCTGGCAACAGCTCGCAGACCAGCGACGGCGCAGGCGCGCTGATCCTGGCCAGCGAGAAGGCCGTCAAGCAGTTCGGCCTCACGCCGCTGGCGCGTTTCGTGAGCTACGCCGCACGCGGCGTGCCGCCCGAGATCATGGGCATCGGCCCCATCGAGGCCATTCCCGCCGCGCTGCGCTACGCCGGCCTCAAGCACGAGGACATCGGCTGGTTCGAGCTGAACGAAGCCTTCGCCGCCCAGTCGCTCGCCGTGGTCAACACCCTGGGCCTGGATCCCGCCAAGGTCAACCCCATGGGCGGCGCCATCGCCCTGGGCCACCCGCTGGGCGCTACCGGTGCTATCCGCGCCGCCACCGTGGTGCACGCACTGCGCCGCCACAAGCTGAAGTACGGCATGGTGACCATGTGCGTGGGCACGGGCCAGGGTGCAGCAGGAATCTTTGAAGCGCTGTAATCGGGTACTGCGCGGGCAACCGCGCGCAGCCCGTGCCACTGGCGCGGCCTGAGCCAGGGCCACCGCGCAAGGGCCGCCCCGCAGCGCTGGTGGCGTCCCCCTTCCCGGCTCGCGCAGCGAGGCGAGAGAAGGGGGAAGGCGCGTAGCGCCACAGGGGGTTGTTGTCTATTTTCAAGCTGGCGCAGACCAGCGTGATCGACAGGAGACACAGCATGAACAAGCAGACCTTGCGGGTCGATGAAGGCGCCAGCGTGGCGCTGTGCGTGTTCGAGCCCGCAGGCGCGGCGCGCGCCAGCGTGGTCATCGGCGGGGCCATGGGGGTGCGGCAGGACTACTACGCATCGTTCGCCCAGTGGCTCGCGCAGCAGGGCTTTCGCGTCACCACCTTTGACTACCGGGGCCATGGCGATTCGCTCGTGGGCCCGATGCGCGAGGTGCGCGCCGACCTGTTCGATTGGGCGCGCGACTACGAGGCCGTGATTGCCGCCGCGCGTGTGGCACTGCCCGGGCAACCCCTGTACCTGCTGGGCCACAGCCTGGGCGCGCAACTGCCCGGCCTGCTGCGCAACCCCGGCCAGGTGGACGGCCTGCTCAGCGTGGCCGCGGGCAGCGGCTACTGGCGCGACAACGCGCCACGCCTCAAGCGCATGGTGCCGTACTTCTGGTGGGTGCTGGTGCCGCTGGCCACGCGCCTGTATGGCTACTTCCCGGGCCGCAAGTTGCGCAAGGTGGGCGACCTGCCCGCAGGCGTGATCCTGCAATGGCGCCGCTGGTGCCTCAACCCCACCTACAGCGTGGGCGCCGAAGGGCCCGAGGTGGCGCAGCGCTACAGCGCGGTGCGCTTTCCGGTGCTGGCGCTGTCGATGAGCGACGACGAACTCATGACGCTGCGGGGCACGCACGCCCTCGTCAACCTCTACAGCAACGCGCCCACGCGCGTCGAGCGCATTGCGCCGCAGGACGTGAAGGCGCTGCGCATCGGGCATTTCGGCTTTTTCCGCGAGCAGTTCCGTCAGACGCTGTGGCCGCGTGCGGTGGCCGACCTGGGGGCCCTGGCCCATCCGGCGGCGCAGTCGCCGGCATGACGGTGGACAGGCGCATTTCACGGCACACTGGACACCATGACGACACCGCATTCCTTTGACCAGGCCCTGGTGCTCGACACCTTGGCCGAGGGCCACTACCGGGGCCAGACACACCCAGCCTACTGGAACATGGTCGGGCCGTTCGGCGGCATCACCGCAGCCACGGCGCTGCGCGCCATTCTGTCGCACCCCCGGCTGCTGGGCGAGCCACTGTCGCTCACGGTCAACTACGCCGGGGCTCCCACCACCGGGCCGTTCACGGTCGATGCCACGCCGGTGCGCACCAACCGATCGACCCAACACTGGAACGTGTCCATCGTGCAGGCCGGTGCGGACGGCGAGCCCGTGGTCACCACCACGGCCACGGCGGTCACGGCGGCGCGCCGCGACACCTGGAGCCTGGCCGACATGCCCATGCCCGAGGTGCCCCGGCCCGACACGCTGCCGCCCGTGCCGCCGGTGCCGGGCGTCGAATGGTTCAACCGCTACGACCTGCGGCCCGTGGCCGGTGCCCTGCCCCGGCAGTGGAACGGCCAGGGCGACAGCAGCCTCACGCAGCTGTGGATGCGCAACACGCCCGAGCGTGCACTGGACTTCTGCGGACTGGCGGCGCTGGCCGACGTGTTCTTTCCGCGCGTATGGCTGCGCCGCGCCGTGCATGTGCCCGCGGGTACCGTGTCCATCACGGTGTACTTCCATGCCAGCGCGCCGCAACTGCAGGCCACAGGCACGGGCTACGTGCTGGGCCAGGCGCGCGCGCAGGAATTTCGCAACGGCTTTTTCGACCAGACCGCCCAGCTGTGGAACGAGGCGGGCACCATGCTCGCCACCAGCCACCAGATCGTCTATTACAAAGAATGAGGGCCAGCGCGCCCTCGCAAGGATTTCCCATGAGCGAACCGCAGAACGACATCCTCGTGCACGCCGATGCAGGCGTCATGACCCTGACCTTCCACCGCGTGGACAAGAAGAACTCCATCACCCGCGCCATGTATGCGGCGCTGGCCGATGCGCTGGAAGCCGCAGCGCAGGACGCCAGCGTGCGCGTGGTGGTGCTGCAGGGCGACCCCACGGTCTTCAGCGCGGGCAACGACATTGGCGACTTCCTGCAGCAGCCACCGTCCTCGCAGGATTCGCCGGTGTTCCGCTTCCTGCGTGCCATTGCCAGCTTTCCCAAGCCCGTGGTCGCCGCCGTGTGCGGCCCGGCCGTGGGCATCGGCACGACCATGCTGTTCCACTGTGACCTGGTTTATGCGGGGGACAACGCGGCGTTTTCCATGCCCTTCGTCAACCTGGGCCTGTGCCCCGAGGCAGCGTCCAGCCTGCTGGCGCCCCAGTTGCTGGGCTACCACCGCGCCGCAGAGGCGCTGCTGCTGGGCGAGCCCTTCATGGCCGAGGCGGCGCTGGAGGTTGGGCTGGTCAACCGTGTGGTGCCGCCCACCGAATGCAACGCCGTGGCACAGGCGCAGGCGCGCAAGCTGGCCGCCAAGCCGCTGTCCGCCCTCGTCGAGACCAAGCGCCTGATGAAGCTGGGGCAGACGGCCCCCGTGCTCGAACGCATGGCCACCGAGGGCGAGAGCTTCGGCCGCATGCTGGGGGAGCCCGCCGCCCGCGAAGCCTTCACCGCCTTCATGCAAAAGCGCAGGCCAGACTTCAGCCAGTGCTGAAGGTTTTTGAACAAATTGGCCTCTGGGGCCCGTCAATAAAGCGTAAGCAGCTATCAAAATAATAGCAATTGCATCATCAGGCACACGCCCGGCACTTCCATGACCAAATCCGCCACCGCCCCGCAGCCGTTCGAGCCCGAGTTCATCGCCGGACTCAAGGCGATTTTTGAAGAGCGCATCCTGTTCAATCAGATGCTGGGCCTGAAGATCGAGCGCCTGGAGCCCGAGCTGGTGGTGGGCCGCATCGACATGAAGCCCGATCTGGTGGGGCACTTTGCGTACAACCGCCTCCACGGCGGCGTCATCAGCGCCGGGCTGGACGCCATGGGCGGGCTGGCGGTGATGGCCGCCATCGGTGCCCGCCACATGGACGAAGAGCCCCTGCAGCGCCTGCACCGCTTTGCCAAGCTGGGCACCATAGACTTGCGCATCGACTACCTGCGCCCCGGCATCGGCAGCCATTTCGAACTGCGCGCCGAGGTGCTGCGCCTGGGCTCGCGCGTGGCCACCACGCGCATGGAGTTTTTGGGTGCCGACGGCAAACTGCTGTCTTCGGGCGCGGCGGCGTACATCGTGTCCTGACCCCGCCACAACTGTATGGGGCTGCAAGCGTTGCAAGTGCATGCAACGCCTGAACCACCTGGTTACCGATCTTGCGCAATGCGCGGTGTTTTACCGGCGCGTGGCTCCTACGATGGACTTTTGTCCCAAGGAGAAACGATGGCCGTGCAAAACCCCTTCTTCGGCAGGCGCGAACCCGACGCCCTGGTCCCCCGCTCACCCTCCACGGCGCAGCAGCACCACGGCAACGGCGCAGCACAGCCCACCAGCGCCGCAGCCCCCGCACCGCTTTCCAGCAGTGTCCCCAAAAGCAGTACCGAGCCCGCAGGCAGCAAGCTCACCGTCGGCCCCAACATCAAGCTCAAGGGCGTGGAAATCACCGACTGCGACACCCTGGTCGTGGAGGGCACGGTCGAGGCCACCATGGATTCGCGCGTGATCCAGATCGCCGAGCAAGGCGCGTTCCGTGGCGCGGCAGAGATCGACATCGCCGAGATCCGGGGCGAGTTCAGCGGCACGCTCACGGCACGCCACAAGCTCGTCATCCACGGTACCGGCAAGGTCAGCGGCAAGGTGCGCTACGGCAAGCTGGTGATCGAGGAGGGCGGCCAGCTCAGCGGCGAGGTGGAAATGGGCACCGGCGCCGCCCTGGCACGTGCCCGCCCTGAGCCTGCCAGCGTCCTGGCGGCGTGAGGAGGTTTTTGCCAAGCATTTGCTTGCTGAAATCCTGAAACCCGGCTAAGGTGCCGGGCATGGATGCGCAGGGCACAGATTTTCCCGAGGCGCCCCGGCGCGCCCGGGGGCGCCCGCGCAAGCTGCCCGATGCGCGCGACGAGGGCAACCGCCGCCGCGAACTGTTGCGCTGCGCGGCGCGCCTGTTCCGCAGCCGGGGCTTCGCCGCCGTCAGCACGCGCGACATTGCGGCTGCGGCAGGCATGCAAAGCGGCTCGCCCTTCTACCACTTCGAAAGCAAGAGTGCGCTGCTGCACGCCGTGATGCACGAAGGCATGGAGCACGCCGTACGCAGCCAGCAGGCGGCGCTGGGCGGCGTGCGTGCCGATGCGCCGCCGCAGGAGCGCCTGGCGGTGCTGGTGCGCCACCATTTCGAAATCCTGTTCGGCCCCGAGGGCGACTTCATCCCCGTGATGCTGTACGAATGGCGCTCGCTCACGCCCGAGCAGCGCCACTCCATCGCCCGCCTCAAAGCCGTGTACGAGGCCCCCTGGATGCCCGTGCTGCAGGCCTTGCACCAGCAGGGGCGGCTATGCACCGCGCCGCCGCTGGCGCGCCTGTTCATCCTGGGGGCGCTCAACTGGTCGGTGCAGTGGTACCGGCCCGATGGCCCCCTGTCACTCGATGCGCTGGCGCAGCAGGCGTTGGCCTTGTTTCTGGGGCCACCCGCCGCAGAGCCCTTCCTCCCACCCGCCCAACCCTTGGAGACCCCGGCATGAGCCTTTCCTTCCAGACCACCACCGAGAACAAGATCCTGCACCTGCGCTTTGGCCAGGCAGGCGTGCGCAACCTCATGGACGACGCCTGGTTCGATGTGCTGGAGGGCCATCTGGCCCGTGCGGAAGCAGACTCCGGCGTGCGCGTGGTGCTGCTCAGCGCCGAGGGTGACGCCTTCTGCTCAGGCGCCAACCTCAAGAGCGTGCAGCACGGCCTGCTCGCCGAAGGCTACGCGCAGTCTGCGCTCTCGCGCCTGCTGCGCCGCCTGACGTCGTTCGACAAGCCCATCGTGGCGGCGGTACACGGCCTGGCCATCGGCGGCGGCAGCACCTTGCTGCTGCATTGCGACTTTGTGCACGCGGCGCAGGGCACGCGTTTTCAGCTGCCCTTTGCGCGCCTGGGGCTGGTGCCCGAATTCGGCTCCAGCTACCTGCTGCCCTTGAATGCCGGCATGCGGCTGGCCAGCCAGCTCGTGCTGCTGGGCGAGCCGTTTGACGCCGACACCGCGCTGCGCGCCGGGCTGCTCACCACCGTGGAACCCGCAGGCCAGGAACTGGCCCGCGCACGCCAGACCGCCGAGGCCCTGGCACAGCTCGCGCCCGGCCCCGTGGCACGCGCCAAGCGCCTGCTGCGCCTGGGCCACCAGGCCGCACTGCAGGCGGCGCTGGCCGCCGAGGGCGAAGCCCTGCAGGACAGCGTGCAGTCGCCCGAACTGGCAGAGGCGGTGATGGCTTTCATCGAGAAGCGCCCACCGGATTTTTCGCGGTTTTAGGGCATTGCCTTACACAGAGCCCTGAGCCTGCGGCACCGGGCGCGGGCGGCCTTCGCTGTCGATGGCCACGTAGGTCAGGCGTGCCTCGGTGACCTTCACGTAGCGGCCCTGTTCGGCAAAGCGCTCGGCAAAGACTTCCACCTCCACGGTGATGGAGGTGTGCCCGATGCGGGTGACGCTGGCGTAGAACGACAGGATGTCGCCCACGCGCACGGGCTGTTTGAAGATGAATTCATTGACCGCCACCGTGGCCATGCGGCCTTGCACGTGGCGTGCGGGCAGTACGGAGCCCGCCAGGTCCACCTGCGCCATCACCCAGCCGCCAAAGATGTCGCCATTGCCGTTGGTGTCGGCGGGCACGGGGATGACCTTGAGCACCAGTTCCTTGTCTGTGGGCAAGGGAGCGGCGGGGCGGCTGGAATGCTGGGACATGGGCACAATCTCTGGTGTTGTTTGATCCTTGGATTGTCTCCCATGCGCCGCCACGGCGAATCTGTTCCTTCCCTTTCGCCCCTCGATCCCGCCCGCCCACGTTCCGACTGGGCCACCCTGGGCCGCCTGCTGCCCTACCTGTGGCAATACAAGGGCCGGGTGCTGGCGGCCATTGCCTTCATGGTGGGTGCCAAATTGGCCAACGTGGGCGTGCCGCTGCTGCTCAAGCAATTGGTGGATGCCATGGATGTATCTGCGGATGCCGCCACGGCGCTGCTGGTGGTGCCGGTGGGCCTGCTGCTGGCCTATGGCTTGCTGCGCCTGTCCACCTCGCTGTTCACCGAGCTGCGTGAACTGGTCTTTGCCAAGGCCACGCACGGTGCGGCGCGCAATATCGCGCTGCAGACGTTTGCGCACCTGCACGGCCTGAGCCTGCGTTTCCACCTGGAGCGCCAGACCGGCGGCATGACGCGCGACATCGAGCGCGGTGTGCGCGGCATCGAGTCGCTGGTGTCGTTTGCGCTGTTCAACATTCTGGCCACGCTGGTCGAGGTGCTGCTGGTGCTTACGGTGCTGGGTGCGCGCTTCGATGGTGGGTTTGCCGTCATCACGCTCACGGCGCTGCTGTGCTACATCGCCTATACCGTGCTGGTGACCGAATGGCGTACCCAGTTCCGGCGCGAGGCCAACGAGTTCGACTCGGCCGCGCACACCAAGGCGGTCGATTCGCTGCTCAACTACGAGACGGTCAAGTACTTCAACAACGAACAGTTCGAGGCGCGGCGCTACGACGAGAGCCTGGAGCGCCTGCGGCGCGCGCGCCTCAAGAGCCAGAGCACGCTGTCGCTGCTCAACACCGGGCAGCAGCTCATCATCGCCGTCGGGCTGGTGGCCATGCTCTGGCGCGCCACGCAGGGTGTGGCCGAGGGGCGGCTGACGCTGGGCGACCTGGTCATGGTCAACGCCTTCATGATCCAGATCTACATCCCGCTCAACTTCCTGGGCGTGATCTACCGCGAGATCAAGCAGAGCCTGACCGACCTGGACAAGATGTTCACCCTGATGGACAGGGAGCGCGAAGTGGCCGACGCCCCAGGCGCCACGCCGCTGGCCGGGCTGGCGGCGCCCACGGTGCGTTTTGAAGACGTGCACTTTGCCTACGAGCCCAGCCGCCCCATCCTCAATGGAGTCAGTTTCGAGATTCCGGCGGGCAAGACGGTCGCCGTGGTCGGGCCCTCGGGCGCGGGCAAGTCCACGCTCTCGCGCCTGCTGTTCCGCTTTTATGACGTGCAGGCCGGGCGCATCCGCATTGCCGGGCAGGACATCCGCAGCGTGACGCAGGAAAGCCTGCGCCGCGCCATCGGCATCGTGCCGCAGGACACGGTGCTGTTCAACGACACCGTGGCCTACAACATCGCCTACGGTCGCCCGGACGCCTCGCAGGATGAGGTGGAGCAGGCCGCACGCGCGGCGCACATCCATGGTTTCATCGCCGCCACGCCCAAGGGCTACGCCACCATGGTGGGCGAGCGCGGGCTCAAGCTCTCGGGCGGCGAGAAGCAGCGCGTGGCCATTGCGCGCACGCTGCTGAAGAACCCGCCCATCCTGATCTTCGACGAGGCCACCAGCGCGCTGGATTCGGCCAACGAGCGCGCCATCCAGGCCGAGCTGCGCCAGGTGGCGCAGGGCAAGACCACGCTGGTGATTGCGCACCGCCTCTCCACAGTGGTGGATGCGCACGAGATCCTGGTCATGGACGCAGGGCGCATCGTCGAGCGCGGAAACCATGCTGCGCTGCTGGCGGCAGGTGGACGCTATGCGCGCATGTGGGCCTTGCAGCAGGCGGGGCAGGAGCCTTGAGGGCTTGAGGCGCAGCACCAGCATGCATGCGCGCTTGCCCCTATAGCCAGCGCAGGGGCGGGGAAGATAATTCCCCGATGGAAACCAAATGGCTTGAGGATTTTGTCAGCTTGGCCGAAACGCGCAGTTTCAGCCGATCCGCGCAACTGCGCCATGTCACGCAACCGGCTTTCTCGCGCCGCATCCAGGCGCTGGAAGCCTGGGCGGGCGCCGATCTGGTGGACCGCAGCTCTTACCCCACCCGGCTCACGGGCGCAGGCAAGACGCTGTATGACCAATCGCTGGAAATTCTGCAGGCGCTGCAAAACACGCGGGCCATGCTGCGCGCGCACAGCGTCACCAGCCAGGACATGATCGAGTTCGCTGTGCCGCACACGCTGGCGTTTACCTTCTTTCCGGCCTGGGTGTCCACCTTGCGCGCCAAGTTCGGGCCGTTCAAGAGCCGGCTCATCGCCCTGAACGTGCACGATGCGCTGATGCGCCTGGTCGAGGGCAGTTGCGATTTGCTCATCACCTACCACCACGATTCGCAGCCCTTCCAGCTCGATGCGGAGCGCTACGAGATGGTCAGCCTGGGCAAAGAGGTGCTGGCCCCCTACAGCCGCCCGGACGCCGAAGGCAGGCCCCTGCATTGCCTGCCTGGCAAGCCAGGCCAGCCACTGCCCTACCTGGGCTATGCACCAGGCGCATACCTGGGCCGGGTGACGGAACTGATCCTCAAGCAATCGGGCACACCCATCCATCTGGACCGGGTGTATGAAACCGATATGGCCGAGGGCCTCAAGGCCATGGCGCTGGAGGGGCAGGGCGTGGCCTTTCTGCCCTATAGCGCCGTAAAGAAAGAGCTGAGAGCGCGCCGCCTGGTCAGCGCTGTCCCTCCAGGCGGCGGGGAACTGCAAATGGTGATGGATGTGCGCGCCTACCGGGAACGGCCTTTGGGCAAGGAGCCCGCCAAGGGCACCGCCCAGGCTTTGTGGGAATACCTGCAGGCTCAGGCTGGCGCGGGACTTGTATAAAAATATTTCATAGTTGTGCGCGGATTCGGCATTGGCAATGCCTGATAGGGGGACTTACCATCCGCGCCTTGAAGATTTTCCGGGGACGGATGCGGGGGGCTTTTGCCCTGCGCCGGTACCCATTTCAGCGCCATGGCGCTGAACCATGAATGGATCGACCGGGAGCCCGCATGACCACCATCAGAAGCTTTGCCGTTTGCCTGGCGCTGCTGTGCAGTGCGGCAGCGGTGTCTGCGCAAACGGTGCTCGAGCGTGTTGCCGCGGGCGGCAAGCTGGTGGTGGCGCACCGCGAATCGTCGGTGCCGTTTTCTTACATGGTGGATGGCAAGCCGGTTGGCTATGCCGTGGATCTGTGCCTGCGCATTGCCGATGCCGTGCGCAAGAAAACGGGCATGAAGGACATGCAGGTGGAGTTCCTCATGGTCACGCCGGCCAATCGAATGGTTATGGTCGAGCAGGGCAAGGCCGACCTGGAATGTGGCTCGACCACCAACAACGCCGAGCGGCGCCAGAAGGTTGGATTCACCATCCCCCATTTCATTACCGGAGCGCGCCTGCTGGTCAAGGCTTCCAGCCCGGTGGACCGTATTGAAGACCTCACGGGCCGAAAGCTCGTGTCCACCAAGGGCACCACGCCGCTCAAGGCAGTGGAGCAGGCCAACCGCGAGCGGCTCATGGGCCTGACCATCGAAGAGGCCCCAGACCATGCGCGGGGTGTTGAAATGGTCGAGAAAGGCGAGGCCGATGCCTTTTTGATGGACGATGTGCTGCTGTTCGGCCTGGCGGCCAACCGTCCTGACCCCAAGGCACTGAAGGTGGTGGGGCGGTTCCTGACCACCGAGCCGCTGGCCATCATGCTGCCCAGGAGCGACGCGGCGTTCAAGAAGGTGGTGGATGACGAGATGCGCCGCCTGGTCACCAGCCGCGAGATCTACGATATCTACGACAAGTGGTTCATGCGCCCCATTCCGCCCAAGGGCACAGCCTTGAACATGCCGGTGAGTTACCTGCTGCGCGATTTCTGGAAGTACCCCACCGACCAAGTTCCTTTCTGAATACGGGTGGCGCGCGCAGCGCGTTGCCGGTTACGATGGTGCGGCTTCGGTGCAGGCCCAGGGCCTGCGCTGATAATCGCACACCGTCCGTTTTTTTCGTTGACCCACAAGGAGACAATCATGAAGAAACCCCTGCTCGCGGCTGCCATCACCCTCTTGGCCGCAGGCTCTGCCATGGCGCAAGCCAATGACACACTGGCCAAGATCAAGGGCGCAGGCAGCATTACCCTGGGGGTGCGCGAATCCTCGGGGCTGTCCTACACCCTGGGCGGTGGCAAGTACGTCGGTTTCCACACCGAGATGGCTGAGGTCATCATTGCCGATCTGCAGAAGCAGGTGGGCAAGCTGGAAATCAAATACCAGCCCGTGACTTCGCAGAACCGTATTCCGCTGATGACCAACGGCACGGTGGATCTGGAATGTGGTTCCACCACCAACAACGCTGCACGCCAGAAGGACGTGGCCTTCGCCGTGACCACCTATGTGGAAGAGGTGCGCATTGCAGTCAAGGCCAGTTCGGGCATTGCGTCCATTAAGGACCTGAACGGCAAGACCGTGGCTACCACCACGGGCACGACGTCGGTGCAGACACTGCGCAAGCATGAGCGTGCCGGCGGTATCGACTTCAAGGAGGTGTTTGGCAAGGACCACGCAGACAGCTTCCTCATGCTGGAAACCGGCCGTGCCGACGCTTTTGTGATGGATGGCTCCATCCTGGCCGCCAACATCTCCAAGGCCAAGCATCCGGCCGATTTCAAGATCGTGGGTGAGGTGCTGAGCGTCGAGCCGATTGCCTGCATGCTGCGCAAGGACGACCCCGCGTTCAAGAAGGCGGTGGACGATTCCATCAAGCGCCAGATCAAGGACGGTTCGCTCGCCAAGCTGTACGACAAGTGGTTCATGCAGCCCGTGCCGCCCACCAACCTGGCCATTGGCCTGCCCTTGTCTGCTGCGACGAAGGATGCCTGGGCCAACCCCAACGACAAGCCCATGGAAGAGTACGCCAAGAAGTAAACCAGGGTAGGAGCCGCCCCTTCGGACCAACGGTTTGAAGGGGCTTTTTTGTTGGGTGCTGCGGCAAGCCGCCCAGCACATCTTGTTTGAGGAAGGAACCATCCTATGAGCTGGGATTGGCAGGTGTTCTGCGAGGACACGCTGACAAGGGAGGCGACGCAAGGCTGCTTTGGAAAAGGCGGCGACATCACCTACCTGGACTGGATGCTGTCGGCATGGGGCTGGACTGTGTCAGTATCGTTATTAGCGCTGGTGCTGGCATTGGTCGTGGGGTCGCTGGTCGGCACCTTGCGCACCTTGCCGGACAGGCCCATGGCGGTGCGCCTGGGCAATGCCTGGGTGGAGCTGTTTCGCAACATCCCGCTGCTGGTGCAGATTTTTGTCTGGTACCACGTGGTGCCCACCCTGTTCCCGGTGATGCGGGGCGTGTCCGGCTTTGTGCTGGTGGTGCTGGCGCTGGGTTTCTTTACCTCGGCGCGCATTGCCGAGCAGGTGCGCTCGGGCATCCAGGCCTTGCCGCGCGGCCAGCGCTATGCGGGCATGGCCATGGGTTTCACCACCTTCCAGACCTACCGCTATGTGCTGTTGCCCATGGCGTTTCGCATCATCATTCCGCCGCTGACCAGCGAGACGATGAACATCTTCAAGAACTCCTCGGTGGCCTTTGCCGTGTCGGTGGCCGAGCTGACCATGTTCGCCATGCAGGCGCAGGAAGAAACCTCGCGCGGCATCGAGGTGTACCTGGCCGTCACGGGCCTGTACGTTGTCTCGGCCTTTGCCATCAACCGCATCATGGCCTTCATCGAAAAGCGCTCGCGTGTGCCCGGCCTGATCGTCGCCGGTGGATCGGGAGGGCACTGACATGAACCTCGCTATCGACTTTTCCTTCTACAACTGGGACCTGATCAGCAACTTCGTGCTCAAGGGGCTGTATTTCAGCGTGGTGCTCACCGTGGTGGCTACGCTGGGAGGTGTGTTCTTTGGCACGCTGCTGGCGTTGATGCGCCTGTCGGGCAAGAAATGGCTGGACGTGCCCGCCACCATCTACGTCAATGGCATGCGCAGCATTCCGCTGGTCATGGTGATTCTGTGGTTCTTCCTGCTGGTGCCCTTGCTCATCGGGCGCCCCATCGGTGCGGAGCTGTCTGCCACGGTGACCTTCATTGCCTTTGAAGCAGCCTACTTCAGCGAGATCATGCGCGCGGGCATCCAGTCCATTCCGCGCGGCCAGGTGTTTGCGGGCCAGGCGCTGGGCATGACCTACGGCCAGAACATGAAGCTCGTGATCCTGCCGCAGGCGTTTCGCAACATGCTGCCGGTGCTGCTGACGCAGACCATCATCCTGTTCCAGGACACATCGCTGGTTTACGCCATTGGCGCCTACGACATGCTCAAGGGCTTTGAAGTCGCGGGCAAGAACTTCGGCCGCCCCATCGAAGCCTATCTGGCAGCGGCGGTGGTCTATTTCATCATCTGCTATGCCTTGTCCTGGACGGTCAAGCGCCTGCACCAGAAGATCGCCATCATCCGCTGATGGCCCCCGCGTGAGGAATTTCAACAATGATCGAACTCAAGAACGTTTCCAAGTGGTACGGCTCCTTCCAGGTGCTCAACGACTGCTCCACCAGCATCAGCAAGGGTGAGGTGGTGGTGGTGTGCGGGCCCTCGGGCTCTGGCAAGTCCACGCTCATCAAGACAATCAATGCGCTCGAACCCATCCAGAAGGGCGAGATCTGGGTGGACGGCACAGCCATCCACGACCCCAAGACCAACCTGCCCAAGCTGCGCTCGCGCGTGGGCATGGTGTTCCAGCACTTCGAGCTGTTCCCCCACCTGTCGGTGACGGACAACCTGACCATCGCGCAGATCAAGGTGCTGGGCCGCAGTGCCGACGACGCCAGGAAGCGCGGCCTCAAGATGCTGGAACGCGTGGGCCTGATCGCCCACAAGGACAAGTTCCCCGGCCAGCTCTCGGGCGGCCAGCAGCAGCGTGTGGCCATTGCGCGCGCTCTCTCCATGGACCCCATCGTCATGCTGTTCGACGAACCCACCTCCGCACTCGACCCCGAAATGGTGGGCGAAGTGCTGGACGTGATGGTGGGCCTGGCCCACGAAGGCATGACCATGATGTGCGTGACCCACGAAATGGGCTTTGCCAAGCGCGTGAGCAACCGGGTGATCTTCATGGACGTGGGCGGCAAGATCCTGGAGGATTGCTCCAAGGAAGAGTTCTTCGGCAACCCCGACGCACGCCAGCCGCGCACCAAGGACTTCCTCAACAAGATCCTGCAGCATTGAGGTAAGGGGGCATCCCCCTGAGGCGTTGCGCGCCTTCCCCCTTCTCTTGGCTGTCGCCGGGAAGGGGGACGCCACCAGCGCCTGCACGGTGAAATGCTGGCGGCCCTTGCGCGGTGGCCCTGGTCTGGGCCGCGCGATCATTGAGGCCGTCGGCTCTTCACAGCGCCTTTGGGCGCTTTTTTGTGCCTTTTTTGCCTCCAGGCTGCATGCAGAAAGCGCTGGATGTTATGGTTTTGGAAGTCGCCGGCTGGGTGGGACAATGCTGCCCATGACTGCCTTCCCCGACACCCTCACGATCACCCGCCCCGACGATTGGCACCTGCATGTGCGCGACGGTGCGCCGCTGCACACCGTGGTGCCGCACACCGCCGCCCAGTTCGGCCGCGCCATCATCATGCCCAACCTGCGCCCACCCGTGACCACGGCGCAGCAGGCGCTGGAGTACAAGCAGCGCATCCTGGCGGCCGTACCGCAGGGCCTGGCGTTCGAGCCGCTGATGACGCTTTACCTCACCGACAACCTGCCGCCCGCCGAAATCGTGCGTGCCAAGGAGGCTGGCGTGGTTGCCTGCAAGCTCTACCCCGCAGGCGCCACCACCAACAGCGACGCGGGCGTGACCGACATCCGCAAGACCTACCGTACGCTCGAAGCCATGCAGAAGGCCGACCTGCTGCTGCTGGTGCATGGCGAGGTGACCAGCCCCGACATCGACCTGTTCGACCGCGAGGCCGTGTTCATCGAGCAGCAGCTCATCCCGCTGCGCCGCGATTTCCCCGAACTGAAGATCGTCTTCGAGCACATCACCACCCAGGAAGCCGCGCAGTATGTGCAAGAGGCCGACCGCTTCACCGCCGCCACGCTCACGGCGCACCACCTGCTCTACAACCGCAACGCCATCTTCACCGGCGGCATCCGTCCGCACTACTACTGCCTGCCCGTGCTCAAGCGCGAGGTGCACCGCCAGGCCCTGGTGCGGGCGGCCACCAGCGGCAGCCCCAGGTTCTTCCTGGGCACCGACAGCGCGCCGCACCCCGCGCACCTCAAGGAGCATGCCAGCGGCTGCGCGGGCTGCTACACCGCACACGCCGCCATCGAGATGTACGCCGAGGCCTTCGACAACGCGGGCGCGCTGGACAAGCTCGAAGCCTTTGCCAGCTTCCACGGCCCGGCCTTCTACGGCCTGCCGCGCAACCAGGGCACCATCACCCTGCGCCGCGAAAGCTGGACGCCACCCGGGAGCTACGCCTTCGGCGAGGCCGAGCTCAAGCCGCTGCGTGCGGGCGAGGCGCTGCCCTGGCGCATGGAACCTGCAACATGCCCAACGCCGCGCGGGGGGCACTGAAGCCTGCCCTGCCTGGCAGAACTTTTACCCCTAAGATCGCCTCCCATGCCCGTGTGAGCGCAGTACCTGCGGCACGGTCTTGAAGAGGCGGTTGCGCGCACCCATCTTCCGGGCTGGCGAAAGCACTTTCGCCTCTATATCTTCTTATGGGAGTACCATGAAACGTATCGTCCTGTTCCTGCTGACCAACCTCGCCGTGGTGGTGGTTCTTGGCATCGTGGCCAGCCTGCTGGGGGTCAACCGCTACCTCACCGCCAATGGGCTGAACCTGGGCGCGCTGCTGGGCTTCGCCTTTGTGATGGGTTTTGGCGGCGCCATCATCTCGCTGCTCATGAGCAAGCCCATGGCCAAGTGGAGCGCCGGGGTGCAGATCATTGACGGCACACGCTCTGCCGACGAGGCCTGGATCGTAGAAACCGTGCGCAAGTTTGCCGACAAGGCGGGCATCGGTATGCCCGAGGTCGGCATCTTCGAGGGTGACCCCAATGCCTTTGCCACAGGCGCGTTCAAGAACTCGGCCCTGGTGGCCGTGTCCACTGGCCTGCTGCAGAACATGACGCACGAAGAGGTGGAGGCCGTCATCGGCCACGAGGTGGCACACATCGCCAACGGCGACATGGTCACCATGACGCTGATCCAGGGCGTGATGAACACCTTTGTGGTGTTCCTGTCACGCGCCATCGGCTACGCGGTGGACAGCTTTTTGCGCCGCGGCGACGACCGTGACAGCGGCCCTGGCATCGGCTACATGGTCACCACGGTGGTGCTCGACATGGTGCTCGGCTTCCTGGCTGCCATCATCGTGGCCTGGTTCTCGCGCCAGCGCGAATTCCGCGCCGATGCGGGCTCCGCCCAGCTCATGGGCCGCCGCCAGCCCATGATCAACGCGCTGGCCCGCCTGGGCGGTGTGCATCCGGCCGAACTGCCCAAGAGCTTGGCTGCCATGGGCATTGCAGGGGGCATTGGCCAGCTGTTCAGCACCCACCCGCCCATCGAAGAGCGCATCGCTGCCTTGCAGAACATGCAGAACCAGGGCTGATCGCGGCCCCGCCGCGCTGGCGTGCGTCGTCCCCCTTCCCGCATCGCGCAGCGAGGCGAGAGAAGGGGGAAGGCGCGCAGCGCCTCAGGGGGTTGTCAGAATCTTTCGCGCCACGGCCTCGCCCACCTTGATGCCATCCACCCCGGCCGAGAGGATGCCGCCTGCATAGCTCGCGCCTTCGCCCGCCGGGTACAGGCCGACGGTGTTGAGGCTCTGGAAGTCCTCGCCCCGGGCGATCTTGAGCGGCGAGGAGGTGCGCGTTTCCACGCCGGTGAGCACGGCGTCGTGCATGTCGAAGCCCTTGATCTTGCGGCCAAAGGCCGGCAGGGCCTCGCGCAGCGCCTCGGTGGCGTAGCCGGGCAGGGCCTCGCGCAGGTCGCACAGCGTCACACCGGGCTTGTAAGAAGGTTCCACGCCGCCCAGTGCCTGCGAGGCGCGGCCCGCCAGAAAATCGCCCACGAGCTGGCTTGGCGCGTTGTAGTTGCTGCCGCCCAGCACGTAGGCATGGGCTTCGAGCTGGCGCTGCAGCACGATGCCCGCAAGCGGGTGGTGTTCGCCAGCCTTCAGCGCCTCCACGCCATACGTGGCGCCGAGCTGTGCCTCGAAGGTGGCGGGGTCGCTAGGGTAGTCTTGCGGATCGATGCCCACCACCATGCCTGCGTTGGCGTTGCGCTCGTTGCGCGAATACTGGCTCATGCCGTTGGTCACCACGCGGCCGGGTTCGCTGGTGGCAGCCACCACGGTGCCGCCGGGGCACATGCAGAAGCTGTAGGCCGCGCGGCCGTTGCTGGCGTGGTGCACCAGCTTGTAATCGGCCGCGCCCAGCAGCGGGTGCCCTGCGTGGCGGCCCCAGCGCGCGCGGTCGATCACGCCCTGCGGGTGCTCGATGCGCAAACCCACCGAAAACGGCTTGGCCTGCATGTGCACGCCGCGCCCGTGCAGCATGGCGAAGGTGTCGCGCGAACTGTGGCCCAGCGCCATCACCACGTGGCGGGCCTCCAGCTCGTGGGTCTGGCCCGTGGCCTGGTCGAGCACGCGCAGGCCGCGCAGTTGGCGCTGGCCGGTGCTGTCCTGTTCGATGAGCACGTCGGTCACGCGCTGCTGGAAGCGCACCTCGCCGCCCAGCGCGATGATCTGCTCGCGCAGCGTCTCGACCACTTTCACGAGCTTGAAGGTGCCGATGTGCGGGTGCGCCACGTACAGGATCTCGGGCGGCGCGCCAGCCTGCACGAACTCCTCCATCACCTTGCGGCCCAGGTGGCGCGGGTCCTTGATCTGGCTGTAGAGCTTGCCGTCGGAGAAGGTGCCTGCGCCGCCTTCGCCGAATTGCACATTGCTCTCGGGGTTGAGCTCGCGCCGACGCCACAGGCCCCAGGTGTCCTGGGTGCGCTCGCGCACCGTTTTGCCGCGCTCCAGCACGATGGGCCGAAACCCCATCTGCGCCAGCACCAGCGCTGCAAAAATACCGCAGGGGCCAAAGCCCACGACCACGGGCCGTTCTTGCAAAGGGGCTGATGCATGACCCGGCGGGCGCCACTGCATGTCGGGCGCAGGGTGGATGTGGGGGTGACCCGCAAAGCGCGCAAGCAGCGCAGCTTCCTGTGCAGGCTGCGCCAGCGTGAGGTCGATGATGTAAACCGCCAGCACATCGGCCTTGCGGGCGTCAAAACTGCGTTTGTGTACGCGTACTTGCGCAATGTCCGCTGCCTGCAGGCCCAGGACGGTGGCCGCAAGCGTGTGCAAGGCTTCTTCGGGGGCGGCAACGGCGGCAAGCGGCAGCCGGAGTTCTGAAAGGCGGATCATGGCTGGCGGGCCCGTGGTCATCGGGCATCGAGTCGATGTGGCGCCGGATTGTATCGAGCCGCCATGCGTCGGTGTTACACACGGTTTCAATGATCTCTGCGGAGCCGTCATCTTGGCGGATGTGGGGGGCGTTGTAGTCACAAGTCCGACGCGTTGTCGGACTGCTTACCAAAGTTCAAAGGAATCACCATGAACAAACTTCTCGCTGCCCTGGTTGCTGGTTTTTTTGCTGTGACCTCGTTCGCTCAAACCCCTGCACCGGCGGCCGCTCCTGCAGCACCTGCAGCCGCAACGGCGCCAGCCGCAGCGCCCGCAGCCGCCAAGGAAGAGGCCAAGGCCGCTCCTGCTGCAACCGAGAAGGCCCCCGCTGCCGCAGCAACCAAGAAAGCAGCCAAGAAAACGCACAAGACCAAGAAGGCCCGCGCTGCTGACACCAAGCCTGCACAGTAAGGGCATCCCCCGTACCCTGGGAATCCACTGCCCAGGGACGTGCCCCCAAAACAAAGAGCCCGCAATGCGGGCTCTTTGTTTTGGGGGCAACGCCGTGGCTGTTCAGGCTGTAGGCAAGAAACCCTCAACCGACAGATAGCGTTCGCCCGTGTCGTAGTTGAAGCCCAGCACCTTGGCGCCTGCCGGCAGTTCGGGTAGCTTCTGTGCAATGGCGGCCAGCGTGGCACCGGACGAAATGCCCACCAGCAGCCCCTCTTCGCGCGCGGCGCGGCGGGCGTATTCGCGGGCGGGTTCGGCATCGACCTGGATCACGCCATCAAGCAGGCTGGTGTCCAGGTTCTTGGGGATGAACCCCGCACCCAGGCCCTGAAGCGGGTGCGGTGCAGGTTGGCCGCCCGAGATCACGGGCGAGAGTGCAGGCTCCACCGCAAACACCTTGAGCTGCGGGAACCGCGCCTTGAGCACGCGCGCGCAGCCCGTCAAATGGCCGCCCGTGCCCACGCCGGTGATAAGTGCGTCCAGCCCGTCGGGAAAGTCGGCCAGGATTTCCTGCGCCGTGGTGCGCACGTGCACGTCGATGTTGGCGGGGTTCTCGAATTGCTGCGGAATCCAGGCGCCGGGCGTCTGGGCCTTGAGTTCTTCTGCACGCGCAATGGCCCCCTTCATGCCCTTTTCGCGTGGAGTCAGGTCAAACTGCGCGCCGTAGGCCAGCATCAGGCGGCGGCGCTCAATGCTCATGCTGTCGGGCATCACCAGGATCAGCTTGTAGCCCTTGACGGCGGCCACCAGCGCCAGACCGATGCCGGTATTGCCGCTGGTGGGCTCAATGATGGTGCCGCCGGGCTGCAGCGCGCCCGACTTCTCGGCGTCTTCCACCATGGACAGCGCAATGCGATCCTTGATCGAGCCGCCGGGGTTGCTGCGCTCGGACTTCACCCAAACGTTGGCGCCCGCGCCAAACAGGCGGTTGATGCGGATGTGCGGCGTATTGCCGATGGTTTGCAAAACGTTTTCAACTCTCATGGCGTCTCCTGTAAAGCCAAAGAAAAACCGTGGTGTGCATTCTGAACCAGTTGTTCTGCCGTGCGGGCCATATGGATATGCCTGCAGGGCCATCAACCATGCGGCAGCACCTCTACCCGCAAGGCCCGCTCCACCGGTGTGATCTGCACCTGCACGGGCAGCCCGAGTGCAATGGTCTGCGCATTGGTCTGCGTGTGCGGCGTGGCCTCGGTGCAGGTGTAGCTGGCGGCCCGGCCGCTGCGCCACACCGCCAGGGCCAGCGGAAGCATCCACTGGTCGGCCAGGTGCGGGCCCAGTGCGCCTTGGCTGCGCTGGTAGGCGTGCACCTCATTCGCCAGCCGCTTGGCCACCTGCTCGGCCGACAGGCTGCGTTCGCCCAATTGGCAGAAGACTTCGGTGATGTGGGCGTGTTCCAGTGTAGCGATCAGTGCATTGCCCGGTCCTTCGTTTTGGCGTGTCGGCGGTTGGCGCAACTGGCCTGCCTCGCACGTCCAGCCCATGCGCTGGCCCAGCGTTTCCAGCTCACGCGGAACAATGCTGCGCGCCAGGCCGGGTGCCACGGCTTCGCACCAGGCGTTTTGCAGCGGGCCGCGTTCCATCACATCCACAGGGGCCAGCGGCTGCGCGGTGGATAAGGGGGGCGTGATGTGCGCCACCAGCTCGCCACCCCCTGCAGGGAAGAAGCCGCGCCGCAGCAGTTGCAACTCCAGCCCCACGCCCAGCCGCCGCACCAGCGGGGCAAAGGCGCGCTCCAGAAAATCAAACGGCGGTGCCATCGGGTTGTGCGTGCCACCCAGCAACTGCACGCGGCTCTCGCCATCGGCCAGCATCAGCGCAGGCAGCACGGTCTGCAGAACCAGCAGGCAACTGCCCGCCGTGGCAATCTGAAAGCGGTAGTCCCCGCCCCGCACCGTGCCAGGCGTGAACTGCAGCGCTTGCGAGTTCAGCTCAGCGCCATCAGCCTGCCCGCCACACACGGCCGCCGCTGCCTGTACGCAGGCCAGGTGCTGCCGCATCAGCCCTGGCTTGGGCCGTCCGGCGCGGATGCGCGTAATGTGCAACGGCCGCCCGGTGACCATGGACAGGGCCAGGCCCGTGCGCAGGATCTGGCCGCCGCCTTCGCCGGTAGAGCCGTCGAGGGTGAGGGGGAGCATGTTGTGAGAGGGGGAAAGTGTCAGGTTCATCAGCTCATGTAAAAAACGTCGCCATGGGGCGTGAAGGGCAAACGCCGTCCAGGAGCCAGCAGGTAGGCGTGCGGACGGCGCACGCTCAGGTGGTCGCAGTCGGCGTCGGTAATGATCAGCAGGGGGCCGTCCTTCGGAAAGTTCGTGCTGGTTTCCAGCAGTGTGATGGCAGGCTGCAGCATCGTGCCGCCACGGCCTTTGATTTCTACGCGGTGCGCGATGTCTTGCGCAAGCAGGTAGCCCAGGTCGTAGGGCGCCGCATCGCAGCACACCACGCGCACGGCGGGCACTTCCTTGGCCTCGGCATAGCTGGCGATGCTGCCCAGGGCCTTGGCCAGGGTGTGTTTGTCCATCGATCCAGAGGTGTCCAGCACCACGCCAAAGGTGCGTCCTTCCAGCCAGCGCGTGTCGGGCCCTGCATACGGGCGTGGAATGTCTGGCGTGGCCGACTGGCGGCGGCTCAGCCGCGCATAGGTTCGGCGGGTTTCGATCGGTGGAAAGTGGTGGTCAAACCACCGCGCCAGCTCTACCTCCCACGGAACGGGCGGCTGCAATAGTGCACGGATTTCTTCCAGCAAGCCCTTGGGCAACAGGCCACGGCCTTGGGTTTCATGCAGCATCAGGCCTTTGCCCAACTGCTCTTTGTAGAAGGCATCCAAGTCGGTAAAGGGCGCTCGCTCAGTAGAAATCTTTCTGTCCAGCATGTCGCCTTGCCGTCCCGCCAGGGTTAGCAGCTTGCGCATGCGGCGCAGATCTAACACGATGCGGTCATACACTTCTTCCGCCGACAGGCCGCGCAGGTTCAGGTCGTGCAGTAGCCCCAGCGCAGGGGCGCTGCCCACTTGCATCTGGATCAGCCAGTCGTTGATGACGTAGTCGCACGCCACGTTCCACAGATACGGGTCGCGCCCTTGCCGTCGGCCCATGTGCCGCAGTGCTACGTGCAGGATTTCGTGTGCCAGCACAAAGCGGGTTTCCTGCTCGGTTAGCCCGGCAGCCGGGTTGAGGTAGATGATGCGCAGGGTTTCGTCCACTGCGCCGACCATGATTTCCTCGCAGCGGCACAGTTCGGCGTCTTCCTGAATCTCGAAGGCCGCCACCATGGAACCTAGCAGTGGAAAGCTGCTGATAAACCAGCTGCGGGCACGCTCCGTCACGCTGCGGGGCATGCTGCGTGTGTCAGTACCCAGGGCTGTACGGGTGCCCGCTGCGATCTCCACCGCCTGTGAGACTGAATTGGCAATGCCTGCGGCAAACACTTCGCTCCAGCTTTGCTGCGATGACAGGACGCCATGGCGGACAGCAGGGACTGTCTGTTGGAGCCACGCATCTGGGGTTTCCAGGCTGGTGGCCTTGGGGCCTGCCAGCCCCAGGCCTTCGGCCCAAGTGGGCACGTCGGCTTCGCAGAACTGGCGGTACCAGCGGTCTTCATCCCACGCAGGCGCGTCGGCAGGCATCTGCATGTCTTGCGGGCATGCGCCGAACTTGACAGACGCCAGAAAGCGCGTGGTCACAACATCGCACGCTGCGCACCATGACGCCCAGTTGCCCCGGTCACTCTGGAACAGTTCCATGGCGTAGCTAAGTACACCTCGTGCCAACACGAAGGCCCATTCGGGGGCCGTGGCGTGGCGCTTGGGGTGCACATGGATGGTGCCGCTCTTGAGCACCACAATCCAGCCTGCAGCAGGGCACTGGGATGCTGCAGTGCGCACCCAGCTTGCGCGCCGTGCCAGCGGGCCGAAGATGGGGTGTGCGAGCACCATGGCCATGCCTGCTTCGTAGGCCTGGGTGGCAGGGTTGGTCTTGTGGTGGGGCTTGGCCATGATGCATTCAGGTGGTCTTGGCCTGTCGTTCCACCAGGCGCGGAAGGTCGCGTACCACTTCGATCATGTACCAGGCAGGCAGCGTTTGTCCGGACTCTTCGGCCACGGCAATTTGGGCCATCTCCAGGCTGATCTGGGCCAAGTCTTTTAACATGGCTTTGGATCGGTGTACCAGTGCCTGTAGCTCGCCGGTGCTCGTGTTCTTGTCCCGCGGCAGGGCCTTGAGCAGCCGGGCACGAAACGCCTGTGCCAAGAAGTACAGCACGTCGCGGTCCTCGGGTGCGTGGGGCCAGCGGGCATCGCCCTTGAAAATGGCTTCCAGACGGTGCCGGTCTGCCGCCAGCTTGCCAAAGGCTTTGAACTGCGCTGCATGCTGGGGCGTGAGGCAGCCATGGGCCATGGCTTCCACCATCGAGGTGGGTGGCGCGTCGCCAAACGCATGCAGCGCATCGCTGAGCATGTGCCACGAGCGAGGCGTGGAAAACGGTTCCTCATGCTTGGGCGGAGCGCTCCACAGGTGATCCGGGCGCTGCTGCAGGTACTCCAGCACCATGGGATGGATGGCGTTGGCCGTGGCCCAGTTCAGCCATTCCGAGGCCGATACCTTCATGTGCACATGCACCATGCGGTTCATCAATGCCGACGACATGGGTTTGACGATAGCGGAGTCTTGCGCCCGGTTGCCTGCACCGATCACGATAGAGCCTTCAGGCAGCGTGTATTCGCCCACGCGGCGGTCATGAATCAGGCTATAGAAAGCCTTTTGCACATCCTGGGAGCATGCGTTGAGCTCGTCTAGAAAGATGCAGTAAGGCTCCTTGCGCGCAATCATGGCGGGTGGGCAAAAGCGGCTCACGCCGTCGAGGATCTGGGGCACGCCCATCAGATCCTCAGGGGCCAACTGGCTTCCCAGCAGGGAGACACACTCCAGCCCTACGCTGCGCGCGAACTGCTCTACCAGAGCCGACTTGCCAACGCCTGGAGGGCCCCAGATGAATACGGGGCGGGTGATGGCAACGTTCAGCAGGAATTCGGTGAGCTGCGAAGGCGAAAGCGCGTGGACGGTTTGCATGATGTTCTTGTCGTTATTTCGGTGAATGTCGTCAGCGGTGGTAGCGCAGCACAGTGTCGTGCAACAGCGCATCCAGCGTGGCGTGACTGGGTACGGGCAGTGGCTGCACAGGCTCGGCCGCATTGCGGGCCAGCTCGGCTTCGATAAAGGCATGGATGCCGGACCAGCGGGGGCTGGTGGCAGCCTCGTCGGCGCGCATCTTTATCTCCAGCAGTGCGTTGATCTCATCGACCAGCGCAGCGTCGTGCACGGGGTGCAGCGTGTGCTGGGCCAGCTCGGCAAAGCGCATGGGCGGCACGCCGGGTTGCGTGCGGATCCAGCGTGCGGCCAGCAGCGGGCGCAGCACGTACAAGTACTTTTTGTAGCGCACCTCGTCAGCTTGCAAATGCTCGCGGAAGTTCTTCTTGGCCATGGCCGCGTAGTGGTGCCAGCCCTTGGCGTTGGAGAACACCTGCGCCGCCAGCGTGCGGAACTGCGCCATCGTGTCACCCTCTTCGCGGTACACGATGGGCGAGCCCAGCCATTCGAGCAGCGTGGGGTTGGATTCGCGCAGCAGCCCCAGCGCCTTGCGCAGGTCCCAACCGTTCACATCCAGGTCCCCACTGATTGGCAGCTCGATCACATCACGCCCCGGCGCAATGGTCAGGTACCAGGGCAGCCGGTGCACGTAGATAAAGCGCACGTCGTAGTCGCTGTCGGGTGAGGCAAAGCCCCAGCCCCGGCTGCCAGATTCGCAGGCGAAGAGGACTGTCACGCCGTGCGTGGACTCGATGCGCTGCAGCTCCTGCATCACCTGTGCGCGCATGTGGGGCTCCACCGGGTGGGAGGAGCGCAGCATTTCCTGTTGGTCTGTTTTTTGCATAAAATGAGCTGTATCGCTTGTTGGATAAGCGCTTGAAGCTATCAAAAGTGTAGTGAGCCAATAGTGCGGTGCTGTCACCAGCGCCGCACAGGGCGGTCACCCCTTCACGCAAACGACCTGCTTGAGCGTGTAAACGACTTCCACCAGGTCATGCTGCGCCGCCATCACCGCGTCGATGTCCTTGTAGGCCATCGGGATCTCATCGATCACGTCCGCATCCTTGCGGCATTCCACGCCCTCGGTTGCGGCGATCTGGTCGGCCACGGTGTACATCTTCTTGGCCTTGGTGCGGCTCATGGTGCGGCCTGCGCCGTGGCTGCAGCTGTTGAAGCTCTCGGGGTGGCCCTTTCCACGCACGATGAAGCTCTTGGCCCCCATGCTCCCCGGGATGATCCCCAGCTTGCCTTGCTCGGCACTCACCGCGCCCTTGCGGGTCACGAACACGTCTTGCCCGAAGTGCGTCTCGCGCTGCACGTAGTTGTGGTGGCAGTTCACGGCTTCCACGTGGGTCTCGAACGGCTTGGTGATGACCTTGCGCAGCGCGGCAATCACGCGGCCCATCATCACCTCGCGGTTGGCGGCGGCAAACTTCTGCGCCCACCCTACGGCCTTCACGTAGTCGCCAAAGTACTGGGCACCTTCCTCGAAATACGCCAGATCCTTGTCCGGCAGGTTGCGCTGGTGCAGCTCGGCGTCTTTCTTGGCCAGCTCGATGAAGTGGGTGCCGATGGCGTTCCCCACCCCGCGCGAGCCGGAGTGCAGCATCACCCACACGGACTGGTGTTCGTCCAGGCAGATCTCGATGAAGTGGTTACCCGTTCCCAGCGTTCCCAGGTGCTTGTAGTTGTTCGTGTTCTTGATGCGCGGGTGCGCTTCGCAGATCTCGTCGAACTCGTCCACCAGCCCGGCCCAGGCGAGGTCGGTTTCTGTAGGCGGGGTATCCCAGCTTCCCTTGTCGCGGCCCATGCGCTTGGGGGTCAGGCCTACGGGTACGGCGCGCTCGATGGCGGCGCGCACACCGGCCAGGTTGTCGGGCAGATCGCTGGCGGTGAGCGTGGTCTTGCACGCCATCATTCCGCACCCCAGGTCCACCCCCACCGCAGCGGGGATGATGGCCTTGAGCGTGGGCACCACCGAGCCGATGGTCGCGCCGATCCCCAGGTGCACATCGGGCATCACCGCGACGTGCTTGAACACGATGGGCAGGCGCGCGATGTTGCGCAGCTGGTTCTTTGCGTCGTCTTCCACGGGTACGCCGTTGGTCCACATCTTCACGGGGACGCCGTTCGGTACTTCGATTTGTTCGTAGTGGTTGCTCATATCGTTTTTTCGTTCTTTCGTTTTTTTGTTCATTGAACCATTCCGCGCGCTGCGGCCTGGGCGTAGGTTTTCAGTTCATCGTCGTTCTTCACATTCCGGATGAAGGCATCCATGCGTGCCTGCAGTTCACCAGGGCGGTTCAGGTGCACTCCCTCGTGCCCGATCCCATGCAACGCCGATACCTGTGCTTCGCGCCAAGGCATGGCCAGCATTGCGCAGAACACCTGCCACATTGCGTCGCGCCATTCGGGGATGTGCTTGGCATTCCAGAACGTGGGCCACACGTCAAACCACATGTAGCTCACGAAGTACAGCCGATCGCTTCGGCTTCCGATGGTGTTCGGCGCGGTGTCCAGGCGCGGGCCCAGGCAGTCGCGCCATAAAGTGGGCAGGGCCTGCACCATGCGCATCGCGTCGGCCAGGGGCACGGAAGGGTCGTTCACCATGTGCGGGATGTCTCCCGCGTTGTTGCTCATCACATGGTTCAGGCCCATGCCGACCTGATCGTCGCTGTAAGGCGCCAGGTCCGTTCCCGCATTGGCGAACAGCACGGTCTGGACGTGCGTCCATTGCAGCGGCGTGGCTTCGAACTCCGGCTCGTCGATCAGCCAATACCACTCCTGCCCGCTCTTGTCGGGCACGGGGCGGTCGAACAGGTAGCGCAGGGCCGCGCTGTAGACCGCTGGATCCAGGCCGACAGATGCGCACGTGGCGGGTGTGGTGTCCCGCTGCAAACGCTTTTCTCTTGCAGTTGGTTTTTTGTTCTTCATGGCAGTTCTCTCTGCGTTTGTTTTTGCTCAGCGCATTTTCACCAGGCCATTGAGCACCTGATCCAGGCCGCCAAACACCGAGATCTTGTCGATCCGCTCGGCCACGCGCTCCAGCGTCTCCAGCTCCTTCATACGCAGGGCGACGGGGTTGTCTTCCATCACCTTGGCGGTGTTGAGCAGCGAGCGCGTGGCGGCGGTTTCCTCGCGGCGGCGGATCACGTTGGCCTCGGCCTGTTTCTGGGCCTGCACCACCTGGGTCAGGATGGTTTTCATCTCGCCGGGCAGCACGATGTCCTTCACGCCCACGCTCTCCAGCTGCATGCCATAGGGCTGCAGCTTGGCGGCCATGTGCGCGGTCACCACCTCGTCGATCACCGTCTTGTTCTCCAGCAACTCATCAAGCGTGCGGGTGCCCACGGCGGCGCGCAGCGCAAACTGCAGCTCGCGGTAGAGGTGGTCGGCAGGCTTTTGCAATTGGGCAAAGGCGCGCAGCACATCGGTGTAGCGGTAGGTGGCGCACAGGTTCAGGCGCAGGCTTACCTTGTCGCGGGTCATGATGTCCTGGCCCGATACCTCTACGGCTTGCAGGCGCAGATCCACCAGCTCCACGGCGACGGTGCGGCCGTACTTCCAGAAGGCGTAGGTGCCTGCGGTCAGCAGGCGCTCGACCTTGCCGTCCACCGTCAGCAGCGCGCACTGGCCTTCGGGCACTTGCACCTGCAGCACGCCGGTCAGGCCCGTCACCGCACGCTGGCGCAGTTGGGTTTGGGTCAGGCGCGCCACCAGGTCGGCGGGCAGTTCGGCGCCCGCTTGCAGGTCCACCACCTGGACGGTCACCTGGACCAGGCCCTTCCAGTACAGGCGGCGGGTGCCAGGGGGCAGGATTTCCACCAGCACACCGTTCTCGCTGCGCAGGCCCACTTCGGTTTCCGACAGATTCACCTGCACAAACTCGGCAGCCACTACGGCGGGCTCCTGCGCCATCAGGTACTCGGCCAGGCCGTGGGTGAAGGCGGGTTGTTCCAGGGCGAAAGTCTCCGCACGCAACTGATCCATGCCTGCAAACAGCCAGTAGGTGCCGCTGTGCAGCACGCGGTCAAAGCTGCCATTGCGCAGCAGCAGGGCGCGTTCGTTCTTTTTCACCGTGGTGCGTTGGAACAACTTCAGCATTTTGTTTTCCTCTTTCTTCTTCGTTGTCGTATCGGGTTGCCGTTACAGCGATGGCGAGGTGCCAGGGGGCGCAGCCAGGGCCCTGCAGTGCGCCGTGGTTGCTGCCCCAATCCCCAGCGGGAAGGGCGGCAGCGTGGCTGGCTGCGGGTGCAGGCTGTGCCGGGTGCTGGCACAAACCGCCACCGGCTGACGGGGCGGGGCCTTGCGGCGGCGTCCAAAAAAACGCAACCCTGGGGCCGCTCCCCGCGTTCGGCGGGTGGTCTTTCGACCGGTACTTCCAATCAAGGTCTTGCGACCGTGGGCAGGAATCGAACCTGCGACAGACCCCTTGCGGGGGTTGCTCTACCAGACTGAGCTACCAGTGGTGACACGCCTGGAGTCGCACCGGGCACGTCCTTTCGGAGTGGCTACTGCAGCCGTGCCGTTATCCAGCGCTTGCGGTGTGCGGCATGCAGGGCATCGACAGGGACCGAAGGCCCCGGACTTCCGGCACCGGCGGGGCGGACTTCTGTCCCAACCCCGGCCTGTGAGCGGTCACCGCTTGCGCTGGATGCCTTGTCTATTGCCAGATGCGTGCCAGGTGGGTAGCCAGGGTGCCGCGAACTCATAACTTGTTGATTTGTATTGATAAAAATCTGAATGCGCGGATGTTTTAGTTCATGGGTTATGAAAATACTAGAATTAAAGCTAAATAAATAGATTGATTTCCATGCGCAAAAACAAGGTGGTGATCGGCTTTCTGGGCACGCAGCTCGACTCCGGCCGGGGCGCGGGGCGGTGGGAGAAGTGGCGCCCCACCGTGTCGCTGGTGCAGCACGAAGACGTGGTGATCGATCGGCTGGAGCTGCTCTACACCCTTGCGCACCAAGACCTGGCCCAGCTCGTGCAGGCCGACATGGCCATTGCCTCGCCCGAGACCACGGTGAACCTGGTGCCCATGCCCATTGCCGACCCGTGGGACTTTGGCGAGGTGTATGCGCAGCTCTTTGATTGGACGCAGGCCTACCGCTTCGACACCGAGCGCGAGGAGTACTGGACGCACATCACCACCGGTACGCACGTGGCGCAGATCTGCCTGTTCTTGCTGGTGGAGTCGCGCCGCATTCCGGGCGTGCTGGCGCAGACTTCGCCCCCGAAGCGCCAGCAGGCGGGCGACCCCGGCAGCATTGCGCTGATCGACCTGGACCTCTCGCGCTACGACGTGATTGCCCAGCGCTTTGGTGCAGAGCAGCGCGATGCGGTGCAGTTCTTGAAAAGCGGCATCGCCACGCGCAATGCGCGCTTCAACGCCCTGATCGACGAGGTGGAGCGCGTGGCCGTGCGCTCGCGCGCACCCATCCTGTTCACCGGGCCAACGGGTGCGGGCAAGTCGCACCTGGCGCGGCGCATGTTTGAACTGAAGAAAGCCCGCCACCAGGTGGCAGGCGAATTCGTCGAAGTGAACTGCGCCACGCTGCGCGGCGACGGCGCGGCATCCACCCTGTTCGGCCACAAGAAGGGCGCCTTTACGGGTGCGGCGGCCGACCGGCCCGGCCTGCTGCGTGCGGCGCACCAGGGCGTGCTGTTCCTCGACGAAATAGGCGAGCTGGGCCTGGACGAGCAGGCCATGCTGCTCAAGGCCGTGGAAGAAAAGCGCTTTTACCCCATGGGCAGTGACCGTGAGGTGGAGAGCGACTTCCAGCTGGTAGCAGGCACCAACCGCGACCTGCGCACCGAAGTCGCGGCCGGGCGCTTTCGCGAAGACCTGTTTGCGCGCATCAACCTATGGAGCTATGTGCTGCCCGGCCTGGCGCAGCGGCCCGAAGACATTGAGCCGAATGTGGACTATCTGCTCACGCGCGTCGCCGCCGAGCTGGGCGGCGCGGTGCGATTCACCAAAGAAGCCAAGGCCGCGTACCTGCGCTTTGCCACGGGCCCCGAGGCCCTGTGGAGCGGCAACTTTCGCGACCTGGCCGCCAGTGTGACCCGGCTGGCCACGCTGGCAGAAGCAGGCCGCATTGGCGAATCGCTGGTGCAGGCCGAAGTGGCACGGCTGCGCTGGCTATGGCAGCCGCAGGGCGCGGGGGCAGCCGCTGCACCCGATGGCGAAGCGGCGCTGCAGGCCTTGGTGGGTGCCGCTGCGTGGGATGCCATGGACCTGTTTGACCGCCTGCAACTGCAGGCCGTGGCCGGGGTGTGCCAGCGTGCGCGCAGCCTGTCGGATGCCGGGCGGGTGCTGTTCCAGGCCTCGCGCACGCAGCGCTCCGTGGTCAACGATGCAGACCGGCTGCGCAAGTACCTGGCGCGGTTTGGGCTGACGTGGGAGCAGGTGGCGCAGTCGATGGCCACGGCCGAGTGAGGGAGAGTTGACGAGCGGGGCGGATTTTCGTTAGTATCGCGCCCCTTTTCCATTCTTCCCGACGCCTTTTGAACCGGTGCTCGCGGCGCAGTCCCCCCCTTTGTTGAATGCGGGTGCGGGCAGCGCAGGGAGGTGTTTGATGCTGAACTTCTTCGCAATCACTGTTTGAAGCCGCGCGCCGGCCACCACTACGCCAAGTGTCTTTGCACCGCCCCCACGTGCCATGACGGGAGGGGCTGCTTGCCAGGAGTCTTGACGCAAGTGGCCTGCCATCGCCACCGCAGGCCCCCTTTGGGAGTGCGCCAGTGGCCGACCAAGAGACGTAGCCGGGCTTCGTGCCGAGCAATGCCCGCGATCCATTCGCGCTGAAGGCCCTGGGGTGGCCTGGCTGATGCACGCATGCGTGCGTTAGTGGCATGGCTTGTGATCGAGTCATCCCTGCAAGAAAGGAGTGCATCATGACGACGCGCTCAATCGAACACGTGGCGGCAATGCACTCGTTGCCGCTGCTGCGCTACCCGCGCACGCCCCATCTGGAGGGCTCGCGTCACCAAAGCGGTGATGCGCCCGATGTACAGCCGCTGGCCCCGTTGGTGGGACAGCATGCAGTCATCGAGGAAAAAATGGATGGTGCCAACTGTGCGCTGTCGTTCACCGAAGGGGGCGAGCTGTGCCTGCAGTCGCGCGGGCACTACCTCACGGGTGGCGCGCGAGAGCGGCAGTTTGCGGCGCTGCACCCTTGGGCACGCGTGCACGAAGCGGCTTTGCTGGCCTGCCTGCAAGACCGCTACGTGCTGTATGGCGAGTGGATGTTCGCCAAGCACGCCATGTTTTACGACCGGCTGCCGCACTACCTGCTCGAATTTGACGTGTGGGATCGCGTGGAGCAGTGCTTTCTGTCCACACCACGGCGCCATGCGTTGCTGGCAGGTTTGCCGGTGGTGTCGGTGCCTGTGGTGTATGAGGGGGCAATGCCTGCACGGGCGGAGTGGCTGTGGTCGTTGGTGGGGGCTTCGCTGGCGCGCACGCCGCATTGGAACCAGACGCTGGACGATACCGTGCAGCGTCTGCAGTTGCCGCTGGATTTGTGCCGACAGCAAAGCGATCCGTCGTCACTGGCTGAAGGGCTGTATGTGAAGCTGGAGGATACGCACCAGGTGCTGGCACGGTTCAAGCTCGTGCGCTGGGACTTTGTGCAACACATTCTGGATTCGGGCTCGCACCACAGCGAACGGCCCGTGGTACCCAATGCGCTGGCAGCGGGGGTGAACCTGTATGCCCCTACGCTGAACGTGCAATGGGCGGACATGGGGCTGCACCGCGTGCTGGGGCTGGAGGCGCTGCAAGCGCACCATGCCCAGTGGGCCGCGGTGCAGCGCACACAGAAAGGAGGTGCCCTATGGCGCCGCAAATGATGGAGGCAGCGCCGTATGCGGTGCTGCGGGGGCTGGTGCCGGCCCCTCACCAGCTACTGGACTGGGCCGCGTGCTGCGAGGCTATCGGTGCGCTACGCGCACTAGATACGACGCCGCAGGATCCGGTGCACCATGCCGAAGGAAATGTGGGAACGCACACGCGCTGGGTGCTGGAGTGCCTGCGCGAGGATGCCTACTTTCAGCAGGCCGCGTCCGATCGGCAGTGGGTGATGTTCATGGCGGCTTTGCTGCACGACATTGCCAAGCCTGCCACCACGGTGGTGGACGAGGCCACGGGGCGCATTCGCCAGCCGGGGCATTCCAGCCGTGGGGCAGTGGATGCCCGCGTGCTGCTGTGGGTGGCTGGATGCCCGTGGGCGCTACGTGAGGCGGTATGCCGCTTGATTGCGGTGCACCAGCAGCCGTTCTTTGTGTGGCACTCGCACCAAGGCGTTGCGCCCGAGTATGTGGTGCGCAAGCTGTCGTGGGGGGTGTGCTGGGCTGAGTTGCTGGCACTGGTACGGGCCGACATGCGCGGGCGTATTTGCCAGGATCAGCAGCGCCATCTGGACGACCTGCAACTGCTGGAAGAGCTGGTGCGCGAAGAAGGCGCGTGGGAGCGGCCTCGCCCCTTTGCAGACGCGCATACCGCGCTGCGTTACTTCAGGGGTACCAACCTGTACCCCATGGAGCCGCTGTATGCCAGCCCTGGCTCGACCGTGACGGTGATGTGCGGCCTGCCAGCGGCGGGCAAAAACCACTGGGTGGCCAGGCACCGACCGCATTGGGCGGTAGTGTCGTTTGACGACGTGCGCGAGGCATTGGGCCTGGCGCATGGCGACAACGAGGGGCAGGTAGCGCACCACGCACAGGAGCAGGCGCGCGCCTTGCTGCGGGCGCGGCAGCCGTTTGTGTGGAATGCGACACACCTGTCGCAGTCCATGCGCGACAAGACGCTGGATCTGCTGTATGCCTACGATGCGCAGGTCGAGATCGTGCACCTGGAGCAGCCGCTGCCCGAACTGCTGCGGCGCAACCACCGGCGCGACACCACGCTGACCAACGCGGCCCTGCTGCGCATGCTGCACCGCTGGGAGGCCCCGTGGCCGACCGAGGCGCATCGCGTGGTATACGAGGGAGGCAATACAGCGCCAGCGGGAAATCGCGTACGGTAACCCCAGCCGTTCTCAGGGCTTGCGCGCCGTCAGCAAGAACAAGGGGTACTCCCGCCCATTGCGTTGCTGCACGCGCAGGATTTCGGTAAACGCCACGCCTTGCAGGCCTGCGTGCTCGGCCAGGGCCTGCAGGGCCTGGGGGGCAAAACCGAAGTGGTGTACGCCCTTGGCTTCGTTGTCGCCGTGGAAGCTCCCGTCTTCTTCGTACAGGTCGACCAGGGCCACGCGCCCGCCGGGGTGCAGGGCATCGGCAAAGGCCTGCATCAATGCCGCGGTGTCGGCCACATGGTGCAGGGCCATGCAGCTGACGATGGCGTGGTAGCGCACAGGCAGGCCCTCAAAAATGTCGCCCTGGTGCGGTGTGATGTTGGCATGGCCCTTGTCGGCCAGCACCTGCAGCATGGCGCCAGACATGTCCAGCGCCGTGACCTGCGCCACCAGCGGCGCAATCTGCGTGGATAGCAGGCCGGTGCCCGCGCCAAAGTCCAGCACCTGGTCGGTGGGGGCCAGGGGCAAATGCGCCAGCAGGCGCGGCGGTACGGCGGCCAGTTGCTGGGACATGGGGCGCTGGTCCCAGTCGCGGGCTGCGGCGTCGAAATGGGTGGGGGTGGGTGCTGCGGTCATGGCGCAAGTATGTGCCAGGTGGCTTGGCCTGTTGCGCTCTGGGATAATCATGCCCGTGAAGCACGCCAGACCGCCGCTGGTGCAATCTGGGAAACCAGGCACTGGAGGAACGTCCGGACTGCACAGGACAGCGTAGCAGCTAACGGCTGCCCACCGTGAGGTGAGGATCAGAGCAACAGAGACGAGTCCGAGCGTGGATGTGCCCATCGGGTGTTCTGCGGTTCGCCAGCGCAAGCTGGCGCGGCTGGCGCAAGCCAGACGGTGACGGGCGAAAGCCCGGCACGACGCAGCCACCCCGGGTGCGAAGCGCCCGGGGTGAAACGGGCAATCTCTACGCGCAGCAATACCAAGTAGGCCAGCCACGGGAGCAGGGCGACCTCTCTCGACCTTGTGGATCCGCAGGGAGAGCTGGCGGGTAGGTAGCACCGAGCCGGGTGGGCGACCCCCGGCCCAGAGTAATGGCGGTCACGCTGCGGGCAACCGCAGTGCACAGAATCCGGCTTATCGGCGCGCTTCACACTTTACAAGCAAAAAATGGCTCCAACGCTTATGGAATAAGCGCTGGCAGCTATCATTTTTGAAATTCTTGCGGGCAATGTGGCGCCTGCCCCTGCTGCAGCGCGCGGGCGCGCTCCACGGTGTCGGGGTGGCTGCTCAGCAGCGACCAGATCGGGTGCGCGGCCTCGGCGCGGCCCTGTTTTGGGGGCGCGGGCTGGCTGGCGCCGGGTGTCTTGCCCTTGCCTTCCTCTTCTTCGTCCTTGTCGTGCGCAATGGCCAGCAGCAGCGTGCCCATGGGCGCGGTGGGCAGGGCGGTGTGGCGCATGAGGCCGATGGCGAAGCAGTCGGCCTCGCGCTCGTGGTTGCGGCGGTAGTGCAGGCCGGTGAGCAGTGCGCTGCCCGTGGACAGCACGCCCGACACATCGCCCAGCGCCAGCCCCAAGCCCATTTGCAGCACGCCTTGCTCCACCACCATGCGCGTGGTGTGGCGGTGCACCACATGGCCGATTTCGTGCGCCAGCACGCCCACCAGCGCGTCGTCGTCCAGGCCCTGCCGGGCGGCGCTTTGCACCAGGGCGTCGGTCATCACCACCTGCCCGCCGGGCAGGGCGAAGGCGTTGGCGGGCATGCCGGAGCGGAACTCCAGCCGCAGCCGCGGCGCGTAGCCGGGGTAGCGCTGCAGCGCAGGCGGAATCTGCAGTGCCAGCGCATCAAAACGTGCACGCAGCTGGGCCTGGCGCTCGGGCGGCAGCTTGCTGGGCTTGAGCAGGCCATCGTCCATCTGCTGCAGGCCCTGGTCGGCCAGTGCGGTTTCCCAGCCCACAGGCACCCAGTGCGTGAGCTGCGTGGCCATCCACGGTGTGCCGTAGCGGTAGAACAGGGTCAGCCCGATGGCGGCGGCCAGCAGCGCCGCCAGCAGCACGCTCCAGCGCGTCTGCATGTGCTGCGCCAGGCCGGGGCGTGCGCCCGCGGCGGCCAGGGCGGCGTGCCAGGCGGGCACGGCGTCAATCTCCAGGCTGCCGTGGTCGCGCAGGTCCACCACCACGCGCGCCTGGGGGCGGCGCGCGTTCCAGGCCTCGGGCCAACCCACGTCCTGGTGGGCAAACACCACCGGCGCCACGCCCGGCGCCGACAGCGGATGCAGGCTCAGCGACGGCCCCCGGGCCGTGGGCTGCAGGCCCACCAGCACCGGTCGAGCCTGGCTGCTGCGCCCATCAAACCAGTGCCCCGGCAGCAGGTCGCCGGGTGCGTTGGTGGATTGGTGAGAGCTGTTCATTTGCTTGCCTCCTCAGCGATGCGCATCACCCTCATCGCTTGAGGCGGGCGTGCCCCATCCCCAGGCGCCGCAGGCGCCACAGAGGGGTGTTCGTGATCACCCAATCAGATCCAGCCCCGCCGCATCGGCCAGCGCATCGCCCAGCCCGCCTTCCTGGTGGCGCAGCATGTGGCCTGCCAACTGGTTCACGCCACCCTTGATGTGCAGCGTGACCGATTCGAGCTTCATGGCGTATTCGTTCACCCGCGCAAAGGGCCGGTAAAAGCCCAGCGTCAGCAGCGTGAGCATCAGGTTGCGCACGCGCAGCCAGACGAATGCGCGCACGCTCAGCGTGCAGCGAAAGCGGGCCACCTGGCTCACGCCGATGTTGTTCCACTGCAGCAGGAACATGCGCGCTTCGCGGTAGGCTCGCGCCGGGGCCGAGGCCAGCAGCAAGAGCATGAACAGCGCAATGAATCCGAACAGGAACACGAAGAACACCCACACCCCTGCGTTCTTGCCCAGGCCCGCCAGCAGTGCGACCGAGCCCCCCGCAGCCAGCGCCACCAGTGCTGCCATGCCCAGCACGCCCAGCACGCTCAGCAGGAACACGCCCACCGTGGTGAGCCAGATCTTGACGAAATCCATGTACACCGGCTTCCAGCGCCCGGCCTCGGCGCCCAGGTGGGTGCGCAGCACCAGCAGGCTTTTGTAGTTGTATTCCAGCCGGATGAAGCACAGCACAGAGAGCGCCACGCCCAGCAGCAGCAAACCCCACAGCGCTGGCGGCAGGGGCGGCATTGCGTGCCCTTTGCCGCCTTCGGCTGCGGGGGTGGCGCCATCCAGCGCCTCGGCCAGCGCTGGGGCCGCCCAACGCAGGCCAAAGACCACGCCAATCCACACCAGTGCAATGGCAAACACGGGCCAACTGGCGCTGTACACATCGCGCCACGAGGCCAGAAACTGCAGCCGCAGGCCGCGCCAGCGTGTGTTGCCCAGCCGGAACCGCATGGCGCTGGCCCACAGGTAGGGTGCCAGCGCTGCGCCAGCCAGCACCAACAGAGCGGCGGCAGTGTCCTGCCGGGTGTTCACGGCGATCTTGTAGGCCAGCGTCAGCAGCACCAGCAGCACAAAGCCCTTGACCATCTTGCCTTGCGGGGCGGTGAATTCCAGCGGACTGTCGGCCACCAGGGTGTGGCCATAGAAGTACTGTGCCGTGCGGCGCCGCGCCCAGGGGGTGTACCACCCCAGGGTCACGATGCTCAGCAGCACGTTGACGATCCAGACGCGGAAATACTCCCCACCGCTGCCGGAAAACGCCAGCGGGTGGGCGTCGATCGATGCCGACGCCAAGGGTGCCGCCTGTGCCGAAGCATTGCTGCGGGGCTTGTGTTCCATGGTCTCCCTCCAGGATGGCCGGGCAGTGTAGCAGTGGAGGGTGGATTGTGATTTGAAAGCGCTCGCAGGGCATGTATCCACAGCGTGGGCAGCTATGGTTTTTGATGGTGCTGCCACGGCCCAGGCGCGCAGCGCCACAGGGGGGTGTCAGAATTTTTCCCAGGGCTGCAGGTAGCGCCACTGCCCTTCGGGCACCTTGGCCAGCGGCACGCGGCCGATGCGGATGCGCTTGAGGGACAGCACCTGCAGGCCCACGGCCTCGCACATGGCCGGGATCTGGCCGGGGCGGATGCCCTTGAGTGCGAAGCGCAGCCGCGTTTCGTTCTGCCAGCTCACCTTGATGGGGGGCAGCGGCCGGCCGTTGAACGAGAGGCCATGGCAGAGCTTCTGCAGACCGCCTTCTGCGATCTGGCCTGCCACCTCGGCGATGCATTCCTGCTCCAGCGTTTCGATGTCCTCGGCCAGCTTGCGCGCGATGCGCTTGTCCTGCGTGTAGACCACGAGCCCGCTGGCCGGGGTGGGCAGCGGTGTGAAGCATTCAAGCTGCTTGAAATGGCGCAGCAGCACGCGGATGCCCGCGGCATCCTCGGGCAGGTGGCTCTGCGCGTTCAGCAGCGTGAGGGCGGAGGGTGCGCCCTGGCTGCGGCTGCCATGCGCGGCTGCGCCCGCGTCCAGCCCCAGCCCCGCTTCATAGCCCGGCGGCTTGTGCAGCAGCAGGGTGACGGGGGTGAGCGCCAGCAGGCTGGCGTCTTTCTCTACCGTCACCGCCTGGCCGGGGCGCACGCGTGCGCCAGGGAGTTCCACCACCTGGCCTTCCACGCGCACAAAGCCGCCTTCGATGTACTGCTCGGCGGTGCTGCGCGAGCAGGCCAGTTGTTCGGCCACACGTTTGGCCAGGCGGATGTGGCTGGGGTCAGGGTTCTTGTCGGTCATCGAATGAAGAGGGTGGGGTGTTCAGTTGTTGCCGGGCTGCTGCGCGCGGATGCGCTCCACATGCGCGATCAGCGAGCGCTGGGCCAGCGGCCACATGCGTGGCGGCACGTCGGCGTAAGCCAGTTCCACCCACTGCTCCACCGTGCCTTCGGGCAGTGCCTGCATGGCGGCGATGACCTTGGCCTCGCGCGCCAGGCGGTGGCCCTTGAGCTGGGCGATGGCGCCGCGTGCCTCGCCCAGCACATGGCCGTGCGCGGGCAGGATGAACGCCACGCCGTGTTCGGCGCAGAGCGCATCGAGCCGGTCGAGCGCGTCGAGGTAGTCGGCCATGTTGCCGTCGGGCGGGTTGATGATGGTGGTGCTGCCGTTGAGGATGTGGTCGCCACTGAACAGCAGGCCGTCCTCGCGCAGCAGCAGGCACACATGGTTGGCCGCGTGGCCCGGCGTGTGCACCACCTGCAGGGTGTGGGTGATTTCGCCGTCCAGCCCTTTGCCAGTAAGCGTGAGCAGCTCATTGTTTGATAGCGCCCGGTCGGGCGTGAACTGGCTGTCAGCGCGCGCCGTGGGGGCCGAGGGCAGGCCCAGGATGGGCGGCGTGGCGCGGCCCGCGCGCTGGCACATCTGCTGCAGCGGCTTGCTGCCTGGCGAGTGGTCGGGGTGCGAATGCGTGCATACGATCATGCGGATGTCGCCGCCCGCGGCGCGCCACAGGCGCTCCAGGTGCTCGACGTCTGCCGGGCCGGGGTCGATGGCGACGTAGCCCGTGGCCGGGTCGCCCACCAGGTAGCTGTTGGTGCCGGGGCCGGTCATCACGCCGGGGTTGGGGGCGGTCAGGCGCTGCACGTTCTTCAGCAGCGGCACGGCGCGCTCGCTCTGCCAGTCGAGCGGGTGGGCGATCTGCCCGTCGGGGCAAACCAGGGCCAGCTCGCCGAAGGGCATTTCGTCCTCCATGTAGCGCGCTTCCTTGCCATTGAGCAGGCCCGCGCGCGGGCAGCTCGTCCACAGCGGGGCTTCGCTCACGGCGCAGGCGGCCAGCACATCGTCCACGCGCGCGAAGGGCGCCAGCCGCTGCAGCGTGCGGATGGTCGGGAAGATCATGAAGAAGCCGCCGCCCGCGTGGCGCTCCAGGGCGTCCTGCGGGCGCACCCATTGGGGCTCGAACTGCTCGGCCTCGTCGGCCACGGGCGTCTGGCCTTCGGGCATGCGCGCCACCAGAAACGGCACATCAAAGCGCTTGGGCAGGTCGCGGTCGGTGATCCAGCGCGCCAGGGTGAACACCCCGTCGGCGGCCAGCCGCAGGCCGCGCGCCTGGCATTGTGCGGCGAACGGGGCCTGGCGGTCGAGCGCGGCGATGTCGTCGGCCCCGGCCCAGCGGCCATCGGCATGGCGCGCCAGCAGCACGCCCAGCTCCTCGAAGCTCTCGCGGATGGCGGCAATGGCCTCGGTGAGCTGTTCGTCGCCCTGCGTGGCGCGGCGTGCGGCGGCGTGGTGCGATTGTGTGTCCAGCGCGTCGATGCCGCCGCCGGGGAACACGTAGGCGCCCGGCGCAAAGCTGGCTTGCTGCGAGCGCCGCGTCATCAGCACCTCCAGCCCCTGCGCGCCATCGCGCAGCAGCAGCACGGTGGCGGCGTTCAGGGTGGGGACGGGGGGGCGGGGCGGGTGCAGGAGCTGGCTGGGGCGTGTCATGAAGGCATTATGAGCACCCCCCTGAGCGGCTGCGCCGCTTCCCCCCGCTCTCGCCTCGCGTTGCGAGGCGGGCAGGGGGACGCCGCCGGTGCGGCGGGGCGGCCCTTGCACGGCGGCCCTGGCCTGGAGCACGCCGGTAGCATGCGCTGTGGACGATGCGTGTCGATGGGCGGAATTCAGCCTCGTGCCGGAATCTCCAGCCCGCGCTGCACGGCCGGCCGCTCGACGAAGGCCGCCAGCGCGCGCTGCACCTGCGGGAAGCGGTCGAACTCCACCAGTTCGCCCGCGCCATAAAAGCCCACCAGGTTGCGCACCCAGGGGAAGATGGCGATGTCGGCAATGGTGTATTCGTCGCCCATGACCCAGCGGCGGCCCGCCAGGCGCTGCTCCAGCACGCCGAGCAGGCGTTTGGATTCGGCCACGTAGCGGTCGCGCGGGCGCTTGTCCTCGTAGTCCTTGCCCGCGAACTTGTGGAAGAAGCCGAGCTGGCCGAACATCGGCCCCACGCCGCCCATCTGCCACATCAGCCATTGCAGCGTCTCGAAGCGCGCGGTGGTGTCTGCGGGCAGAAAGCGCCCGCTTTTGCTCGCCAGGTACACCAGGATGGCGCCCGACTCGAACAGCGCAAAGGGTTTGCCGTCCGGGCCGTGCGGGTCGATGATGGCGGGGATCTTGTTGTTCGGGTTGAGCGAGAGGAACTCGGGCGAGAGCTGGTCGTTGGTATCGAAGCTCACCAGGTGCGGCTCGTAGGGCAGGCCGGTTTCCACCAGCATGATCGACACCTTCACGCCGTTGGGCGTGGGCAGGGAGTAGAGCTGGATGCGGTCCGGGTGCTGGGGCGGCCATTTGCGGGTGATGGGGAAAGCGCTCAGGTCATTCATCGGAAAGCTCCTTGCGGAAAAAACACAGCCGGACAAGGCACCGTGCCACGGTGCGGCGACAGCTACGATAATCCAAGCCATGCAGATCCGCTTTACCAAGATGCAGGGTGCGGGCAATGACTTTGTCGTGCTCGACGAGACCCAGGAACGCCTGGGGCTCACGCCCGCGCATTACCGCTTTCTGGCCGACCGCCACTTCGGCGTGGGGGCCGACCAGATCCTGACCGTGCGCCCCGCGCCTGCGCCGGGCCTGGACTTTGAATACGTGATCCACAACGCCGACGGCGGCGAGGTGGAGCAGTGCGGCAACGGCGCGCGCTGCTTTGCGCGCTATGTGCGCGACAAGGGGCTCACCGCCAAGGACCGCATCCGCGTGCAGACGCTGTCGGGCGTGATCGCACCCGAACTCACCCCCGACGGCCGCGTCACCGTGGACATGGGCCGCCCGCAGTTCGACCCGGCGCGCGTGCCCTTCGACGCTGCAGGCCTGGTGCCCGTGCCCCAGGGTTTGGGGCAAAAATGGCCTCTTGCGCTGGATGGGCAAGCGCAGGCAGCTACTGTTTTGATAGCGGTTGTCTCGATGGGCAACCCGCATGCCGTGCAACTGGTGGAGGACGTGGACACCGCCCCGGTGGCGCAGACCGGCCCGCTCATCGAGTGCCACACCCGTTTTCCGCAGCGCGTGAACGCGGGCTACCTGCAAGTGGTGGACCGCAGCCATGTGCGCCTGCGCGTGTACGAGCGCGGTGCGGGCGAAACCCTGGCCTGCGGTACCGGCGCCTGCGCGGCCGTGGCGGCGGGCATCCGCCTGGGGCTGCTCGATGCGCGCGTGGACGTGCAGACGCGCGGCGGCCTGGTCACCATCGCCTGGAGCGGCCAGGAGGCCGACTCCGTGTTCCTCACCGGCCCCGCCGTGACCGTGTTCGAAGGCCAGATCGACATTCCCGACGCACCATGACCACCAGCAACGCCATCCCCCCCATCACCGAAGACGACATCGCCGAATACCTGCTGCGCACACCCGGCTTCTTCGAGCGCCATGCCGAGGTGTTGGCGGGCGTGCAGCTCACCAGCCCGCACGGCCAGCGCGCCGTGAGCCTGCAGGAGCGCCAGGCCGAAATGCTGCGCGAGAAGATCAAGGGCCTGGAGCAGCGCATCATCGAAATGGTGCGCCACGGCACCGAAAACGCCGCCATCGGCCAGAAGGTGCACCAGTGGACCGGTCGCCTGCTCGCCGTGCGCGACCCGTTCGACCTGCCCACCGAAGTGACCGAGAGCATCCGCGCCCTGTTTGACGTGCCCCTGGCCGCCGTGCGCGTGTGGGGCGTGGCCGGGCCCTACATCGACTGCGACTTTGCGCTGGGCGCCAGCGAAGATGCGCAGGCCTTTGCCAGCTCGCTGACCATGCCCTTCTGCGGCCCCAACCTGGGCTTCGAGCCCACGCAGTGGCTGCCCCAGGCGCTGGTCACGCCCGAGGGCGAGACCGAACCCGTGGCGCACAGCGCCCAGTCCGTGGCCCTGCTGCCCCTGCGCGAAGGCCCCATCGACAGCGCCACCCCCGCCTTCGGTCTGCTGGTGCTGGGCTCGCCCGACCCCCAGCGCTTCGACGCCACCATGGGCACCGACTTCCTCGCGCGCATGGCAGAACTCGCCAGCGCTGCCTTGCTGCGCTTGCGCTAGCGTGGAACACCCCCCTGAGCGGCTGCGCCGCTTCCCCCCGCTCTCGCATCGCTGCGCGTTGCGGGCAGGGGGACGCCACCAGCGCGGCGGGACGGCCCTTGCGCGGTGGCCGCTGGCTTGGGCAGCGCTCATGTTGCGGGTGGTTGGCGATGCTCCGTGTTGTGGAGCGATGAACCGATTGGCGCGAAAGGCATGACCCCCGCGCCGCTGCCCCCCGAAGCCCTGCGCTACCTGGAGCATGTGCGCGTGGAAAAGCGCCTGGCCGCGCGCACCGTCACCCTGTACACGCTGGACCTGCAGCGCCTGCAGCAGGTGGCCGCGCAGGCGGGCCTGCCCCTGCTGCAATTGCAGACCGCACACATTCGCCGCGCTGTGGCGCAGATGCATGCGGGCGGGCGCAGCGGGCGCGGCATTGCGCTCATCCTCTCGGGCTGGCGCGGCTTTTACCTGTGGGCCGCACGCCAGGGGCTGACCGAGCACAACCCCGTGCAGGGTGTGCGTGCGCCCAAGGCCCCCAAGCCCTTGCCCAAGGCCCTGGACGTGGATGATGCGGTGCGTCTGGCCGACCATGCCGAAGACGGCGCCGACCCCTGGCTGGAGGCGCGCGATGCCGCCATGGTCGAACTGCTGTACGGCTGCGGCCTGCGCGTGGGCGAGCTCGAAGGCCTGGACGTGGCCCCTGGCCCCGACACCGAGCGCCTGGGGCGCGGCTGGATCGACCTGCAGGCCGCCGAAGTGCATGTGCGCGGCAAAGGCAGCAAGCGCCGCAGCCTGCCCCTGGGTGCGGCGGCGCTGCAGGCGCTGCAGGCCTGGCTGGCACAGCGCGCCACGCCGTTTGCGCCCGGCCGGCTGGACGCTGCGCTGTTCCTGGGCCAGCGCGGCACGCGCCTGTCGGCCCAATCCATCTGGCTGCGCCTGCGCCAGCGCAGCCAGCAGGCCGGGCTGAGCACGCCGGTGCACCCGCACATGCTGCGCCACTCCTTTGCCAGCCACCTGCTGCAAAGCAGCGGCGACCTGCGCGCCGTGCAGGAGCTGCTGGGCCACGCCAGCATCACCACCACGCAGGTCTATACCCGGCTGGACTACCAGCACCTGGCCAAGGTGTACGACCAGGCGCACCCACGGGCGCGGCGCAAGTAGTCCAGGGGCAGGCGACAATCCGGCGATGAAAACGATCCGACTCAAGCCCGGCAAAGAGCGCTCGCTGCAGCGCCGCCATCCCTGGATTTTTGAAAGCGCCATCGCCAAGGGCGGCGGCGACAGTGGCGAGACGGTGCGCGTGGAGTCGCACGAGGGCCAGTTTCTGGCCTGGGCGGCGTTCAGCCCGAGTTCGCGCATCCGAGCGCGGGTGTGGAGTTTTGACGAAGCGCAGCGTATTGATGCTCCGTTTTTTGTAGCTGCTTGCGCTCGTGCAGTAAGCGCTAGAGCCCGGTTTGATATACAAAGCGACGGTGTGCGCCTGGTGCACGGCGAGTCGGACGGTCTGCCCGGTCTGGTGGTGGACCGCTATGGCGACACGCTGGTCGCGCAGTTCACCAGCGCGGGCACGGAGCGCTGGAAGGGCGTGCTGGCCGATGCGCTCTTGCAGGCCACGGGCCTGGCGCGCCTGTACGAGCGCTCGGACGCCAGCGTGCGCCAGCTCGAAGGGCTGGAGAGCAGCACCGGCTGGCTGCGCGGCGGCCCGGCGGCCGGGGGTGAGGCGCCCCCGCTGGAGTTGGCGATCCACGAGCACCAGTGGCTTCTCACGCTCAACATCGCCGAGGGCCACAAGACCGGTTTCTACCTGGACCAGCGCGACAGCCGCAAGCGTTTTGCCGACTGCGTGCAGCGCCTGGGGCTGCGCCGTGTGCTCAACTGCTATTGCTATACCGGGGGCTTTTCGGTGGCGGCGCTGGCGGGCCAGCGCGCGGCCGGGGTGGAGGACGGCGAGGTGGTGTCCATCGACTCGTCTGGCCCGGCGCTGGAGCGCGCGCGCGCGCATGTGGCACTCAATGGCTTCGACGCCGCGCGTGCCACGTTTCTGGATGCCGACGTGAACGCCTCGCTGCGCCAGTTTCTGCGCGAAGGGCGGCGCTTTGACGCCATCGTGCTCGACCCGCCGAAGTTCGCCCCCACGGTCACGCACGCCGAACGCGCCGCGCGCGCCTACAAGGACATCAACCGCCTGGCGCTGCAGCTGCTGGAGCCCGGCGGTGTGCTCTACACCTTCTCGTGCTCGGGCGGCATCAGCGCCGACCTGTTCCACAAGATCGTCGCATCGGCCGGGGCCGATGCCGGGGTGGATGGCTATATCCTGGAGCGCCTGGGTGGGGCGCCCGACCACCCCATGACACTGGAATTCCCCGAAGGGGAATACCTCAAGGGCCTGGCCGTGATGCGCAAGTGAGCACGAATGCTATAAAAATAATAGCTGCTTGCGCATGATGTGAAAGCGCTAGAGGCACAAATCACTCAAATTTCATACAGCCCCTGCGCACAGGGGCTTGACAGCTCGGCTACAGTTTTTGGGTTGTCTCCCGAATTTCTCCCAAGGCTTCTCATGTCCCTCATCCCCGTCACCATCCTCACCGGTTTCCTGGGTTCGGGCAAGACCACCTTGCTCAAGCGTGTTCTGTCCGAAGTCCACGGCCAGAAGATCGCCGTCATCGAAAACGAATTCGGCGAGGAGAACATCGACAACGACATCCTCGTGACCGACAGCGAGGAGCAGATCGTGCAGATGAGCAATGGCTGCATCTGCTGCACCATCCGCGAAGACCTGCGCGAAACCCTGCAATTGCTGGCTGCCAAGCGTCGCAAGGGCATGCTGGCTTTTGACCGCGTGGTCATCGAGACCACGGGTCTGGCCGACCCCGGCCCGGTGGTGCAGACCTTCTTCATGGACGACGAGATCGCCGAAACCTACCTGGTGGACTCCATCCTCACCCTGGTGGACGCCAAGCATGCCCAGCAGCAGCTCGACGATCGCCAGGAGGCACGCCGCCAGGTGGGCTTTGCCGACCAGATCTTTCTGTCCAAGACCGATCTGGTCAGCGCCGAAGAGGTCGATGCGCTCACCCACCGCCTCAAGCACATGAACCCGCGTGCGCCGGTCAAGGCCGTGCACTTCGGCGAGGTGCCGCTCAGCGAGGTGCTGGACCTGCGTGGCTTCAACCTCAACGCCAAGCTGGACATCGACCCCGACTTCCTCAAAGAGGACGAGGACGACCACAGCCACTGCGGCCATGACCACGGACACCACCATCACCACGACCATGCGCATGGCGAGCACTGCAGCCACCCCTCGCACCAGCATGGGCGCCACCACCACCACGATGACGACGTCAAGAGCTTCGTCTACCGTGCCGAGCGCGCCTTCGACCCGGCCAAGCTGGAAGACTTCCTGGGCGCCATCGTCAACATCTACGGCCCGCGCATGCTGCGCTACAAGGGTGTGCTGCACATGAAGGGCACCGAGCGCAAGGTCATCTTCCAGGGCGTGCACCAGCTCATGGGCAGCGACCTGGGGCCGCAGTGGGCCGAAGGTGAAAAGCGCCAGAGCAAGATGGTGTTCATCGGCATCGAACTGCCGCGCGACATCCTGGAGCAGGGGCTGGACCAGTGCCTGACCGATTGATGCAGCACCTGCAGTGTGGGGAATGCACAACGTCTGAACCCAAGCGGAGCTGTGCCTATACAATCGCGCCCCGGTAAAGCCAAGGGCGTACTACGATAAGACCTCCCGCAGGTGGCACCCCGCCGCCGCAGCAGCGGGGAGCCCGTACCGCGAGGAGACAGGACGTGAACGCTGCACCCAGCAAACCCAAGGCCCCTGCAAAGGCGCCTTCCGCCGATGCCCCACAGGCCCCGGCAAAAGCCAGCGCCAAGGCGGCTGCGGCGTCGGCTGACGGCTTGCCCGTGCGCAGCGCTCGGCCTTCTTCCCGCCTGGCCCAATTGACCGTACCATCCATGCAGCAGACCGTCGCATCGACGGCCGCCAAAGCGAGCTACACGAATACCATGCCCACCACCCTGCAAGCCCCGCGTACTGCGGCTCCTAAAAAGGATCCCAAGCTGGCCAACCACTGGAAGACCAGGCCCCTGGAGGAGCTGACCGATGCCGACGTGCTGGCCATGCCCGACAGCGAGTACATGAACGACGTCCAGATGGCCTTCTTCCGCCGCAAGCTGGTGCAGCTCAAGCAGGACATGCACAACAACGCGGGCGAAACCACCGAGCACCTGCGCGAGGACACCGTGGTTGTTCCCGACCCGGCAGACCGCGCCACCATCGAAGAAGAGCACGCCCTGGAACTGCGCACCCGCGACCGCGAGCGCAAGCTGCTCAAGAAGATCGAGCAGTCCATCGCCCGCATCGACGCAGGCGACTACGGCTACTGCGACGAAACAGGCGAACCCATCGGCGTGGGCCGCCTGCTGGCACGCCCCACGGCCACGCTCTCGCTCGAAGCCCAGCAGCGCCGCGAGCTCAAGCAAAAAATGTTCGGCGATTGAGAAAGCGCACCCTTTGAGTTTTTGCCGCGCAACACGCCAGCCATCATGAGCAAGGACGACAATCCCTCCTCCGGCGGCGGCCTCCTGTCCAAGGTGGTGCGTTTCGTGCGCAACCCCACGGTCAACTGGTCCGAGCTGGACTCCATCCAGGACGACAAGGAGAGCCAGTACAGCAAGCAGATGCTCAAGGAAATGATCGAGCGCAAGCGCCGCAACGACTTCGTGCGCCGCCGCGAATTCGATCAACTGCGCAAGCTGCGCCAGCGCGACGCGCTCAGCGGCCAGCGCACGGCCGACCTGGCAGCGCGCCCCTCGTTCTTCCAGAGCAGCCTCACCTCGCCCGGCGAGCGCGCCGTCACGATCAAGAAGATCGACGAGATCGAGGCGCAAATGTCCATGCAGTGGTGGAAGAGCAAGCAGGCGGGCGAAAACCCCGAAAGCACAGCCCCCATGCAGGCGGGTGCTGCCCTGGCCAATGCGCCCACCATGCCCGCGCCGGCCAATGCCTATGCGCCAACGGCGCCCCTGGATCTGCAACCCACCCCTCCCGTGCGCACGGCGCCAGAGCCGCTGTTTGCGGGCGACAGCCTGGCCGCACAGGAAACCCCCGTTCCGCAGGAAGAGCCCGATGTGGCCACCTGGAACATGGGCGCGGGCAGCTCTGCACCTCGGGCCGCACCGGCCTTGGAGAAATTCGTGCACGAACCCGACCTCGAAGAAGCCGCCATCCGCTTTGCCAATGGCGACTACGCGGGCGCAGAGGCGGGCCTGCTGGAAGTGCTGGAGCGCCACAGTGCCGACGGAGCCGACGCCCAGTTCGACATCTGGATGACGCTGTTCGACCTGTACCGCGCCACCGGCCAGCAGGACCGGTTCGATGCACTGGCCATCGACTTTGCCGGGCGCTTTGCGCGCTCGGCCCCGCTGTGGTTCTCCATCCCCGAACAACTGGGCCTGCAGGCGGCCGTGCAGGCAGAGCCTGCCGCACCCAAGCGCGAATTTTCCTGGAACGCACCCGCCGCCATGGCGCTGCAGTCCGTGGCCGCGCTGCAGGCGTCCATCAACCGCTCGGCCTCCCCCTGGACGCTGACCTGGACGCGCCTCAAGTCCATTGAAGATGCGGCGGTCACCGCACTGGCCAACGAGTTCAGCCGCTGGGCCGACATGAAAGGGCAGTTCGTATTCACGGGCGCGCAAGCGCTGCTGACCCTGCTGCAGGAACACACCCAGTCGGGCGACCGCGAGGCCAACCCCGAATGGTGGCGCCTGCGCATGGCAGTGCTGCGCTTCATGGGGCAGGCCGACGAGTTCGAGATGGTGGCGCTGGACTACTGCGTCACCTACGAAGTGTCGCCGCCGTCCTGGGCCAACCCCCTGTGCGGCTACAGCGACGACGCCACCCCCGAGGCCGCACCCGCAGCGCAGCCAGCGCAAGACCTGGTCGCGCGGCCGCACTGGAAAGACAGCACCACCCCGGCGCCGCTCACAGGCTTTGGCGATTCGGTACCCGCGCTGGCCGGGCTCACCGGCCACATCGAGGGCGACGCCACCCACCTGCTCGAAGGCATGCAGGACCATGTGCCAGCGGGCCATCCGCTGGCCATCCCGTGCGACAAGCTCATCCGCATCGACTTCACCGCGGCGGGCTCGGTGCTCAACTGGGCCGCCCAGCAGCAGGCCCAAGGGCGCGAGGTGCAGTTCCATAACCTGCACCGCCTGGTGGCCGTGCTGTTCAACGTGCTGGGCGTCAACGAGCACGCCTGGGTGCTGCCGCGAAAAAATTAGCATGCTCCCCCCTGAGGCCCTGCGGGCCTTCCCCCCTCTCTCGAATCGCTGCGCGATTCGGGAGGGGGGACGCTCCCAGCGCGGCGGGGCGGCCCTTGCGCGGGAGCCCTGGTCTGGGGCGCGCCAGTTTCACGCGGCACTGGAAGCGGCAGCACCACTAAAAACTGACTTGTATTGATGGTGGGCGCCCCCACCTACGCGCCCTATGACCGCATCCAACGAATCCCCGGTGTTCCACGGGACCACCATCCTCAGCGTGCGCCGCCAGACCCCGCAGGGCGTGCAGGTCGCCATTGGCGGCGACGGCCAGGTCACGCTGGGCAACATCGTCGTCAAGGGCACGGCGCGCAAGGTGCGCAAGCTGCACCATGGCAAGGTGCTGGCGGGCTTTGCCGGCGCCACGGCCGACGCCTTCACGCTGTTCGAACGCTTTGAAGCCAAGCTGGACAAGCACCAGGGCCACCTGGTGCGCGCCGCCATCGAGCTGACCAAGGACTGGCGCACCGACCGCGTGCTGCGCCGCCTGGAGGCCATGCTGGCCGTGGCCGACCGCGAGGCATCGCTCATCATCACCGGCAACGGCGACGTGCTGGAGCCCGAGCAAGGCATCGTGGCCATCGGCTCGGGCGGGGCCTATGCGCATTCGGCCGCCAAGGCGCTGCTGACCAACACCGAACTGGGCGCCGAAGACATCGTGCGCAAGTCGCTTGCGATTGCCGGTGAGCTGTGCATCTACACCAACATGCACCACACCATCGAAACCCTGTAAGTACACTGAGTTGCTATTGAATTGATAGCTGCTTGCGCTTGATTGACGGGCGCTATGTACCGATTTGATTGGAATTTTCTCCATGTCTTCCATGACCCCCCAGGAAATCGTTTCCGAGCTGGACCGCCACATCGTCGGCCAGTCCAAGGCCAAGCGGGCCGTGGCCATTGCGCTGCGCAACCGCTGGCGCCGCCAGCAGGTGCAAGAGCCCCTGCGCCACGAAATCACGCCCAAGAACATCCTCATGATCGGCCCCACGGGCGTGGGCAAGACCGAAATCGCGCGGCGCCTGGCACGCCTGGCCGATGCGCCCTTCATCAAGGTCGAGGCCACCAAGTTCACCGAGGTGGGCTATGTGGGCAAGGACGTGGACACCATCATCCGCGACCTGATGGAAGTGGCCGTCAAGCAGGAGCGCGAGGTGCAGACGCGCCAGGTGCGCACGCGCGCCGAAGACGCGGCCGAGGAGCGCATCCTGGACGTGCTCATCCCCGTGGCGCGCGCCCCTGGCAGCGAGCCGCCGCCCGACAGCACCGCGCGCCAGGTGTTCCGCAAAAAGCTGCGCGAGGGCCAGTTGGACGACAAGGAAATCGAGATCGAACTGGCCGAGGCCCGCCCGCAGCTCGAAATCATGGGCCCCGCAGGCATGGAGGACATGGCCGAGCAGCTGCGCGGCATGTTTAGCCAGATGGGGCAGGGTAAGCGCAAGGCGCGCAAGCTCAGCATTGCCGAAGCGCGGCGCCAGCTCGTCGAGGAAGAAGCGGCCAAGCTGGTCAACGAGGAAGAGATCAAGCAGCGCGCCCTGCTCAGCGCCGAGCAGAATGGCATCGTCTTCATCGACGAGATCGACAAGGTGGCCGCGCGCCAGGAGAGCAGCGGCGCCGATGTCTCGCGCCAGGGTGTGCAGCGCGACCTGCTGCCGCTGGTGGAAGGCACCACGGTGCACACCAAGTACGGCATGGTCAAGACCGACCACATCCTGTTCATTGCCTCCGGCGCCTTCCACCTGGCCAAGCCCAGCGACCTGATTCCCGAGCTGCAGGGGCGCTTCCCGATCCGCGTGGAGCTCGATTCGCTCTCGGTGCAGGACTTTGAAGCCATCCTCACGCAGACACACGCCTCGCTGGTGCGCCAGTACCAGGCGCTGCTGGCCACCGAGGGCGTGGCGCTGGAGTTCACGCCCGAAGGCATCACGCGCCTGGCGCACATTGCCTTTGAAGTGAACGAGCGCACCGAAAACATTGGCGCGCGCCGCCTGGCCACGGTGATGGAGCGTTTGCTCGACGAGGTGAGTTTTGACGCCGCGCACCGCGCGGGCCAGACGGTGGTCATCGACGCAGCCTACGTCGATGCGCGCCTGCAGGCCCTGTCGCAAGACGAAGACCTCTCGCGCTTCATTCTGTAAAGTGCCTTTTCGGTGCGGGCCGCCCGATCCCTTGGGGGAGCGGGCGGCCTGTGTCTTTGGAATGCTGCAAAAGGGCAGACCACCCGCATGCCTCAGGTGTTACTTTCATAGGCGCGTCTAACTGCTTTGCGCAAAAGGTTTTTTGCCTGACAGACACATGCAAAACAACACCTAAGTCCTTGATTTCATTGCAAGAAGTTGTTGCAAACCCTGTTGTGAACACTGCTTTTCCTGTTACAGTGCAAAAAAGTGCAATTAGGTGGTGAAAAGTGCCATTTTCGGCCCGTGGCAGGCCGGTGGTGGGTTCAATCAACAGCAAGGGGTCGGGGCAGTGTTTCAAGGGGCGTCTTCGCTCAGTCTGGATGCGAAGGGTCGGCTTTCTGTGCCGACCCGGCACCGTGACGTCCTGAGCGCAACCGCTGCGGGCCAGCTCACCATCACCAAACACCCGCATGGCTGCCTCATGGTGTTTCCGCGCCCCGAGTGGGAGAAGTTCCGCGGCCGCATCGCCGAGCTGCCCATGTCGGCCCAGTGGTGGAAGCGCATCTTCCTGGGCAATGCCATGGACGTGGACATGGACGCCACCGGCCGCGTGCTCATCGCGCCCGAACTGCGCCAGGCCGCAGGCATCACCAAGGACGCCATGCTGCTGGGCATGGGCCAGCACTTCGAGCTGTGGGACAAGGCCACCTACGACGCCCAGGAGGCGTTGGCCATGCAGGGCGAAATGCCCGATGTGTTCAAGGACTTCTCTTTCTGAGGCGCGCTTGAATCCCACGGCTGCACACACCACCGTACTGCTGGACGAAGCGGTCGATGCACTCCTGGCGGGCGCGGGCGACGCGCCTGCGGGCCTGTGGGTCGATGCCACCTTCGGGCGCGGGGGGCATTCGCGGCGCATCCTCTCACGGCTCTCGCCCCAGGGGCGCCTGCTGGCCTTCGACAAGGACCCCGAAGCCATCCAAGAAGCAGCGCGCATCCAGGATGCGCGTTTTTCCATTCGGCACGAAGGTTTTCGCCATCTGGCCGACCTGCCGGTCGGCAGCGCCGCTGGCGTGCTGATGGATCTCGGCGTGAGTTCGCCCCAGATCGATACCCCCGAGCGGGGTTTCAGTTTCCGTTTCGATGGCCCGCTGGACATGCGCATGGACACCACGCGCGGCCAAAGCGTGGCCGAGTGGCTGGCCAGTGCCGAAGTAGGGCAGATTGCGGAGGTGATACGTGAATACGGTGAAGAACGGTTTGCTGGCCCCATTGCAAAGGCGATTGTTGCTCGGCGGCAGGAACGGGGTCCTGTTGCATCCACCGCAGAACTGGCCGAGCTCGTGGCTGGCGCGGTCAAAACCCGCGAGCCGGGCCAGAACCCTGCAACGCGCACATTTCAAGCTCTTCGGATTTTCATCAACGCCGAGCTTGAAGAGCTGCAACAGGCGCTAGAGGCCAGCCTGTCGGTGCTGCAGCCGGGCGGCAGGCTGGTGGTCATCAGCTTCCACTCGCTCGAAGACCGCATCGTCAAGCAGTTCATCGCGCAGCACTCCAAGGAGGTGTACGACCGCCGCGCCCCCTTTGCCGCGCCGCAGCCCATGCGGCTCAAGGCGCTGGCGCGCACCAAACCCGGCGCTGCCGAGGTGGCCGCCAACCCGCGCGCACGCAGCGCCGTGATGCGCGTGGCCGAGCGTACAGAGGTTCCGGCATGATCCGCCTGAACCTTGCCCTGTTGCTGGCGGTGATCGCCAGTGCGCTGTACCTCGTGCACACGCAGTACGCATCGCGCCAGCTCTATACCGAGCTGGACCGCGCCACGGCCGAAGCGCGGCGCCTGGAAACCGAGCACCAGCGCCTGCAGGTGGAAAAGCGCGCCCAGGCCACGCCGCTGCGGGTGGAGCAACTGGCGCGCGCGCGCCTGCAGATGCGCACCGCCACACCGGCCATCACGCAGTACGTGGTGGATCCGCTGCCAGCGCAGCCGGCATCGGAGGCGCGCCGATGAGCCGCAGCGTGCTTTACGCCACCAGCCCGCTGCTGGCCAGCAAGACTCCGGTCTGGCGCAGCAAGTTCATCGTGGGCATGATCGCCCTGGGTTTCGTGGGCCTGGGCATGCGCGCTGCCTATGTGCAGGTGGTGGGCAACGAGTTCTTCCAGCACCAGGGCGAGGTGCGCTTTGCGCGCACCCTGGAGCTGCCCGCCAACCGGGGGCGCCTTCTGGACCGCAACGGCCTCATCCTGGCCTCCAGCGTGCCGGCGGCCAGCATCTGGGCCATCCCTGAAGACGTGGAGCACGACGACCCCCAGGTGCGCGCCAAGCTCAAGGATCTCGCGCGGCTCATGGGCATGCCGCCCAAGGACCTGATGGCCAAGCTGGCCGACGAGGACAAGAGCTTTGTCTGGATCAAGCGCCAGCTCGACTGGGACCTGGGCCAGCAGATCGTTGCGCTGGGCATCAAGGGCATCTACCTGCGCAAGGAATACAAGCGCGAGTACCCTGAGGGTGAATCGGCTGCGCACATCGTGGGCTTCACCAACGTGGAAGACAAGGGCCAGGAAGGCATGGAGCTGGCCTTCAACGACCTGCTGGCGGGCAAGCCGGGCTCGCGCCGCGTGATCAAGGACCGCCTGGGCCGCGTGGTCGAGGGTGTGGGCGAGATCAGCCCCCCGGTCGATGGGCGCGACATGCAACTGTCCATCGACAGCAAGGTGCAGTTCTTTGCCTACCAGAAGCTGCGCGACCAGGTGCAGGCGCACAAGGCCAAGGCGGGCAGTGTGGTGGTGCTCGATGCCGTGACGGGCGAGGTGCTGGCTCTGGCCAACTACCCCAGCTATGCGCCCGACAAGCGCCAGAACCTCTCGGGCGAACAACTGCGCAACCGCGCGCTGACCGACACCTTCGAGCCGGGCTCGACCATGAAGCCCTTCACCATTGCGCTGGCGCTGGAGACCGGGCGCGTGCGGCCGCAGACGGTCATCGACACCACGCCGGGCCGCCTGACCATCACCGGATCGACCATTTCGGACACGCACAACTACGGCGCGCTCACCGTGGAGGGCGTGATCCAGAAGTCCAGCAACGTGGGCACCACCAAGATCGCCATGCAAATGCCTGCGCGTGAGATGTGGGAGACCTTTTCTGCCGCAGGCTTCGGGCAAAAGCCCCAGCTCGGCTTTCCGGGCGTGGTCAGCGGCCGCCTGCGCCCCTACAAGACCTGGCGGCCCATCGAGCAGGCCACCATGTCCTACGGCTATGGCCTCTCGGCCAGCCTGTTCCAGATGGCGCGCTCCTACACCGTGTTTGCGCACGAGGGGCAGATCATCCCGGCCACCATGCTCAAGAGCAGCGAACCCGCCGTGGGCGTGTCCGTGTTCTCGCCCAAGACGGCCGACGCCGTGCGCAAGATGCTGCAGATGGCCGCAGGCCCTGGCGGCACGGGCCAGAAGGCGCAGACCGTGGGCTACTCCGTGGGCGGCAAGTCGGGCACCGCGCGCAAGCAGGTGGGCAAGAGCTACGCCAGCAACAAGTACCGCGCCTGGTTCACCGGCATGGCCCCCATCGACAAGCCGCGCATCATCGTCGCGGTGATGGTGGACGAGCCCAGCAACGGTGTGTATTACGGCGGCGCGGTGGCTGCGCCCGTGTTCAGCGAAGTGGTGCAGCAGACGCTGCGCATGATGGGCGTGCAGCCCGACATGGACGTCAAGCCACAGATCGTGGCCGATGTGGTGGAGGAGCCGCTGTGATCCGCACCCTGAGCAATACCCACGAGGCCGTGCAGTGGCTGCGCGCGCGCGTTACCGGCACGCTGCAGACCGACAGCCGCCGCATCGCGCCGGGCGACGGCTTCATTGCCTGGCCCGGCGCCGCCACCGACGGCCGCGCCCATGTGCGCGACGCCCTGGTGCGCGGCGCTGCGGCCTGCCTGGTCGAGCACGAAGGCGTGCAGCCCTTTGCCCTGGCGGGCGACGAGATCGCCGCGCTGCCCCGTCTCAAGCAGGCCACGGGCGACATTGCCGCCGCCTGGTTCGGCCAGCCCAGCCAGGCGCTCGAGGTGGTGGCCGTCACGGGCACCAACGGCAAGACCAGCACCACCTGGTGGCTGGCGCAGGCGCTATCGAATCAGGAGCGATCTACGCACGGCCCGTGCGCCCTGGTTGGTACTTTGGGTGTGGGGCTGGCGGGGCGCCTGGAGCCCACGGGCATGACCACGCCGGACCCGGTGCTGCTGCAGCGCGCCTTCCGCCGGTTTGCCGATGCCGGGGCGCGCTCGTGCGCCATCGAGGCATCTTCCATCGGCCTGGCCGAGCACCGGCTGGCGGGCACGCGCATTGCCGTGGCGGTGTTCACCAACTTCACCCAGGACCACCTGGACTACCACGCCAGCATGCCGGCCTACTGGCAGGCCAAGGCCGCGCTGTTCGACTGGCCCGGCCTGCGCGCGGCAGCCATCAACATCGACGACCCCCAGGGTGCCGCCTTGCATGCGGCCTTGCAGGGGCGCGGCATCGACCTGTGGAGCCTTTCGCAGCACACGGACGCACGCCTGCGCGCCACTGAGGTGGCCATGGGCGAGGGCGGGCTGCGTTTTCGCGTGAGCGAAGGCGCGCACAGCCTGCTGCTGCAGACGCAGGTGATCGGCAGCTACAACGTCTCCAACCTGCTGGGCGTCATCGCCGCGCAGCGTGCCCTGGGCGTGCCCTTGGAGCAGGCCGTGCACGCCTGCGAGCAATTGCTGCCCGTGCCGGGCCGCATGGAGCGCATCGTGCAGCCCGGCCAGCCGCTGGTGGCCGTGGACTACGCCCATACCCCCGACGCCCTGCAGCAGGCCCTGCAGGCCCTGCGGCCTTTGGCGCAAGAGCGCGGCGGCCAGCTCTGGTGCGTGTTCGGCTGCGGCGGCGACCGCGATGCGGGCAAGCGCCCGCTGATGGGCGGCATCGCGCAGCGCCATGCCGACTGGGTGGTGGTCACCAGCGACAACCCGCGCAGCGAGCGGCCCACCGACATCCTGCACCAGATCCTGCTGGGCACCATTGCCGGGGAAACCGTGCGCGCCGAACCCGACCGCGCGGCTGCCATTGGCCTGGCCCTGCAGGAAGCCGATGCGCGCGATGTGGTGCTCATCGCAGGCAAGGGCCACGAGGACTACCAGGAAACGGCGGGTGTGCGAAAGCCGTTTTCCGATATGGCACAAGCCATCGCAGCGCTCCAGCGCCGAGGAGACACCCCATGACGGGCATGACCTTGCAGCAGGTTTTCGCCTGGATCGAGTCGCGCGAGCCGCGTGCGCGCCTGGTGGGCGATGGTGCCACGCCCCTGGCGCGCGTGCACACCGACACGCGCACCCTGCAGGCGGGCGACCTGTTCGTGGCCCTGCGCGGCGAGCGCTTTGACGCCCACGACTTCCTGGCCCAGGCCCGTACCAGCGGCGCCGTGGCCGCCATTGCCGAGCGCGGACTGCAGGCCGCTGGGCTGCCCGGCATCGAGGTGCCCGACAGCCTGCAGGCCCTGGGCCACCTGGCCGCCGCATGGCGCGCGCAATTCAGCCTGCCCTTGATCGCGGTGACCGGCAGCAACGGCAAGACCACGGTCACCCAGATGATTGCCGCCATCCTGCAGGCCCACGCGCAGCAGGCTGCGTTTGCCACGCGCGGCAACCTCAACAATGCCATCGGCGTGCCGCAAACCCTGCTGCGCCTGAACGCCACGCACCGCGTGGGCGTGGTCGAGCTGGGCATGAACCACCCCGGCGAAATCGCCCTGCTGGCGCGCATCGCCCAGCCCACCGTGGCCCTGGTGAACAACGCGCAGCGCGAGCACCTGGAGTTCATGCACACCGTGCAGGCCGTGGCCGAAGAAAACGGCTCGGTGCTGGCTGCGCTGCCCATGGATGGCGTGGCCGTGTTCCCGGCGGGCGATGCCTACACCGCGCTGTGGCAGGGCCTGGCGGCCGGGCGGCGCTGCATCACCTTTGGCGGCGCGGGGGCCGACGTGCGCTGCACCCAGGCCCAGTGGCAGGGCGGCGCCTGGCAGGTCACCCTGGCCACGCCGCAGGGGCCGCTGGCCTGCGCGCTGCACATTGCGGGCCGCCACAACGTGACCAACGCACAGGCTGCCGCGGCCTGCGCACTGGCGGCCGGTGTGCCGTTGCAGGCCATTGCGCGCGGCCTGGGCGCGTTCGCGCCGGTCAAGGGCCGCTCGCGCGCGCTGGGCGTGCGCTGCGGCGAGCGCACCGTCACCGTGGTGGACGACAGCTACAACGCCAACCCCGACTCCATGCACGCCGCCATCGAGGTGCTGGCCGAACTGCCCGCGCCGCGCCTGCTGGTGCTGGGCGACATGGGCGAGGTGGGCGACCAGGGGCCGCAGTTCCACGCCGAGGCCGGCGCCCATGCCCGCGCACGCGGCATCGAGCGGCTGTACGCGCTGGGCCCGTCGTCGCAGCACGCCGCGCAGGCCTTTGGAACGGCCACGCATTTTGACGACATGGCATCGCTCCTGGCGGCGGTGCGGCAGGCGCTGCCCGAGGTGGGCAGCGTGCTGGTGAAGGGATCGCGATTCATGAAGATGGAACAAGTGGTGGAGGCGCTGGCCCCCGCCGCGCAAGCCGCCGCAGCGGCGCAGGAGGCCGGCCATGGCACGACGCATTGATGTGGGAGGTGCCCCATGCTGATGTGGCTGGCCCAATGGCTGCAGGGGCTGTCGCCCGAGTTCGGGTTCTTGCGCGTGTTCCAGTACCTCACGCTGCGTGCGGTGCTGGGCGCCATGACGGCGCTGCTCATCGGTCTTCTGGCCGGGCCTGCCGTGATCCGGCGGCTGACGGCGCTGAAGATCGGGCAGCCCATCCGCACCAACGGCATGGAAACGCACCATGTCAAAAGCGGCACGCCCACCATGGGCGGCGTGCTCATTCTGCTGGCCATTGCCATCTCCACCCTGCTGTGGGCCGACCTGTCCAACCGTTTTGTCTGGATCGTGCTCATCGTCACGCTGGGCTTTGGCGCCATCGGCTGGGCCGACGACTGGCGCAAGGTGGTCTACAAAGACCCCAACGGCATGCCCTCGCGCGAGAAGTACCTGTGGCAGTCGCTCATCGGGCTGGCGGCGGCGCTGTACCTGGTGTTCAGCATTTCGGAAAGCTCCAACCTCAAGGTGCTGGAGCTGTTCTTTTCGTGGGTGCGATCAGGGTTTGACGTGAACCTGCCCCCCAAGGCGGGCCTGCTGGTGCCGTTCTTCAAGGAGGTCAGCTACCCGCTGGGGGTGCTGGGCTTCGTCATCCTGACCTACCTGGTCATCGTGGGCTCCAGCAACGCGGTCAACCTGACGGACGGCCTGGACGGCTTGGCCATCATGCCCGTGGTCATGGTGGGCTCGGCGCTGGGCGTGTTTGCCTACGTGGCGGGCAGCGCGGTGTATTCCAAATACCTGTTCTTCCCGCACATTCCGGGCGCGGGCGAACTGCTGATCTTCTGCTCCGCCATGGCGGGCGCGGGCCTGGCCTTCCTGTGGTTCAACACGCATCCGGCGCAGGTGTTCATGGGCGACGTGGGCGCGCTGGCGCTGGGCGGTGCCCTGGGCACCATTGCCGTCATCGTGCGCCAGGAAATCGTGCTGGCCATCATGGGCGGCATCTTCGTGGTCGAGGCGCTGTCGGTCATGCTGCAGGTGAGCTGGTTCAAGTACACCAAGCGCAAGTACGGCGAAGGCCGGCGCCTGCTCAAGATGGCGCCGCTGCACCACCACTTCGAGAAAAACGGCTGGAAGGAAACGCAGGTGGTCGTGCGTTTCTGGATCATCACCATGCTGCTGTGCCTCATCGGCCTGTCCACATTAAAACTGCGATGAATCCGCTGGACGAGCCGCTCCCCCCACCCGCCGAAGGCGTGCCTGCCGAGGCTGCGCCCGCCACGGCCCCGGCGCCCCAGCACGAGCTGCCGCAAACCCTGGACGCCGCGCGCGAGGCCGCGGCCTTTGTGGCGCGCATCTTTGCCGAGACGCCGGTGTCCGAACCCGGTGCAGACGCCGCCGAGCCCGCAGCGCCCGAGCCTGCGGCCGAGGAACAGACCGCTGCTTCAGACCCCGTGCCCGCAGGCTGGCCGTTGGGGGGCGGCAAGCTCCTGCAGGACCAGGCCGTGCTGGTGCTGGGCCTGGGCGCGTCGGGCCTGGCCATGGCGCGCTGGTGCGTGCGCTGCGGCGCCCAGGTCACCGTGGCCGACACGCGCGAGGCGCCGCCGCAACTGGCGCAGCTGCACGCCGAACTGCCGCAGGCACGCTTTGTGGCCGGAGCCTTTACCGAGGCCTTGCTCGACGGCGCAGCCTACAGCGCGGTGTACCGCTCGCCCGGCCTGGCACCGCAGGCCATTGCTCCTATTTTTATAGCTGCTAGCGCACGTGGAATAAGCGTTGGCGGCGAAATTGACCTGTATTCCAGCGCCCTGCATGCGCTGCGCGCTGCCCATGGCTACGCGCCCGCCGTGCTGGCCATCACCGGCACCAACGGCAAGACCACGGTGACCTCGCTCACCGGCAAGCTGGTGGCGCATGCGGGCAAGTCGGTGGCGGTGGCAGGCAACATCGGCCCCACGCTGCTGGACACCCTGGCCGAGCGCATCGACGCAGGCCAGCTGCCCGAAGCCTGGGTGCTGGAGCTGTCGAGCTTTCAGCTGGACGGCGTGCGCGGCTTCGAGCCCACGGCGGCGGCGGTGCTCAACGTCACCCAGGACCACCTGGACTGGCACGGCGACATGGCCGCCTACGCCGCCGCCAAGGCACGCATCTTTGGCGAGCAGGCCCTGATGGTGCTCAACCGCGACGATGCGCTGGTGATGCACATGCTGCCGCCGCCCGGCCGCCCGAAGGCGGCAGCAGCCCCCTTGGGGGGCAGCGCAGCACACGCAGTGGCAAGCGTGGGGGCGCCGTCCATGCCGCCGCCAGTGAGGCAGAGGCTGCAAAAGGCACAGCACCGCGCCCATGTGACCTTTGGCGCAGACATGCCGCAGCGGCCGGGCGATTTCGGCATCGAGGCCGTCAACGGCATGGCCTGGCTGGTGCGCGCGCAGGAGGCCGACGAAACCCTGCGCCGCAGCAAGAACGCCGAGGAGGAGCTGCACATCCAGCGCCTGATGCCCGCCGACGCCTTGCGCATCCGCGGCCGCCACAACGCCACCAATGCCCTGGCGGCGCTGGCGCTGGCGCAGGCAGCGGGTTGCCCGCTCTCGGCCATGCTCTATGGCCTGCGCGAATACCGGGGCGAGCCGCACCGGGTCGAGCCCGTGGGCACGGTGAACGAGGTCGAGTTCTTCGACGACAGCAAGGGCACCAACGTCGGCGCCACCGTGGCCGCGCTCAATGGGCTGGGGCCCGAGCGGCGCCTGGTCGTCATTCTGGGCGGCGACGGCAAGGGCCAGGACTTCAGCCCGCTGGCCGCGCCCATGGTGCGCTACGCCCGTGCGGCGGTGCTGATCGGGCGCGACGCCCCGGCCATCCGCGCTGCGCTGCAGGACACCGGCATCGCGCTGCACGACTGCGCCACGCTGCCCGAGGCCGTGCACTGGGCGGCCCAGCGTGCCCATGCGGGCGATGCGGTGCTGCTCTCGCCCGCCTGCGCCAGCCTGGACATGTTCCGCGACTACGCGCACCGCGCGCAGGTGTTTGTCGATACCGTGCAGGCCCTGGCGCAGGAAGCAGGCCAGGACCTGGGAGGTGCCGCATGAGTGCAGCGGTACGCATCCCCGCCGGCCGGTGGCAGCGCCTGGTGCAGTGGCTGGGCAACGCACGCAGCCAGGCAGCCGACGTGCTGCCCGTGCGCGTGGGCGGCACCGAGTACCGCCAGACCACGGCCACCCCTGCCAGCGTGCTGGGTTTTGACCAGGCCTTGCTGTGGGTGGTGGTGGCGCTGTTGTCCTGGGGGCTGGTGATGGTGTATTCCGCCTCCATCGCCATGGCCGACAACCCACGGTTTGTGCACTACGCGCCCACGTACTTCCTCACGCGCCATGCGTTCTATCTGGTGATGGGCTTTGTGGCGGCGCTGCTGGCGTTCCAGGTGCCCATGCGCGTATGGGAGCGTGTGGCGCCGTGGTTATTTGCCTTGTCGCTGCTGCTGCTGGCCGCTGTGCTGCTGCCGGGCATCGGCAAGGTGGTCAACGGTGCGCGGCGCTGGCTGTCCATCGGGCCCATCGGTTTCCAGCCTTCGGAACTGGCCAAGTTCGCCGTGCTCATCTACGCCGCCGACTACATGGTGCGCAAGATGGAGGTGAAGGAGCGCTTCTTCCGTGCCGTTCTGCCCATGGGCGTTGCCGTGGCCGTGGTGGGTGTGCTGCTGCTGGCCGAGCCCGACATGGGGGCCTTCATGGTGGTGGCCGTCATTGCCATGGGCATCCTGTTCCTGGGAGGGGTGAATGCGCGCATGTTCTTCCTCATCGCAGCCATTCTGGTGGCGGCGTTCGCGCTGATGATCATCAGCTCGCCCTGGCGCCGTGAGCGTGTGTTTGCCTACCTGGATCCCTTCAGCGAACAGCACGCGCTGGGCAAGGGCTACCAGCTGTCGCACGCACTCATCGCCATCGGGCGGGGCGAGGTCTGGGGCGTGGGGCTGGGCGGCAGCGTCGAAAAACTCCATTGGCTGCCCGAAGCCCACACCGACTTCCTGATGGCCGTCATTGGCGAGGAATTCGGCCTGGTGGGTGTGCTGGTGCTGATTGTCCTGTTCTTCTGGATGACCCGCCGCATCATGGACATCGGCCGCCAGGCGATCGCGCTGGACCGCGTGTTCTCGGGCCTGGTGGCGCAAGGCGTGGCCATCTGGATCGGCTTCCAGGCCTTCATCAACATGGGCGTGAACCTGGGCGCATTGCCCACCAAGGGGCTGACGCTGCCGCTCATGAGCTACGGCGGCTCAGCCATCCTGACCAACCTCGTCGCCTTGGCGGTGGTGCTGCGGGTGGATTACGAAAACAAACTGCTCATGCGCGGAGGCCGCGTATGAGCAGTTTGCTTCACCAAAACGGGCTGCAGCAGCGCGCCAGCGCTGCCGAATGCGCAGCATTCGATGCGCGGAGGCCGCGTATGAGCAGTTTGCTTCACC
>JACPUE010000062.1 GCA_016192425.1 Burkholderiales bacterium
CATGCAGCGCCACGTCCCCTCGTCGATCACGAGTTTGCGGCTGCGTATCGCCGCAGCCTTGCTCAAAACGCTACCCCGATGTCCGTGCTGCCTGCGCGTCAACGCAAGGCTAAACTTGTAACACAGTAAGACTAGGGAGAATCAGATCGAAGGACTACGCCGTGGCAACTGGCCAACCGCAGCGACTCGGGAGAGTGGCGGTGGCTTTTTTAAGCATATTGCGGGGCGACCGCGCCAGCGCAACGAAAAAACTTTGCCAGACAGCAGCAGAATCGGCGTGCGACTCGAAGGCCATGCCGTGCGGCAGCTTGTCACGCGCACGCGACGGCACAAAGACAAACGCCGCAAACGGAAACCGTTGCGGCGTTGTTAGTTGACTTGTAAGTCGTGCCTTGTAAGCTAAAAAGCTTTTTAAAATCAATGACTTACAGAAGTCTATGGCGGAGTGGACGGGACTCGAACCCGCGACCCCCGGCGTGACAGGCCGGTATTCTAACCGACTGAACTACCACTCCGCGTCGGTGTGACTTTTGCCCATTGCTTGCGCAAAGAGCCAAGTGCCACAAAACTTGGCGACCCTACGGGGATTCGAACCCCGGTACTCACCGTGAAAGGGTGATGTCCTAGGCCTCTAGACGATAGGGTCGTAACCTAGACTGTTCTGATGTTGGTGGAGGTAAGCGGGATCGAACCGCTGACCTCTTGCATGCCATGCAAGCGCTCTCCCAGCTGAGCTATACCCCCCTGCATCGGCTTTTGTTATTCACTCTTGCCGCTGCCATCAGAGCCTCGCATTATAGACTGGTTTTTAGCGGTTCTTCAATCTCGCGACAACTTTTTCGCGTCCCATGAGTTCAAGCACGGCATCGACCGAAGGCGTCTGTGCCGTACCCACGACCAGAACGCGTGCAGGCATGGCCAGTTGGGGCATTTTCAGGCCATGCGCTGCCAGCACCTGCTTGAGTGCCGCGCCGATGGATGCCTTGTCCCACGCACAGGTGGTCAGCGCTTCGGCCAGGGCGTCCAGTGCAGGTGCGATGGCGGGTGTGACGTGCTGCGTACGCTCGGCCTCCTGTGGGGTGACCTCGGCATAGAACACGCGGATCCAGTCGGCCAGGGCGACCAGGGTGTCGCAGCGGTCCTTGAGCAGTTCGCACAGTGGCAGCAGGCGGCCATCGGCCAGGTCGGCTGCGGCGATGCCGCGCTGCACCAGGAACGGCTGGACCAGCGCCGCCAGCGCATCGCCAGACAGGGCCTTGAGGTGCTGTGCATTGACCCAGCGCAGCTTGGCCTCGTCAAACTGCGCGGCGCTGCGGCCCAGGTGGTCCAGGTCGAACCACGCGAGGAACTGCGCACGCGAGAAGATTTCATCGTCGCCATGGCTCCAGCCCAGGCGTGCCAGGTAGTTCACCATGGCATCGGGCAGGAAACCTGCGTCGCGGTACCAGGTCACGGGCTTGGCGCCGTGGCGTTTGCTCATCTTCTCGCCCTGTTCGTTGAGCACGGTGGGCAGGTGGGCGTACACCGGTGGTTCCTTGCCCAGGGCGCGGAAGATGTGGATCTGGCGCGGTGTGTTGTTGACATGGTCGTCGCCCCGGATCACGTGGGTGATGTCCATGTCGATGTCGTCCACCACCACGCAGAAGTTGTAGGTGGGTGTGCCGTCGGGCCGGGCGATGACGAGGTCGTCCAGCTCGTCGTTGCGGAACTCGACGCGGCCCTTGACCTTGTCGTCCCAGGCCACGGTGCCGCCCTGGGGCGTCCTGAAGCGCAGCACGGGTTGCACGCCCTCTGGGATGGAGGGGAGCTGCTTGCCGGGCTCAGGGCGCCAGGTGCCGTCGTAGCGCGGCTTTTCCTTGGCGGCCATCTGGCGCTCGCGCAGAGCGTCCAGCTCTGCCACGCTCATGTAGCACGGATAGACATGGCCGCTGGCCTGCAACTGGGCCAGCACCTGCTTGTAGCGATCCATGCGCTGCATTTGGTAGAAGGGGCCTTCGTCCGGCTCCATGTCCAGCCACTGCATGCCCTCCAGAATCACGTCCACAGCGGCCTGGGTGGAGCGTTCCTGGTCGGTGTCCTCGATGCGCAGGATGAAGTCGCCCTGGCTCGCTCTTGCAAAGGCCCAGGGGTACAGCGCGGAGCGGATGTTGCCCAGGTGGATGAAGCCCGTGGGCGATGGGGCAAAGCGGGTGCGCACGCGGGCTGCGTGCGAAAGGTTTGGTGCTGCGGTCATGACAGGGTGTCCAGGCCTCGTGCGAGGTCGTTCTTGAGATCGTCGATGTGTTCCAGGCCCACGGCCACGCGGATCAGGCCCTGGCCTATGCCTGCGGCCTGGCGCTGGGCTTCGGTGAGGCGCCCATGGGACGTGCTGGCCGGGTGGGTGATGGTGGTCTTGGTATCGCCCAGGTTGGCCGTGATGCTGCAGACGCGGGTACTGTCGATCACATGGAAGGCGCGCGCACGGCCTTCTTGCGGCCCGCTGGCGCGCACGTCGAACGACAGCACGGCCCCGCCCACGCCCGACTGCTGGCGCATGGCCAGCGCGTGCTGCGGGTGCGAGGCCAGGCCAGGGTAGTACACCCGCGCCACCTGCGGCTGGGCTTCGAGCCACTGCGCCAGTGCCAGGGCATTGGCGCTTTGGGCCTCCATGCGGATGCGCAAAGTCTCCAGGCCCTTGAGCACCACCCAGGCGTTGAAGGGCGAGAGGTTCACGCCCGCGCTGCGGATCAGCGGCGCGAGCTTGTCGTCAATGATGGAGCGCGGGCCGCAGACGGCACCCGCCATCACCCTGCCCTGGCCGTCCAGGAACTTTGTGCCGGAATGGATGACCAGATCGGCCCCCAGCATGGCAGGCCGCTGCAGTGCGGGGGAGGCAAAGCAGTTGTCCACCGCCAGCAACACGTCGGCATCGTGCGCAATGGCGGCAAGTTCGGCGATGTCGCACAGGTCGGTCAGCGGGTTGGTGGGCGTCTCGGCAAACAGCAGCCGGGTGTTCGGGCGCAGGGCCGCCTTCCAGGCGCTGCTGTCGGTCTGCGGCACGAAGCTGGACTCCACGCCAAAGCGCGACAGTTCCCCGCCGATGAGCTTGATCGTGGAGCCGAACATGGACTGCGAGCACACCACATGGTCGCCCGCCTTGAGCAGGCCCAGGCACATCAGCAAGATGGCCGACATGCCGCTGGACGTGCCGATGGCCGATTCCGTGCCCTCCAGCGCCGCCAGGCGTTGTTCAAAACTGGTGACGGTGGGGTTGGAGGTGCGGGTGTAGGTGTAGCCGTCTTCTTCGCCCGCGAAGCGGCGCGCGGCGGTTTCGGCGTCGGGCTGGACGAAGCTGCTGGTCAGGTACAGCGCTTCGGAGTGTTCGCCATAAACACTGCGCGGCAGCGCCTGGCGCACCGCCAGGGTGTCGGGGTGCAGGTCTTGCAACTGGGGTGGGTTCATGCGGAAAGGCCTTGGTGGGAGATCGGGCGCCCCCGAAGAAGGCGCGCCCGGTCCGGTGTCAGTGTTCAGATGCGTTGGGCAGCGCCAGGCGCGAGGTGTCCTCTTCGCCCTCCTGCGCCTGCTGGGCGCGGCCCTCATTGAGCTGCTGGATCTGCTCGGGGCTCACATCCCCGGTCACATACACGCCGTCGAAGCAGGAGGCATCAAAGCCCGAGAGCCGTGGGTTGAGCGCGCCGATGGCCTTTTTCATGGCGTCGACGTCCTGGTAGATCAGGGCATCGCAGCCAATGATCTGGCGGATTTCTTCGAGCGTGCGGCCATAGGCCACCAGCTCGCTGCTGGTAGGCATGTCGATGCCATAGACGTTGGGGTAGCGCACGGGCGGTGCGGCGCTGGCCATGTACACCTTGCGCGCCCCGGCCTCGCGCGCCATCTGCACGATCTCGCGGCTGGTGGTGCCGCGCACGATGGAATCGTCGACCAGCAGCACGTTGCGGCCCTTGAACTCGCTGGCAATCACGTTGAGCTTCTGGCGCACGGACTTCTTGCGCACCGCCTGCCCCGGCATGATGAAGGTGCGGCCCACGTAGCGGTTCTTGACAAAACCCTCGCGGTAGGGAATGCCCAGCAACTGCGCCAGTTGCATGGCGCTGGGGCGGCTCGATTCCGGAATGGGGATGACCACGTCGATTTCGTTCGGCGGCACGGTGGAGATCACGCGCTTGGCCAGTGTCTCGCCCAGGTTCAGGCGTGCCTGGTACACCGAGATGCCATCGAGCACCGAGTCGGGGCGTGCCAGGTACACGAATTCAAAAATGCACGGGTGCAGGCTGGGCTGCTGCGCACATTGGCGCGCGTGGACCTGGCCGTCGAGCGTGATGAACAGCGCCTCGCCCGGCTCCACGTTGCGCTCGAACTGGTGCCCCGTGCCTTCCAGCGCCACGGACTCGCTGGCGACCATCCAGGTGCCGTCGCTGCTGCGCCCCATGGCCAGGGGACGGATGCCGTAGGGGTCGCGAAAGGCCACCATGCCATGGCCCGCAATCAGGGCAATCACGGCATACGAGCCCCGGATGCGCTTGTGCACTGCCTGCACGGCCGCAAACACGTCGTCGGGCTGCAAGGGCACGCCGCGGCTGGCCAGTTCCAGTTCGTGGGCAAACACGTTGAGCAGCACTTCCGAGTCGCTCTCGGTGTTGGTGTGGCGGTGGTCGATGCTGAACAGCTCTGCGCGCAGGGCCTGGGCATTGGTCAGGTTGCCGTTGTGCACCATGACGATGCCGAAGGGTGCGTTCACATAGAAGGGCTGCGCTTCCTCCTCGCTGAAGGCGTTGCCCGCCGTGGGGTAGCGGACCTGCCCCAGGCCCGCATTGCCCGGCAGGGCGCGCATGTTGCGGGTGCGGAACACGTCGCGCACCATGCCACGGGCCTTGTGCATGAAGAACTTGCGGTCAAGCTGGGTGGCAATGCCAGCGGCATCCTGGCCACGGTGCTGCAGGAGCAGCAGCGCGTCATAGATCAACTGGTTCACAGGGGACGTGCTGATCACGCCGACGATTCCACACATAGTTGCCTTCCATCCCAAAAAAACCGCATCACGCGGGCAGATGCCTGCCCAGCTCCTGCGGCAACAGCGGCTTGAGCTCCTTGACCCAATCCGACAGCAGCACCGCGCTGCGCGCCTCCTGCCACCAGGGCGCCTGGTCCAGGCCGGTCAGCCCGGCCATGACCACCAACACCAGCAGGATCAGCACCCCACGCAACACACCAAACACGGCGCCCAGTGTCCGATCCACCGGACGCAGGCCGATGGCCTCGATGAGCTTCTTGCCCAGCCAGGCCAGAAATCCACAGGCAAAGACCGTGACAATGAACACCAGTACGAACCCGGCCGCATAACGCACGGTTTCCTGTGCCTCGTGAATGGGCAGCAGGGCCGCAGCATCCTGGGCGAACCACTGCGCCACCACAAAGGCGACAACCCAGCCCGCCAGCGACAAAAACTCGTACACCAACCCCCGCCAAGCGCCCATCAGCATGGATGCCAGCAGCAGGGCCGCAAAAATCCAGTCCAGGGCCGCCATGCGCGCATCACAACTGCAGGATGGAGACCGGCAGGTTCAGCGCCTTGATCTTTGCTGCAGCCTTGTCGGCATCGGCACGCCCCTGGAACGGCCCCACACGAACCCGTATGCGCTTGCCATCAGGCGTCTCTGCCACCTGTGTATAGGTCTTGATGCCGGCCCTCTCCAGCTTGAGGCGCACTTCGCGGGCCTTGTCGGCCTCGGCGTAGGCGCCAATCTGGACGATGAAACGGCCGTCGTCCGCTGCAGCGGGCTTGGAGGGCACGCTTCGCCCCTCCAGCAGCGCACGGGCGCGCTCTGCTTCGTCCACCGAGCGCGAACGCGCAGGCTCTGCCATGCGGGGTTGCGGGGCGGGGGGCGCCGCATCAGGCTTGCGTACCGGGGCCGACGCGGGCTGGAAAGCGGGCGTTGCCGCTGCGCGCGCAGGAGCCGCCACCGAAGTCGGCACAGCAGGAGCTGGCGCTGGCGCCGAAGCCACCTCCGGCGCACGCGGCGCAGCCGCCGCAGCAGGTGCGGGGCTTGGAGGCGCTGCAGCGACTTCCTGCGCAGCCCCTCCAGGCGCCGGGGGCGCCGTCAGGGGCGCGACGCGGCTGCGATCCGGAATCTCGATGGGAATATCGACAGGAATCGGCCTTGGCTGCGTATCGAACAGCACCGGAAAACCCACCACGCCCAGCAACACCAGTACTGCCGCACCGATCAGCCGATGCCTTGCACGCCGACGCATGGCTTCGATGCTCTCTGCAGGCGCAACCCGGGAGGAGCGGGCCGGTTTGGCCTTGCCTTCCTGCCCCTTCTGGCCGGGCCACCGAAACTTGAAAAACGCCATGAGCTATAGAACGCAGTGTCAGGCCAGGTGCTTGGCCTGCAGCCGGGGCATGCCATCCAGCAGCACCCCACCCACCGTGTAGAAGGAGCCAAAGACCACAATTCTATCAGCGGGGTCTGCCTGCGCGATGGCCGCCTGCAGGGCGTCTGCGGGGTTGGCGTGGGTGCTGGAATGCACTTCGCGGCGGCCTCCGGCCACCATCTGCAGTGCATTCCACTTCTGCTGCAAGGCCGCTGCCGTTTCCGCACGGGGCGTGGGCAGGTCGGTGAAATACCAACGGTCCACGATGGGGCCGATGCGCGCCAGCATGGGGGTCAGATCCTTGTCGGCCATGGCGCCGAACACCGCGTGCGTGGTGGGAAAGAAGCCCATGGCGTCCAGGTTGGCCGTCAACGCGGCCACGGAGTGCGGGTTGTGCGCCACATCCAGCACCAGCACAGGCTGCCCTGGGAAGACCTGGAAGCGTCCGGGCAGCTCCACCACCGCCAGGCCATTGCGCACGGCCTGCGCCGTGATTGGCAGGCGATCACGCAGTGCTTCCAGTGCGGCAAGTGCGCCCGAAGCGTTGATCAGCTGGTTGGCGCCGCGCAGCGCCGGGTAGGCCATGCCCGCATAGCGCCGCCCGCGCCCTGCCCAGGCCCACTGCTGTTTGTCGCCCGAGAAGTTGAAGTCCTGCCCGAAGCGCCAGAGATCGGCGCCGATCTCCCGCGCATGGTCGATGACGCTTTGGGGCGGCATGGGGTCGCTGACCACCACCGGGCGGCCGGTACGCATGATGCCGGCCTTCTCGCGCCCTATGCTCTCGCGATCCGGCCCCAGGTATTCCACATGGTCGATGTCGATGCTGGTGATGACCGCGCAGTCCGGGTCCACCACGTTGGTCGCATCCAGCCGCCCGCCCAGGCCGACCTCCAGAATGGCTACGTCGAGCAGGCTGTGGCTCATGAGGCGCAGGATGGCCAGCGTGGTGAACTCGAAGTAGGTCAGGGCCACCTCGTCGCCGCCCTGGGTGCGGGCGCGCTCCACGGCCTCGAAGTGCTCCAGCAGACTGTCGGCCGTGACGATGTCGCCATGGATGCGACAGCGCTCCTGGAAATGCACCAGGTGCGGCGACGAATACACGCCTGTGCGGTAACCGGACTGCAAGGCCACGGCCTCGATCATGGCGCAGGTCGAGCCCTTGCCGTTGGTGCCCGCCACGGTGATGACCGGGCAATCAAAACGCAGCGCCATGCGGCGTGCCACCTCGCCCACACGCTGCAGGCCGAGGTCTATGGATTGGGGGTGCAGCCGCTCGCAATGGGCAAGCCAGCCTTGCAGGGTGTGGATCTTGGTGTGCATACAGCATGGGATTGTCGCCCAGTGCAAAGCTGGTGCATGATGGAAACGTAAAAATCACCGCCCCGCCCTGCTTGGCGTACCACAATGAAATCCGACACCCTGGCATGGGTTCCACACGCCAGGGACACGCAAAACGTCTGGAACCGCACACTTTCTTACGTATCTTTACCAGGAAAGCGCCCACCTCGCATCCCGCACCGATAAACTTTTCCCAGGTCTGGCGCGTTATGGTTCCAGACTTGTTTTCCTGGAGAACCCTATGAAAAAGGCCATCGCATTCACTTTTCTGGCTGCCACAGCGGCATTGGCCAGCGCGCAGGAGCAGGCTCGCGTGCTCTCGGCCACCCCCATCGTGCAGCAAGTGGCCATCCCGCGCCAAGTGTGCAGCAACGAGACGGTATACACCGGCCAGCGCACCACCGGCGGCGGCGCCGTGCTGGGCGCCATTGCGGGCGGCGCAGCTGGCAATGCCATCGGCAAAGGCAATGGGCGCGCTGCAGCCACTGCCATTGGCGTGATTGGCGGTGCTGTGCTGGGCAACCACATCGAAGGCCAGGGCCGCCCCGAGTACGAAAATGTGCAGCGCTGCGGTACCGAAACCTATTACGAAAACCGCACCGTGGGCTACAACGTGGTGTACGAATACGCAGGCCGCCAGTATTCCACCCAGACCGCCACCGACCCAGGGCGCTACATCACCGTCCAGGTGCAGCCTACGGGCTATTCGGGCGCCAGCCAGGGGGGGTATGTGCAGCCCGGCGTGGTGACCTCTCCCTATGCTGCACCACCCCCATCCGGGGTGACGGTCATTGAATATGGATACGAAGGCGACCCCTACCGCCGCCGGTATGAGCCGCACCACCGTTACTACAACAACAATCCATACGATCGCTGAAACAGCAGCGTTACTCCAGAGGGCCAGGCAGGGCCCTCTTTTTTGGGCACCCCAGGCTCCGCACCTGCCTGCGCAAGCGGTGGCCTAGAATGGATGGTTTGTCCCGTTCCAGCAGAGACCTTCCATGACCACCGAAAAAATCGACGGCGTCAGCGTCACCACCAAAGCCAACGTGTACTTTGACGGCAAATGTGTGAGCCACGGCATCACCTTTGCTGACGGCACCAAGAAATCGGTCGGCGTCGTTCTGCCTGCCACGCTGACCTTCAACACCGGCGCGCCCGAGATCATGGAATGCGTGGCTGGCTCGTGCGAATACAAGCTTGCGGGCAGCGACACCTGGGTGAAGTCTTCGCCCGGCGAAAAATTCAACGTGCCCGGCAACTCGAAATTCGACATCCGCGTGACCGAGGCCTACCACTACATCTGCCACTTCGGCTGAACCGCGACCGAACCGGATCCCTGCACATGGCAACCATCCTCCAATCCCTTCCCGTCGGCCAGAAGGTCGGCATCGCCTTCTCCGGCGGCCTCGACACCAGCGCCGCACTGCGCTGGATGAAGAACAAGGGCGCCCTGCCCTACGCCTACACGGCCAACCTGGGCCAGCCCGACGAGCCCGACTACGACGCCATTCCGCGCAAGGCCATGGAATACGGCGCCCAAGCCGCGCGCCTGATCGACTGCCGCACGCAACTGGCCCATGAAGGCATCGCCGCGCTGCAGGCCGGCGCCTTCCACATCAGCACCGCCGGCGTGACCTACTTCAACACCACACCGCTGGGCCGCGCCGTCACCGGCACCATGCTGGTGTCGGCCATGAAGGAAGACGACGTCCACATCTGGGGCGACGGCTCGACCTTCAAGGGCAACGACATCGAGCGCTTCTACCGCTACGGCCTGCTCACCAACCCCTCGCTCAAGATCTACAAGCCCTGGCTGGACCAGCAGTTCATCGACGAACTGGGCGGCCGCGCCGAGATGTCGGCCTTCATGACCAAGGAAGGCTTCGGCTACAAGATGAGCGCCGAGAAGGCCTACAGCACCGACAGCAACATGCTGGGCGCCACGCACGAGGCCAAGGACCTCGAATTCCTCCACAGCGGCATCAAGATCGTGAATCCCATCATGGGCGTGGCGTTCTGGAAGGACGACGTCGTGGTGAAGGCCGAGGAAGTGTCGGTCACCTTCAACGAAGGCCAGCCCGTGGCCCTGAACGGCAAGGAGTTCAACGACCCGGTCGAGCTGATCCTCGAAGCCAACCGCATCGGCGGCCGCCACGGCCTGGGCATGAGCGACCAGATCGAGAACCGCATCATCGAGGCCAAGAGCCGCGGCATCTACGAGGCCCCCGGCCTGGCGCTGCTGCACATCGCCTACGAACGCCTGGTGACCGGCATCCACAACGAAGACACCATCGAGCAGTACCGTATGAACGGCCTCAAGCTCGGCCGCCTGCTCTACCAGGGCCGCTGGTTCGACCCCCAAGCCATCATGCTGCGCGAAACCGCCCAGCGCTGGGTGGCGCGCGCCATCACCGGCACCGTCACGCTGGAGCTGCGCCGGGGCAACGACTACTCGCTGCTCAACACCGAATCGCCCAACCTGACCTACGCGCCCGAGCGCCTGTCGATGGAGAAGGTGGAAGACGCGCCATTCTCGCCCGCCGACCGCATCGGCCAGCTCACCATGCGCAACCTGGACATCGTGGACACGCGCGCCAAGCTGATGACCTACGCCCAGTCCGGCCTGCTGACCCTGGGCCAGGGCTCGCCGCTGCCGCAACTGGGCAACGACGACAAGTAAGCGCCTTGTCTGCGCCCATTGCACAAAACCGCCTTCGGGCGGTTTTTATGTCTTTTTGGCCTCTAGCGCCCGTAGAATAAGCGCTAGCAGCTATCATATTTATAGCACTACAGAACCACAGGCTCAGGCTCCAGACGGATGCCGAAGCGCTCGTACACGCTGGTCTGGATGGCACGGGCCAGGGTCATGACCTCGCCGCCGGTCACGCTGTCAGTGCCCTGCCCACGGTTGACCAGCACCAGGGCCTGCTTTTCGTACACGCCCGCCTTGCCCACGGTCTTACCCTTCCAGCCGCAGGCGTCAATGAGCCAGCCCGCCGCCAGCTTGATGCTGCCGTCGGGCATGGGGTAGTGCACTATTTTGGGGTCGCGTGCAATGATGTCCTGGCACTGTTCGGGGGTGACGGTGGGGTTCTTGAAAAAGCTCCCGGCGTTGCCCAGCACGGCTGGGTCGGGCAGCTTGGCGCGGCGGATGGCGCACACCCAGTCGAACACCTGCTGCGCCGTGGGTTTGGCAATGCCGCTCTCCTGCCGTTTGCGCTCCAGGTCCAGGTAGCCCAACTCGGGGCGCCAGGCGCGCGGCAGGCGCAGGCGCACGTGGGTGATGACAGCCCGGCCCGCCAGCCCCATGCCGCGCGGCAGTTGCCCGGCGCTGCCGGGCTGCACCGGGGCGTGCTTGAAGACCGAGTCGCGGTAGCCAAAGGCGCACTGCGCCGCATTGAGCGTGAAGGTCTGGCCCGTGGCCAGGTCAAAGGCGGTCAGGGAGTCAAAGCGATCCTGCAGTTCCACCCCGTAGGCCCCGATGTTCTGCACCGGGGCCGCGCCCATGGTGCCGGGGATGAGCGCCAGGTTTTCCAGCCCCGGCCAGCCCTGCTGCAGGGTCCAGGCCACCGTGTCGTGCCAGGGCTCGCCCGCCGCCACTTCCACCACCCAGGCATCGGGGGTTTCCTGCACCAGGCGGCGCCCGCGCAGTTCCATTTTCAGCACGGTGGTTTTCACATCGCCCGTGAGCACGACATTGCTGCCACCACCCAGCACAAACACAGGTTCTGTGGGCTGGGCGGCGGTGTGGTGCCAATCCACCAAATCCTGCAGGCTGCACACGCGCACCAGGGTTTCGGCGCGGGCCACGATGCCAAAGCTGTTGTAAGGCTGTAAAGAGACGTTTTTCTCGACTAACATTGCCTCCATTGTCGCACCCGCCTTTACTGGCGATGCTGCGTTGGATTTTTCAAAATAGCTGTTCTGCCATGCCATCTTTTGATACCGTTTGCGAAGCCGATTTCGTTGAAGTGAAGAATGCCGTGGAGAACGCGGCCAAGGAGATCGGCACCCGTTTCGACTTCAAGGGCACCTCTGCCGCCGTCGAACTCAAGGACAAGGAAATCACCCTCTTCGGCGACGCCGAATTCCAGCTCAGCCAGGTGGAAGACCTGCTGCGCAACAAGCTCACCAAGCGCAATGTGGATGTGCGTTTTCTGGATGTGGGCAAGCCGCAGAAGATCGGTGGCGACAAGGTCAAGCAGGTGGTCAAGGTGCGCAACGGCATCGACAGCGAGCTGGCCAAGAAGATCCAGCGCCTGGTCAAGGACAGCAAGATCAAGGTGCAGGCCGCCATCCAGGATGAAAAGGTGCGCGTTACCGGCGCCAAGCGCGACGACCTGCAGGCCGTGATGGCGCTGATCCGCAAGGAGATCGCCGACATGCCGCTGTCGTTCAACAATTTCCGCGACTGAAAGCGCACAAGCCCAGGAGCCCCTCCATGCCGCAGAGCCCTCTTTTTGTCCGGTCTGCCCTGCTGTTGGGGCTGGGCCTGCTGTGCAGCGCTGCAGCCCTGGCTGCGCCCGCCGTTTCGCTGGCCGGGGTGCTGGGCGGCAAGGCCTTGCTGGTGGTCGATGGCGCACCGCCCAAGGGCGTGGGCCCCGGCCAGAGCCACCAGGGCGTGAAGGTGGTATCGGTCGGCCGCGATGAAGCAGTGATCGAAATCGAGGGTGCGCGCAACACGCTGCGGCTGGGCGAAGCGCCTGTGAGTATCGGTGCGCGCAGTTCCGGCAAGCGCATCGTGCTGACCAGCGACAGCCGGGGCCACTTTGTCAACAGCGGCCTGATCAACGGCAAGATCATGCAGTACATGGTGGACACAGGCGCGACAGCCGTGTCCATTGGACGGCCAGATGCCGATCGGATGGGCCTGAACTACCAGCAAGGAAAGCCCATTCTCATGAACACGGCGAATGGATCGGCCCAGGGTTGGCAGATACGGCTCGATTCGGTGCGCATCGGTGACATCGAGGTGCTCAACGTCGAGGCCATCGTGACCCCGCAGGCCATGTCCTATGTGCTGCTGGGAAACAGTTTCCTGGGCCAGTTCCAGATGACGCGCACCAACGACCAGATGGTGCTGGAAAAGCGCTGATGCCCACCTCTGCTCCCCTGCGCCCCACCCAGGACGACGAGTACGAAGACCTGCTCAGCCTCTGGGCCGACCTGGAGTCGGGCCTGTCGGTGCTGCTCTCGACACCCCGGAGCGTAGTGGACTTTGGCACCAAGGTGCGCCAGTTCGACCAGTGGCTGCAAGACCTGGTGGCGCATGACATCGACAGCGCGCTGTACCTGATGTTCCAGCTTGCGGCCACCTCTACCGTGGGCTACAGCACATCGCACGCGCTGGTGTGCGGCACGCTGTGCCACATCATGGCGCGCGAATTCGGCCTGCCCGTGACCGAGCGCAACGCGCTGGTGCGCGCCGCGCTGACCATGAACATCGCCATGACCGGCCTGCAGGACGAACTGGCCGCGCAGCGCGAGCAGCCCAGCCCGGCACAAAAAGAGGCCATCGACGAGCACCCGCACCGGTCGCAGGATCTGCTGGTGCAGCTGAAGGTCGCCAACGGCCTGTGGCTGGACCTGGTGGGCCAGCACCACGAACGGGTGCCCGAGCGCGAGCCGCTGCAGAACCTCAGCGAAGTGGACCGGCTCACGCGCATCCTGGGCACCATCGACCGCTACGCAGCCATGATCAGCCCGCGCAAGTCCCGCCCCGGCCGCAGCGCCACCGATTCGGTGCGTGCGCTGGTGGACATGGAGGAGCGCGATGAAGTCGGCCTGGTGCTGGTGCGCACCGTGGGCCTGTGCCCGCCCGGCACCTTTGTGCGCCTGGACAACGGCGACATTGCCGTGGTGCTGCGCCGCAGCGCCAAGCCCAACCTGCCCCTGGTGGCCAGCATCGTGGAGCGCAGCGGCAAACTGCTGACCGACCCCAGGCTGCACCAGACCGCCGAGGGCAAGCCCCGCATCCAGTCGGCCATGGCGCGCAACGCGGTGACCGTGGAGCTGAACCACCGCACCATGGTGCGCCTGGGGCTCTACGCCGCCATGCCCGACCCGACGACGCAGCCCGCCGCGCTGTAAATCAGTTGCTCCACAGCGCTGCGCGCAACCCGCACCGCATGAAACTGGCGCGCCCAAGGCCAGGGCTCCCGCGCAAGGGCCGCCAGTATTCCCACATGCGGGCGCTGGGAGCATCCCCCTGCCCGCAGCGCGCAGCGATGCGAGAGCGGGGGGAAGCCGCGCAGCGGCTCAGGGGGGGGCACTTCAGCCCAGGTGCCCCCAGTAGATCAAGGCATCGCGCCCCTGCACCGACAGATCCACCTGCGCCCCCACCGGCAGCAGCACCTTGGTGGGCACATGGCCATAGGGCAGGCCCGTGAGCACCGGAATGGCCAGCTGGCCGCGCAGCCAGTCCACCACGGTCTGCAGCTTGAAGCCCTTGTCATGCGGCGCCAGCCGGTAGTTGCTGAACTGGCCCAGCACCAACGCCTTTTGCCGCGCCAGCACACCGGCGTGCAGCAGTTGGGTGAGCATGCGCTCCACCCGGTAGGGGTGTTCGTTCACGTCTTCGACGAACAGAATGCCGCCGTCCACCTGCGGAAAGTACGGCGTGCCCACCAGCGCGCAGAGCACGGCCAGGTTGCCACCCCACAGGGTACTGGAGGCAATCTCCAGCTCGGGCAGCAGCGCTTCAGGCACACCCGCTGCACGCCGCTCCTTGGGCATGCGCCAGCCCGCGCCCTCGCCGTGGCCGGTGAGCAGGTCGTCAAAGCAGGCTTCCATGATGTCATCGGGGCCCTCCTGCACGCCAAAGTCGGCGCCCAACGCCGGGCCAGCCCAGGTCACGGCACCAGCCTGCGCCAGCACGGCGCACTGCAGCGCGGTGAAGTCGCTGATGCCGACAAACTGCGTACCGCGGTTTACCGCGCGCGCCACGGCGGCGCAGTCGATGCCGGGCAGGATGCGTGTGAGGCCGTAGCCCCCGCGCGAGATCAGGGCCACGTCGGCGCCGCTGGCGGCCGCACGGTGGATGGCAGCCAGGCGCGTGGCGTCGTCGCCTGCAAAGCGGGTGTGTTGGGCCAGGGCGTCGGCGTCGATTTCCACCTCGTGCCCCAGGGCCTGCAGGCGTTTGACACCCCGGCGAAAGGCCGCCTTGTCACGTACGGCGCTGGAGGGTGAGTAGATGTAGATGTGCTTGGGGCCATGGCCATGGTCATGGCCGCAGCCGCAAGAGGCATGTTCGTGGTCGGAAGGCAAGGCGTTCGGGCCCTGCGCAGGCCCGCTCCGTGGATGCTCAAAGCCGGAAGTATTCCACAGCCTGCTGCGCGATCGACGCGCCGTGCTCCTGTACGAAATGGCCCGCCTGCGGCAGCACCACCAGCCCGGGCGCGCCGCGCACGGTTTGCTGCAGGCGCTGCATGAGCGGCACGCCCAGCACGGGGTCGCGCGCACCGGCAAAGAACAGGCTGCGGCCGGTCCAGGCGTTCTGCCAGAAATCGCGCGCAGCCCGCGAGAGCGCGGCGCCCGGTGCCTCGGGGTGGTCGGGCACGAGGCGGGGGAAGGCACGCAGCGCAGCGCGGTGGCCCGCGTCGGGGAACGGCGCATCGTAGGCCGCACACGCTGCCGCGCTCAGCTGCGGATTGCCGCGCGCCAGCAATCGGCCCACGCCGAACAAGGGCTTGTCGGCGCACATGGCGCGCCAGTCCAGAAAGCCCTGCGAGAGCGGCTCCTCGCCCGTGGCCAGCAGTGTGTTCATGGCCAGCAGGCCGGCAAAGCGCTCGGGTGTGGCCATGGGCAGCGTCAGGCCCAGGATGCCGCCCCAGTCCTGCACCACCAGCACCACGTGGTGCAGGTCCAGCCGCTGCAACAATTCGAGCAGCACCTGGCGGTGCCAGTCGAAGCTGTGGGCGTGTTCCTTCTTGGGTTTGTCGCTCTTGCCAAAGCCGATCATGTCGGGCGCGACCACGCGGTGTCCCGCCTGCACAAAGACCGGCAGCATGTGCCGGTACAGGTAGCTCCAGGCCGGGTTGCCGTGCAGGCACAGCCAGGTGAGCGGCGCATCGCGCGGGCCTTCGTCGAGGTAGTGCAGGCGCAGGCCTGCCAGCGCGGGCAGGTCGCTCACGTAGTGCGGTGCCCAGGGGTAGCCGGGCAGGTCGGCAAAGCGCGCGTCCGGGGTGCGCAGTGCATCGTCGCGCAGCGGGTGGGCGGCCAGCGCCTGGCTGCGCTGCTGCTGGCGGCGTGCGCGGAAGAACTGGGCCAGCAGCGCCCCGCATTCCTGCGCCAGCACCCCGCCCTGCACCTGGGTGTGGTGGTTGAGCTGGGGTTGGGCAAACAGGTTGACCACCGAACCGGCCGCGCCGGTCTTGGGGTCTGCTGCACCAAACACCACGCGCGGCAGGCGCGCGTGCAGGAGCGCGCCGCTGCACATGGCGCAAGGCTCCAGCGTCACGTAAAGGGTGCAGTCCTCCAGCCGGTAGTTGCCCAGCCTGTGCGCCGCCACGCGCAAGGCCACGATTTCGGCATGGGCGGTGGGGTCGTGCCCTGCCACCGGGGCGTTGCAGCCGGTGGCGATCAGCTCGTCGCCACGCACCAGCACGGCCCCCACCGGCACCTCGCCCGCTTGCGCAGCAGCCTGCGCCTGCGCCAGGGCCTGGCGCATCCAGTGCTCGTCCTGTGCAAGGGTCATTTGCTATTATTTTTATAGCTGCTAGCGCTTATCCAATAAGCGCTGGAAGCTAATTTGATCAATATTCCGTGGAGGCAGGGCGTGCCTGCTGCAGTGCCTGGTCGAGCGCCTTGCGGTACTGTTCCTGCACCTGCTGGGCCTGCGCGGGGGTGGTCACGGTGGTGGGCATGTCCGGCAGCGGCGCTACGGGCGCCACGGTGGGGGGCGGCAATGTTTTGCGCGTGAGCAATGCCACCACCGCCAGCACCACCAGCAAAGAAATCAGTCCCAAGGCTGCTCGCATGCCATACCTCCTGCGCGGGCACCATGCCCGGTGTTTGCATCCAGAAGAATGAAGCCTACTTGGCAACTGCCTCGTAGTGCATCACCAGGTTGTTCATGACTTCAAGCAAATTTTCGCTACTGGCAGCCACCGAACGCAGCCCCCGGGTGTCGGGTTCACGCTCCAGCGCTGCATTGAAAAGAACCCACTGATGTTCACCCAATTGCAGTTCGGTACGAATCAATGCCGTGTTCACCGGCGAATTGGAAAGGGTCGCCATATTCCTCACAAACGCCATTTTGTCCGTGGACATTTGATCGCGCAGTGTGTTGTCGCCCAAACCCGCAGCCGACAGGAAGTAGCTCTTGGCCAAGCGCTGCGACAGATATCGCTGGCTACCCACTGTATTCATTAAGCCACCGGAGGAGGCATCGGCCCGCTTCTCCAGCAGCACCACGATGCGATCCGCTGCCCCCAACAATTTTGTAGCCTGGGCAGCGATGGCCGACACAGACTCGCGTGTAGGCGGGCTGGTCAGCTTGGCCTCCAATTCCTCGTAGATTTTACGTACCTCTGCAAGCTGACCGACAACGTCCGGTGGGAGCAGGTTCTTTGCCAAATCGTCAAGACCCGTTACAACCAGCTTGCGTGCCACAACCAGCACCTGCTCCGCCATCTTGGCCTCCACACCAAGATACAACTGGCAATAGGCCCTGACAATGCGCTGCGAAAGGGCCCGAAGACGCCCCATGCGATTGATGGCGGCAGCCATGGTCGGCTGTTCTGCCAAAACCAATGCCGGAATTCCTCCAGAAGCGATCAAGCCCCCCAATACTCCCTTTTTAATAAGCAAGCGACGGCTGACGGAAGGACTCCAAAAGAGGCTATGCATGGCGGATCGGCAAAGTTGATTGATCGTGGTAATTCTGAAAGCGCCGTAGACACGCTCCCATGATCCAAATCAACCATCACACCCCAACTTTATTCGGTCTTTCCTCTATAGCCAAAATGATCGCCGCGACTTCACTGAGACCGCAGGCAAATCACCCCAGCACATCCTTGAGTGCCGCATCGTACAGATCGGTGAGTTTTTCCAGCACTTCCAGAAGCCGCTCGCTGGTAGTGGCCACCGTTTCCATGCCCTTGTCATCCGGCTTGCGCTGCAGTGCCGATTCGAAAAACAGCCACTGCGCCCGCCCCAGTTCCAGTTCGTTGCGGATGGCAGGGGTGCTGACGGGCGCAGCCGCCAAGGTGTCCAGCGCCAGGCGGAACTCCGTGGCATCGGCCTTCATCTGCTCCCGCAGGCCTTTGCCGTCGAGTTTGGCTGCCGTCAAAAAGTAGTCGCGCGCAATGCGCTGGGACAGCGCCCGCTGACGGCCCGCAATGTTGACCAGCTTGGCCGAGCTCACCTTGGCGACCTTTTCAAAAGTCTCGGCTGTGGTCTGCGCCGCCGCCATGACCTTGTCCGACTGCAGCGCCAGCGCAGCCACAGAATCGCGCGTGGGCGGCAACACGACCAAGGTGTCAGCGGCATCGGCCTGCTTTTTCAGCTCGACCACCTGGCGCGCCACCTCGGGCGGCAAGGTGGACTTGGCCAAGTCTTCAAACCCCTTGCGCACCTTTTGCCGGGTATCTGCCAAGGAACGATTTGATTCCTCAGGCAATACGCCCATCAGGATCTGGCAATAGATTTTGGCCAACCGCTGCGACAACGCCCGGTTGCGCGCAGCCCGGTTGAAGGCCGTGGACAAGGCCAACTGAGCCTGCGCATGGCCGAGTGCCGGAACCAGCAAGACGGCCGCAACCGACTGAAGGACGGTGCGGCGGGAAAATCTATTGGCACAGGCCTGATTGATAGTTTCCATTTATTTCACCAATTAATAAAACAAATGGATTGTGAGGCCCAAGCCGCCACGGACTGCCTGATTCAAATCAATTATCGTTCAACAGCACCACAGTTTCGGCCTGTGCGCCACCGAATAATCCCTAATGTACGAAGCCGACGGACTGCATTTCTGCAAAGGTGCTTAGGGCGTGTCATCATTCAATTCCCCCACGCGAAAGCCAGCCAGGCCGTGCAGTGCTAGGCGCCCTGAGTGCCGTGCAGCCCCGCTGCACAAGCGAAGGGCAACGACGCAATGCGCGGCCTGGCTGGCTTTCCCTTCGGG